>ONQT01000003.1 GCA_900320045.1 uncultured Prevotellaceae bacterium | reverse complement strand
CAAAGTCCAAGGCCGTGGCAGCCAGATTCTCGAACAGCACCGAGTGGAAGTCAACGTGATGGGCATTGCGCACGGTGACAGCACTCACAGGGCGCTCTATCCAGGCTTGGTTCTCGAGATCCTTATCCCAAGGTAACCCTGGGTTTTCTTTCAGCTTATAGGCATCAATGAGTGGAAAACCGCCCTGTAGGGTAACGTGCCCTTTGTGCAAGGGACGGTTCCAGCAAGTGTGTTTGAAGGTTAAACCTTCAAAACGTACATAGTTGGCTCCATCGACGATGACCAACTGCTCAATGCCGTCGCGCTGCTCCGTCGTGCGCAGCAGGAAAGAGCTGTTGCCCTTCTCGCCTCCGATGACTGGCTGTGGCCAGGGGTGCTCAAACTCCAGACGGCTCTCGGGTTCCATGAACGATACCACCGTCTTGTCGCCCTCCACTTTCATCTCTTTCACACGCAGGATGGCGATGGCCCATCGCTGGTGAACCACCATTTCGAGTGGGGTCTTCTTCGAGACAAAATCTCGAAGCACAGTGGCGGGTGGAGTAGGAATGGTGATGGTCCTGTCGGTGGTATTGAAGTCTATCATGCGTTCCATGCCTTTCATTGGAAGACCGTCATCGTGTTTTTTTATCGGAAGACTGTCACCTTGTTCTTTTAACGGCCACACCTGGGTGTGACGTTGTCGGGCATCGCCACAAATGACACTTGTGTGCTTCTCTCCAATACCTCGGATGACGAGTGGTGACTCCTTCGTGCCGCTGTCCTCGGGGCGCAGGAACAACGGCTCGCTCATATAGTAGCGGCCTTCTTGAAGCGTGATGGTAATGCCTCCCTGACAACGGGCATCATTTGTACGTCGCCATTCGCGAGCCTGTCGCAAGGCATCGTGTATGCTCTCGCCTTCGCGGATAACAATTTCGTCGGCATGGCAGTAGCCGACAGCGAATAGCAGTATGGTGGTTAGTAACTTTTTCATTGGTTCTCCTTGTTATATGTTTAAGACGCGGTGAGCTCTGGTTTGTCATCATTTGAAGTAGTGACAAAACGTCGCTCTTTACGTCTTAAAGATACCAAAAGCACGAAACGATGAAGATGAACATGCAAAAATGGGTGGCTGATGTCATCCGACAGAAAGAAGTAACAGCCGTTCCTGTGATGACGCATCCAGGAATTGAACTGAATGGACATACTGTTCGTGAGGCTGTCAGTGACGGGCGGGTGCACTATGAGGCCGTGATGACGTTGGTTAGGAAATATCCCAGTGCAGCAGCATGCACCATCATGGATCTGACGACGGAGGCCGAGGCCTTCGGTGCTCCTATTGCCTTTAGTGACGAGGCTGTACCCGCTGTCTCCGGTCGACTGTTGCCCGATGTCGACAGCATCTTCAAGTTACAGGTGCCGTCGTTGTCGGCAGGACGTATTCCGCAATATTTGAAAGCCAATCTGCTAGCGGCTCGTGAGGTCAATGACCGTCCTTTGTTTGCCGGTTGTATTGGTCCTTTCTCATTGGCCGGACGCCTCTATGATATGTCTGAGATTATGGTGCTGATTTACGAGCATCCCGACGCAGCTCATACGCTGCTGGAGAAGTGTACGCAGTTCATCGAGAAGTACTGTCTGGCGCTCCGCGAGACGGGTGCCAATGGTGTCATGATGGCCGAGCCGGCTGCGGGCTTGATGTCGAACGATGACTGCAAGGAGTTCTCGTCTAAATACGTCAAGAGAATTGTGGAACGTGCTCAGAATGAAAACTTTATAGTCGTTCTTCATAATTGCGGAAATACCGGCCATTGCACCGAAGCTATGGCTGTGACGGGAGCTGCAGCCTACCACTTTGGCAACAAGTGCCGCATGGCTGAAGTTATCAGGGATTTGCCTCCCACAGCATTGGCAATGGGCAACATCGACCCCGTATCTGTGTTCAAGGACGGACTGCCGTCGCAGATGCGTCAGACGACGTTGGATTTGTTGGAGGAAATGCGTCCTTACCCCAATTTCGTACTCTCCAGCGGATGCGACACACCGCCGCACACGCCACAGCACAACATCGACGCTTTTTTCGAGGCGCTGAAGGACTTTAACCGCTGCTAAGGAATGAGAATCAAACGAATATTCAGGTGACACAGAAAACGCTGACATATGACGACCTACAGATAGTCCCTGCCGACATTTACGAGCAGATGGGCTATCGTGACCAACAGCCCGATGAGTCGACCATAAGGGAGGTGAACTTTGTAATCAATCATGTCCGTGCGTGGGTAAAACCTGAGTTCTGCTTCTTTGTGGCTCGCGACTTGCCCCCTTTCGAGATGGGACGCATCATTGAACGCCAGCTCCGAGGATCCGAGGCATACGCCTTTTTCATTTGTACGGCAGGCCTTGCCTTCGAGCAATTCCAGCAACGGCTGAAGAAGGAAAATGATATGGTGCGCATCTTTATTGCCGATGCCCTCGGATCGGTCATTGCAGAGAAATGTGCCGACCGCATGGAGGAGATGTTGCAGGAGAGTATCGACAAACTCGGCTGGCATCACACCAACCGCTTCTCGCCGGGCTATTGCGGTTGGCATGTGTCGCAGCAACAACGGCTGTTTCCCTTGTTCCATGGCGTGACGTGTGGTGTCACGCTGACAGTTTCCTCACTGATGGTTCCTATCAAGTCGGTGAGTGGCATTATTGGCTTAGGAAAGGACGTGCGCCATTTGGATTACACTTGTGGACTCTGTGATTTTAAACAGTGTTATAAACGAAAGAAAAGGGCTTGATTTTAAGCCCTTTTCCATTATAGTTTTCCTAACAGTTGTTTGGCTACGGTGACAGCCGAATTGGCATTGTCGCTATAGCCGTCGGCACCTATCTCGTCGGCGAAGCCTTGCGTCACAGGAGCACCACCTACCATCACTTTTACCTGGTCGCGGATGCCGGCAGATTCTAGGGCGTCAATCACTTCCTTCATGTAGCCCATCGTTGTCGTGAGCAGGGCACTCATGCAGAGAATGTCCGGCTGGTTTTCCTTGATGGCCTTGATGAAGGCGTCTGCGGAGACGTCAATGCCGATGTTTACCACTTCAAAGCCGCAGCCCTCGAGCATGGAGGCAACGAGGTTCTTGCCGATGTCGTGCAAGTCACCCTTGACCGTACCGATGACCACTTTGCCTATGGAGGTCGAGGCGCTGCCTGCCATCATGGGCTTCAGCAGCTCGAGGGCGGCTTTCATGGCGCGTCCGGCCATAAGCAGCTGAGGAACGAAAGCCTTGCCATCCTGGAAGCGCTGACCTACTTCGCCCATGGCGCGTATCATCTGACCATTGATGAGCTCCTGCGGGGCGATGTCCTGTGTTATAGCATCCTTAGTGGCCGCGGCGGCATCGTCGCTCTTGCCATTTAGAATGGCTTGGAACAGGCGCTCCTCAGGAGCCGCGGCGGGCACGGATTCAGCGGCTGAACCGCTGAACACTCGATGGGGCGCACTATCTGTAGAGGAGGCTCCGGCGGCTATAACTGTGCTCGACGGTTTTGCCGTCGAGACTGCGCTTGCCATTGAGGCTACTTCAGCCGTCGAGGCAGCGCCGGCTGTCGTTAGCGGGGAAAGGAACACCCCGGGCACAGGTTCGATGGCCTTGGCAAACTGACGGATATGGGCATCCGTTGTGCCGCAGCAGCCACCGATGATGTTTAGCCAGTGACCCTCTAAAAGCGGCCATACATCGGCCAGCAGTCCCTCGGGTGTCTTATGGTAGTGGCCTCCTCCGTCCGGCATACCGGCGTTGGGGTAGAGGCTGACCTTCGTACCGAATGATGCCAGTTGCTGTATGAGCGGCGCCATCTGTTGGATGTCAGCCAGACAGTTGATGCCGATGGAGTAGAGGCGAGTGGCTATAGGTGAGAGATGAGAGGTGAGAGGTGAAGGTTGATCAGCAGTGATGGCAGGATTTGCTTTAAGTTCTTCTAAGAATCGTATAATATTTTGTCCCAACATGTTATGGCCGTCTGCTGCAGCAACGGAGAAACTAAGCATAAGCGACATATCGGGCGCAATACGCTTGGCTTCCTCGATGGCTATGCGGGCGTTTTCCACATCGAAGATGGTCTCAATCAATAGGGCGTCGACGCCGCCATCAACCAATGCCTGTATCTGTTCGGCGTATGCTTCGTGCAGTGCGGCGGCAAATTGTTCCTTGTTGCCTTTCTCCTCCTCACCGATAAAGGTGCGCGGCGTGGGACCGATGCTGCCCACTACGTAGCGAGGCTTGTCTGACGAGCTGAACTCGTCAGCACAGTGGCGGGCGATTTGGGCGGCGGCGAGGTTGATGTCACGGCAGGAATCCTGCAGACCGTAGTCAGTCAAGGAAATGCGCTGGGCGTTGAAGGTGTTCGTCTCGATGATGTCGGCACCAGCCTCCAAGTATTTGCGGTGGATGTCACGAATGACGAAAGGACAGGTCAGCGACAGCACGTCGTTGCAGCCTTTCAAGTCCTTCTGGTGATTGGCGAAGCGAGCCCCGCGGAAGTCCTCTTCGCGCAGCTGGTATTGCTGTATCATGGTGCCCATGGCGCCGTCGAGCAGCAGGATTCTGTCAGAGGTGAGGGGTAAGCGGTGAGATGGGCGGGAAACGTTGGATGACGATGCGCCCTCAATCTTGCGGATAATGGCTTCTACTTCGCGGTCGGCATCGTCGGCGGCCGAACCGCCGACCACAGTGGCACCAGCCGTAGTATTGCTTGCCACAGTAGCGCCGACCACAGCCATAGGACGGGTGGCGGGATGCAAGTTGCGGGCGTGCTCAAATTCATCTACTATGCGCAGGGCTTGCTCCACCTCCTGCTCGTTATGGAAGTCCATCTCTACGTGTACTCCGTCGCCGCCGATGTTGTCGAGCAACGGGCGCAGTTCGGGAAGCGTCACCCAGCAGGCCATAATGCTCTTGCCACCGGCCAGTATCTTCTTGTATAGGTCGTACCACTTCGGACTGCCACCCTGCGGTTCTCCGACACCCGGCGTCCATTGGATGGCGTTCAACTCCTTGATTTCCAATAGGGCATCCAGATGATGCATAGCTCCTACGCCATCCAGGTGGTACAGCGTATAGTCGATCTTCTGACATTGTTCGCGGATAAAGGGCTGTACGAAACGGCGGTAGTCGTCGACGCTAATCATCGTCGAGATGTCGCTCTGCAACTTCGACATCTTGCCGGGAGCCCAAGACGAGAAGTAGCAGAAAGCCATCTCGTCGCCCTCGCGGATGATATTGTACAGTTCATCGAATACCTGGAAGTAGATGTCGTTAATCTGCTGCATCTGGTGCTCAAGGACTTCGGGTTGCATCACCGTGTCGAGCAACACCTTGTCCGTACCTTTGAGTGCTGCCAGTACGTCCATACCTTCCATGAGGTCGGGCATGCCGACGTAGTAGTGACCCTGTGCCTTCTGCTTGCAAGCCTGCAGCAGTTGCTTGTGCAACAGATAGTTAGGATGCTGAGGATCGAACTTGATCTCGTCGATATCAATGGCTGAACCATTGACCATGGTGGGGCGTGGGTGAATCCAGATAGTATCCTCACCACCTTCGAAGACACCGCCTAAGATAGCTGCCAGCGAGCCTGGACCCAGCTGTGTGTTGGCCACGGGTAGCATGTCGGCCATCAACGACGAATGAGCCACGTACCAGTCCAAGTAGTCGGCGCGCCACTGAGGGTCGAACCACCGCTGGTTCAAGTCCTTGTAGGGCTTCGGCTCCGGCACGTCGGCATGAGGTGTGACACCATCCTGAAAGTGCTCCCACATATTCAGCACGATACCTTTGTGGTTCCACCAGTTAATGTAGTGTTTTTTAGTCTCTTCGAGATTTTGTTTCCAAGTGTTCATACGTGTACTATATATACCAAAGACGCAGAGCGGTCTTAATTGTCATCATACCAACATCAACGAACTCATCACCATATCGCTGACGAATAGCCCTTTACGGGTGAGAATGAGGTGCTGGTCGTCTTGACGTAGCAAACCGCCGGAGAGGAAGCGCCGGGCTTCTTGCATGCAGTAGTGGCGATGCTTGTCCGACAACGTCGTAAGGTCTAATCCGTCGATGGTACGCAAGGCGGTGGTGATACGGTCGTTGTAGTGTGTGTCATCATCTATCTCCTCTTGTTCTGCAGGTCTTTCACCTTTTTCTATCGCCGTTATGTATTGCTGGATATTTGCCACATTCCAGCTACGGCTTTTTAGATTGTAACTATGTGCTGCGGCTCCGATTCCGATATAGGGCACATCATGCCAATAGCTCGAGTTATGGCGAGAACGGAATCCTGGTTTGGCAAAGTTCGATATCTCGTAGTGCTCGTAGCTACCCCTTGTCATTTGGTCTATCAGCAGCTCATACATCTGTCGTTCCAGCTCCTCGTTGAGGGGGTCTCCATTGTTTATCAGTTCATAGAGCGGTGTCCCTTCTTCAATCATCAGGCAATAGGCCGACAGGTGTTCTACATCTAGGGCAAGGGCTGCGTCGATGTCGCGTTGCCAATCGGCTAACGTCTCTCCCGGAAAACCATACATCAGGTCGATGCTGATGTTGCCAATGCCGGCATTGCGGAGCCTTTGCACTGCCATCGGTACCTGTGCTGCATTGTGGCGGCGGTGTAGGAACCGCAGTCGCTCGTCGTTGAATGTTTGGGCACCCATACTTACCCTGTTGATGCCCAGTTGAGCCAATGCCTCAGCGTATTGGTCAGTGACGTCGTCTGGGTTACACTCGATGGTTATTTCTTGGGCACCGCTGCCATATACCTTATTTATATATATAAAGAGTTGGCGCAGTTGCCCGATTGTCAACTGGCTGGGCGTCCCGCCACCGAGGTAGATGGTGTCTATGCTTCTCCCGATATCGAGTGGAAGGGGACGTAGCGTCATCTCACGACAGACGGCATCGATGTAACGCTGACGTAGGTCGAGATGGGTAGTGGAGTAGAAGCCGCAGTAGATGCAACGGCTTGCACAGAAAGGTATATGAATGTATAATCCTGCCATCGTTTGTATGCGTTGAGGCTACAAAAGTACTAATAAAATTTAATATTTGGAAGTTTTCTTTGGCGTTTTGCTTGAAAATGTCTACCTTTAGCCTCCGTTAACTGATAAAAGCAATAACCTAAAAACAATAAGCCTTATGAAAGTTTATCAAACTAACGAAATCAAAAACATTGCGCTGCTTGGCAGTGCGGGTAGCGGCAAGACTACTCTTGCCGAAAGTATGGTCTACGAAGCTGGCATCATCAAGCGCCGCGGAACCGTAGAAGGAAAGAACACCATGAGCGACTATTTCCCTGTTGAGCAGGAATACGGCTACTCGGTGTTCTCAACTGTTTTTCATGTAGAGTGGAACAACAAGAAACTGAACATCATCGATTGTCCGGGGTCTGACGACTTCGTGGGCGGTGCCATTACGGCGCTGAACGTAACCGATCAGGCTGTTATCCTCATCAATGGCCAGTATGGTCCCGAGGTCGGTACGATGAATGCCTTCCGTAACACTGAAAAACTGAAGAAGCCTGTTATCTTCCTTGTTAACCAGCTGGATCGCGACAACTGTGACTTCGACCAGATTCTGGGACAGCTGAAGGAAGTGTATGGCAACAACTGCGTTCCCGTGCAGTATCCCATCGCCACCGGTGCCGGTTTTAATAGTGTCATCGACGTGCTGCTGATGAAGAAATACTCATGGAAGCCCGAGGGTGGTGCTCCCATTATTGAGGATATTCCCGCCGACCAGTTAGAGAAAGCCAAAGAGTGGAAGGCTAAGCTCGTAGAGGCTGCGGCTGCCGGTGATGATACGCTGATGGAGAAGTTCTTCGAGAGCGAGGATCTCAGCGAGGACGAGATGCGTGAGGGTATCCGCAAGGGTATGGTGACACGCTCTATTTATCCTGTGTTCTGCGTCTGTGCAGGTAAGGATATGGGTGTTCGCCGTCTGATGGAGTTCCTCGGCAATGTCGTACCCTTCGTCAGCGAGATGCCTGTCATCAAGAATGTAGCCGGCAAAGATGTTCCCGCCGACGCCAGCGCTCCTACGTCTCTGTACTTCTTCAAGACAGGTGTGGAGCCTCACATCGGTGAGGTGCAGTACTTCAAGGTGATGAGTGGTGTCGTGAAGAGCGGCGACGACCTGACCAATGCAGACCGCGGCTCTAAGGAACGCATCGGTACTATCTATGCCTGTGCAGGTGCCAACCGTATTCAAGTTGACGAGCTTCGTGCAGGCGATATCGGTTGTACCGTGAAACTGAAGGACGTGAAGACCGGTAATACGCTGAATGCCAAGGATGTCGAGAACCGCTTCGATTTCATCAAGTATCCTAACTCCAAGTTCTCTCGCGCCATCAAGGCCGTCAACGAGGCTGAGACCGAGAAGATGATGGCTGCCCTACAGAAGATGCGCCAGGAAGATCCCACATGGGTTGTCGAGCAGTCTAAGGAACTGCGCCAGATTATCGTTCACGGTCAGGGTGAGTTCCACCTGCGTACCTTGAAGTGGCGTATGGAGAATAACGAGAAGATCCAGATCAACTACGAGGAGCCTAAGATCCCTTATCGTGAGACCATCACCAAGATGGCCCGTGCCGACTACCGTCACAAGAAGCAGTCGGGTGGTGCAGGACAGTTCGGTGAGGTACACCTGATTGTCGAGCCTTATACCGACGGTATGCCCGATCCTACCAGTTTCACCATCAACGGCCAGGAGTTCAAGATGAACATCAAGTCGAAGGAGGAGAAAGACCTGGAGTGGGGCGGCAAGCTCGTCTTCATCAACAGCGTTGTCGGTGGTGCCATCGATATGCGTTTCATGCCCGCTATCCTGAAGGGTGTGATGGAGCGTATGGAGCAGGGACCGTTGACCGGTTCTTATGCTCGCGACGTTCGCGTCATCGTCTACGATGGCAAGATGCACCCCGTAGACTCTAACGAGTTGTCGTTCATGCTGGCTGCTCGTAATGCCTTCAGCGCTGCCTTCAAGGAGGCTGGTCCTAAGGTGTTGGAGCCCATCTACGATCTGGAGGTGCTCGTTCCCGCCGACTACATGGGCGATGTCATGAGCGACTTACAGGGCCGTCGTGCCATCATCATGGGTATGGACTCAGAGAACGGCTACCAGAAGCTGACTGCTAAGATTCCTTTGAAGGAGCTGGCCAGCTACTCTATCGCTCTGAGCTCGCTGACCGGTGGTCGTGCATCGTTCACCACCAGTTTCTCAAGCTACGAACTCGTTCCTAATGACATCCAGCAGGCTCTGATCAAGGAGCACGAAGCTGAGATGAAGGACGAAGATTAATGAGCCGCTGGCTATTAGTCATACTCCTACCGCTCTGTATCCTGGCCTGTTCAGACAGAGACCAGGTACAGAGCGGTACTATTTTACCTGCTGAGGTAGAACTGAAAGCGGGTGATGTGGTCTTTCGACGAGGTTCTGGCTTTACCAGCCAGGTGGTGCTGATGGCGGAACACGGAGGAACGTATTCACATGTTGGTATCGTGGCAGACTCGGCAGGAGTACCGATGATAGTTCATGCTGTCCCGGGGGAATTAGAAGATGACGACGAAGAAGACCGCGTCAAGATGGAATGTCCTGAGGTGTTCTTCGACAAGGTAAAAGCCCGCGAGGGAGCTGTCTATCGCCATCAGGATCCCATAGCAGCCCGACATGCTGCACAACGTGCGGTCAATATTTATCGCCGAGGTACACTGTTTGATCACAGCTACGATGACAGCGATACAACACAGATGTATTGCACCGAACTGGTGAAGCATGCATACACTGGTACTACACGACCACTGACAAGACTGGTACGTCACCATCTGCACTTAGTGGGGTTCGAGGCCGACTGCATTCTGCCGTCTGACATACAGCGTTGTCCGGAATTGAAACTTGTGACGATGTTCTAATATTCAAATAGTATTAACAATTAAATTGAAGATAAGATGAAAAAGTTATTGTTATTTTCAGTCGTTGGCCTGTTGGTACTGGTGCTAAGCGCATGTAGCTCAGACAACACCCCTGAAGGCGTAACAACCAAGGCCATTCAGTGTATCATAGATAAAGACTATCAAGGCTACATTGACTTGATGTTCTTCAGGAAAGAACAGACCGATCATGATAAGCAACAGTTGGCTGCATTGGTGCAGGACAAGATGGACAAGGAGATGGAGAAGAAACAAGGCATCAAGGATTTCCATGTCGGCAAGGCAGATATTGTGGAAGACAAAGCTGTGGTACCCTATCAGGTGACTTTTGGTAATGGAGAAATCAAGGAAGACAAGATGCAACTGTTGAAGACGGAAGACGAAACCTGGATGATAGATTCCGGAAAGTAGAGGATGAATCGCCCCCTTTTTATGTAACTTATTTCAAATAGAATTATGAAAAAATCATTATTTGTTATTCTTTTTGCGCTCACTGTGACGACAATCTCGGCACAGTCATCAGTACGTCCGCAGTTTGGTGAACGCCCCAAACTCGTGGTGGGCATCGCTGTTGACCAGATGCGGTGGGACTATCTGTCGCGTTACTACGAAAAGTTCGGCAAGGACGGTTTCCGAAGAATGATAGATCAGGGCTACTCGTTTGATAATTGCCTCATCAACTACCTGCCTACCATAACCGCTATTGGACATACAAGCATCTATACGGGTACAACACCAGCCTTCCACGGCATTTGCGGCAATACCTTCTACATAGACGGTAAGAAGACTTACTGCTGCGCAGACAGTACTGTATCAGCTGTGGGTAGCGATAACCAGAAAGCTGGTCGTATGTCGCCCAAAAATCTGTTGGCAACTACCATCGGCGACCAACTGCGGCTGCACACCGACTTCCGCTCAAAAGTCATCGGTGTGTCATACAAGGATCGCGCGTCTATTTTGCCTGCAGGTCACTCGGCGAATGCCGCCTATTGGCTTGACACTAAGAACCGACAGTTCATTACCAGTACCTACTACATGCAGGAACTGCCACAGTGGGTGAAAGACTATAATAAGGAACTGGCTAAGAACGCCGAGTTCAAGAAGGTTGGCAAGGATGTTGGATTATATCCTCTGACTGGCCACATTACAACAGATATGGCCATAGCAGCCGTGAAGGGTGAGCAGTTGGGTAAGGGTGAAGTGACAGACATGCTTTGCATTAGTTATTCGCAGACTGATGTTATTGGACATAAGTGGGCTACACGTGGGGAACATACTGACGAGGCCTATTTGGAGTTGGACAAGGATTTGGCTCGTCTCTTTCAAGCACTTGATGCTGAGGTTGGACAGGGCAACTATCTTGCTTTCCTGACAGCTGACCATGGCGGTGCACATAACTATAAGTTTATGCAGGACCATAAATTACACGGAGGACAGTGGCGGTCCGAGAACGTCAAGCGTGAACTGGAGACCTACTTTATCAATAAACTCCACAACCAGATGCCGCTGCTGCTGGGTGTTTACGACTACCGGTTCTTCCTTGACCATGAAATGATTGCCAAAGAGGGACTGGATCTGCAGCGCGTCAAGGATGTAGCCGTTGAGTTCCTGAGACAATATCCTAATATCTCGTTTGTCGTCGACTTTGAAAAGGCCAACACCTCTGCTGTTCCACAGATGTTGCGTGAACGCATCCTGTGCGGTTATAACTTCCATCGTTCCGGTGATATTATAGTCTGTGTAGAGCCTGGATACTATGAGTTTGGCAAGTGGTCGTCGCCTGTCGGAACGACTCACGGAGAGTGGAATCCCTATGATGCTCACATTCCTTTGCTGTTCTATGGTTGGCATGTTCCACATGGTGCAAGTCCTGCAGAAGTACACATCACAGATATTGCTCCGACGGTGTGTTCTATGCTCCATATACAGCAACCAAATGCCTGTATAGGGGCAAATTTACAATTAATTGCATTTTGAGAAAAAGAATTCCACAATAAACTACTGATTTATTGAGATTTATTTCATACCTTTGCAGCCGAGATAGTAGACCATAGTAGAAAACTAATCAAGGCTGAAGTATGAACATAGGCAAGCACATTGAAGAAATCTTGAGAAAGCAGGGTAAATCGGCTGCATGGTTGGCAACACAGATTCCCTGTGAGCGCACGAACGTTTATAACATTTTCAAGAGAAAGAGTTTGGACGTGCGTCTATTGATGAGAATTAGTGTTATTTTGGAGTACGACTTCTTTAAGGAGTTATCCGAAGAGGCTTTTCCTCAGAAAAAATAATTTAAGCCGCTACACAAAGTAGCGGCTTTTATTATGCTTGTTGTACATGTTCCGTCTTCAAAGATAATCACTGAAGTTTCTCGAAGACTTCGCGTAGTGACTGGTCGTTGCCAACGTTGCCAGGGAAGATAATGTAGGGGAACTGCGGTCCCATAACGCAGGGAACGCTTTTGATAACCTGACCTAATACACGGGCGGTCTTGATGCCCAATCCCTTGGTTAGAATGTCGTGACTGGTTATGCCACCCTTACCAACGAGATAGGAGGGGGTATAGGGAAGTCGCCGCACGATATCTACCAGAAAGTCACTGACCTGCTGCCCTAAATGCTGGCGCTTGTCGGCATCGTCGAGACGTATCTCTTGGCGGGAGGTGTATACAATAGGTGTCAAATGCTCGTCGACAATCTGCTGGATGGTGTCGATGGTCTCCAGCATCAATGCGTCGCTATCGTCAAGAATACGTTGTACATCCACCTCAATGGCGCAGGTGCCTTCCGCTTGTAACAGTTGTTCGAGTTGGCGTGTCGTCTTTTGTACATGTGAACCAACCACAAAACAACCCACACCTTTTTGGGTCAGGATAGTACTGTCTAACAGCGGTTGGTCGTCAAGTGCAGCGATAGCTTTCGGTAGTGATGACGATGAGCGGATGATGACATGCTCATCAGCAGGGAAACCGTTGAGAACCGTGTCGGCAAAGGCGCGCAGTTCGTCGTATCCCTGAGCGTCGACAATGATGTAGTCGTCTGGGTTTGCTCCCTTCTCCTTGATATAATCGTGGAGCACGCTGGTGTGGTATGCAAAGACGTTGTCGCGAGCGAACTCTGTTTCAGAGACAGGAATCAGCTTGTCGCCGTCCTGCATATAGTGTGTACCGTCAATGGTGAAGCGGCCTGCTTCGATAAATGCGGGGCAGAAGGGAGTCTTGGGGAATACGGGTAAACCGTGTTCCGCAAGGATTTGTCGCATGACATCCGTCTCTAACGGGAAATGGCCACGAAGGCAAGAGTCACTACGGCTGACGATAATCAGACGATAGTCGTAATGGCGGTTCACCTTGACCACCATTTCCACGGCTTCACGGGTTACCCGCTCCGCGTCTTCTCTTGTCATGGCGCGGGTGTTTGTCAGGATGTAGAAGAAGGGCTGCTCGTCGTCAAAGCCCAGTTTGATCTGTTCTTCACTCCATCCTGTCACCAACAGACAGCCTCTGACAGTTTGTATTCCTGTGGGGTCGTCGTCCAATACGACCATCTTCCATCTGCCGTTCATAGCTGCTTGATATGTTGTATTTCACGTGCTTCAGCGGGAGTGGCAGGTTCACAGCCCATCATGCGGATGAGGGCAACCAGCCGTTCAACCAGTTCTGCATTGGTATGGGCGCGCTTGCCGGGAGCATAGTAGAAACTGTCCTCGAAGCCCACGCGAACGGCTGAGGCTCCCATGCCAATGGCGCAGGCCAGAATGGAGAAATCTTTCATGGAGTCGTGTGTGACACCCCATGAGCAACCAGGTTCCATCAGCGAGGTAAGCATGGCCAGGTTTCGCCCCGTGGCGCTGAGATTGCTCGAATTGCCTGGGCCCACGCAGAAATTATAGTGTAGTGGGCGGTGAATGACGCCCTCATCGGCCAGACGGGTTGCGCACTCCACATGGCTCAGGTCGAACAGCTCCATCTCGGGTACGGTGTTGGTCTCGTCTAAGCGCTTGGCCCAATAGCGCAGGTCGGGCATCGTATTGATGTAAACCGTCTCGCCGAAATTGACACTACCCATATTTAGTGATGCCACTTCTACTTCGGGAACATCCAAAGATACACATCGCTCTGCCAATGACAGCGACGAAAGTCCGCCAGTAGAACCCTGCACGATCATGTCTGTTTCTTTGCGAATCAGTCCGATGGTCTGACGGAACACGTCCAACTCGAAAGTGGGATTTCCCTTTAGGTCTCGGGTATGAAGATGCACTTCACAAGCTCCAGCCTTGAAACAGTTGATGGTGTCCTCTGCGATTTCCTCGGGTGTCAGCGGATTCTTGCACTCTGCAGGAATTTCTTTGCCAACGTGGCATACAGGTGCCACCGTTACGATAATCTTTCTCATTATTTTTTGTGGATATTGTTATTCCTATATGAATGTTGTCGCTCTTATTGACCTATCAATAAGACTCTTTTTTGCTTGTTTTGTCATCAATTCTTTTCCGTCCTCGTCTCTCGGCGAATACCTAATAATGATGATTTTGAGGCGAAATGTTGCGGAATTCATTCTAATTGATTACTTTTGCATTCCAAAAGAGTACTATCAATAAGGTTTGGCAGATGAAGAATATGAAGATGTATGAGCCCCAGGATAAGATGATTATGCTTATCAAGGACAACTATAGCGTGCTTCAGGCATTGAGTTGTTTTGGTATCAATTTGGGCTTTGGCGACTTGACGGTCGAGGAGACGTGTCAGACGAACGGAGTGGATACCTATACGTTCCTGGCTGTGGTGAACTTTACCATCAATGACTTCTCGAACTTTGATGATGACGAACAGATCAATGTGCCGACGTTGTTGCATTATCTGGAGGCGAGTCACCGCTACTATCTGGACTTCCAACTGCCGTTCATCCGTCGTGAGTTACAGGAAAGCATCAGTGAGAACGACCATCTTGGAATGCTTATCATGAAGTTCTATGATGAGTATGCACACGAAATCCGTCGTCACATGAAGTATGAGGAGAAGACGTTATTCCCCTATGTTCAGTCGCTCATTGACGGACATCCTATTTTGGACTATAACGTAGAGATGTTCTCCAAACACCACGAACAGACTGATAAGAAACTACGA
Source organism: uncultured Prevotellaceae bacterium (assembly GCA_900320045.1). GTDB lineage: Bacteria > Bacteroidota > Bacteroidia > Bacteroidales > Bacteroidaceae > Prevotella. The sequence goes on along the minus strand of ONQT01000003.1, from coordinate 180,878 downwards.
GAACTGAAGTTGATGATTATCAAGTACTTGCCTTCTGATAGCCATCGTAACAACATGCTGACAGCGACGCTTTACGACATTTATAATAATGAAGAATGGCTTCACCATCATGCAGAGGTGGAGGATCATATCTTCACGCCAGCCATTCGTCGTTTGGAACTGAAGATGAAAAAGCAGGACGTAACGAAGAATATCTCGTCTATGGTGTTTAAGGGCGGTCAAGAGCAGAGTGAATTGTTGAGCGATCGAGAGCGAGACGTCATTATCGGAGTTGTGCAGGGTATGCAGAATAAGGAAATTGCTGATCACCTGTGTATCTCGGTGAATACGGTTATCACGCATCGTCGCAACATTGCCCGAAAGTTGCAGATTCATTCAGCAGCAGGTCTTACGATTTATGCTATTGTCAACGGATTGGTAGACATTAGCAGCGTGAAACTATAGCCTTTGGCTAACCTCCAATTGCTAAATGCTATTAATATCCACATAGCCGTGCATGACTGCATAGATGGTTAGCGCCGATACACTCTTCATGCCCAGTTTGTCCATGATGTTTTTGCGGTGGGTAATGACGGTTGTAAGGCTGATGTTGAGCCGATTGGCAATTTCTTTGTTGATATATCCTTGAACGATGAGTGCCATCACCTCTATCTCACGGTCGCTAAGAATCTTCTGCTGCAACACGTGTGGCATGGGTGGAAGGTTTTGTCCTTTGCCGTGCGCATGTTGCACCATCATGAGTAACGAACGTACCAGATGAGGCTCTGGCTGATTGATGCATAGGTTGTGGAAGTCGCTAAGCAGTGAGGTGTCGTTGAGCGACAACGTGAGAACAATGGTTTTGCGCCGCCTCTCATAAAAGAAAGTACGATTACTCACCACGATGTCCATAGCGACAAAGTAGTGGACGTAGCGCTCTGGGGCGTTTGCCTCCAGCTCTGCCATTGAACCGAAAGTGTCGATGGTGGCAATGGGCATTACGTTGAGCAACAGCTGCTTCAGTCCCACAGCCGACAGCGTATTGGTATCGATGATGGCTATCAGCGGGCGTCCGTTGGGGTGCATCTGTTCCATTGCTTTCTGTTGTTTGTTTTATTCCATGGGGAAGAGACCATAGAGTTTGGCGTCAATCATATCGGTAACCTTTTGGAAATCCTCTGCGTTGTCTCCAAATTTGCAGTGGTCGCCATCGATGATGATGAGCTGTCCCTTGTAACCGCTAATCCAGTCTTCATAGCGCTTTGACAATCCTTCCAAATAGTCCAGTCGCATAGTCTGCTCGTATTCGCGGCCACGTTTTTGAATCTGAGCCACTAGGGTAGGGATGCTGCTGCGAATGTAGATCATGAGGTCGGGCAGTTTGACGAGTGACATCATGAGGTCGAAGAGGTCTGTATAGTTTTGGAAGTCGCGGTCACTCATCATACCTTGCCCGTGCAGGTTGGGGGCAAAGATGCGTGCATCCTCGAAGATGGTGCGGTCCTGGATGATTGTCTCCTTTGATTTCGAAATCTCCACCACCTCCTTGAAGCGTTTGTTCAAGAAGTACACCTGCAGGTTGAACGACCAGCGGGGCATGTCGGCGTAGAAGTCCTCCAGATAGGGGTTGTTGTCGACGGGTTCGAAACGAGGTGTCCATCCGTAACGGTGGGCGAGAAGCTTGGTGAGAGTGGTCTTGCCACTTCCGATGTTTCCGGCTACTGCAATGTGCATGGTTTTCGTTTTTTATTATTACGGAATTTAGTCTTTATTCGGGGAAGAGTCCGAAGAGATTGTTGTCTATGCGGTCGATGATGGTTGCCAGATCCTTGGGGTTGTTCTGGTAGTCCAAGGTATCCTTGTCGATGGTCATCACCTTGCCTGAGTACTTGTGGAAGATAAAGTCGTCGTAGCGTTCATTTAGGTTCTGTAGGTACTCAAGCTGTATGGCCTGTTCGTACTCGCGTCCACGCTTTTGGATGTTTCCTACCAAGTGGGGCACTGAGGCGCGCAGGTATATCATGAGGTCAGGTAGTTTGACAACACTCATCATCTGGTCAAACAGTTCCATATACGTCTCGTAGTCACGGTCGGAGAGGTGCCCCATCGCCTTGTTGTTGGCCATGAAGACATAGACACCCTCATAGATGGTCCGGTCTTGGATAACGGTATGGTCTGCCTGCGCAATGTCCAACAAATCGCGGAAGCGTTCCTTCAGAAAGAATACCTCCAGATTGAACGACCAACGGTAGATGTCGCGATAGTAGTCTTCCAGATAGGGATTGTGGTCGACGGCCTCGAAGCGAGCCTCCCAGCCGTAATGTTTGGCCAATAGTCCTGTCAGCGTAGATTTGCCGCTTCCTATATTTCCTGCTACTGCTATATGCATGGTGTTCTCTTAGCTTTTCTCGGTCTTTTGTGGTTCTCCGACGACGTATTTTTGGTAATAGGTAATGAGCAATGTAGTGAGGGGCAGGGCGATAATCATGCCCAAGATGCCCAGCAAGGCTCCCCAAATAGACAACGACAGCAGGATAATGGCTGAGTTGAGCCCCATCACCTTACCCATGATCTTAGGCGTAAGGAAGGTGTCCTGTATGGTTTGCACGACAGCAAAGACAATGATTACGCAGAGCATGATAAACCAGAAGCTCTGTCCTGTTTCCGACGCTTTGACGACAGCCAGCAGGGTAGCTGGTAAGAAACCTACGAGTTGTAGGTAGGGCACCATGTTGAGCAGGCCGATAAACATGCCCAGTCCGATGGCCATAGGAAAGTCAATGATGAGGAATCCGATGCTGAACAGTACGCCGACACAGAACGCTACCATACCTTGTCCGCGGAAGTATTTGTTCATGCCTTCCTCTATGTCGCCAACAATTTTAATGGCTATCTTGCGATAGCGGAAGGGTAGCATGCGTACCCAGCCCTGTTCGTACTGCTCGTAATCCAAAAGGATAAACAGCGTGTAAAGCAGCATCATGGTTAGCGAGAAGAAACTTGACAGGATGTCGAACGACTGCGAAATAACTCGCCAGATGCGTGGTACGGCCTGCTTGACGGTATCGACAAAACCTTCCTGCGTGATAAATGCCTTGACGGCATCTTCACTGATATTGGTGTGAATGAAGTTCTCCACTTGTTTGGGGATGTTGCTCATGACACTGTCGTTCTGAATGTAGGCGACGGTTAGGTCTTTTACACGTCCGGCTTCTTCTACCATAGGCGGTATCATCAGAACGAAGAGGCCCGTCAATGCTCCTGTGACGACGAGGAAGGAACAGAAAATGCCCACTATGCGGTAGCGTAAGTGGCAACGATACTGGAAGAACTTGACCAGCGGGAACAACAGATACGCCAACAACCATGCCACGAAGAATGGCAGTAGTACAGCGCTGAGTCTGTTGAGCAGCATGACGATGCCGACAACAATGGCAATGGTCATGATGCCTCGTATAAAGCTGTCGAAAGTAATCTTCTTCTGTTCCATGCTGCAAAGGTAACAAAAAATATAGGAATAAAAGAATAAAAAGAATAAAAAAAATTGTAACTTTGCAGCCATGAAGATTGAACCCATTGCATTTTTTCAGTCACCCTTTATGTCGAAGTTCGGCGTACCGCGCCAGAGTGGTCTCATTGCCGACCTGCCTGGACGCATCGTGCTGACGGGGTCTTATCGTGACAGCGATGCTCTCCGTGGACTGGAGGAGTACGACTACCTGTGGCTCATTTGGGGCTTTTCCGAACATGTGGATGCAGTGAAGCACGCTACCGTCCGTCCGCCCATTTTGGGGGGTAACGAGCGTCGAGGGGTATGGGCCACGAGGTCGCCCTTTCGCCCAAATAATCTGGGGTTGTCCAGCGTACGAATTCAGCGTATTGATGCGTCAGCCTGCACGATTGATGTTCTTGGCGCTGATTTGATGGACGGAACCCCCATTTACGATATCAAACCCTATCTTCCTTACGCCGATAGCCATGGCGAGGCGCGTGGAGGCATCACGGAAAGCCATTCGTGGGACGAATTGCAGGTAGACATTCCTGTGGAGGTGGAGAAACAGTTGGATGCTACCGATGTTGAGGTGCTGCGGCGGACGCTGGCTTTAGATCCCCGACCACATTATCATGAGGATGACGGGCGTGAGTATGGTATGCCCTTCCGCTCATGGGATGTGCGTTTTCGGGTGATTCAAGGAAAGGCTTTTGTTGTTAAATTGATAAGAAAAAGCGAATTTTAGAGCAAATTGCATAGAAAATCTTTGTTTTCTGATAATTATTTTGTATCTTTGCGACCGTAATAATCAAAGGGGATGAAGCTATGATAGTATTAACCGTAATTTTAGCCATTGCTTTAGTTGTTGCGCTATACTTATATAATAAGGTACGCGCGGAACTGAAGTCGACTCGTAAGAGTGATTGTATGCTGCGCGCTTTTCTCAAGAACTTCAGCAGTGAGGTGCGTTCTCCGCTGCGGATGGTGAGTAGAATAGCCGATACAGTGTCGAAAGATGACCTGTATTTGTCAAAGAACGAAAAGCGCGATATGGGCGACCAGTTGCGTTATAATGTGGGCGTGATTGAGTCGTTGCTGGAGGAGGTGATGGTGTTTAGTGACGACGATGCAAAAGGGCATCCGCTAAAGGATGAAATGTTCAGCCCGAACGCCCTCTGCCGTCGCAGCTTGGAGGCCAATACAAGTAATGTCTATCGTCGTGACAGTGTGCGGTTAAACTTCATGCGTGGAGTGAGCGACGAGTTTTTCGTCAAGAGCGATCGGCACATGGTAGACCTCATCTTGAACAAACTCATTCTGAATGCTTGCCGATTTACGAAGGAAGGAGAGGTCAGTGTTGGATGCAATACGACTGAATATCCTGGCTATCTGACCATTTTTGTTAGTGATACGGGCGGTGGCATTCCTGAACAGCGCAAGGATAACCTCTTTACGTGGTTCGACGATCCCGAGGATATGTTCGACGAGGCTGAACTCGACTTGAGCATTTGTCAGCGACTGGCGCAGAAGTTGGGTGGCGAGTTGCGCATAGACCCTTTGTATGGCAAGGGTACGCGAGTACTGTTGTTGTTGCCGATTAAGTAGCTATAGACTTTATTTCGTCCATTGGATATGGACGTGCTCGAAGCCCATTGAGCGCATCATCTGACGGAAGAGTGCTTCGCCATTCTGGCGGGCACTTTCTATGTTCTGGTCAGTCATCCCGTGTTGCAACATGCGCTGGTAGGCACGTTTCAGCAGAGCCTCGCGGTCTTGGGCCGTCCAGCGTCCGCTCTCATGGAAGCTGCGTGTGCGGGCTTCGTCGATGAAGTCGCGGTCAAGCAGTCCGATGGGTGGTAGGATGATGGTGAGACTGTCGCCCTCACGCTGAATCCATCCGGTTTCCAATTGTCGCATATCAATGCCCAATCGCATGGTTCCGTAGTAGATGCGTACCAGATGGTCGTCGCTGAAGATTCCTCGGCGTGTGGTGTCTACCAGTTGTTCATCGCTGACGGAGAGGAACTCCCATTGTCCGATGTCCTTGATGCTTTGTATCTGCTGTGGGGTTAAGTCGATTCGCTGGTCAGCACCAAGGCTTACCTCCGTCTGTCGTACACCTTGATAGAGCCAGATAGCTGCAAAGGCGACTACAGTTAGAAGAAGCAGTGTAACGAGAATGTTCTTTTTGGACAAGAGTCCTATTTTAGGCTGTGGTTTCATCTTCTTTCGATGTTTGCGTTAATCAGCGTATTGGGGTTCATATCGTGACGGAAAGCGATGGTGATATCTTGTTCGCGCCAGCCCATCTCGACCAGCATGGGCACTAGCACGCGGGCTGCACTCTGTCGCGAGCGTTCCACGATGTCTGTCATCTTGACACTCTGAAGAATAGCCTGCCGTCCTTGCTGTTCGTAGTCTGCCATTTCCTTATCGGTAAAGTGTGAGCGTACCAGTCCTACATACTCCTTGATGTCTTTTTGGTTGATTTTCGAACTTGTCAGCGTGACTTGTGGGTCAGGCAGAAGAATCGTTATCTTGTCACCATCGCGCTCAACGTTCTGTTCGGAGAATCCGCTGAAGTCGATGTAGCCCTTCAGTGTGGCATCCATTGGAATGGCAATCTTCCTGTCGCCTAAAGGCAGCGCAATGTTGATGTTCTTGCTGAGCACGTTGCCCTTGAGGCGCACCACGTCGTCATGGGTTACCACCTTGTGTATCTTGTACTCTGTAGTGTACAGGCGTGCACAGCGTTGCACCTGCATCACAAGCAGTGGCATCGTGTCTTGCACGACGACATCGCTCTCGTCAGCCTCTTGGCTGTGGTGGCAACTCACTGCTGTACTTGCCAGCAGCACCATTGCCGCAATTAATAGTATATATGTACTTCTCTTAGTGTTCATGGGCTTTTTTTCTACACGCTACAAAGTTACGGACTTTATTTTTAATTGCCAAGCCATTATGCTATTTTTTTGGACGTCTTAACAATGGAATGTTCTGCAGCAAGTGAATAGAGGTGACTTTTTTGCATTTTTATGGCAAAAGGTGCACAAAAAAAGAAACTTTTCATTACCTTTGCACGTTGAATACAAAACCAAACAATGAAAAACAGATGAAAAATCTACAAATACTGTTAGCTGTTGTGGCGTTGTCAGTTGTTGTCGCAAGCTGTGGCAAGAAGAAGCAGAGCCAGGATATCATAGCACCCAAGGTGGTGAAGGTGGAACCCAAGGAACCCATCCGCATGCAGGAGTATCAGGATGAACGTGATGTGGAGTGGATTGGTAAGACGTATCACGTTAGCGTAAGTCGTCAACCCTGTGACTCGCTGCCGATGGTACAGGATGAAAACGGACAGAAGTTCGTTGACAATGTGTTCACGATGGTCGTAAGTCGTTCCGATGGTTCCGTGTTCTTCCGCCGTCAGTTCTCTAAGAGTCTGGTGATGCAGTATTTGGACGACAACTATCGCAAAGCGGGCGTATTCGAAGGATTGGTGTTCGACCGTACCGATGGCGACTGGCTTCTGTTCGGGGCCAGCGTGGGACTACCGCAGACGGACGAGTACATCCCTTTGGTTGTTAAATTATCGCGCATGGGTCAGTTGCAAATCCTGCGTGACACGGAAATGGATACGACCCCCGAGGACAAACGACAAAAGCAAGACGACGAAGACGGCGTCTGATTCAGAATTTTGTGTAGACTTTGTGCCACGAGCGGCTTAGCTCCGGCATATTGGGAAACAGCAGGTCTGCACCTTCACCCAGCAGCATCTCGTCGGGTAGGGGGCCTGTGTTGACGGCTATGGTGAAACAATGGGCGGCAACTGCAGCGCGCACCCCCAGTGGCGCATTCTCCACGACGATAGCCTGTGATGCTTCTATGCCACACTTCTCCAGCCCTTTCAGATAAGGCTCAGGATGAGGCTTGCCGTGCGTCACATCAAAAGCCGTTACCATCAGTTCTGGTGTGAGTAGCCCATTCAAATCGCCCAGAATTTTGTCCAACAAGGTGTGTTGACCACTACCCGTCACGAGACAAATCTTCAATCCGTCGTCCTTTATTTGCTGCATCAGTTCACGAATACCCGGCATCAGCTTTGCAGGATGCGTCAGACAACGCTTGGCAAACAGCTCCGACTTGTGGGTATACATTTCTTTGGCGCGCTCGTCGCTCAATTCCTCCTTCCATTGTTGGCGAGCCAGCACTTTGATGGTTTCTACACCGCGCATGCCTTCGTATTCGTAGGCACCTTCATAGGGCATTTCCAATCCGTAGTCGGCCATGGCGTCGTGCCATGAGACGGCATGATTGGGCATCGAGTCATAGCATACGCCGTCCATATCGAAAAGCACGGCTTTGGGGCAAAACTCCCCAAAGCCGTGTTTCGTTAAATAACGTTCTTTTTCGTTCATGCTAATGGATATAGTTTCTATAGTATCTATAGTGTTTCCTATAGCTTCTATAGACTTATTTCTCCTTGGCCAAACGCTCCTTGATAGCTTTCGTGTCTGCCTCGTAGCCAGGCTTCTCCAGCAGTGCGAACATATTCTTCTTGTATGCCTCTACGCCAGGCTGGTTGAACGGGTTGACACCCAGCAGGTTACCACTGACGCCACAGGCCTTCTCAAAGAAGTAGATAAGTTGGCCGATGTAGTACTCGTTCAGCTTGGGAACCGAGATGCGGAAATTGGGAACACCGCCGTCGACGTGAGCCAGACGTGTGCCCAGTTCTGCCATCTTGTTGACCTCGTCCACACGCTTGCCAGCCAGGAAGTTCAGGCCGTCCAGGTTCTCCTCGTCCTTGGGGAACAGCAGTTTCTTCTCGGGCTCCTCAATCGAGATGACAGTCTCGAAGATAGTGCGCTCGCCGTCCTGAATCCACTGACCCATGGAGTGCAGGTCGGTTGTAAAGTCAACAGAGGCGGGGAAGATACCCTTCTTGTCCTTACCCTCAGACTCGCCGTACAACTGCTTCCACCACTCAGAGAAGAAGTGCAGCTTGGGCTGGTAGTTCACCATGATCTCAATCTTCTTGCCGGCAGCATACAGAGCATTGCGGGCGGCAGCATACTGGGCGGCAGGGTTCTGCTCGAATGGAACGTCCTTGGCACAAGCCTTCTCCATATCCTGAGCACCCTTTACCAGTTGCTTGATGTCGAAACCGGCGCAGGCGATAGGCAGCAGGCCTACAGGAGTCAGCACAGAGAAACGGCCGCCAACGTTGTCGGGGATAATGAACGACTTGTAACCCTCTTTGTCTGCACACGTGCGGGCAGCACCGCGCTTGGCATCTGTTACGGCAATGATAACCTTCTTGGCCTCCTCCTTACCGCGCTGAGCCTCGCACTGCTTCTTCAGCAGACGGAATGTCAGAGCAGTCTCCGTGGTCGTGCCAGACTTCGAGATGTTGATGACGCCGAACTTCTTCGTCTTCAGATACTCCGTCAGTTCGAACAGATAGTCCTCACCGATGTTGTTGCCTGCAAACAGGATGATGGGATTCTTCTTGTCCTGAATCAGCCAGCCGAACGAGTTGCTCAGAGCCTCGATAACGGCACGTGCGCCCAGATAGGATCCGCCGATGCCAGCCACAACGACAGCCTCGCAGTTGTCGCGCATAACTTTGGCGGCAGCCTCCAACTCATCCAGGAAGGCAGGTGTAATCTCTGTCGGCAGATGCAGCCAACCCAAGAAATCGTTACCAGGACATGTTCCGTTTTCCAAGGCCTCCTCAGCGGCCTTAACCTTTGGCTCGAAAGCCTTCACTGCGCCAGCCTCCAGAAAACAGGCAGCCTTTGTGATGTCAAGTTTGATGTTGCTCATAATGTTTTAAAATTATAGTGTATATCAATTGTTTTAGTTTGTCTCTGCTTGGAACCGATGGCTCGTCGGTAGCAATATTGCATGCAAAGTTACACAAAATAATTGGAAAGCCAAAAACTTTACCCATTTATTTTGCAGAATTATTGCCCATATCAGAAATATTGTGTACCTTTGCAATCCAAAAAGGAAAACATAAGACATATAAAAGATGTATAGAACTAAAACATGTGGTGAGCTTCGTCTCACCGATGCCGGCAGCGAGGTGACGTTGGCCGGATGGGTACAGAAAACCCGTAAGATGGGTGGTATGACGTTTGTCGACCTGCGCGACCGTTATGGCATCACCCAGCTGGTGTTCGACGAGTCGAAGGACGGCGAGTTGTGCGAAAAAGCTAATCGTCTGGGACGTGAGTGGTGCATTCAGGTCAAAGGTACTGTTAGTGAGCGACAGGCTAAGAATCCCAAGATGCCTACGGGCGACATTGAGATACTGGCTGAGCAGTTGAACGTACTTAGCGAGAGTCAGACACCTCCCTTCACCATTGAGGACAATACCGACGGTGGCGATGATATTCGTATGAAGTATCGTTATCTGGATTTGCGTCGTTCGTGCGTTCGCAAGAACCTCGAGCTGCGTCACCGCATGACAATCCTCATTCGTAATTTCTTGGACAATCTGAACTTCATAGAGGTTGAGACACCAATCCTGATAGGTTCTACCCCCGAGGGCGCACGCGATTTCGTGGTGCCCAGCCGCATGAATCCCGGACAGTTTTACGCACTGCCTCAGTCACCGCAGACCCTCAAGCAGCTGCTGATGGTGAGTGGTTTTGACCGCTATTTCCAGATTGCGAAGTGCTTCCGTGACGAGGACTTGCGCGCTGACCGTCAGCCGGAGTTCACACAGATTGACTGCGAGATGTCGTTTGCCGACCAGGAAGATGTGCTTGAAATCTTCGAGGAACTTGCGCGCCATCTGTTTAAAGAGGTGCGTGGGGTAGAATTGCCCCAGCTGGAACGAATGACGTGGCATGAGGCCATGCGCCGCTTCGGTAGTGACAAACCCGACCTGCGTTTCGGTATGGAGTTCGTCGAACTGATGGACGTGCTGAAAGGTACGGGCGAATTCCCTGTTTTCAACGAGGCTGAATACATCGGTGGTATTGTTGTTCCCGGATGTGCCGATTACACCCGCAAGCAACTCGACCAGCTCACCGATTTCGTGAAGCGTCCGCAGGTTGGTGCCAAGGGTCTGGTATATGTGAAGTTCAATGCCGATGGTACTGTGAAGACCTCTATCGACAAGTTCTATCAGCCTGAGGTTTGGCAGAAGCTGAAGGAAAAGACTGGTGCCAAGGACGGTGACCTTGTACTGATTCTCAGCGGTGACAAGGCCAACAAGACACGCACCCAGCTCTGCACGCTGCGTCTGGAGATGGGCGACCGTCTGGGACTGCGCGACAAGAATGTATTCAAGTGCCTCTGGATAGTTGACTTCCCCCTGTTCGAGTGGAGCGATGAGGAACAGCGACTGATGGCTACCCACCATCCCTTCACGTTGCCCAATCCTGATGACATCCCCTTGCTTGATACCGCTCCCGAAAAAGTGCGCGCCGTGGCCTACGACTTCGTATGCAACGGTATTGAGGTAGGTGGTGGCTCTCTGCGTATCCACGACGGCAAGTTGCAGGAGAAGATGTTCCAGATCTTAGGCTTTACCCCTGAGCGTGCCATGGCACAGTTTGGCTTCCTGATCAACGCCTTCAAGTATGGTGCACCCCCTCATGCTGGTTTGGCCTTCGGACTCGACCGCTTTGTGAGCATCATGGCAGGACTCGACTCGATTCGCGACTGCATTGCCTTCCCGAAGAACAATTCGGGACGCGATGTGATGCTTGATGCGCCGGGTGAGCTGGATTCCAAACAGTTGGAAGAACTGAACCTGAAGGTGGAACTTCAAGAGGCCGAATAAATAGGAGTATTAACGTGCTCTTGCGGAATAACGTTGTGAGACCGATTGACTTACGTCAAGAATAAGTCATAAAACAATAAAAAAATACTGTTTGCGTTAACATGCTTTAAGAAAAAGTTCGTAATTTTGCACTCGGAAATTGAAAACAAACAAAAAATTTCAATAGAGTATTAAAATTGTTTTTAGAACTATGGCAGAAAAGAAGACTACAAAGAAGGCCGCTGCTCCCAAGGCAGCTGAGGCTAAGAAGGCAACCGCAAAGAAGGCCGCTGTGAAGGCTGCAGTTGTTGTGAACGCTGAGAACGCTGGTTTCAAGGCTGGTGATGTTTATCAGGCACTCGCTGCTGCTGGCAAGGCTCTGACTGTTAAGGAGATTGCTAAGGCTGCTAAGATCAGCGAGGAGGAGACTCTGCTGGGTCTGGGCTGGCTCTTCAAGGAGGGTAAGCTGGCTACCGCTGAGGAGAAGATCACTCTTGCTTAATTTGGAAACAAAAAGCATAAAAAGGGCTGGTGGGCTTTCAAGCTTACCGGCCTTTTTTCACTTAAAGCACAGAACGTGCTGACAAGTAAGGAGATTTCACTTAGGATACATTGAATACGGACAAGCAGATATTGGAAATACTGACCAGGGCGGGAGAGCGTGGGCTGAGCGTACAAGCTATCAGCAAACACGTTTACAACATGAACCGCACCTTCTTCTCCACGCCAGACATGGAGGAGATTAAAAGCTATGTGCAGCAATATCTGCTTAAAAATTCCAAGTCGGCACAGTCGCTTATCGAGAGCACGGGACAGCGTGGCTGTTACCGACTGAACACCAAAGGTTCGCAGGATGCTCTCCAACTCATGCTACAGTTCCGCGACGAGCAACAGCCGCAAGAGGAGGAGAAAACCGTGCAGGACCTATCGCTCAGTCTTTTTGACTTCTGATGTTTGTAGTCTCAGATATTTTTCGTACCTTTGCAGACGAGTAATTTCGCAAACGAGAAATATTTCAGACGATGATGAAGAAAGAGGATTTACGTATTGTGTTTATGGGTACGCCGGAGTTTGCCGTCGAGACGTTGCAGGCACTGGTAGAGAATGGTTATCATGTGGTGGCAGTTGTAACCCAGCCCGATAAGCCTGTGGGGCGTCACCAGACCGAGATGCAGCCGTCTGCCGTCAAGCAGTATGCTGTGCAACATGACCTGCCCGTGCTGCAACCCGAGAAGATGAAAGACCCCGCGTTCCTTGAGCAGTTGCGCTCTTTCCATGCAAACCTGCAGGTCGTTGTCGCTTTCCGCATGCTACCCGAAGTGGTGTGGGCAATGCCTCAGTATGGAACGTTCAACGTTCACGCTGCCCTGTTGCCCCAGTATCGCGGTGCTGCCCCCATCAACTGGGCGGTTATCAATGGCGAGACACAGACGGGTGTGACGACTTTCTTCCTCGACCACGATATTGACACCGGCCGCATCATCCTGAAGAAAACGTTCGACATTCCCGACGATGCCGATGTGGAATATGTCTATGACGGTTTGATGCACCTCGGTGCCCAGCTCTGCATTGAGACGCTCCAGACCATCGTCGCTGCAGACGGGCATCCTGAAACGGTAGAACAGGATGCGGCTTTTGATGGTGCTGCCATCAAGCCTGCTCCCAAAATCTTCAAGGAAACCTGCGAAATCAACTGGACGAAGAGTGCCAAGCAGGTATATGATTTCGTGCGTGGCTTGAGCCCTTATCCGGGAGCATGGACGACCCTGGTGGCTCCGGATGGTAAGGAAACCGTGCTGAAAATCTATAAGACCCGCAAAACGGGCAAGCAAGGGCAGGGGAGCGGAACGCTTTGTGTGGATGGAAAAACGCTCTGTGTGTCGGCTGCCGACCAGCTGTTGGAGTTGGTCGAAGTACAGTTGGCGGGCAAGAAACGCATGGGGGCACGCGACTTCCTGAACGGCATGAAACAGATAGAGGATTATCGTGTGAAATAGCATTCTCACGGGCATAAGAAAAATAGATGAATAAATTTTTCGTTGAGATATAATAAATAGGTAGTAGTGTGCGTTTCATTAGTAGAGACAACAACAATAATTCTTCAATAAACGCACAATGCCTATGCAAAATTTTACCCAAGACGATTTTCAACCCAGCGCAGCAACCCTTCTCTTTGTGAAGCAGTTTGCCCGCATGTGTAATACTAAGAAAAACCAAACAGCTGATGGCTACCATAGTTTCTCCGTCGTTGCTTGCTGCTGATTTCCTGCATCTTGAACAGGAGATTGAGATGATCAATCGCAGCGAGGCCCAGTGGCTTCACCTGGACGTCATGGATGGCGTCTTCGTTCCAAACATCTCATTCGGCTTTCCCGTTCTGGAGGCTGTTGCCAGCAAGTGTAAGAAACTGCTCGACGTGCACTACATGATCGTGCAGCCAGAAAAGTTCATCCAACAGACGGCTAAGTTGGGCGCTATGATGATGAATGTTCACTATGAGGCTTGTACCCATCTGCATCGTACCATTCAGGAAATCCATGCTGCCGGTATGAAGGCTGGTGTGACGTTGAATCCTGCAACCCCTGTCGCTGTTCTGGAAGATATTATCTGCGACGTTGAACTGGTACTGCTGATGAGTGTCAATCCTGGTTTTGGCGGACAGACATTCATAGAGAACACCATCAAGAAAGTAAAGCAACTCCGTCAGCTCATTGACCAGAGTGGTTCAAAGGCGCTGATTGAGGTCGATGGCGGTGTGCAGCAGGAAACGGCTCCACGTCTGGTGGAGGCAGGTACTGATGTACTGGTGGCCGGGAGCTATGTTTTTTCCAGCAAGAACCCTGAGCAGACGATTCACGAACTGCACGCACTGACACGTTAAGCGTCACCTCGAAATCTCGAAATTCCGAGCTTATAACTCCATGTCCAGCTGGATGTTGTATTGATGGGCCATGCGACGCATATTGATAAGTGCGTAGCGCATGCGTCCCAATGAGGTGTTAATGCTGACACCCGTTGCTTCGGCAATCTCCTTGAACGACAAGTCCTGATAATAGCGCATATACACCACCTCGCGTTGTGGAGCGGGTAGGGCTTCCATCATGCGGCGCACGTCGTCCATAATCTGCGCGTTGACGTATTCGTTCTCCCGGTTGATGTCCATCAGCTCGGTGCTGCGCAGCTTGTTCAGGTCGTTGTCCTCGGTAGGCTCAACGATGTGTGCTGACTTCTGCTGGCGATAGCCGTCCATGATGATGTTGTGGGCAATACGTGTCAGCCAGAACGAGAACTTTCCCGAGTCTGTGTACTTGCCTTCCTGCAACTTCGTTATCACCTTGACGAAGGTCTCTTGGAATACTTCATTAGCTACTTCGGGGTCATGGACCACGAACATAATGTAGTTAAACAGTTTTTGCTGATTGCGAGCTAATAACTCGTCGAACGCCCTGTTGTCTCCATCTATGTAAAGTAGTGCTAACGCTTCGTCAGTACAACTTGCATAATTCTTCATATTGCTAAGTAGTTTTTCTTATATGAAGTAGAGTGTCTCGATAGGCAAATGTTTTTAATGAGTTATTAACTTAATTATTGTTTCGTGGGTGCAAAAGTATATAAAAATTACATTCTCGCCAAATAAAATGACGAAAAAATGCGTTTTTTGCTAAAAAAGCCGTACCTTTGTGCATATTTTCGACATAAAACCATACAAAATGCTAAATTTATTTGTACCAGGGCGCCTATGCCTTTTTGGAGAACATACAGACTGGGCCGGACACTATCGTACGATGAATGCCGATATTGTGCCGGGTGCCGCCATTGTAACGGGTATCGAACAGGGTATCTATGCCGAAGTGGAGAAATCACCCATTTTTGAGATGTATAGCGATGCTCCCGAGATAAAAGGGGAGTGGAGCGATTTCTCGTGCCGCATGAACGAGACCGAGCTGAAAGGCGTTGCCAAGTCGGGCTCATTCTTCTGCTATTGTGCAGGTGTGGCTTCCTATATGTTAGAGTGGTATAAGGTGG
This sequence comes from uncultured Prevotellaceae bacterium, assembly GCA_900320045.1. Lineage (GTDB taxonomy): Bacteria > Bacteroidota > Bacteroidia > Bacteroidales > Bacteroidaceae > Prevotella. The sequence continues at coordinate 165,603 of ONQT01000003.1, read as the reverse complement.
GCGGTGTGCGCATCCGCATTACCAAGATGACCCTGCCGATGAAGAGCGGTCTGAGCTCGTCGGCAGCCATCTGTGTATTGGTTGCGCGCGCGTTCAATTTATTATATAGGCTCAACCTGAACACGCTGGGCGAGATGAACATCGCCTATCTGGGCGAGTTGCGCACCTCCAGTCGTTGTGGTCGTCTGGACCAGGCTTGCGCCTTTGGTGTGAAACCGAACCTGATGACCTTTGATGGTGATGAGATAGAAGTCAAGGCGCTCAACGTAAAGAAACCCCTCCATTGGGTTTTTGCCGACTTGTGCGCCGAGAAGGATACCATTAAGATTCTGTCCGACCTGAACAAGTCCTATCCCTTTGCTTCTAACGAGGAAGAGCGGAACATGCACAAGGCGCTGGGCGAGTGGAACCGCGAAATGGTCGACAAGGCCATTGAATACATGGCAAGCGGTGATGCTGAATCGTTAGGACGTCTGATGACGGAGGCCGAGGAGATGTTTGAACGTTACGTCACCCCCATGTCTTCCGCTTTGCGCGCTCCCAAACTGCACCAGGTGCTGAAGGATCCGCAGGTTCAGCCGTTGATATTCGGCGGCAAGGGTGTAGGCTCGCATGGTGACGGCTCCGTACAGTTCCTGGCCAGGAATGCCGAGACCCAGCAGCAGTTGGAGACCTATCTGAATGCTCAAGGGCTCAAAGCCTACTCGCTGACCCTGCAGCCCGTTCATACCGTCCGCAAGGCTATCATTCCCGTGGCAGGCTTCGGTACGCGCCTCTATCCTGCTACCCGTGCATTGAAGAAAGACTTCTTCCCCATACCCTGTCCCGACGGAATGGTCCGTCCTGTCATCCTCATCCTGTTGGAAGAGCTTGTTAAGAGTGGCATTGAGGAAATCTGTCTGGTGCTGGGTTCCAAGGAGGAACGCAAGCAGTATACGGAGTTCTTCGAGCAACAGTTGTCCGAGGAACATCTGAGCAAGTTGCCGCTGGCGGCCCAGGAGTACGAGAACCACATTCTGGACATCGGCAAGCGTCTGCATTACGTCTATCAAGACGAGAAGCGCGGCTTCGGTCATGCCGTTTATCAGGCTGTAGACTTTGCCGCCAACGAGCCCGTTCTCCTGATGTTGGGCGACACCATCTATCGTTCTACGTCCAACAAGCCCTGTGCCCTGCAGCTTATCGAGGAGTACGAGCACTACAACCAGCTCATGGTCAGTATCCATACTGTACCCTTGGCCGAGGTCAGCCACTACGGTATTATGTCGGGTGTCTGGGAAAACAAGCAGCGCACGGTGCTCAACGTCTCCGTCATGCAGGAAAAGCCCAAAGCCTCTTATGCCGAGGAGTTCCTGTGTGTCCGCGACGGTGAGGGGAAGAAGGAGTATTACAGCGTCTTTGGTCAGTACATTCTGACACCCGATGTCTTTGCCCAGTTGGCAGACGACATCCGGCAGGCCGATGCCGAAGGAAGCAGTCGCGAGATAGAGTTGACATCAGCGCTCGAGGCCGTCCGTCAGCGTAGCGGTATGATGGGTGTGCGGCTCAACGGTGTCATGTATGATATGGGCAATCCTACAGCGTTGCGCCGTTGCGTGAGTAATTTCTCCAAATAGCATATAAAATGAGGAATGTTGAACCCAACATTCCTCATTTCTTTTATTTGGAGATATTCAGCAGGTATTTTCCGTAGTCGTTCTTGGCCATCGGCTCTGCTAACTTGCGGAGCTGCTCCTTGTCAATCCAGCCGCGCTTGTAGGCAATCTCCTCCAGACAGGCCACCTTCAGGCCTTGACGCTTCTCGATCACCTCAATGAATGTCGAGGCTTCACTCAGAGAATCGTGTGTACCGGTGTCCAGCCAGGCGAATCCGCGTTGCAGCGTCTGCACCAGCAAAGTCTTGCGCTGCAGGTATTCCTGATTGACGGTGGTAATCTCCAGTTCGCCGCGGGCAGAGGGTTTGATGTTCTTGGCAATCTCCACCACGCTGTTGGGGTAGAAGTACAGACCCACTACCGCATAATTGGATTTAGGATTCTTGGGTTTCTCCTCGATGCTCAGACAGTTACCGTCTTTGTCGAACTCAGCCACGCCATAGCGTTCGGGGTCGTTGACGTAGTATCCGAAGACCGTGGCGCGACCATCCTCTTCAGCACTCTTCACAGCCTGCTTCAACATGCCCGTAAAGCCGCCTCCATAGAAGATGTTGTCGCCCAGCACCAGACAGGCGCAGTCGTCGCCAATGAACTCCTCGCCAATGATGAATGCCTGTGCCAGTCCGTCGGGTGACGGTTGTTCGGCATACTCGAAGCGTACACCCAGGTCGCTGCCATCGCCCAGCAGTCGCTTGAAGGCTGGCAAGTCGTAGGGCGTCGAGATAATCAGAATCTCACGGATGCCGGCGAGCATCAGCGTCGAAATGGGGTAGTAGATCATGGGTTTGTCGAAGATGGGAATCAACTGCTTTGACACACCTTTAGTAATGGGGTAGAGGCGCGTTCCGCTGCCTCCGGCTAATACGATACCTTTCATAGCTTTCCGTTTTATTCTGCTTGCAAAGGTACGAATAAGCGAGCAAAATTCCAAATTTATTTAAGAATTTTCGAGCGAGAGAAGGTTTACCCTGACGAAGTCAACCTTTAGGTCAGAGAATAAGCGAGCGGAATCGTAAAGATTTCTGTCTTTTTCTTTTGGCAGTTTGTGAAAGATTGTGTACTTTTGCATACAAAGATAAAGAGAATGTGGAACAAATATAAGGCGGATTGAAAATGCAAGATTTTGCAGCAATTGATTTTGAAACGGCTAACAATGAGCGCAGCAGCGTATGCTCTGTTGGAATAGTTATTGTGCGTGATGGTGAGATTGTAGATTCGTTCTACTCCCTCATCCAGCCCGAGCCGAACTATTATAACTACTGGTGCTCTCAGGTACATGGGCTCTGTCACGAAGCTACTGATGATGCCCCTGTGTTCCCCAAAGTATGGGCGCAGATAGAACCTTTAATAAAAGGTCTTCCACTTGTAGCTCACAATAAGCCTTTTGATGAGGGCTGCTTGAAAGCCGTATTCCGTGTCTATCAGATGGACTATCCCGACTATGAGTTCTACGATACGCTGGCAGCCTCACGCAGAGCCTTCCGCTATCTGGAGAACCACCAGTTGCACACCGTTGCAGCTGAGTGTGGTTACCGTTTAGAGCATCATCACAACGCCCTTGCCGACGCAGAAGCCTGCGCATGGATAGCAAGAGAAATATTGTGAATAATTAATGTATTCAAAGAGGGTGAACTTGAAAGATTTCCGCTTTTTTCTTGCATTTTTCGGAAATAATGCTTAAATTTGCAGCGGAATAAAATATACTGTTGATAACATGCCTAAGATATTTGAATACTTTGGTTTTATATTCTATTTCTACTCTAATGAGCACGAACCTATTCATGTCCATGTGCTTCATGGCGGAAGAGAAAGCATATTCGACCTTATTATGATGGATGGCTTGTTGGCACAGATAGGTGTTCGTGAAAAAAGGGGGCAGAACCTCTTTCTGAGAAAGACAAGCGCACGGCAGAGGAATTCATCAGGAAATACCATAAGAACATCATCCAGAAATGGGTTAAGTTCTTTGTTCTGAAACAGAGTGTTCGTAGTACAAAGATTAGTAAAAAGCTATAAAGGAGGAGTGGTTATGGAAAAGCTTTATATAGTAAAAGCAGAGAATGCGGGAAATTTGACTATCAACCTGACATTCAGCGACAACACGACACAACGTGTTGATATTGGTGATTATATCCGTCGCCATCCTCACCCGCAATACAACAAGTATCTTGATCCTCGCAAGTTCAGCCGCTTCTCCATTGATAACGGCAATGTGGTGTGGGGCAAGAACTGGGATATGATATTCCCAATAGAACAGCTACATGCTGGTGTAATAGCATAATAGTCAAATAGCACACTATCGTTAATACAATAAGGTGGGAATCGAAAGATTTCCGCCTTTTTCTTTTGGCGATTTGTGAAAGATTGTGTACTTTTGCATACAAAGATAAAAAGAATGTGGAACAAATATAAGGCGGATTGAAAATGCAAGATTTTGCAGCAATTGATTTTGAAACGGCTAACAATGAGCGCAGCAGCGTATGCTCTGTAGGAATCGTCATTGTGCGTGATGGTGAGATAGTAGATTCGTTCTACTCCCTCATCCAGCCCGAGCCGAACTATTATAACTACTGGTGCTCTCAGGTACATGGGCTCTGTCATGAAGATACTGATGACGCCCCTGTGTTCCCCAAAGTATGGGCGCAGATAGAGCCTTTGATTGAAGGTCTGCCTCTTGTAGCTCATAACAAGCCATTTGATGAAGGTTGTTTGAAGGCCGTGTTCCGTGTCTATCAGATGGACTATCCCGACTATGAGTTCTACGACACGTTGGCAGCTTCACGCAGAGCCTTCCGCTATCTGGAAAACCACCAACTCCACACCGTCGCCGCCGAGTGTGGTTATTGTTTAGAGAACCATCACAACGCCCTTGCCGACGCAGAAGCCTGCGCATGGATAGCAAGGGAAATATTGTGAATAATTAATGTATTCAAAGAGGGTGAACTTGAAAAGAGAATAACGTGCATTTTTTACACGTTAATGGAGTGAAACAGAATCTGTCTATAGTGTTCAAGGTGGGAATCGAAAGATTTCTGCCTTTTTCTTGCATTTTTCGGAAATAATGCTTAAATTTGCAGCGTGAAGTCAAAAATGATTATGACAAGAACCATTAACATATCCCTTAATGTACCAGAGAATTACGGTATGGAAGAGTTGACTCGCCAGCTGACTGCCTACGGTGAGTTTCTTGTTATGCGTCGTCATCTGAAAGGACGTGCCCAGGGGCGTTTCAGCCAACATTTTCTTGCAGGTTTGTCCATGCCTCAAAACAAGAGCGACAAGGAGCTGGTTGATGATTATCTGGTTGAGAAATATGGCGTATGAAATTGTTTCTTGATACCAACATTTTTCCTGAGTTGGTAGACATGTCTCATGTTTCTGTTGAGCAAGCCATCAAAGACCAATATTTCACTGACATAGAAGACAGTTTTCAATACCACTGTGCTATAGAGAACCGCTGTGACGTGCTGATTACTATAAATATTGACGACTTTAAGAATGCAGACCAATCATCAATGCAGATAATGACTCCAGTAGCGTTTGTTGAAAAATACAACGTGTAAGCAGTTATAGGAGCAAAAACAGCACATTCTTTTTAATACAATAAGGTGGGAATCCGAAAGATTTCTGCCTTTTTCTTTGACGTTTGAGAAATCTGAATATGGAAGTGGCCTTGAGGATACTCCTCGCAACCGACGAGAATAGTCCTCACGGGCCTCGAGAGTAGTCCTCGTTCGCATTTATAAGAGAGTCATCAATTGCGTCTTACTCGAGGCTCGTTGGAACAGGTACCAGTCCCTAGTTGTTCCATTGTATCACATTCCAAAAGACTGAACGTTATGAGACACTTATCAATCATCCCCAAGGATGTCTTCGAGCGAGGCATCATCAGAATGACCGAGGGCGGTGTTGTCACCATGCCCGATAAAGACGTGTGGATGACGGTGGAGGAGATAGCGGACATGCTTTTCGTGCAGTCCGCCATCGTGTTCCGTCAGATCAAGCATCTATATAATAAAGGTATAATGGGGTAATATTGTCTTTGGGTGAGAAATTATCGCCATAGGAGTTGTTTTTTGGGTATTTTATCCGTCTAATTTCGAAATCTTTTCGTAACTTTGCACAAAAATTATGATAAAAAAATAAAAGTTGATTGTTTTTGAAACTTACGACCATAAATATGAAATTAACGAAAATATTCCTTTTATGCCTCATCTCCATTCTTTTTTCCTGTAAAGAGAATCTGAATGAAGGCGTAATATCAGATACTGACACTTTGCTTGTTAATGATCCGAAACGAGCTATTGCTATATTAGACTCTTTGGAGCAAGTAAGTAGTTTAAATGAGAAAGAGCGAATGCATCTGGTTTGGAACCGGGCATTGGCACATCAGGCATTGGGACTGTCACTGGCAGAAGATGATCAGTTGATGGAAGCAATAGTCTATTACAGAACAGAAAATGAGAAAGTGGCAGACAGCTATCTACTGGAAGCCTCTTATCTAAACTGGAAGGATAAGGGAGAAGATGCTGTAAAAGCCATAGACAAGGGCCTCACGGAAATATCGGACTCGGTAAAACGCGTTCAATTACTGGTTGCAAAAGCTGGTGTTTTAGAACATCAGAGTAAATACGATCAAGCCGCAGATGTGCTAAAAGAAGCATTAACCTATGGCATGTCGAAACGTCAGTTGGCTATATTAAATTATAAGTTGGGGCTGAACCTTTCTCTGCTGGGCGATAGACATTCTGAATATTACTATGACAAGGGCATCAGGTCGGCAGCAGAGAACGGCGACACGGCCCTTGCATGTGAGATTATGCGCAACTATGCCGACTATCTGGCAAATAATGGACAATACAGCCGTTCAAATGACATGTTCTACCAGATTGGGCAAATGATGCCACAGGCGGCGGAGTTGTCGGCGATTCAAATGTCAATGGCTGGTAACTATATCAATATGCATCGGCTTGACTCTGCCCGCATCTGTAATGACAGGGCTATCAAGAGTGAGACAGAACTGGAAGCAGAAGGGTTTGCAAATATTGCGCGTAGGGCAGAACTGGAACAAAAACGTTTTTTGTTGGATTATGCAAGTGGCAAACCTGTATCGTCTGTGGAGTTTGCTAGATTTTTTGACTCTATCATGACAGATATGCAAGCAAAAGAGAACACATTGGCTAGACGACAAGAAACAAAGAACCGTCTGCAGGCGGCCAACTATGAATTGAAACTCAGTAAACAGCGGATGGGATGGATGCTGTCGGTGGCAATGCTCCTGTTGATTGTCGGCGGCATGGGTGGCTATCTATATTATAGGAATAGGATTAGACAACTGGCAGAGGCAGAAGACAGGATTGACACCTTGACGAGAATGCTAGAAGAGGCACAGAAGGCTCCTGTAGAAAACGAAATAGGAAAAGATCTACCTCAGGTGGAAGATGATGCTTTCTTCAAGAAAATACTTTTGCAACAGTTGGGCATCATTCGACTTGTGGCTAGTACACCTACCAACCAGAATCAGGCTCTTCTTAAACGTATATCGGGTATTAGCGGTGGAGAAATACCCACAGACAGTCTGCTCATATGGTCTGACCTCTATCCTGTAATAAATCGGCTTTATGATAATTTTCATGCCCGATTGTCAAGTCAATATGCCGATGCACTCACGGAAAAGGAAGTGCAGATTTGCTGCCTGTTGTGTGCGGGATTCTCAACAAAGGAAATAGGTGTCATTACACAACAGTCTGACGCAACGATTTATGTACGCAAGACTTCCATACGGAAGAAAATTGGAGCAGCAGAAGGACAAGATATTGTCGCTTGTATCAACAGTGTTAAGGGGTGATTAAGACTTTGCTAAGCTACATTTAGATTTTATGGGAACGTAACCTTTGAATTTCAATAGGTTACGTTTTTTTTATTTAGATTTTTTATTTGGTCATTTAGTCGTTTTAAGACTCATTTTTGCCATAACTTTGCACTGTCAAAAGTTTAAGTAATCAAATAAAAAAAGCGCATGAAACATTTAATGAAAACATTGATAGGTACATCTGCAATGATGCTGGTATTCGGTTCATGTAGTAGTATACCTGGTGCCCAAGAATGGAAGATCAAGAAAACCGCTACTGCATATATTGAGCAAGGCCTAAAGGGTGGTGAGACTATGCGTTGGGGAAGTATTCGGCGCAAACTCCGTTGGGAAATAAAAGATAAGACATGTATTTATGCAGAAGTGAAATATACGGTTACTTCTGACAGTGGAAATACGTACAAGACGCTTTACCTGCTATTGTCGAAAGATTGTGATTCGCTTTATTATGCATCAGATGAAAACGACACTGAACAGAAGCTGAGAAATGAGGTGAGTGAGAAATCGTTTTTTTAATATAAAATAATTTACAAATTATGAAGAAAAGTCAGTTTAAAAAATTAGCAGTTTTCATTGTTTTTGTGATGTTTATTGCATTAGCAAAAAGCGGGCATATTAATATGCCTGGCCATGGAAACTGGGAGAACAAGAATTTTGAGAAAGCTGTTGTACACCATGCTTCTTCTATACTTAGCACTGGAGAAAAAGTTGAATTTGGCAGCAAGTTCTTATGCGAAGACTATAAGGAAAATGATGAAGTGCGTTTCTCTGCCAATGTTATATATTATGTGGTTTCGAGCGACGGTACTAAAGAGAAGCATGTTGCCCATGTAGTTTGCAACGAAGATAAAGACAGGATCATTGAGTGGAAGGATATCGAGAATAACTAATTAGATTAACATGTATATGAAAGGTTTGACATTAACCATAATTGCAGCATTAGTGCTTTCTTCATCAGTTTTCGGTAAGGATATTAAAGGCCGAATTATTGATGAAAATGATAAGCCGTTAGAGTTTGTAAATGTTGTCCTCCTGCAGGACTCGACATTCGTTACAGGAGTAATAACTAACGGAAGTGGTGAGTTCCATTTAACAAGTGATTTAACAACAGGATTGAAACTTAAACTGTCGTTTGTGGGATTTGATACAAAAGTTATTGAAATTACTCCAGATGGTGTGCTTGGGGATATTAAGATGATCAATTCTAATACCCAGCTAAAGGAGGTGGTCGTTAAAGGCAATGCTTCTATAACACATTTAAAGGGCAATTCATTAGTTACAAATGTAGAAAACAGTATTTTAGCGGATGCCGGAACTGCTAAAGATGTACTACGGCAAATTCCAATGGTTGTTGAGAATAATGGTAACCTAGAGGTATTTGGGAAAGGATCTCCTGCTGTTTACATAAATGGCCGAAAAATAACAGATTCCCAAGAATTATCAACATTGCTCTCTGGTAATATTCGCAATGTGGAAGTTATTACAAATCCAGGAGCATCTTATTCTGCTGATGCAAAAAGTGTCATTCGTATTCGCACCAAGAAACCTCAGGGAGATGGTTGGAGTGGCACGTTCCGTTCAACCAACGGTTTTCAGCATTATTATCAAAGTTCTGATATTGCCGATTTGAAATATAGAACTGGAGGCTTGGAGTTTTTTTCAAACTTCATGTTTAATGGAGGGAAAAATTGGGAAAGAAAGTCGACAGACATGACAACAAATGCAGCTTCAACATGGAATCAGAAGCTATTTGCTGCTAATAGAAAGAACTATGATGGACTACTTGGCAAGGTGGGGGTTGCATGGTTGATTAATGATAAGCATTCTATGGGTGCATATTATCAAAACGAATATGCACATATTAAGTCAAAGTCCCATTTAATAAGTAGTGTATTTGAGAATGATGAATTCTACGACAAATGGGAAACCATGGCAGATAATGACATAAAAAATACTCCACGACATGCTGCCAACCTATATTACAATGGCCAAATAAAGAAGCTGAATATTGACTTTAATGCAGACTATATCTGGAGCAAAGGAGTCCAGAATACTGTAAATGATGAAACGAGCCAGACTGGGGAAAATCAAGCTGTTACGACATATAGTAAAAACAAGGGCAGGATGTTGGCAGAGAAAGTATTGTTGACTTATCCTGTAGCTAAAGGAGTAGTGAAATTTGGGGAGGAATATACAAGTTCGAGAACCGATAATAATTTTAGTACAGAATATGTCAATCTAAACAATGCAACCTCAAAGATAACAGAGGATAATACTGCATGTTTTATGGAGGTAATGCAGCAACTGGGTAAATTCTTTGTTGGATTTGGTTTACGATATGAACATGTAAATTATGACTATTTTGAAGGGGAGGGTTCTGATTATAATCTGAGTAAGACATATAATAACGTATTTCCTTCACTCAATGCAGCCACACGTCTGGGTAATCTTCAGATGTCGTTATCGTACAGTGGCAGAGTAGAGAGACCTACATATTCAAATTTGAATGCTAATATCTCGTATTTGAATAGAATGACATATGAGTCTGGAAATCCACGTCTTCTGCCAACAAAACTGCATAACATAGAATATATGGTAGTCTGGAAGGGATATTTTGCCCAGATATCATACTCGTATTTTGATAATCCTATTGTTAATACAACGAATCCGTATAGCAATAATGGTGAGATTACAATTCTTACATATGAGAATTTCAAGAAAAAACATTTCTTGCAGGCGTTTATGGGTGGAAAGTTTCAGATAGGGTCATGGCAACCGCAAGTCAATGTCGGAATGTTTAGACAATGGTTTGATGTCATTGTGGATGGGAAAAATAAAAGTATGAACAAGCCAATAGGAATTCTACAATGGCAAAACGCGATTCATCTCCCTTGGGATACTTGGTTAAATATTGACTGTCAATGGACTACCGCAGGTAATGATAGAAATATATATACCAGCAGTTCTTCTTACGTGAATGCAAAAATATATAAAGATTTCTTTAAAAAGAAACTCAGTTTTACGTTGGAAGCACGTGATATCTTCAACGGATCACGACCGGATTTTACCTTCTATAATAGTTTACTGTACAGTATAATTTTAATGTAACGCGTGATCGTTATCGTGGCACAGGTGCTGGAAATATGGAGAAAAAGCGTTTTTAATCAACAAAAAAAGGATTTATTCGCTAATAAAGTATATCTTTGTCGACATCAAAATGCCACAGGGACGGGTGACTGACATCCGATATTGTAAGTCGAGATGGTTTCTCCGGAAGTATTTACAATTACTCCGAATAGAAATTTAAATACTCCAAACACTAGTGTCCGGTTAAATTCTTTCGAATATTAATTAAATATTTAAAAATCAATGAGATACAGCGATTTTAAAATTTACCGATTTGATTTTGTATCTTTGTACTGTTTCATATATAAGATAGCACAGGATATGAATGCCGGAAATACTGTATTCTCGCTCGAAACAGAAGCACATGTAAAAGTATTTCAAATCCTTCCAAAGACGTGCATCGGCGGCATTAGGAGAAAAATTTTTCTCCCTGCCCAGAGAGAAAAAATTCCCTAGTGAGGGAAAAAGATTTTTCCTTAATAGCGGCTATTTGGCGTGATTTGTGATGTATACTAATGTCAAGAAAAATGAGCAGTATTCTCGCTGATACTCTGAATACTTCTCGCTGGTGGTCTGAAGATATGTTTAGCAAGTTTAGATGTTTAGAAGTTTAGTTTTTAGTATATATGTAAATATAAAAATTATAATTTTTTTCTTTTTTACTATAAATCCTAAATATCTAAACTCCTAAACTTCCAAATTCTTCGTATGCCATAGGGACGGGTGACTGACATCCGATATTGTAAATCGAGATGGTTTCTCTGAAAGTAATTTCAATTACTCCGAATAGAAATTTAAATACTCCAAAAGTAATTTTTGTTACTCTTGGAATATTGTTCCTGAATGACAATTCGCTTAACCCTGTTTTTTGACGACAAAGATACAAAAAAAACGGAACTTTGCAACATAAGTGCCGATATATTTGGTAATTCGCTTGCTTTTTAGTACTTTTGCACTCCAAAATTGATATACATTATGAGTTTTATAAGCAAATTATTCGGAAAGAAAGAGGAGGGACAACAGAGAATAGGCGGCATGGAGGACTTCATGACGCTCATCCGTGTATACTTTCAGGCAGTGATGGCCAGCGACCTGGGCATTACCAATCTGGCAGCGCTGCCAGACTTGCGTACCTTCAAGGCTACGCTGAAGGTTCCCACGCAGAACAACCGCCTGGGACTGGCTGAGAAGACGCGTTGTAAGAAGATGCTGAAGGATGTGTACGGCATGGACGAGAACTTTACGAAGGAGATTGAGGCCAGTATCCGCAAGCGCTGCAAGAAACCGCAGGACATTCAGACCTATATGTATCAGTTCTCGGGCTTCACGCAGGACCTGATGATGCTCACGGGCAATCTGATGAAGTTCAAGCTGCGTCTGCCGAGCTTCTTCAAGAGTGCCATCCGCACGATGACGGAGAAGACGGTGAACGACATCTTCACGAAGAACGACTTCACCGATGCCGGCGTAATGAAGACCGTCGTAGGCATCCGTCAGTACGACCAGAAACTGGGCTTCTCGCAGCAGTGGGTGACCGATTTTGTCTATCGTGTCGTGATGCTCGCCAAGAAGGAGCCACGCCCCAAAGAATAAGAGCAAATGAACAAGGTGAGAGAATGGAAGTATTAAAAAAACTTAATCTTTAATCTTTAGTCTTTCATCTTTCATTTGATTATACTACCTTTGTAGCACAAAGTGAAGTAGTTATGACCGCTAATGAGAGAACTCTAGCCACGTTTGAAACCCGTCTGCGTCAGGTTTTGCTCCGTTTCCAGGAACTGAAGAAGGAAAACGGAACACTTCATGATATGTTGAAGGACAACGAGAAGCAGGTGAAAGAACTGCAGCAGAAGTTGGAACAGAAGCAGTATGACTACGACACTCTGAAAATGGCCAAGATGATGGAGATTACCGACGGCAACCTTCAGGACGCCAAGGATCGCCTGTCAAGGCTCATTCGCGACGTCAATAAGTGCATTGCAATCCTCAGCGACGAAAAATAAGGAGAACAAGCCATGGCAGAACAGAAACAGGACAGACTCAATATCAAGCTGCACATATACGACGAGGAAGTCGGCGTGGTCATCGACCGTGACGACGAAGAGTACTTCCGTCTGGCAGCAAAGCTCATCACGGAACGCTATAATGCCTACGCCAAGGCATTCAAGGGCCGTCAGACCGACCACACCATTGCGCTGCGTGTACTTCTCGACATTGCCTTTACGTACGAGAAGGAACTGAAGAACAACGATACACTGCCCTACGACAATGTTCTTGCCAAACTGACCAAGGAGATGGAAGAAGTACTTGGCGACAGCAAATGACCGGAAAGAACATTAACACCTATATATATTAAACATTTATGAACATCATTGTTGCGATTATTGCCATTGTCGCCGCTCTTGTACTAGGCGGCGTGTGTGGCTTTCTGATTTTCCGCTTCGTCATCAAGGGAAAATATAATGAGATGATAGCTGCCGCCGACAAGGAGGCAGAAGTCCTGAAAGAAAAGAAACTGCTCGAGGTCAAGGAGAAATTCCTGAACAAGAAGAGCGAGCTGGAGAAGGAGGCGCAGAAGCGCAACCAGGAACTGCAGCAGAACGAGAACAAACTGAAACAGCGTGAGTTGTCGCTGAACCAGCGCAACGAGGAGCTGGGACGCCGCAAGAACGAGCTGGACAACCAGCAGACGCGCATCGACAACGAGAAGAAGGTGCTGACGCTGAAGCAGGAGGAACTGGAGAAGATGACCCTGCAGGAGCGTGCCAAGCTCGAGGAACTGTCTGGTCTCAGCGCCGACGAAGCCAAGGCCCGTCTGGTGGAATCCATGAAGGACGAGGCTCGCACCGATGCCCAGGCTTACATCAACGAAATCATGGACGAGGCCAAGTTGAACGCTAACGCACAGGCCAAGAAGATTGTCATCCAGACCATCCAGCGTGTAGCTACCGAAACGGCTGTGGAGAACAGCGTATCGGTGTTCCACATCGACAACGACGACGTCAAGGGTCGCGTGATTGGTCGTGAGGGTCGTAATATCCGTGCTCTCGAGGCTGCCTGCGGTGTGGAAATCGTCGTTGACGACACCCCCGAGGCTATCGTCATCTCGGCCTTCGACCCCATTCGCCGCGAGACCTGTCGTCTGGCCCTGCACCAGCTGGTGGCCGACGGACGTATCCACCCCGCCCGCATTGAGGAAGTGGTGGCCAAGGTGAAGAAGCAGTTGGAGAACGAAATCATCGAGACCGGTAAGCGCACCGCCATCGACCTCGGTATCCACGGCCTGCACCCCGAACTGATTCGTATCATCGGTAAGATGAAGTACCGTTCTTCTTACGGTCAGAACCTGCTGCAGCACGCTCGTGAAACCGCCAACCTCTGTGCCGTCATGGCTTCGGAGTTGGGCCTGAACCCGAAGAAGGCTAAGCGCGCCGGACTGTTGCACGATATTGGTAAGGTGCCTGACGAGGAGAGTGAGATGCCTCACGCCCTGTATGGCGCCAAGATTGCCGAGATGTACAAGGAGAAGCCCGATATCTGCAATGCCATCGGTGCTCACCACGACGAGATGGAGATGCAGACGCTGCTGGCTCCCATCGTACAGATTTGCGACGCTATCAGCGGTGCACGTCCTGGTGCCCGTCGTGAAATTGTCGAGGCCTACATCAAGCGTCTGAACGACCTGGAGGCAATCGCTATGAGCTATCCCGGTGTCACGAAGACCTATGCCATCCAGGCCGGTCGCGAGTTGCGCGTCATTGTCGGTGCCGACAAGATGGATGATGCCGAGACCGAGGCTCTGAGCGGACAGATTGCATCGAAGATCCAGAACGAGATGACGTATCCCGGACAGGTGAAGATTACCGTCATCCGCGAAACGCGCAGCGTTGCTTACGCCAAGTAACCACGGAGCAAAAAATAAGCAGGGAGGCCGAACCTCCCTGCACAATACGGGGAGGTTCAACCTCCCCGCTTTTAGTACTTGAAGCTACTGCCGCCTACGAACTCTCGCATGATGCTCGTGGGCGGTATTTCTTTGTCGCTCACGGGGATGAAGTAGCGGATGAACTTCAGCAGGCGGTGTGCCTCGGCATATTCCGGACAGTTCTTCGGAACGGTAGCCAGAATAAGCTCTGCATGGGTGCGCAGCACGGCAAACTCGATGTTCAGCGCCGAGTTGAACATCACGTCGGCAGACTCCTGATAGGGGAATATCCACTGGTCCTCGGCACGGCAGACGTTTGGCCACTGGGCAATCGTCTCGCGGGCCGTAAAGGCACCCTTGTTGTAGTCGCGGATGATGCGCCGCAGCAAGCGGTTGTCGCGCACCGGAATCCAGTTGTGGTCGTCCAGCGAGATACTGGTGAGCGCCGAGATATAGATGCGGAACTTCAGTGAGTCCTCAATCTTCTTCGTCAGTTGGGGGTTCAGGGCATGGATTCCCTCGATGATCAGTACGCTGTCGTTGGTCAGCTTGAGCTTCTTGCCGTTCCACTCGCGCTTGCCCGTCGAAAAGTTATACTCCGGTATCTCTACGCGCTCGCCCTTCATCAGGTGGGTCAGGTGTTCCTCCAGCAGGTTGTAGTCCACGGCCTCGATGTTGTCGAAGTCGTAGTCACCGTTCGGCAACTTCGGCGTGTCCACACGGTTGACGAAATAGTCGTCGGTGGAGAAGGAGAGAGGGCGCAGTCCGCAAGCCAGCAGCTGTACGCAGAGTCGCTTGCAGAACGTCGTCTTTCCCGAGCTGCTTGGACCGGTTATCAGCACCAGACGCACGGGATTCTCCTCTTGGTGGAATCGGCGGTCAATCTCTTCGGCTATCTGCACAATCTTCTTTTCCTGCAGGGCCTCGCTAACCTGTATCAGTTCAGAGCCGTGTCCTTTCAGCACTGCCTTGTTCACGTCGCCGGCGTTCGACAGTCGCATGATGATGTCCCAGCGGGTTTTCTCGGCAAACATCTCGTAGGTCTTAGGCATGTCTGCCTTCTCAGCCAGGATGGTGGGGTTGTTCCAGTCGGGCACACGCAGCAGCATGCCGTCGTGGTAGGGTTCCAGCGCCCACACCTTCAGATAGCCTGCCGAGGGAACTAACGGACCGTAATAGTAGTCGGCGGTGTCGCCCAGCATGTAGTAGTCGGAATAGATCTGACCGCTGGTTTCCAGTAACTTCACCTTGTCTACAAGTCCGCGCTCTGCAAAGATGCGCACGGCCTCTTCGGTAGTGGCTTCGTTGCGGCGGAAGGGCATGTCCAGCGCCACAATTTCCTGCATGCGCTGCCTGATGCGCTCTACGTCGCCTTCCACCAGCGCTTCGCCGCCCTTCTTCTTGAAGTTGCAGTAGTAGCCGCGCGAAATGGTGTGCTCAATGAACAGTTTCGAGCCAGGGAAGACGTCTTGTGTAGACTTGTATAGCACGAAGCACAAGGAACGCACGTAGACGCGGTGACCACTGCCGCCGCGAGCATCCATGAACTCCACGTCACGGTTTTGGTAGAGACGGAACTTCAGTCCCTGAGAGACGTTATTCACTTTGGCCGAAACCACGGGATAGGGGAGTTGGATGTCATTGGCAAACTCCTGATAGACGTCGAGTAACGAGGTTCCCTCGGGGAAACTCTTCGTCATGTTGTTGTTCTTGCAGCGAATATGCAGCATGGGCGGTAGTTGTTTTGGTTATACGGCGACAAAGTTACGAAATTATTTCCACATTTCTATCGGTAGCTGGCAGAAAATGTGTATCTTTGCAACGATAAAGCAGTTTTTGAGCATGAAGACAGCGGTGATAGGCGGAGGAGCGGCAGGTTTTTTCCTGGCCGTCAACCTCAAGGAGATGATGCCCGAGATGCAGGTGACTATCTTCGAGCGCAGCCAGCGTGTGCTGGCCAAGGTTGAGGTGTCCGGTGGGGGGCGCTGCAACTGCACCAACTCCTTTCGCCAGGTTCGTGACCTGCAGCAGGTCTATCCCCGTGGTTACCGGCTGATGAAGCGCTTGTTCAATGTATTCAATTACGACGATGCCTATAGTTGGTTCGAGCGTCACGGTGTGCCGTTGGTGGTGCAGGACGATGAGTGCGTCTTCCCCGAAGCGCAGGATTCCCACGCTGTTATCGACTGCTTCCTGTCGCTGGCCCGCCGCTATGGCATCGAGATTCGTACCCATGAGAAAATCCAGTCGCTCGACAGTCTCCGCGACTATGACTTCGTTGCCGTTACCACGGGTGGTTCTCCGCGTGGCGAGGGCTTGCAGTGGCTTGCAGCCTTAGGGCACGAAATCGAGCCTCCCGTGCCGTCGCTCTTCTCCCTGGCCATTGACGACCCGCAACTGACGGCTTTGCAAGGACTGGTGGTTAACGATGCCGCTGTGCTGCTGCCGGGAACCAAACTGCGTGCTGAAGGACCATTGCTCATCACCCACTGGGGTGTGAGCGGCCCCGCCATCCTGCGCCTCTCCAGCTATGCCGCACGCCATTTGGCAGACGCAGACTATCGGACGTCGCTCAGCATCAACTGGTTGGGTGCCGCCCTGACTGCGGATCACGTTTCCGACGTGCTCTATGAACAACAGGTTCGCCAGCCTCAAAAGCAACTTCATACCTACTGCCCCTTCGGTCTTCAGCAGCGTCTGTGGGCCTGTCTGCTCGACAGGTCGCTGGGCAGTCGTGCCCATATCCGTTGGGCGGAAATCAACAAGAAAGACATGAACCGCCTGGTCAACGTCCTGCAGAACGACACCTACGACGTGAGTGGCCGCGCACCGTTCCACGACGAGTTCGTCACCTGTGGCGGCATCTCGCTGAAAGCAGTCAATCCCAGCACGCTGGAAAGCCGACATGTGCCTCACCTTTACTTGGCCGGTGAGGTGCTGGATATCGACGGTGTCACCGGTGGTTTCAACTTCCAGGCCGCCTGGACGACAGCATACGTTGTAGCCAAAAGCATCGTTAATAATTGATAATTGACAATGGATAATTGACAAAGGGCTGCAGACAATTGATAATAATTTGTTATCTTTGCATCCGATTATGAAACAGATACTTGATTTTACGGTTCGTAGCGTGGAGCGTGTCAGTGACAAGCATGTACTGATGCGGCTGACGCTTCCTACTCCGTTGCCTGAAATGCTGCCCGGACAGTTTGTCGAAGTGCGCATTGACGGTACTCCCGACACGTTGCTGCGTCGGCCTATTTCCATCAATTTCGTTGACCGCCGGCAGAACGAGCTGTGGCTCCTCGTGGCGATGGTGGGCAGTGGTACACAATGGCTCGGCAGCAGGAAGGCTGGCGATATCGTGAACTGTGTGCTGCCCTTAGGCAATGGCTTCACCCTGCCTGACGGGAAAATCGTGCAGGGCAACTCTTCGCCTGTTGCAGCGAGCAAGGTACTCTTGGTCGGTGGCGGCGTAGGTGTGGCTCCGCTGCTCTACTTAGGTGATTGTCTGCAGCAGGCGGGCCATGAGGTGACGTTCCTGCTGGGAGGACGCAGCGCCAAGGATGTGCTGGAGTTGGACTTATTCAAGAAGTACGGACGTGTGTGCATAACGACAGAAGATGCCACCTTAGGCGAACGAGGCTTCGTGACACAGCACAGCGTGTTGGCAGAACCGTTCGACCGTATCTATACCTGCGGCCCTACACCTATGATGAAGGCGGTGGCGCGCTATGCCTCCGAACATGCCGTCTGGTGCGAGGCATCGCTGGAGAACCTGATGGCGTGCGGACTCGGCGCTTGTCTGTGCTGCGTGGAGAAGGTAAAGCGTGAGGAGAGGGGAGCCGGTAGTCAGGAAACAACCAATGTCTGCGTCTGTAAGGAAGGTCCCGTGTTTAACATAAACCGATTGTTATGGCAGAGCTAAGCGTAAATATAGGAGCATTGCAGCTGAAGAATCCCGTGATGACTGCATCAGGCACCTTCGGCTATGGATTGGAGTTCCAGGACTTCGTGCCCCTCGATCAGTTGGGCGGCATCATCGTCAAGGGAACGACCTTGAATCCTCGTGAGGGCAACGACTATCCCCGTATGGCGGAGACAACTGGAGGCATGCTCAATTGTGTGGGTCTGCAGAATAAGGGAGTTGACTACTTTTGCGAACATATCTATCCGCAAATCAGATGTTTAGATACGAATGTTATTGTAAACGTTAGCGGATCGTCACCCGAAGATTATGCCGAGTGTGCAGCGCGCATTGATGCCTTGGAACGTATTCCCGCTATTGAGCTGAATATCTCGTGTCCCAACGTTCGTGATGGCGGAATGGCCTTCGGCGTAACGTGTCAAGGTGCCGAGAGTGTCGTTCGTGCCGTGCGCCAGCGTTACCACAAGACACTTATCGTCAAGTTGTCGCCCAACGTGACGAACATTGCCGACATTGCCCGTGCCTGCGAAGCCCAGGGAGCCGACTCTGTGTCGCTCATCAACACGCTGATGGGCATGAGTATCGATATTGAGCGTCGCCGTTCGCGACTGAGCATCGGCACCGGTGGCTTGAGCGGTCCTTGTGTCAAACCCATTGCCGTGCGTATGGTATGGCAGGTTGCCAAGGCCGTCCAGATTCCCGTTGTAGGCTTGGGAGGTATTATGACGGCTGAGGACGCTATCGAGTTCTTTATGGCCGGTGCCACCGCTATCGAGATTGGTACCGCCAACTTCATCGACCCCGCCGTCACCATCAAGGTGCGCGACGGCATCAACCGCTGGCTCGACCAACACGGTTGCCAAAGCGTGAAGGAAATTGTTGGTGTAGTGGGGTAATCCCTTGTTGTTGGGTTATCCCTCGCACCAACAATATCATCGTGATATTACTCGCTCATGAGTGCCTGCATGAATTCATGTAGGCGCAGTAGACCGTAGCTGCCGGTGACGCACGACTCTTCGTCGTAGTGCTGCACGTCGTCAGGCTGTATGCCGCGGTGCCAGATGATGAAAGGCACGGGCTCGTTGACGTGGATGCGCAACTCGACAGGGGTGGGGTGGTCGGGCAGGATAGCCATGCAGACGGGCTCCTGCATCTGTTCGGTAGCTTCCAGAATAGGTTTGATGAGACGCTTGTCCAGATAGTCGATAGCCCGCAGCTTCAGGTCGATATCGCCGTCATGGCCTGCCTCGTCTGTCGCCTCGACATGCACGAAGACGAAGTCGTCAGTCTTCAACGCATCGATGGCGGCTTGGGCCTTGCCTTCGTAGTTGGTGTTGGCCAAACCGGTTGCACCGGGCACCTTGATGATGCGAAGACCAGCATAGCGGCCGATGCCTTGGATGAGGTCAACGGCAGAAATAACGGCACCGGTCTTGATTTGCGGGAATTGCTGCATGAGGGTCATCATGGAGGGGCGATAGCCGCCCGACCATGGCCAGATGCTGTTGGCCTGGCGCTCGCCCTTCTGGGCTTTGGCGATGTTGTAGGGGTGCTTTGCCAATAGCTCCTGGGAGCGAAGGATGAGCTCGTTCAGCAAGGCTGCGGTCGCTTCCGGGGTGAGGCGGGAGTTGGCGGCGGAAGCAGCCGTTGAGGCGTCAGCGGCAAAACCGCTGACCACAGTAGAACCGCTGACCGCAGTAGAACCGCTGACGGTGGGAGCGGGCTGTACCAACAGGGGGCGCCAGGGTTCGTTGGGGTGGTCGTGCGGCGGGTTGCAGACGATGTGCTTGTTGCCGCCCTTGATGACTAACAGGTGGCGATATTGGATACCACAGACGAACTTGACACGCTCGCAGCCTTCACGCTCGTTAATGGGTTTGGCCAAAGTGTCATTCAGATAGTCGATGAGCACGCGGGCGTCTTCGGTCTCGAGATTGCCGCCGTTATGGGTGATGATCTTTCCGTCTTCCAGCGTGATGATATTGCATCGGATGGCAAAGTCGTCGTCGGCCATATCATAGCCGATGCTGGCAGCCTCGAGCGGGCCACGGCCTTCGTAGACTTTGTTCAGGTCATAACCGAGGATGGCAGTATTGGCCACCTCGCTGCCTGGAGGGAATCCCTCGGGGACGGTTACCAGGCGACCGCAGCGGCCTTCGCGCGCCAGACGGTTCATATATTCAGGACGGGCGTATTGCAGCAGGGTCTTATTGCCGAGGCTGGCCACTTTGTGGTCGGCCATGCCGTCGCCCAAGATGATGATGTGTTTCATTGTTCTTGTGGTTGCTTTAGATGCGTTGCTAAATATTGGCAATAGACATGATGTTGGCAAAGACGCCTGCTGCCGTTACACCGGCACCGGCACCATAGCCTTGAATCTGCATGGGATACTCCTTGTAGCGCTCGGTGGTCAGCAGGACAATGTTGTTGGAACCCTCGAGGTTGTAGAACGGATGGTTCCTATCTACCTCCTGCAGGGCCACGTTAGTCTTGCCAAGTTCCATGGTAGCAACGAAGCGCCAGCGTTTGCCATTAGCCTCCAACTGCTGGCGACGGCGCTCGAAGTCGGCATCGAGTGCAGGCAGCTTGCTCCAGAAATCATCGACAGAGCCGGCAAAATAGTCGTCGGGTACGAAGAGATGCTTCTCGACATCCTGCTGTTCAACCTGATAACCGGCCTCGCGTGCCAGGATGACCAGCTTGCGCACGACGTCGGTACCGCTCAGGTCGATGCGCGGATCGGGCTCGCTATAGCCCTGTTCCTTGGCACGACGCACTGTCTCGGAGAACGGAACGTCGGCGCTGATTTCGTTGAAGATGAAGTTGAGTGTGCCGCTGAGCACCGCCTCAATCTTGAGAATCTTGTCACCGGAGTTGCGCAGGTCGTTGATGGTTCCGATGATGGGAAGGCCTGCACCCACGTTCGTCTCATAGCGGAACCAGACACCGCGGCTGCGGGCCGTCTGCTTCAGACGGATATAGTTGTTGTAGTCGCTGGAAGCTGCTATCTTGTTGGCCGCAATGACACTGATGTTATGCTCCAGGAATGTCTGGTAGAGGGCTGCAATATCCTTACTGGCCGTGCAGTCCACAAAGACACTGTTGAAGATGTTCATGCCAATGACTTCCTCTTTGAGGTTGACACCCTGAGCTTCGGGAGCCTTCAGCAATTCTTTGTAATGCTCCAGGTCGATGCCGTCGCGATTATAAATGCCTGCCTTCGACGAGGCGATACCCACCACGTTGAGCTTCAGTCCGTTGCGCTGCATCAGCTCGTCGTACTGCGATCTGATTTGCTCAATCAGCATGCTGCCTACTGTTCCGATACCGCAGATGAAGAGGTTGAGCACCTTGTATTCGCTGAGGAAGAACGAGTCGTGCAGTACGTTGAGTGACTTGCGCAGGAAGCGGCCGTCGACAACGAATGAGATATTGGTCTCGGAAGCGCCTTGGGCACAGGCTATCACGCTGATACCGCTTCGGCCCAGTGTGCCAAACAGTTTTCCGGCAATACCCGGCGTGTGCTTCATGTTCTCACCTACGATGGCGATGGTGGCCAGGCCACTCTCAGCATGCATGGGGAACATGGCACCCGTCTCTATTTCCTTGCGGAACTCCTCGTTCAGCACCTCTACGGCTGCGTCGGCATCCTCATCGCGAACACCGATAGACGTTGAGTTCTCTGACGATGCCTGACTGACCATAAAGACCGATATGCCCTTGTTGGCCAGTGTGGTGAAGATGCGGCGGTTGACACCGATAACACCCACCATCGAGAGACCCGTCACCGTAATCAGGGTGGTGCCCTTGATGCTGGAGATACCCTTAATGGGTTTCTGGTCGTTCTCAATATGGTCTTTGATGAGGGTTCCCGGGTGTTCGGGGTTGAAGGTATTCTTGACCTTGATGGGGATGTTCTTAATGCAGACGGGGTAGATGGTCGGCGGGTAGATTACCTTGGCACCGAAGTTACACAACTCCATGGCCTCGACATACGACAACTCGTTGATGGTGTATGCCGTTTTGATAACACGCGGGTCAGCTGTCATGAAGCCGTCGACGTCTGTCCATATCTCCAATACCTCCGCATCGAGGGCTGCGGCAATGATGGCTGCTGTATAGTCGCTGCCGCCACGTCCCAGATTGGTGGTTTCGCCGGAGTCGCGGTCGCGGCTGATAAAGCCTGGCACGACGGCAACGGTATGGTTTGCGCTACCATCGCAACAGACGGGGCCGAAGGCTTCCTTTACCATGCGGGTGGTCAGCTCGGCATCCAGCACGTGCTTGCCGTTTTTACGCTCTGTGCGTATGAAGTCGCGGGAGTTCATGCGTACTCCGTTCTTGATGAGTGCTGCCACGATATTTGAACTGAGTCGCTCACCATACGACACGATAGCGTCCTGCGTCTTGCGTGACAGGTCGTGAATCAGGTAAACGCCGAAATAGATACTCTTCAGCTGTTCAAAGAGCGAATCTACACGCTTAAACAAGTTTTCTCTCTTGGTGGGGTCGGTGATGATGGTGTCTATCATCTGGTGGTGGCGTTCCACGATGGCATCGAGTTCCTCCCGATAGCGTTTGTCACCTTTGAGAGCCATCTGCGAGGTGGCTATCAACTTGTCTGTAATACCTCCCAGGGCACTTACTACTACGACGACAGGTTGCGTCCGAGCCTCTGCCTCCACGATTTTTTTCAAGCTTAAAATGCTTTTTACGGAACCTACGGACGTTCCGCCAAATTTGAGTACTTTCATATTGCTATGCGATTTATCTTGCATGACGGTACCCCTCAACAAGTGGGGTCGTGTTCCATCAGCGCGACAAAAGTACAAAGAAAAAACGGACTGACCAAATAGTCCGTCCGTTTTTTATGGTTAGAGGGTGCAATTATTTGTATAGGAAGCGCTTGATACTGCGTTTCGGCGTCTTTTCGAACTCCTCGGTACGGATTTCAATCTCCGTAATCTTCTCGTAAGCCGGCAACTGTTCGTTCAACTGGAGACGGTTCTGCTCCATGATGCTGGCAATGTCTTGCTCGTTGAAGTTCATGTTCTTGGCTTCGTCGTAGTCGGGGTAGACCAGACCGACAAGTTTGTTGTCACGCTGTACGACGACGCTTTCGACGACCATCGTCAGAGAGTTGAGCTTGTCTTCAATCTCCTCGGGATAGATGTTCTGTCCGCTGGGGCCTAAAAGCATGTTCTTGGAACGGCCATTGATAAAGACGTTGCCGTCGTAGTCCATGGTTCCAAGGTCGCCGGTATGGTACCAACCATCCTCATCGAGCGTCTCGGCGGTAGCCTCGGGGTTCTTGTAGTAACCCAGCATGGTGTTAAGACCCTTGGCCAGAATCTCGCCGGGAATTTCAGCCGGATTTGTGGATTTTACCTTCACCTGCATGTGGTAGGCAGCTTGACCGCACGAGCCCTGCACGAAGGTCTGCCAGTCGCGATAGCAGATAATCGGTGCACACTCTGTAGCACCATATCCTACAGTATAGGGGAACTCAATGCGCTTCAGGAACGACTCGACTTCCTGGTTGAAGGCTGCGCCACCGATGATAACTTCGTAGAGCTCACCACCGAAGGCTTTGACGACCTCTTGGCAAATTTTCTGGCGAACCTTCTTGGAGATGACAGGCATGGAGAGCAGCAGGCGCATGCGGTTGTTCTGAATCTTGGGGAACACCTTCTTGCGGATGATCTTTTCGATGACCAGCGGCACGGCGATGATAATCTTGGGCTTGATGTCTGCGAACGCCTGGGCAATGATAGCAGGCGAGGGGATGCGGTTCAGGTAGTAGACGTGGCAACCATGCAGGAACTCGAAGATAAACTCGAAGGCCATGCCGTACATGTGAGCCATGGGCAGGATGCTGATGATGCGGTCGCCCTTGCTGATAATCTTTCCCAAGACATGCTCGGCAAAGTCGAAGTTAGACCATAGGGCACGATAGGGTATCATGACACCCTTGGAGAATCCTGTTGTACCACTGGTGTAGTTAATCATAGCCATCTCTTCACCGTTCTCCTCTATATAATAATGTACGTGTTCCTTTCTGAAATATTTGGGGAATTTCTTGCCGTACAACTCATTCAGGTGTTCGCGGGCATAGGTTAGCTTGTCTGTACGCGACAGCATCAGCGAGTAGTCGGGGTTGTTGATGATTCCTTCGAGATGGGGCATCTGTACGGGGTCAATCTGAGTAGCTACATGGTCGCCCACAAAGAGCAACTTGGCGTCAGAGTGATTGACGATGTTGTGAATTTGGTCGGCCATGAACTCATGCAGAATGGGTACGGCAACGGCTCCATAAGTCAGCGTAGCCAGAAAGGCTACAGCCCATTGGCTGGAGTTGCGACCGCAGAGGGCTATCTTGTCACCCTTCACGACTCCACTGTTTTCAAACAAGATGTGCAGCTTCTCTATCTTACGGGCCACATCGTGATATTGCAGGGTGGCTCCCTTGTAGTCTGTCAGCGCATCAAGATCCCAATTGTCGATGATGCTCTGCTGAATCAGTTGATTAAAGCTGGGTACGTTTTCCATAATATGTTATTTGTATAAGTAACGTTTAATACTCTTCTTGGGCGTTTTCTGAAACTCTTCTTCTTGTATCTCGAAGGCTTGCAGTTTGCTGTAGACAGGCAATTGTGCATTCAGCTCCTGTCGGTTCTGCTCCATGACGTTCTGCAGGTCTTCAGCCGTCAGTTCCATGCTGTTTGCCTCGTCCATGTCAGGATGTATCAAGGCGACGAGCTGGTTGCCGCGCTGTACAATAAGGCTCTCGCTAACCAGTGCCATCGAGTTGAGTTTGTCTTCAATCTCCTCAGGATAGACATTCTGTCCGTTGGCACCCAGCAGCATGTTCTTCAGACGTCCACGGATGAAGATGTGTCCGTCGGCAGACATGGTGGCCAAGTCGCCGGTATGGTACCAGCCGTCCTCGTCAAGCGCCTGACGAGTGGCTTCCTCGTTCTTGTAGTAGCCCATCATGACATTGGTGCCTCGGCAGACAATCTCGCCTTCGACATTCTCAGGGTCGGAGGACAGTATCTTCACCTCCATGCCGGCAACTGGCTGTCCGCATGAGGAGGGTATAAAGTCGTGGTAGTCGCTGAAGGAAATCAGCGGGGCACATTCCGTCGTGCCGTAACCGACCGTGATGGGGAAATCGATGCTCTTCAGGAACTGTTCAATCTCCTGATTTAACGGAGCACCACCTACAATTACCTCGTAGGCGCGGCCGCCAAAGGCTGCATAGACTTCCTGGCAGATACGCTCCTTGACTTTCTTAGACACCACAGGCATCTTGAGCAGCATCTTAATAGCGTTGTTCTGTATTTTGGGGAACACGCGCTTGCGGATGATCTTCTCAATGATAAGTGGTACAGCCACCACAACGTCGGGACAGACTTCCTTGAAGGCTTCAGCGATGATGGCGGGTGACGGCAGTCGTGTCAGGAAATGCAGATGGAACCCCGAACAGAAGGGGAATAGAAACTCGATGGTCATGCCGTACATGTGTGCCATGGGCAGGATGCTTAGGGTCTTGCTGTATTTCGGCATGTGGTTGCCGAGGAAACGCTGACAGTAATCGACGTTGCCCCACAGCGCACGATAGGGAAGCATGACACCCTTTGAATAGCCTGTCGTTCCGCTGGTGTAGTTAATCATACAGAGCTCTTCGGCCTCATCCTGATGCCAGTGAATGTCTTCCTTGCGGTAGGCATTGGGGAATTTCTTACCGAACAACTCGTTCAGATGCTCACGGGCGAAGGTCAGTTCTTCGTTGCGAGAAGTATGAAGAGAGAAGTCGGGAAGATTGAAGATTCCTTCCAAATGAGGCATCTCCTTGGGGTCGATAATGTTCACCACATAGTCGCCCACAAAGAGCAGGCGTGCGTCGGAGTGATTGACGATGTTATGGATTTGTTCACCGTTGAACTCATGAAGGATAGGAACGATGACGGCTCCGTAAGTCAGGGTTGCCATGAAGGCCACAGCCCAGTGTGCAGAGTTTCGGCCGCACACGGCAATTCTGTCTCCTGGTCCGATGCCTGCAGCCTCCATCATGATGTGGAGCTTCTCGATCTTGCGTGCCACGTCATGGTACTGGAGCGTCGTGCCTTTGTAGTCTGTCAAGGCATCGAGAAGCCAGTTGTCCTTGATGGCATTCTCAATACAAGAGTTGAAACTTGGTATGTCGTTCATTGCACAATTTTCAAAATTTTGTGCAAAGGTAATTCATTTCTTGCACATTTGCAAAAATTTTGTGCAATATTTTACGAGAAAGGATAAAAAGAACAATTATACGACAAATGAACCAAGAAGGAAACCGTCTTCCTGTTCTATTTTCTCTTCTTTGATAAGATAGGCAAGTGCGGCATCAATGGCTGGCATGGAGTGGGGAAGTCGATGCAGTTCGGTGATGTGGTGGCGCTTTCCGTCGGCTACGAGTTGTAGAATGGCCTGTTGGGCCTGCTGCTCCTCGGCGGGGGTGGAAAGTCCGTTCATGCAGACATCACACTTCCCGCAGTCGTGAGTGTCACTCTCGCCAAAGTATTCCAGCAGTTGGCGTGAACGGCAGCGGTCTTCCCTTTGGATATATTGCAGCATGCTTTGTATGCGTTGTCTGTACTGTGCCAGCCGTTGTTCGTAGATGTCGGGCGGAAGTTGTACGTGCTCAGCATCCTCGCGCCGCTGCAAGTAGCGGATGGTGGGAATCTGCTGGCGGGGAATATACTCAATGATGTGCTTCTGAGACAATGCTAAGAGTACTTGGTGCAGGACTGGCACCTGCAGTCCGCTTTGTTGGGCAATGAATACCTCGTCAATATATCCGAAGTCGGCGAAGAGTCCTCCATAGTTTCGCAACAGCGCTACGATGACACGTTCCTCGTCGGGCGTGTTGTCGTGTAGGCGGTACAGCTCGTGGCGCTCCAGCCGGAAACGGACGCGGGTCTGTTGGTCGGGGGCTTCATCATAGTCAATGTAGCCTGCCCGGGAAAGTATTTGCAAGGCACTGTGTACCCGGATGGGGAAATGATGGAAACGCTGGCAGAACTCGTCGATGTTGAATTCACGGGTCATTCCATAGCCGTCACCTGTTGCCAGTTGGTAGTAATAGGCCAGATGTTCATAGACTTGGCGGATGTAATCGCGGGGTGGGAAGGTATCGTCGATGCGCTTGCTCAGTTTGGCATTGTCGCTCTTGTTGTACAGCATCACGGCATAAGCCTGCTGTCCGTCTCTTCCGGCACGACCCGCTTCTTGGAAGTAGGCTTCGATAGAGTCGGGACAGTCGTAGTGTGCTACCAATCGGACGTCGGGCTTGTCAATGCCCATTCCGAAGGCGTTGGTAGCGACGATGATGCGTATCCGGTCGTGTTGCCAGTCGCGCTGTCGCTGGTCTTTGACGGTATGCTCCAGTCCGGCGTGATAGTAGGTTGCGCTGAGCCCCGCTTCGTTCAGGTATTCGGCAATCTCCTTGGAACGTCGGCGACTGCGCACATAGACAATGGCCGAGCCTTGTGTGTGGTTAAGAATATGTACCAGTTCATGAAGTTTGTCTCCCACATTACGAACGATATAGGTGAGGTTCTTGCGCTCGAAAGACATGCGGAAGACGCGGAATGAGGTGGCGGGTGATGGGTGTTGGGTGTCGGGTGTTGGGAGAGTGAGCTTTTCGCAGATGTCATCCACAACTTGTGGCGTGGCGGTGGCAGTGAGCGCCAGTACGGGAATACCCGGCAGCAGAGTTCGGATATTGGCAATTTCGAGATAGCTGGGGCGGAAGTCGTAGCCCCATTGCGAGATACAGTGTGCCTCGTCGACGGTGATGAAGGATATCTGCATGTGGCGCAGCTTAGTGACAAAGAGGTCGCTGCTGAGACGTTCGGGCGAGACATACAGAAACTTCGTTTTGCCCATGATGCAGTTGTCGAGGATGCGCAGCACTTGGTCATGCTCCAGTCCTGAATGGATGGCATCGGCCAAAATGCCTGTCTGCCGGAGGTGATGTACCTGGTCTTTCATGAGGGCAATGAGCGGCGTAATGACAATACAAACACCTTCCAGTGCCATGGCAGGCACCTGGAAGGTGATGCTCTTTCCTCCGCCTGTGGGCATGAGTCCTAATGTGTCGTTGCCCAGGCCGATAGACTCGATGATGTCGCGTTGGATGCCGCGAAAGTCATCATAGCCCCAGTATTTCTTGAGGATGTCCTTGTAACTGCTCACTGCCTTGATGCCTTATTCGTCTTCTGAGGGACGTATATCTTCAATCTGCAGCTGAACTTCACCGCGCTTGTAGGCATTTTCCTCAATGGTATAGACGATGTCGAAGGAGCGCTTAGACTTGATATATCGTACTGCGGCCGATTGTCCGAAGGCAATGCCGTTCATTACCACGGCCGACTTCGAGTCCACCAGTTCCAACTTGATATGTTCTTGGTGACGACCAACGACTTTAGAAGTGCCGTAGTCGAAGACGTTACGCGTTAGGAACAACGGCTTGGCGTTGCCAGGGCCGTGAGGTGCCAGTCGCTTCAACTCATTCAGCAATCGCTTGCTGATTTGCTGGAAGTCCAGTTCCATATCGATGTCCAGCGTCTGCTGCGTCTGTTCCGGAAGGATATGACGGCTGACGTATTCCTGGAAACGGCGCCGGAACTCAGGGATGTTCTCTTGGCGCAGGGTTAGTCCGACGGCATAAGTATGGCCGCCGAAATTCTCCAATAGGTCGCGGCAGGACTTGACGGCGTCATAGATGTCAAAGCCCGCTACGGAGCGTGCCGAGCCCGACGCCATACCATCAATGATGGTCAGCACCACAGTGGGACGATAGTAGAGTTCCGTCAGACGTGAGGCAACGATACCCACCACGCCTTTTTTCCATCCTTCATCGTAGAGCACGATGCTCTGCATGTGCTGTTGGCTTTCCAACCGTGCCACAATCTCATTGGCCTCTTCGGTCATCTGCTTGTCCACGTCTTTGCGCTGCTCGTTCAGCTCATTGATGCGGGTAGCCTGCGTCAAGGCCTTGTGCAAGTCTCGTTCTACTAACAGTTCTACTGCCTCCTTGCCATTCATCATGCGACCTGAGGCATTGATGCGCGGACCTATCTTAAAGACAATGTCGCTCATCGTCAATTCCCGTCCCGACAAGCCGCAGATTTCAATAATGGCCTTCAGTCCGGTACACGGGCTCTGGTTGAGCTGCTTCAAACCGTGGAAGGCCAGTATGCGGTTCTCTCCTTCAACAGGTACTAAGTCGGCAGCGATGCTGACTGCGCAGAAGTCGAGTAGGGGGATGAGTCGTGAGAAGGGAATGCCGTTATTTTTGGCGAAGGCCTGCATGAATTTAAAGCCAACGCCACAGCCGCAGAGGTGCTTGAAGGGATAGGTGGAGTCTGTGCGCTTGGGGTTTAGGATGGCTACAGCAGGCGGCATCGTCTCGTCGGGCACATGGTGGTCGCAGATGATAAAGTCGACGCCCAGTTGCTTGGCGTAGGCTATCTCCTCAATGGCCTTGATGCCGCAGTCCAGTACGATGACGAGCTTGACATCGGTCTCCTTGGCGTATTCTATGCCTTTGCGGCTGACTCCGTACCCCTCTTCCTCACGGTTGGGGATGTAGTAGTCGATATTGGAGTAGAACTGTTGCAAGAACTTGTAGACCAGTGCTACTGCGGTACAGCCGTCGACGTCATAGTCGCCGTATACCATGATGCGCTCTTTACGCCCCATGGCATCGTTCAGACGGTCTACCGCTAAGTCCATGTCGTTCATCAGGAACGGGTCAATGAGTTCGTTGAGCATGGGTCGGAAGAAGCGCTTGGCTGAGCTCTCCGTCCTGATGCCACGCTGGATGAGCAGACTGGCCATGGCAGGGCTCATACCAATCTTCTCAGCCAGTTCCTTGGCCGCCTGTTGACGCTCGGGCACTGGTGGTTCGTAATTCCACTTGAATTGCATTTTCGCTTCTATGTCAGAGAAAACGTTCCGTGTTGTTACAGTCCCAGTTTCTTGCGGATGTCCTTGGGAATGGCATTCTTGTTAATGAGGAAGTCCATGGTGTTTGCGGCAATGAAGGTCTTGGTCATGTACCAGATGCCTTTGTAGTCGCCAGACTCACCCCATGAGTTCTTCACCATATAATATTCCTTGCCATTCTGATCCTTGGCCACGCCGAAGATAAGCATGCCGTGGTCGTCGGTCAGTTCCCAGTTGTCAAAACGCTCCTGACGCAGTTCCTGTGTAGCGACAATCTCAGGAACGGTGCATCCCAGGGAGTCGATGATGCTGCGCTTCTTGGCTGGTTGCATCTTCAGCCACTTGGCCATGTCGCTGCCCTGCAGACTTTGTGTGGTCTTCTTGGCATCAACGGCGTAAGCCAGTCCCTGGCGGGTGAATCCGTCCTCGCTGACGTCGCCGCCCCAAGCTATGGTATAGCCCTTGTCGATGGCGTTGTCAATAACCTTCATCATCTCGTCCATGGGCAGGTTGTACGACTGCGGGAAGCGCCAGTTGTCCTGGACCTCTACGGCAAACGTGGTGTAGAAAGGATGATGTGTGTAACTGGTGATGCTGACATAGTCGTCCAGATTGATGCCAAGGCTCTGTACGAACGACTTCGGGGTGTACTTCTTACCTTCGTAGGTGAACTCCTCGGGACACTTGCCCAGATAGGCGTCCAGAATGCCCTGCATACCAACCTTCCACTGGTTGGACAGTTTCTTGGCCTTGCTGTGCGATACACTTTTCACATAAGGCTCCAGAACGGAGAAAAACTCGTTGAAGTTGTTCAGCGAGTCGCCATACAGCGAACCGGGGAACGGCATGGCGCCCTCTGGACAGATGCCGTACTGCTTCATCGTTGCCAGCACGTCCTCAGAGGAACCGCCCTGTGCAAACTGGCAGTCGCCGTGGTAGCGCACCACCTGAATAGCACGGTCCATATAGGTCTTGTTGGCTACAAAACTCTCGCAGAGGTCGTAGGTTTTGCCGGTAGCCTTCAGGATTTCAGCCTCGAAGAACGACAAGGTAGAGTAGTCCCAGCACGTACCGCTGCGGTTCTGATCCTTGATGGATGTAATCTTGTTCTCCTTAATGACGGTGAACACGGGTTTGTTCTTGTTGACAGAGTCTTTCTTCGTCTCTGCCTGAGCACCGCTAGCGATGAGGGCCATGAGTGCCAATGTCATGAGTTTCTTCATACTTTTACTTTTTTTTATTTTTATTCTTTTAATTATTCTTCATGAAATCCTCCAGTTCGGCAGGATGATAGGGAATGCGCTTCTGACCTAAGAAGCGGCAGCCGTCCTTGGTAATCAGGACGTCGTCCTCGATACGGATGCCTCCAAAGTCCCTGTAGGTCTCGATTTTGTCGAAACACAGGAAGTCTTTGCAATGCCCGTTGGACTTCCATTCGTCGATAAGGACGGGAATGAAGTAGATGCCTGGCTCGTCAGTCATCACAAAGCCCTCTTCGAGCCGACGGCCCATGCGTAGGCAATTGGTGCCGAACTGTTCCAGATCGGGTTGCGTTTCCTGGTCAAACCCTACATAGATTTGTCCCAGTCCTTCCATATCGTGAACGTCCATTCCCATCATGTGTCCCAGTCCGTGCGGCAGGAACATGGCATGGGCACCGGCATGTACAGCCTCATCGGTGTCTCCTTTCATCAGTCCTAATTCCTTGAGCCGTTCGGTCATCGTGCGACATACGGCAAAGTGGATATCCTTATAGCGTACGCCGGGTTTGGCCATCTCTAAGACGCAGTCGTGGCATGCCTCAACAATGCTGTAAATCTCTAACTGTTTCTGGGTGAACTTCCCATTGACCGGCATGGTGCGAGTGTGGTCGGAGCAGTAGTCCTCCAGCTCACAGCCTGCATCGCACAGCACCAGCCGTCCGTCTTCCAGTTTCGCATCGGACGGGTTGCCGTGCATAATCTCACCATGTTGTGAGAAGATGGTGGCAAAACTGTTGCCGTTGGCCAGCGAACGGGCAATACCGTCCACCTGTCCTGCAATAAAGCGTTCGGTAACACCAGGACGCACCAGCAATTGAGCCGTAGTATGCATGGCGTAACCAACGTCGCAGGCACGGTCGATTGCCTCTACTTCTTGCGCTTCTTTGGTAGAGCGCATCTTTACAACTGCCTGAATAAGAGAGACTGATGCAGCTTCTTTTTGCTTGCTTGGATGGACACCTAACAGGTCCATCAGCATTATCATCGTGTCGTGTCGGTAGGGTGGCAGGAAGTGAATAGTCCGCTTGGCGGCAATGGCGTCGCTGCATACGGAATGGAGGGCTGACAGGGGAGCGGTTTTCTGCACGCCCACCTCATGAGCCAAGTCGCTTACCGACGGGGTGAATCCCATCCAGACGATGTCCTCCACATCAATGTCGTTGCCGAAGAACCACTCTTCGTCGTTATCGATATCGATGATGCCTACCAGTCCGTCGCGGTGCTGTCCGAAGTAATACACGAACGTCGAATCCTGACGCATGGGAGCGTAGCAGTTGTTAGGATAGTTGTATGGGGCTTCGTTGTTGCCGGGGAGCAGAATCACCCCTTTACCCACCAGTTTTTTCAGTTCGGCACGTCGCCGTATATAGGTCTCTTTATCAAACATAAGTCAAGAAAAAGTTGTTAAATGTACATTTTATCTTGCAAAGGTACACATTATTTATTTAAATCTACTACCTTTGCACCCTAAAAAGTATTAAAATGCATATTTCCGTTCATACAGGACTGGTGCTCGAGGGTGGCGGCATGCGTGGCGTGTTCACTTCGGGCGTGTTGGATGCGCTGATGAAGCATGAGGTGTATTTCCCTTATGTGGTGGCGGT
Organism: uncultured Prevotellaceae bacterium; assembly: GCA_900320045.1. Taxonomy (GTDB): domain Bacteria; phylum Bacteroidota; class Bacteroidia; order Bacteroidales; family Bacteroidaceae; genus Prevotella. The sequence continues at coordinate 132,234 of ONQT01000003.1, read as the reverse complement.
GTCGGCTGCGGCATGTAATGGTTTGTCGTACATGAGTCGTCAGCCGCGTCGTGCCCGTTGGTCCAACATCGACATGCTGCAGAAGTACGACTACATCTCCCTGCGGTCGCTTGTTCAAAATGGTAGCATCTTTGATCCCAATATCATCTATGAACGGTTCCCTAACGAGTTCATTCCCTTCGACTACGACACCTACGAGCACAACCCCGCTACGTTCGAGGTGGTGACAACCAACTGTCGGACGGGTCGTGCCATGTATCTCTCTGAGCGTCACGACCATCAGCGACTGACACAACTCGTCAAGGCCAGCAGTTCGTTGCCTTTCGTCTCGACCATTACCGAGGTTGACGGTATTCCCATGCTGGACGGCGGAATTGTTGATAGCATCCCCATTGTACGTAGTATCGATACGGGGCATTCCGAGAATGTCGTGGTGCTGACGCGCAACCGAGGTTATCGTTCCAGCGAACCCGATATCAAGATTCCCAAGTTGCTGTATGGCAATTATCCTCGTCTGCGGGTGGCCTTGAGCCGTCGCACCGAAGAGTATAACAAGCAGCTGGACTTGATTGAGCGTATGGAAGAGTGGGGCGAAGTCGTTGTGATTCGTCCGGAACGTCCCATGGAGGTAGGACGTATCACGCAGGACACAGAAAAACTGGAACGCCTCTACGAGGAGGGATTCCAGTTAGGTGAACGCTTTGTCAGACAGAATGTCCATAAGTGCTAATCCCCTTATAATGGGATAGGCTTGCTTCTTTATTGGTTCTGTATCGTCGTGCAACGGAAGGACTTGTATCCCAGACTGTATTCTCGGTGTCCGAGTGCTTCCGATTTTGTCGGTGTACCGGAAGCCGCTTCTTCTATGCAACGCAGTATCTGGTCGCGGACTTGCTCAAACGTCAGTCCCTCGGTGACGATGGCGCCGGCGTTGATGTCCATGTCGTCCTGCATGTGTTGGTAGGTGGCAGGGTTGGAGCAGACCTTGATGACGGGCGTAATGGCGCTGCCTGCCACAGAGCCGCGCCCAGTGGTGTAGAGCACGAGGTGGCAGCCGCATGCCGCCATTTCCATGATTTCGGCATTGTCGTTGATGTTGGGAAAGCCCCAGCGTGCCTCACCGTCCGGTACGACGTCCATCATCCATAGTCCTGGCTTGTCGGGACGCAGGGAAGGGAAGGTCAGTCCCTGAATGGTGCGACTTCCGCTCTTGCAATAGCTGCCTAACGACTTTTCCTCTATGGTAGTCAGTCCGCCGGTGGTGTTGCCTGCCGAGAAACTGTCGTGCCCCATCTGCTTGTAGTATTTGTCGGCCTTGACGATGCAATTGTAGAGCTGCATCCCCAATTCGGGTGTTGCGGCGCGGTCGTGCAGCAGTTGCTCGCAGCCAATCAGTTCACCGGGCTCCTCGAAGATACAGGTGGCTCCCTGATCCACCAGCCAGTCGAAGGTGCTGCCCACCGACGGATTGGCCGTGATGCCGCTATAACCGTCGGAACCGCCGCAGACGGTGCCTATCATGAGGTCTTTCCACTCTATATCCGTTGTCGGAACGGCTGTAATCTGCCGGAGCATCTCGCCCACGCAGGCGATACCTTTATTGATAGACGACTGTGTGCCTCCATCTTCTTGGATGACAATCAGGGAAACGGGTCGCCCGCTGTCCTGTATGTCCTGCTTCAGACGCTCGCGCTGGAAGTTCTCACAACCCAGCGACACCAACAGCACGGCACCCACATTGGGATGAGTACAGAGCTGCTGCATCATCCGCTCTGCATAGTCGTTGGGCGCACAACCGCTGAATCCTATCAGATGGACATCCTGGTCCTGATAGTGCTGGGCAATACGTGCTGCCACATGATGGGCACACTCTACGAGGTAGGAGACCACCACGATGTTGCGGATGCCTTTCCGCCCGTCGTTACGAAGAAAGCCTTTCATTCTTTTTCCTTTCGATAATTCGGTATGTCGGTATGTCGGTATGTCGACATTTCGGTATGTCGTTATAACGTTAGTTCCTTATACGACACGCAGTTGTCGTGAATGAGGTCCCAGTCGAGTTCCACGCCTACGCCGGGTTCTTTGGGAACGGTTATCATGCCGTCTTTGTCAATGGGCAGGAGACCTTTCATGGGGAATTGGAAATCTTCCTCCGGAACAAAATACTCGAACCACTTGCAATTGCGGATGGCACACGACACGTGGAGGTTGACGATGTCCATATAGTTCATCGTGGTGGTGTGAATCTCGCAATTCATGCCGAAGGCTTCTGCCAGATGGGCAATCTTCAGCGTTCCCGTGATGCCGCACTTCCACGACACGTCGGCACGGACGATGTCTGCTGCTTTCTGGTTGATGACCTGAGCCACACCCCAGTGACAGCCGCGGGTAGTCTCGGTAGCGGCAATGGGCAGGTCGAGGGCCTCGCAGAGTTGCGTGTACTTATATAGTTCAAAGTCGCGGAAGGGCTCTTCCAACCAGATGTAGTTCAGTCGCTCCAACTGCCGCCCCACGCGGATGGCCTCGTCGAGCGTGTATTCCGCCACGGGGTCGCTCATCAGTCCAAAGTCTTCGCCCACGGCTTTGCGCAGGTTCTCATGGATGCGCATATCCGTCTCCATGGGACCGCAGGGGTGTACCTTGTAGCACTTGATGCCGCGCTGCTGGTAGTAGAGGGCCTCATCGATGTATTCCTGCTCGGTGTTGTGGAATAAGCCGCTGGCATAGACGGGCAGCTGCTCACGATAGGCGCCTAAATAATGATACAACGGCAGTCCGGCAGCCTTGGCGCAAATGTCCCACAGGGCTACGTCAATAGGGCCGGGCAGATAAACGGGGAAGAACGTCAGGTGGCGGTCGATATTCCAGAGCTCGTGCCAGATTTTCTCGCGGTCGTAGGGCGAGCGACCCAGTACGACGGGGGCGATGTTGTCGTGAATATACGCCTCGGTGACGTTGCCCGAGCGGGCAGCCAAGGCAGTGGCGATGCCCTCAATGCCTGTATCGGTAGTTAGCTTCAGTACCAGTACGTCCCAGTCCATGGCGCTTTTGCCTTTGCGCTTGTCGTCGAAGAGGCACTTGTTGCGGCGCACCCACCACGTTTCTATCTTTTGGATTTTCATATTGTTGATGTTATTATCATTGAAATGTTGTTATATCGGTATATCGATATGTCGGAATTCCGAAATATCGAAATGTCTCCTTAGAACTTAATCTGCCTGATGGGCACAAAGAGGCGCAGCGTCAGCCAGGCCAACAGATACATGGTGCTGGCTATCATGAAGATGACGGCATAGCTGCCGGTGTATTCCAGGATGAGACCCACGAACGACGAAGCCAGGGCACCTCCTACGGCACCTCCCACGCTGCTGATGCCTGTCATCGAGCCAACGACCTGCTTGGGATAGACGTCGGAGACGATGGTGAAGATATTCGAGGCCCATGCCTGATGCGTGCTGGTGGCCAGTCCGATGATGAACACCACTATCCAGATGTTTTCGATATAAGGTACAGCATTCAACGGGAGTACCAGCAGGGCAAAGAGCAGGATGGTGGTCTTGCGGGCGAAATCGATGCTGCGGCCAAAGCGGATGAACTGTGACGATACGTGTCCGCCGTAGATGCCTCCGATGCTCGACATGGTGTAGATGATGATGAGTGGCAAGACCGTAGCTTTCAGGTCTACGCCGTGCATCTTGTTCAGGAAGTCGGGCGTCCAGAACAGGAAGAACCACCATACCCAGTCAGTCACGAAGCGCGAGAACAGGATGGCATAGGTCTGCCGATGCTCGAACAGTTGGCGCCAGGTGATTGTTTGATGGGGCTCATGGGGCTTATTGGGCTCATGGGCCTCATGGGCCTCGTCCTCGTCAGAATGAATATAGTCTAACTCTGCCTGATTGACGCCGCGATGCTTCTCGGGGGAATGATAGAGCGCCCACCAGACAACTACCCAGATAAATCCCAGCATACCCGTGACGATGAATGCCCAGCGCCAGCCCCATTCGAGGGTGATGGCGGTGACGATGATGGGTGCGATGATGGCACCGATGGTCGTTCCGGAGTTGAATAGTCCGGTGGCGTAGGCACGGTCACGCTTGGGAAACCATTCGGCAATGACCTTGACAGCGGCGGGGAAATTGCCGGCCTCGCCCAGTCCCAGGACGGCACGTGCGGCACCAAAGCCTGTCACCGAGCGCACGGCAGCATGCAGCACGGCACCTAAGCTCCACACGATGATAGCGATGGAGTATCCCATCTTGCTGCCCAGTCGGTCGAGCATCCTGCCGCCCAGAATCATTCCGATGCCATAGGCCACTTGGAAGGCGGTGACAATGTAGCCGTAGTCGGCCTCCGTCCATCCCAGGTCGTCCTGGATATAGGGTTTCAGCAGGCCGATGACCTGTCGGTCGATGTAGTTGACGGTCGTGGCAAAGAAGATGAGGGCCACCACCGTCCAGCGGACGTTCGTTTTCTTCATAGCGAGGTTTTTCGTTATTTCGGCGTTTCGATATTTCGGTATGTCGATATGCCGGTATTTCGATTTCTTTTGTCAGAACGCTTCCGATGCGCCGGCATCAACGGGCAGGAAGACACCGTCGACGTAGCTGCCGGCAGGTGACGAGAGGTAAAGGGCGGCATAACCGATATCCTCGGGCTGTCCGAAAGTCTTCATCGGTATGCGTCGCAGGATGTTGGCTTTGCGCTGCGGATCGTTGTCGGTAGCCTTGTGGAACATCGGGGTGTCAATCCAGCCCGGTGCGATGGTGTTGATGCGGATGCCCTTGGGCGAGAGCTCTGCCACGAGGGCACGCTGCAAACCCAGGATGGCTGTCTTGGCCGTGGTGTAGGCTACAACTTGTTCCATACCCATCAGGGCCGACATGGAACTGATGAGGATGATGCTGCCCTTGCCGCGTTCAACCATCAGTTTGGCAAACTCGCGACTCAAGGCGAAGACGCTCATCACGTGGACGTTGAGCACGTCGAGGAACTCCTTGTCCGTGACGTCCAGCGCCCATTTCTTGAGGTGTACGCCGGCGCAGTTGACGAGGATGTCAACGGCTCCAATCTCCTGTACCAGAGCGGGAATCTCGTCAATCTTCGTTACGTCGAAGGCCCGGTAGCTGCACTTCTCGCCCAACTGCTGCTGGGCCTCGCGCAGTTTCTCTTCGTTTCTTCCAATGATGATTACTTCGGCTCCGGCCTCTACAAACACCTTGGCAATGCCAAGACCTAGTCCGCTGCCTCCTCCTGTTACGACGGCACGCTGGCCGTCAATTCTAAATGCGTTCATATTGTTTTAGTTGTTTCGGTATTTCGGTTTTTCGATATTCCGGTATTACGGTATTCCGGCTTTTCGGTATCACGACTTTACATGATTCCGAACTTGGCGAAGGCTTCGACGGTGCTCATGCCTTGCTCCAGGGCTTGCTTGACCTGCTTCTCGCCACGGGCCTTCTCGATGGCTCCGGCAAAGGCTTCCTCCTCGGCCTCGCGGGGTACGATGATGACTCCGTCGAGGTCGCCGAAGACGATGTCGCCGGGACGGACGGGAATGCCGCCGAACTCAATGGGTACGCGGTAGTCGATGACTTTGCCCCGAGGCCCTTGGTCTTGGGCGTAGGTACCTTGCGAGAAGGTGGGGAAGTTCAGTCGCAGAATCTCGTTGGTGTCGCGCGAAAAGCCGTCGACCACAGCACCTGCCGCTCCGATGGCGATGGCGCGCGTCGACATCAGGCCGCCCCATAGCGCATAGCGGGGTGACGAACCGCTGCAGATATACACCTCGCCGGGTTGCAGCTGGTCGAGGGCTTCGAACATGATGCCGAAGGGCTTCTTCATGACATCCAGCCGGCCGTTCTCCTGTCGCTCGGCAAAGACGTCGGCTTCTAGTACGGGCATGGCGCGTCCGATGACCACCATGTCCTGTCGCAGGGGCTTGATGTGCGGGGGCAGAAACTGGTGCAGGTAGCCCATCTTGTCCAATACGTCGCCCACCAGGGCGGTGAACAACTCTGTGCGGGCTATGCCGAACAGCTCCTCGTCGTTTTTCCAAAGTGTAGTCATGTTAGTAGTAGTTTTTATTTCTTTGAACTTTGAGTTTCCAATATGCGGAAGGGGTGGCTTATTCCTTCAGTAGGTCCGGTCTGAGGCGGCGGGTGCGCTCCAGGGCTTGCTCCAGCTCCCAGTTGCGTATCTTCGCCTCGTTGCCCGAGAGCAGGATGTCGGGCACCTTCCAACCCTTGTAGTCGGCCGGCCGGGTGTAGATAGGTGCGGCCAGCAGGTCGTCCTGGAAACAGTCGGAGAGAGCACTTTGCTCGTCTCCTATAACGCCAGGAACAACGCGCACAATGGCGTCGGCAATCATCGCTGCCACCAGTTCGCCGCCCGTCAGTACGAAGTCGCCGATGCTGATTTCCTTGGTAATAAGATGATCGCGCACGCGCTGGTCGATACCCTTGTAGTGTCCTGCCAGAATAATCAGATTGCCTTTCAGCGACAGGTCGTTGGCCATGTGCTGGTCGAAGCGCTCACCGTCGGGCGAGGTGAAGATGACCTCGTCGTATTCGCGCTCAGCCTTCAGCGCCGTGATGCAGCGGTCTATAGGCTCGCATTGCATCACCATGCCAGCCGAACCGCCATAGGGGTAGTCGTCCACACGGCGCCACTTGTCCAGCGTGTAGTCACGCAGGTTGTGCAGTCGGATTTCGGCCAGTCCCTTTTTCTCGGCACGGGCCAGTATCGATTCGTGTACAAAGCCCTCCAGCATCTCGGGCAGTACGGTAATGATGTCAATGCGCATAGAACTCTTTGATTTTTTCAATGTAACGTTCGCCCACTTGACGGCCTATCTCGTAGACCCGGCGCATCTGCTCAGGGTCGTGGCTGATGTGGCCGATGGGTATCTTTTCGTCAGGACGGATGACCAGGCAACGCCCTTCTTTTTCAGCTTGAGCAACGAACTCTAACTGTCTGTTATACATTATGTAACGCTCGCTCATGGCTTTTACGAACTGCGGGTATTCCCGTAGCGAAAGACGCATCAGCGGCATCAGCTTACTGGGCTGTTTCTGGTAGCCCAAGGGCTGAGTAAGGATGACCACGTTGCGGTCGTAGCCGATGCTTTCGAAGAAGGATAGGGGAATACTGTCACTCACGCCGCCGTCCAGCAACTTACGGCCTTGCACCTCCACCACCTTCGACATCAGGGGCATCGACGCCGAGGCACGGAGCCATTCCAGTTCGTCGAAGCTGACGTGGTTCATGTCGTGATAGACGGCCTCGCCCGTCTCGACATCCGTGCAGACCACGATGAACTGCATGGGGTTCTGCTCGAAGGTCTTCGTGTCGAACAGGTCGTACTCGTAGGGCACGACGTGGTAGCCGAACTTTGCGTTGAAGTAGTCGCCGCTGGTCAGCAACGACCATAAGCCGCTATACCGCTTGTCGCGGGCAAAGCGTGTATTATAGCGGATGGCGCGTCCTATCTGGCGCGACTTGTAGTTGCAGCCGAACGCCGCACCTGCTGAGACGCCGATGAGGCCGTCGGGCCAGATGTCATGTTCCATCATCACATCCGTTACGCCTGCCGTCCACAGTCCGCGCATCGCACCGCCTTCCAGTACCAGTCCTTTCTTCATATCGCTTGCAAAATTACGAAATAATTATGAACCAAAGGACATTCACTCCGTTAAAAGTTAATAATCATCTCTTTTCGTCCATCGCAAACTCCTTTCTCGTCCATCTTAAAAGCCCTCCCTGCCAATGTGCTGACTATAGTCAGAAGGTTTGCCGACTATAGTCAGAAGATGCTCCGACTATAGTCAGAAGATAGCTAAAGACTATCCCCGCAATCGAAAAGGACAGTCCCCGCGGTTGCTGAGAACTGTCCTTTGATGAGTTTTCGATTAATGATACGATGTGCTTAACTATTGTACTCCTGCCAAGACTTAATCTTGATGTCTTCCAGCTTGAGGGCTGTGAAGGCCTCGATGAAGGCTTTGGCCAGACGGACATTAGTCATCAGGGGGATGTTGTGGTCGATGGCACCACGACGGATGCGGTAGCCGTTGGTCAGCTCGCGCTTGGTGTGGTTCTTCGGCACGTTGACGATGAGCGCAAACTTGTGCTGGGCAATCATGTCCATCACGTTGTTGTCGCCTTCCTCGTCGGGCCAGTTGACGGCAGTAGCCTTCACGCCATTGTCGTTGAAGAACTTGGCCGTACCACCAGTGGCATAGACCTCGTAACCCTTCTTAACCAGCTGCTGGGCGGGCTCCAGAAGGCTGACCTTACCCTTGGCACCACCTGAGGAGATGAGTACGGCGCTACCGGCCTGCGGCAGACGGTAGCCCGTGGCGATGAGGGCGTTCAGCAGAGCCTCGTTCAGGTCGTCGCCTAAGCAGCCGACCTCACCCGTTGACGACATGTCGACACCCAGCACAGGGTCGGCATTCTGCAGACGGGCAAACGAGAACTGGCTGGCCTTGACGCCGATGCGGTCGATGTCGAACTCCGAACGGTCGGGGCGAGAGTAGGGGGCGTCGAGCATAATCTTCGTAGCCGTCTCGATGAAGTTGCGCTTCAGGATCTTGCTGACGAAGGGGAACGAACGGCTGGCGCGCAGGTTGCACTCGATGACCTTCACCTCGCGGTTCTTGGCCAGAAACTGGATGTTGAACGGACCGCTGATGTTGAGCTCTTTGGCAATCTTGCGCGAAATCTTCTTGATTTGACGAACCGTCGAGAAGTAGATGTGTTGAGCGGGGAACAGCATGGTAGCGTCGCCCGAGTGGACACCGGCATACTCAACGTGTTCGGAGATGGCATACTCGACGACTTCGCCCTTGTCGGCTACGGCATCGAACTCAATCTCCTTGGTTTCCGTCATGAACTTCGAGACCACTACGGGGAACTCCTTAGATACCTCGGTGGCCATGCTGAGGAAGCGGTGCAGCTCCTCGTCGTCATAGCATACATTCATGGCAGCTCCGGAGAGCACATAGCTGGGACGAACCAGTACGGGATAGCCCACCTCGGAGACGAACTCCTTGATGTCGTCGAACGATGTCAGCGCACGCCATGCGGGCTGGTCGATGCCCAGCTTGTCGAGCATGGCCGAGAACTTGTCGCGGTTCTCAGCACGGTCGATGTCGACAGGGCTGGTACCCAGCACAGGAACACCCTGACGGTGCAGCTTCATGGCCAGGTTGTTGGGAATCTGTCCACCCACGCTGACGATGACGCCACGGGGCGACTCAAGGTCGATGACGTCAAGCACACGCTCCAGCGACAACTCGTCAAAGTACAGGCGGTCGCACATATCGTAGTCCGTCGATACCGTCTCGGGGTTGTAGTTGATCATGATACTCTTGTAGCCCAGCTTGCGAGCGGTATTGATGGCGTTTACCGAGCACCAGTCGAACTCGACGCTGGAACCGATGCGATAAGCTCCGGACCCCAGGACGATCACAGACTTCTCGTTGTTATAATAGTTAATGTCGTGAAGCGACTTATACGGCTTGCCGTCGGGCTGAGCGAAGGCAGGAGTATGTGTGTACGTGAAGTACAGGTAGTTGGTCAGCTCGGGATGCTCGCTGGCAACGGTGGGAATGCGCTTCACACTGGGCAGGATGCCCTGCTGCTTGCGATACTGGCGGACAGCCAGGTTTTCCTTCTCCATGTTACCACCCTGGGGCTTCAGCACGAAGCGGGCAATCTGGAAGTCGGAGAATCCGCATTGCTTTACCTCCAGCAGCAGCTCGTTGGGCAGGTCCTCCAGCTTGTTGTACTTCTGCAGCTCGTGCTTCAGGTCAACGATATGCTTCAGGCGCTCCAGGAACCAGACGTCAATCTTGGTGAGCTGCTCGATGCGCTCAATGGTATAGCCTTCTTCCAAAGCCTGTGCAATGGCAAAGATGCGCAGGTCGGTGGGGTTAGCCAGAGCATCGTCAAGGTTGTCAAACTTCGTGTGGTCGTTGCCCACGAAACCGTGCATGCCCTGACCAATCATGCGGAGACCCTTCTGAATCATCTCCTCGAAGGAGCGGCCGATGGACATGATTTCGCCTACCGACTTCATGCTGGAGCCGATGTGGCGGCTGACGCCGGCAAACTTGGTGAGGTCCCAGCGGGGAATCTTACAAATCATGTAGTCCAGCGAGGGAGCCACGTAAGCCGATGAGGTCGTTCCCATTTCGCCAATCTGGTCGAGCGTATAGCCCAGGGCAATCTTGGCAGCCACGAAGGCGAGGGGATAGCCCGTAGCCTTGGAGGCCAGCGCAGAAGAACGGCTCAGACGAGCGTTGATCTCAATGATGCGGTAGTCGTTGGTCTGAGCATTGAAGGCAAACTGGATGTTGCACTCGCCGACAATGTTCAGGTGGCGTACGCACTTGATGGTAATCTCCTGCAGCATCTTCACCTGCTCCTCGGTGAGCGAGCAGGTAGGAGCTACCACGATACTCTCACCGGTATGGATGCCCAGGGGGTCGAAGTTCTCCATCGAGGCAACGGTGAAGCAATGGTCGTTCTTGTCGCGGATGCACTCGAACTCAATCTCCTTCCAGCCCTTCAGCGACTCCTCGACGAGAATCTGGGGTGCAAATGTGAAGGCACTCTCGGCCAACTCCTTGAAAGCCTTCTCGTCAGGACAGATACCTGAACCGAGACCGCCTAAGGCATAGGCCGAACGAATCATGATGGGGAAGCCGATTTCACGGGCGGCCTTCAGGGCATCGTCCATGTTCTCAACGGCATGAGAGACGGGAGTCTTCAGTTGAATCTCGTCCAGCTTCTTGACGAAGAGGTCGCGGTCTTCTGTATTCATGATGGCCTCGACGCTGGTGCCCAACACCTGGACTCCATACTCCTTGAGTACACCAGTCTGGTAAAGCTCAGTACCACAGTTCAGCGCAGTCTGTCCGCCGAAGGCCAGCAGAATGCCGTCAGGACGTTCTTTCTTGATGATTTCTGTGACAAAGTGCGTGGTAACTGGCTGAAAGTACACCTTGTCAGCAATACCTTCAGATGTCTGGATGGTGGCAATGTTGGGGTTGACCAGCACGCTGGAGATTCCTTCCTCGCGCAATGCTTTCAGCGCCTGTGAACCACTGTAGTCAAACTCACCTGCCTGTCCGATTTTTAGGGCACCCGAACCCAATACTAATACCTTCTTCATTTGCTTGTTTGTTTTGATATTGTCTTTTTAGTTTCTTGCTTTCGGCGACAAAATTACATAAAAAAAGGGAGACGACCAAGCGTCTCCCGATTTTTTTATTCACCCTTTTCCATTTGGGCTTTCAACTGAGCCAAAACATCGAGGTCACCAAGCGTTGTGCTTGCGGCAACGTTCTCAATCTTTGGCGTCTCGTCCTTCTTGGCAACGCGGGTCTTCTTGGCGGCAGCCTTCTTCTCCTCACGCTGCGGATCCTCGAAGGTGCGGCTGTGAGAGAGGATGATGCGCTTAGAATCCTTGTTGAACTCAATCACCTTGAAGGGCAGCGTCTCACCCTGAACGGCCTGAGAGCCATCCTCCTTCTGCAGGTGCTTGGGAGTAGCGAAGCCTTCCACGTTCTCGTCGAGTGCAACAACGGCACCCTTCTCGAGCAGCTCGGTAATCTTACCCTCGTGGATAGAACCAACGGTGTACTTCTCCTCGAAGACGTTCCAGGGATTGTCCTCCAGCTGCTTGTGGCCAAGGCTGAGACGACGGTTCTCCTTGTCAATCTCCAGGACAACAACGTCGAGGCTGGCGCCAACCTGAGTGAACTCTGAGGGGTGCTTCACCTTCTTGGTCCAAGACAGGTCGCTGATGTGTACCAGACCGTCTACGCCTTCCTCCAGCTCAACGAATACGCCGAAGTTGGTGAAGTTGCGGACGCGAGCGGTATGCTTGCTGCCAACAGGATACTTAACCTCGATAGCCTCCCAGGGATCTTCCTTCAGCTGCTTGATGCCCAGAGACATCTTGCGCTCGTCGCGATCCAGAGTCAGGATAACAGCCTCGATCTCGTCGCCTACCTTTAGGAACTCCTGAGCAGAACGCAGGTGCTGGCTCCATGACATCTCGCTGACGTGAATCAGACCCTCAACGCCGGGCTGAATCTCAACGAATGCACCGTAGTCAGCGATAACGACTACCTTACCCTTCACGTGGTCGCCAACCTTGAGATCAGCATCCAGAGCATCCCAAGGATGCGGAGTGAGCTGCTTCAGACCGAGGGCAATGCGCTTCTTCTCCTCATCGAAGTCGAGGATAACGACATTGATCTTCTGGTCGAGCTCTACTACCTTGTGAGGATCGTCTACGCGGCCCCAGCTCAGGTCGGTGATGTGGATCAGTCCGTCAACACCGCCCAGGTCTACGAATACACCGTAGCTGGTGATGTTCTTAACGACACCCTCCAGAATCTGACCCTTCTCCAGCTTAGAGATGATCTCCTGCTTCTGGGCCTCCAGCTCAGCCTCGATAAGAGCCTTGTGAGAAACAACGACGTTGCGGAACTCCTGGTTGATCTTCACAACCTTGAACTCCATCGTCTTGCCCACGAACTGGTCGTAGTCGCGTATGGGATGAACGTCAATCTGTGAACCGGGCAGGAAGGCCTCGATGCCGAATACGTCGACAATCATACCACCCTTCGTGCGGCACTTGATGTAACCAGTAATAACCTCCTGGGCTTCGAGGGCAGCGTTGACACGCTCCCAGCTCTTAGACATGCGAGCCTTCTTGTGCGACAGCACGAGCTGACCCTTCTTGTCCTCAGCGTTCTCTACATACACCTCAACGGTGTCGCCGGCCTTCAGGTCGGGGTTGTAGCGGAACTCGCTGGCAGGAATGATACCGTCGCTCTTGTAGCCGATGTTGACGACTACTTCCTTCTTGTCGACGCTAATGACGGTACCGTCGACAACCTGATGCTCGCTAACCTTGTTCAGCGTTTCATCGTACGCCTTGTCAAGCTCTTCCTTGCTCACACCGGCGGTCGTGCCATTCTCAAACTGTTCCCAGTCGAAGTCCTGTAATGGCTGGACGTTCTTTGTTAATTCTGACATAATAATAAATAATGTGTTGCCCCGCTTCTCATCGGGGCAAGGCCTGAACAGACGTTTATCAGGTCATGTTTTAATGGGTTAATAATCAGAGAAGTCGGCGCCTGTTCCGTCTTCCTTGTACCTTTTGGCACAAAATCGGCTGCAAAGGTACGAAAAAGAGACGAAACCACCAAACATTTTGAAAATTATTTGGTGGCTTCGCTCTGGATTCGTTTTGCCGGAAGGCGTCAGAATGTGTTTCTTAGAATTGCCGTAGTGCAGCTAACAGCTCGTTATTCTCCGTGCGAGTGCCGATGGTGATGCGCAGACAGTTGTGACAAAGCTGCACGCGGCTTCGGTTGCGGACAATGATTCCTTGCTCCACCAAGTAGTCGTAGGTCTTTTGGGCATCGTTCATGCGAGCTAGGAAGAAGTTGGCATCGGTGGGATAGATCTGCTCACAAATGGGTAGCTCGCTGAAGGCCAACATCAGTCGACCGCGCTCTTGCAACAAGGTCTTCACCCATTTGTCCACCTCGTACGGGTCGCTGATAGCCTTCATGGCTTGCTGCTGTGTAAGCAAGTTGACATTATAAGGGTATTTCACCTTATTATATATATTAATAATGTCTTTCGAGGCAAAAGCCATACCCAGTCGGATGGCTGCCGAACCCCAGGCCTTCGACAATGTCTGCAGGATGATGAGGTTAGGATGTGTGGGCAGCTCCTGTCGCAAGGACAGTTGCTGGGCGAAGTCGATATAGGCCTCGTCCACCACCACGATACCCTCAAAGTGCTCTATCACCTTCAGTATCTCGTTGCGGTTCAGCGAATTGCCCGTGGGGTTGTTAGGCGAACAGAGCCAGATGACCTTTGTGTGCTCGTCGCATGCGGCAAGCAGTTTTCCGGCTTCCATCTGGTAGTTGTCGTCCAGCAATACCTTGCGGAACTCGACGTTATTGATGTCTGCACAAACCTGATACATGCCGTAGGTAGGGGCAATGCTCACTACGTTGTCGCGACCAGGCTCGCAGAAAATGCGATACGCCAAGTCGATGGCCTCGTCGCTACCGTTGCCTAAAAAGATGTTTTCCGTTGGTACACCCTTGACCTTCTCCAATTTGGCCTTCAGTTCCCGCTGCAGAGGGTCGGGGTAGCGGTTGTAAGGGTCGTTGTACGGATTCTCGTTGGCATCCAGGAAGACGTGCGCCTCCTTGCCGGAATATTCATCGCGTGCACTACTATAGGGCGCCAGGCTCCAGATGTTGGGTCTTACTAACTGCTCAAGTGGTTTCATATTTATTCGCTTTATTTCGACGGCTGAATCGTCGAAAACACTATTTTATTGACTTGATGCGGACGGTCATCGCGTTCTTGTGGGCATCCAGCTCTTCGGCTTCAGCCATCAGTTCGACAGCCCGGCCAATGTGGACAATGCCTTCCTTCGTCAGGTGCTGGAAGGTAATCTTCCTACAATAGGAGTCCAGATTGACACCGTTATAGGCCGTGGCGTAGCCGTGCGTCGGCAGCGTATGGTTGGTGCCGCTGGCATAGTCGCCCGCACTTTCACAGGCATAGGGACCTAAGAAAACGCTTCCGGCATTGACCACTTGCTCGGCCATCTGCTCGTAGTTTTTGGTCTGGATGATGAGGTGCTCAGGGGCATAGGCATTGGAGAGCGCCATCATCTCGTCGGTAGAACTGACGAGCACGTAGCGGCTATTGTCCAATGCAGCTTGGGCTATATCGTGGCGGGGCAGTTGCTGTAACTGCTGCTCTACCTCCTCCTGCACTTCCTGCAGTTTCTGTTCAGAAGTGGTGATGAAAAGAACTTGCGAGTCGCGACCATGTTCAGCCTGAGACAGCAGGTCTGCAGCTACGAACTCGGCGTTGGCTGTCTCGTCAGCCAGCACACAGACTTCTGACGGTCCTGCCGGCATGTCGATAGCCACTTCGTCCATGCTGACCTGTTGCTTGGCAGCCATCACATATTGGTTGCCGGGACCAAAAATCTTATACACCTTGGGTACCGATTCGGTACCGTATGCCATTGCGCCAATGGCCTGAACACCGCCTATCTTGTAAATCTTGCTGACGCCTGCAATACGGGCAGCCACCAAAATGGCAGGATGAACCTTGCCTTCCTGGTTGGGAGGGGTGCAGAGCACAATCTCCTTACAGCCGGCAATTTTGGCAGGTGTTGCCAACATCAGGACTGTAGAGAAGAGTGGGGCTGTACCTCCTGGAATGTAGAGACCTACCCGTTCTATCGCTACGCTCTTTTGCCAGCAGACGACACCCTCCTGGGTCTTTACTTTCTGGCCTACGAAGCGCTGTGAGATGTGGAATACCTTGATATTATGGTGTGCCAGGATAATGGCATCGCGCAATTCGTTGGTGACCAATTTCTCCGCATCGTCCATCTCCTGTTCTGTAACGGCCAGCGCTGACAAGTCTGCCTTGTCGAACTTCCGCTCGTATTCCTTGACGGCCTCGTCACCACGTTGCTTGACGTCAGCCAGCACTTTGCTGACGGTCTCGTTCAGCTGGGCAAGGTCCAATCGTGGACGAGCAACAATCTCGTCCCACATTTCACGCTTCGGGTATCTGTATGTTTTCATTGTTTCGTAGGCTTTTCGACGGCTGAACCGTCGAACACAGTTAGAGAATCATTTTTTCGATGGGTGTTACCAAGATGCCTTGGGCTCCCATCTCCTTCAGTTTGCCGATGATTTCCCAGAAACGCTTCTGATCCAGCACGGTGTGGACAGAACACCAGTCGTCGTCAGCCAACGGGATGATGGTGGGACTCTTCAGTCCGGGCAGCACGTTGATAATCTCTTGCAGACGAGCCTTCGGAGCATTCATGCGGACATACTTCTTGTCCTCGGCATCCTTGACAGCCTTGAAGCGGAACAACATCTCGTCCAAAGTGGCTCGCTTTTCCTGCGACATTCCTTTGTGGCCGATGAGTAGGGCTTCGCTCTGCATAACCACTTCCACTTCGCGCAGGTTGTTGCTGACCAGCGTCGAACCGCTCGACACAATATCGAAGATACCGTCTGCCAGTCCGATGCCCGGGCTGATTTCCACGCTTCCTGTGATGACGTGAATCTCAGCCTCTATGCCGTTCTTCTGGAGGAATGTCTTCAAGATATTGGGATAGGAGGTGGCAATCTTCTTGCCGTTAAACCATTGGACTCCCTGATAGTCTATCTCTTTGGGAATAGCCAGCGACAGGCGGCACTTCGAGAATCCTAAGCGTGAGATGATTTCTGCATCCTCACCACGCTCTACGAATTCATTTTCGCCTACCACACCAATGTCTGCTACTCCTGAAGCCACACTTTGGGGAATATCGTCGTCACGGAGATAGAGCACCTCCAAGGGGAAGTTGCCCGACTGAACCAATAGTGTGCGTCGTCCTGAACTTACCTTAATATCTGCTTCTGCCAGCAGGTTCATCGTGTCGTCAAACAGACGGCCTTTTGATTGTACTGCAATTCTTAACATGTTATCTTTATACAAAATTGACGATTTACCGTTTATTTTTACTCTAATAAGGTGCAAAATTACACATTTCCGCTGATATTTGCAAGAAAATGATTACTTTTGCACTCAAAATCCAACGAAATTGATACGAAAGGGTATATATATTCAGTTTTTCGCAATCCTTTTACTGTTTGTCAGTTGTGGGCAGAAGCGTCAGGTCACCGTGGTGGCACCATGGGGTGAGATTGCTGATACCATTCCTACCGATGACGGTGATTTCGACCTTGACGACATCCAGCGTAGTGGTGAGTTGATAGCCCTTACATTGACTGGTCCTGAGACTTATTACGACTATCGCGGTCGCCATTTGGGAACACAGTATCTGTTAGCGCAGCGCTTTGCCGACAAACTGGGGGTCAGTCTCCGCATGGAGGTCTGCCGTGATACGACCGAGATGCTGAAGCGTTTGCAGGATGGCGATGCCGACCTCATCTGCTATCCCCTTGGCAAAGAGGGCACCGGCTGGCTCTTTGGCGAAACTAAGGGCGACCTTCAGGAAGCTTTTACCGATTGGTACAAGCCCGCTATGTTGGCTGAGGCGCGCCAACAAGAGCAGCGTCTGCTGACCACTCCCACCGTTCGGCGTCGAGTCTTTGCTCCTATGCTGAACAGCAAGAATGGTATTATTTCTCATTACGATGCCCTGTTCCAACAGCATGCTCCTCGCATCCGCTGGGACTGGCGATTGCTGGCAGCGCAATGTTATCAGGAGTCGTGTTTTGACCCTCAGGCCAAGTCATGGGCCGGCGCCTGCGGACTGATGCAGATAATGCCTGCTACTGCCGAGCATTTAGGATTGCCGCGTAGTGAGATCTATAATCCCGAGCAGAATATTGCCGCCGCCGTGCGTTATATTGCCGAGTTGCAACAGTCGTTCGGCGATATTCCCAATCCTACTGAGCGCACCAAGTTTGTGCTGGCAGCCTATAATGGTGGCGGTTTCCATATCCGTGACGCAATGGCTTTGGCGCGTAAACATGGACGTAACGATAAAATGTGGCGTGACGTCGAACCCTTCGTGTTGGGTTTGCAACAGGCGCAATACTATAACGACCCCGTTGTCCGTAACGGCTATATGCGAGGCTCCGAGACGGTCGATTATGTCCGCAGGATTCACGACCGCTGGAACGGCTATCGTGGCGTAAAGACCATTCGTTCTGCCGTTTCCGGACCGAGTGGTATTCCACAGAAAGCGAAGCGCGAGCGCAAAAAGAAGTATCAGATAACGGAAAATTAAAATTAATTTCGTACCTTTGCAACCTGTATGAAAGAAGTAATGATTAGTGATGCTGTGCTGAGGCAAGCAGCTGGCGAGGGTATGGATGCCTTCGTGGCTGCTTTCGTTACGGCTATCAAGGAGACCATTGGTGGTGAGCTGACGACAGAGACACTGGGCGAATTGAACAGCGACCAGATAACGTTGCTGGCATGGGATGCGCTACACCAAGAGGTGATGGACGGTGGCTTTGTGCAGCTGATACATAACGGCTACGGGCCTTTTATCTTCAAGAATCCCTTTGCCAAGGCTGTCAAACTGTGGGGCATGAAGGAACTGTCGAAGCTGGTGTACGATGCGCATACTTTATATAATAAGTATCACGAACAGATAGAACGTGACTGCTCGGATGAGGAGTTTATGGCGCTGTTTGAGCAGTTCCCGGAGTTCGACGACATGGACGACCTCTTTGTCGACCAGGAAGAAGCATGGACAGCAGATGTCGCTCACTATATCGATGAACACATCGACAAGTTTGCTAAAGTAATATGAATAAACAACAGGAGGAACTTAGAAAGAAGAGTCCTATACAAATTAAGAACCGTAAGGCTTCGTTTGAATATTTCTTCATTGAGGAGTTTACGGCGGGCATTGTGCTGACAGGTACAGAGATTAAGAGTATTCGTCTGGGCAAGGCATCGCTGGTGGATACCTACTGCACCATCATCAATGGCGAATTGTGGGTGAAGGGTATGAATATTTCTCCTTACTTCTATGGCTCCTACAACAACCACGACCTGAAGCGCGACCGCAAGCTGCTTTTGACTCGCAGGGAAATCAATCGTCTGGCGGCAGCCACCAAGCAGACGGGCTATACCATTGTGCCGTTGCTGGTATTTATCGACGAGAAGGGACGTGCCAAAATGGACATTGCCTTGTGTAAGGGTAAGAAGGAGTTTGACAAGCGTCAGACACTGAAGGAAAAAGAAGACCGTCGCGAAATGGATAGAGCGATGAAGGTTTACAAATAAATGATTTTGGAATGAATCAGATAAGAACCGTACTATTCGACTTGGGGGGCGTTGTTATCACGCTCGATCCGCAGCAGGCCGTAGACCGCTTTAAGGCTTTGGGACTGGCGGACGCCGAGAAGCGACTGGACAGCTATACGCAGAGTGGCATCTTCGGTGACCTGGAGCATGGTTTGATAACCGATGAAGACTTCCGCAGAGAATTCAGCCTGCTGGTAGGCCGTGAGGTGAGCCACGAGGCCTGTGCTCACGCCTGGCAAGGGTATGCCTTGGAGGTTCCGAAACGAAACCTGGAGGCCTTGAAGCAGTTGAAGGAACAGGGCTATCGTGTATTGTTGCTGTCGAACACCAATCCCTATATGATGGAGTGGGCCGAGAGTCCAGCTTTCGATGGTGAGGGTCATCCCGTGTCGTACTATTTCGATCATTGCTATCTGAGTTATCAGATGCAGATGATGAAACCCTCGGAGCAGATTTTCCGTGAGGTATTGCGTAACGAGAAGACATTTGCTTCGGAAGTGTTGTTCGTTGACGACGGACCGCGCAATGTGGCAACGGCCAGTCAACTGGGTATGCTGACCCTACAGCCGCAGAACGGCGAAGACTGGACGGGGAAACTCTTTGAGAGATTAGAATTGAAAGATTAGAATTTAAGATTAGGATACGTGAAGAAGTTATTGCTTATTTTTGGTCTGTTGTTGGCTCTGAGTGTTCAGGCCCAGCAGAAGCGTGAGTTCCGTGGCGCGTGGATTCAGAGTGTCAATGGTCAGTTCAAGGGTATTGGCACGGAGACGATGCAGAAAACCCTGCGCTATCAGCTGGACGAGTTGCAGAAGGATGGCTGTAATGCCATTATCTTCCAGGTGCGTCCTGAGTGCGATGCCCTCTACCAGAGCAATATAGAACCTTGGAGCTACTACCTGACTGGCGTGCAGGGTCAGGCTCCCCAACCGTATTGGGACCCCCTGCAATGGATGGTGGCCGAGTGTCATCGCCGCGGAATGGAGTTGCACGCTTGGATTAATCCCTATCGTGCCAAGACCAAGACGCCTCATGCCAATGCTTCGAACCATGTGGTCAGCCAGCATCCCGAGTGGTGTTTCGAGTACGACGGCCTGACGTTGTTAAACCCCGCGCTGAAGCAGAGTCGAGACTACATTTGTGAGGTGGTGCGCGACATTGTCAGCCGCTACGATGTGGACGGACTGCATATCGATGACTATTTCTATCCTTATCCTACGCCGGGTGTTGCCATTCCCGATCAGGCCGACTATGCGGCGCGTGCCGACCTGTCGTTGTCTTTGGGTGACTGGCGCCGTCAGAATGTCAACGAGTTTATCCGACAGCTTGGCGAGACCATCCACCAGACGAAGCCCTGGGTGAAGTTCGGCGTGTCGCCCTTCGGTATCTACCGCAATCAAAGGAACGATCCCAACGGCAGCCGAACCAATGGTCTGCAAAACTACGACGACCTGTATGCCGACGTATTGCTGTGGGCTAACGAAGGTTGGATAGACTATTGTGTGCCGCAGCTCTATTGGGAGATTGGTCACAAGGCAGCCGACTACGATGAGCTGATACATTGGTGGAACAGGAATTGCACGCGCGTACCTCTTTATATTGGAGAGGATGTAGAGCGTACCGTCAATCATCCTGATCCCCAGCAGCCTAATCGTCACCAGCTGCATGCCAAGATGATGCTGCACGAGCAGATGCAGAATGTTAAGGGTACTGTCTTGTGGTATGCCAAGGCTGCCGTCGACAATGTCGGCAACTATGGCACCTCGTTGCGCAAGGTCTATTGGAACACACCGGCCCTGCAGCCGTTGGCTCCGTGGATAGACAAGAAGACTCCTGGCAAGGTGAGAAAGCTGGAGGAGATTGATGCTGATGGGCAGCGAGTGCTCTGCTGGACGGAGCCTAAGGCCAAAGGGTGGGGTGATATTGCAGCACGCTATGTCGTCTATTGCTTCCAGAAAGGAGAGCGCATTGATACGGACAATCCTTCCAAGATTGTTACCGTCACCACCCAGCCTCACTACGAGTTGTCGGCTATGGAGCCAGGCAAATATGTCTTTGTCGTCACGGCCTTAGACCGTATTCAGAACGAGAGCAAAGGCAAGAAGATTAAAGTGAACTATTGATAGCTTATCGTGTAATCATCAAGCTCAACATTTCATGTTCAACGTTCAAAGAATAGAGTGCAATCCGTTGCAGGAAAACTGCTACGTGGTAAGTGACGAATCCCGCGAGTGTGTCATTATTGACTGTGGTGCCATGTATGAAGAGGAATTTGCCGCCCTCGACCATTACATTGCCGATAACCAGCTGAAGCCCCTTCATCTGTTGGCAACCCATGGTCACCTGGACCATAACTTCGGCAATGCCCACATGTTCCGGAAGTACGGCCTAAAGGTGGAGATTTGCGTTGAAGACCAAGAATTGGTGGAGCGGTTGCCCGAACAGGCCAGAGATATTTTCGGTATCGAGATTCCTGCCGACCAGCCTTCCGCAGGCCGTCTGCTGGGCAATGGCGACGTCATTACCTTCGGCAGCCATCAGTTACAGGTATTGCAGACTCCAGGTCATACCCATGGTTCGTGCCTCTTCTATTGCGCTGAAGAGCATACCGCTTTTACAGGCGACACTCTGTTCCGCATGAGCATCGGTCGTACCGATTTTGCTGAAGGCTCGTGGGCAGAGATGGAGAAGAGCCTGCGTGATGTTGTTGCTAAGCTGCCAAAAGAAACTATCGTGCTCCCTGGTCATGGACCACAAAGCACGATAGCTGATGAGTTACGGTATAATCCCTATCTTCGCTAACCTCTTACCTCTCACTTCTTACCGCTTACCTCTTTTTACAGAGGCAGGTAAATGACGTGTTTCTCCTTGAACCATTCTTCGGAGAACCAAGTGCTGAGTCCTGCAGATTCCACAATCTTACGGAAAGGCTGCAGCTCGGCTTCCAAGTTTCCTCCCTTCAGGCAAAGGATGCCGTTTGGCAGGGCATTCTTGCTTTCTTTGGCAATGTTCTTGCGGACAATCTTGACCAGGTCGGGCAGGGGCATGACGGCTCGGCTGACAACAAAGTCATAGCGGCCTTTCTCGTCTTCACCGCGCAGGTGCTCGGGGTGGCAGTTCTTCAGGCCGATGGCGTTGCACACTTCCTGGGCGACGCGTATCTTCTTGCCTGTGCCGTCGATAAGCTTGAACTGGCATTCGGGAAAGAGGATGGCCAAGGGTATGCCGGGGAATCCGCCGCCCGTACCGAAGTCGAGGATGCGGGTGCCGGGACGGAAGTTTACCATGCGGGCAATGGCCATCGAGTGCAGCACATGGTGCTCGTAGAGGTTGTCGATGTCCTTGCGCGAAATGACGTTAATCTTGGCATTCCAGTCCCTATACAGCGCATCGAGTGCAGCAAACTGTTGCTGCTGCTCGGCGCTGAGGTTGGGGAAGTATTTCTGAATGATTTCCATCATTAACCATTAACCGTTCATGGACAACAGGAACTCCTCGTTGGAACGGGTTTGCACCAGACGGTCGCGGATGGTGCTCATAGCTTCGATGGGGTTCATCTCGGCAATGAACTTGCGGACAATCCACATGCGGTTCAGCGTAGTCTGGTCTTGCAACAGATCATCGCGACGAGTAGAAGAGAGTACCAGGTTGACGGCCGGGAATACACGCTTGTTGGCCAGCATGCGGTCGAGCTGCAGCTCAGAGTTACCCGTACCCTTGAACTCCTCGAAGATCACCTCATCCATCTTGCTGCCGGTGTCGGTCAGGGCTGTAGCGATGATGGTCAGCGAACCGCCACCCTCAATGTTTCGTGCTGCACCGAAGAAGCGCTTGGGCTTCTGCAGGGCGTTTGCGTCAACACCACCGGTAAGCACCTTGCCGCTGGCAGGGCTGACAGTATTGTAGGCGCGAGCCAGACGGGTGATAGAGTCGAGGAAGATGACGACGTCGTGTCCACACTCTACCATGCGCTTGGCCTTCTCCAGCACGATGCCGGCAATCTTCACGTGGCGGTCGGCAGGCTCGTCGAATGTTGAGGCAATGACCTCGGCGTTGACGGTGCGGGCCATATCCGTAACCTCCTCAGGGCGCTCGTCGATGAGAAGCATCATGATGTAGGCCTCGGGGTGGTTGGCTGCGATGGCGTTGGCGATGTCCTTCATCAGGATGGTCTTACCGGTCTTGGGCTGAGCCACGATGAGGGCGCGCTGTCCTTTACCGATGGGTGAGAAGAGGTCGACGATGCGCACCGAGGGATTGGTGGTGGCAGGGTCGCCGCAAAGGGTGAACTTCTCCTCGGGGAACAGCGGTGTGAGATGCTCGAAGCTGACACGGTCGCGCACCTCTTGGGGCTGTCGGCCATTGATGGTCATCACCTCGTTCAGGGCAAAGTATTTCTCGTTGTCGTGGGGCGGACGCACGGTGCAGTCCACCACGTCGCCAGTCTTCAGACTCCAGCGCTTAATCTGCTGGGGTGACACATAGATGTCGTCGGGCGACGACAGGTAGTTGTAGTCACTTGAGCGCAGGAAACCGTAGCCGTCCTGTAGGATTTCCAGTACACCATTGCCCGTGATGAGGTTGCCGAAGTCAAAACGCTCGGTCTGCTTCTGGCTGCTGGCGATAGGAGCGGGTGCAACGGGCATCTCCTGCTGCATCTGCTGTACAACGGGACGATCAAAGATATCCAGCGTGGGAATAGCAGCCTGATCCTCGATGGGCAGGTCGATGACGGGAATGAAGTCCGTTCCGTCGCCAGGGTCTCCCTCCCAGACACCATCGGGGTTAGCTTCTGCTTCCATGGCCACTTCCTGGTTGTGCTGTGCCATTTTCTCCTGCAACTGGCTAATCAGGTTCTCATCGACGGGAGAAGCGTCAACGGGGGAACCGTTGACAGCGAGGGAGGCAGAGGGGGTGTCAACGGCTGAACCGTTGACCACAGTGGCCTCGGCGGCTTCGGCGGCTTGCTTGGCAGCTTCGGCGGCAGCAATCTCCTCGAGTTCCTTCTTTGACTTGCGGCCACGCTTCTTGGGAGCGGGCTTTTCTTCGGCGGGAGTGTCAACGGGGGAATCGTTGACAGCGAGCGCGTCGGCGGCAGCGGCTTCGGCAGCCTCCTGCTCGGCAAAGAGTGAGTCGAGCGAAGGTTTCTTAGCGGCTTTCTTCTTCTGGCCCTTGGTGTCCAGATTCTCGCCGTCCGAGCCGTTGACGGTATAGACCTTGCTGTCCTTGGCAATGCGGGTGCGTTTACGCTTGGGCGTCGGTACACCGGCAGCCGAATTCTCAGCGGCCTTGTCCAGGATGGCGTAGATGACGGTCTCCAGTTCGTCGTTTTGCGACACTTTGACGTCTAATTCGCTGGCTATCTCCATCAGTTCTGGGATAGGCAGTTTCTCTAATTCTTCTTTCGTGTACATAATATATACAGTAATTCGTTATAAAATTCTGATGTTGGATTGAATATGTTTGGAAATAAAGTGCTTCGCGGGAACGGAAACACGTTTTCTCTGAAATTCGAGTGCAAAGGTAGCGATTATTTTTGAAACTGCAAAGGAATTAGAATAAAATTTAGTAAACTTTGCCTGATAATTCAGGCGAAAGTACCCATGCTCGACAAAAAAAAGAAAAATTCTTTTGTTTTGTGCTCGCTTAATCGTACCTTTGCACGCAAAATAGTGATAGTATGGAAATCAAGCAAGCGGAATTTACCCTGTCGGCGCCGATGGTATCGATGTGTCCCAAGGATACAAAGCCTGAGTATGCCTTTATTGGCCGTTCGAATGTGGGCAAGTCGAGTCTGATCAACATGCTGACGAACAACAGGAAACTGGCCAAGACGAGTTCAACGCCAGGCAAGACGCTGCTCATCAACCACTTTATTATTAATAAGGAGTGGTACCTGGTGGACCTGCCGGGCTACGGCTATGCCAAGCGTTCAAAGAAAGAGGTGGACAAGCTGGACCAGATGATTCGCGGCTACATTCTGCAGCGTCAGCAGTTGGTAAATGTCTTCGTGCTGGTGGATATCCGCCTGGAGCCGCAGAAGATAGACCTGGAGTTCATGGAGTGGTTGGGACTGTCGTCGATTCCGTTCAGCATCGTCTTTACCAAGGCCGACAAGCTGACGCCTAACAAGTGCCGCCAGGCGATGGAGGCCTATAAGAAGACACTTTCCGAAACCTGGGAGGAGATGCCTCCGATGTTCCTGACTTCTGCGGAGAAGAAAGAGGGCAGGGACGACGTACTCAACTACATCGAGCAGATTAACAGCGAGCTATCGAAATAACGGAATGTCGAAATAACGAAATAAAAAAATGACTCCCTATCTCGACGTACAACACTTGACGAAGTCGTTCGGCGCCCTGACGCTGTTTCGCGACATTAGCTTCTCCATTGCCGAAGGGCAGAAGGTGGGGCTGATAGCCAAGAACGGCACGGGTAAGTCGACGCTGCTGTCGATACTCTCCGGCAAGGAGGGTTATGATAGTGGCGACATCGTGTTCCGTCGAGATCTGAAGGTGGGCATTCTGGAGCAGACACCCCAGTTCGACCCCTCAGAAAGTGTGCTCGATGCGTGCTTTAACCATCAGGGCGACCCCGAGAAGGTTCTCAAGGCCAAGCAAGTGCTGACTCAGTTGAAAATCAGGGATTTGCAGCAGCCTATGGGGCAGTTGTCTGGTGGTCAGCAGAAGCGTGTGGCGCTGGCCAACGTGTTGTTGACGGAGCCCGACCTGCTGATACTCGACGAGCCGACGAACCATCTGGACTTGGAGATGATTGAGTGGCTGGAGGGCTTTCTGTCGCGTGGCAACCGCACGCTGCTGATGGTCACCCACGACCGTTTCTTCCTGGACCGCGTGTGTAGCGTCATCCTGGAGCTGGACGATAAGACCGTCTATACCTATCGCGGCAACTATGCCTACTATCTGGAGAAGCGTCAGGAGCGCATTGACAACAAACGGGCTGAGATTGCTCGCGCCAACAACCTGTACCGCACGGAACTGGAGTGGATGCGTCGCATGCCGCAGGCCCGTGGCCATAAGGCGAAGTACCGTGAGGATGCGTTCTACGAGCTGGAGCGGGTGGCCAAGCAACGGTTGGAGGAGCGTCAGTTGCGGCTGAAGGCCAACAATGTCTATATTGGCAGCAAGATTTTCGAGTGCCAGTATATTTCGAAGCAATACGACGACCTCGTCATTCTCAAGGACTTCTACTACAATTTCTCGCGGTTCGAGAAGATGGGTATCGTGGGCAGCAATGGCACAGGCAAGTCGACCTTCATTAAGATGCTCTTGGGACTGGTGCAACCCGATGCGGGGCGCATTGTTATCGGCGATACAGTACGCTTCGGGTATTTCTCGCAAGAAGGATTGCAATTCGATGAGAACCAAAAGGTTATTGACGTTATAACGGATATTGCAGACTACGTGGACCTGGGTGGTGGGCGCAAGTTGTCGGCTTCGCAATTGCTGCAGTATTTCCTGTTCACGCCCGAGCAACAATACAACTATGTCTATAAGCTCAGCGGTGGCGAGCGGCGCAAGTTGTACCTCTGTACCGTGCTGATGAAGAACCCCAACTTCCTGGTGCTCGACGAACCCACCAACGACCTTGACATCGTGACGCTGCAGATATTGGAAGAGTACCTGCAGGACTTCCCCGGATGCGTCATCGTGGTGAGTCACGACCGCTACTTCATGGACAAGGTCGTGGACCACCTGCTGGTATTCAAGGGCCAGGGCGAAATCAAGGACTTCCCAGGCAATTATACGCAGTACCGCGAATGGGAGAAGTTCAGCAGCGAGCAGTCGGAGTCGAAAGGCGAGAGAAATGTCAAGGCTGAGAAGACACAGCCCGTCGATCACAATCAGGCCCCTCGGCAGACGGCGACGCCCACTAAGCGCAAGCTATCCTATAAGGAGAAGCGCGAATTGGAGCAGCTGGAACATGACATTACGGCGCTGGAGGCCGAGCAGCGGCAGATAGAAGAGGCACTATGTGGCGGCACGACCAGCGTAGACGAGATAACCACCCTGAGCAAGCGTCTGCCCGTGCTGAAGGACGAGTTGGACGAGAAGTCCATGCGCTGGCTCGAACTGAGTGAAATTGAGAGTTGACAAGTCAAACGGTTTAAAGTTCAAAGATAAATGATACAACAACAATATCCCTCCCAACTCTTGGAGCAGGCGGTGCAAGAGTTCGCCAAGCTGCCGGGAATCGGTCGCAAGACAGCTCTGCGACTGGTGCTGCACCTGTTGCGCCAGGATACCGACGAGGTGGTGCGCTTTGCCGATACTGTGGCTAAGATGCGCCGGGAGGTGAAACGTTGCCGTGTGTGCCACAACATCTCCGACAGCTACACCTGTCCCATCTGCAGCGACCCTCGGCGCGACGCGTCGACCATCTGCGTGGTGGAGAACATCCAGGACGTGATGGCCGTGGAGAACACGCAGCAGTTTACGGGACTATATCACGTTCTGGGTGGCGTCATATCGCCCATGGACGGCATAGGTCCTGCCGATCTGGAGATCGATTCGCTGGTGGAGCGTGTCAAGGCCGGCGGTGTCAAGGAAGTCATTCTGGCACTCGGTTCCACGATGGAGGGCGACACCACGGGTTTCTACATCTTCCGCCGACTGGCACCCTTTACGGATGTGAAGTTGAGCATCATTGCCCGCGGCATCTCGGTGGGCGACGAGCTGGAGTACACCGACGAGGTGACGCTGGGTCGAAGCATCCTGAACCGCACGGAGTTCAAGGGGAGTTGAGAGGTAAGAAGTAAGAAATACGAAATAAAGAATGAACAACGAAACAACATTATTTATACTGACGACGGTCATGGAGTTGGCGACGCTGCTCTGTGCCTATCTCAGCGCGCGTCTGTACAGGAAGAGCCGTGCGGTGCGCCTGAGCCTTGTTGCCGTGCCGCTGGTGCTGAACCTTGCGCTATATGCCTACTATCGCACCACGCCGTTCTTCTACATGGCCATCGTCTTATTCATTTGCATACCCTTCGCATGGACACAAAGAAAGTCGCAGTAGTCATCGTCAGCTACAATGTCTGCCGCCTGTTGGACGAGTGTCTGCAGAGCGTCCGTAAAGCCCTCGAAGGTATCGACGGCGAGGTGTTTGTGGTTGACAACCGCTCCAGCGACGGCACCGTGGAGACCCTGCAGCCGCGCTATCCTGAGGTGCATTTCGTGGCCAATAGCGAGAATGTGGGCTTTGCCCGTGCCAACAACCAGGCCATCCGCCGGTCGCAGTCGGAGTATGTCCTGCTGCTCAACCCCGACACGGTGGTTTACGAAGACACCATCCGCGGCACGCTGGATTTTCTCGACGCCCATCCCGAGGCGGGTGGGGCAGGGGTCCGCATGCTGACACGTGAAGGTGTGCCGGCCCCCGAGTCGCGCCGTGCCATTCCTACGCCGTGGGTGTCCATGCTCAAGATGCTGGGCTTCACCCGCCGCTACTACATGAGCCACCTTTCGTGGAATGAACCCGGTCGCATCGAGGTCGTCAGCGGTGCCTACTGCATGCTGCGTAGAAAGGCGTTGGACCAGGTGGGACTGCTCGACGAAGACTTCTTCATGTACGGCGAGGACATCGACCTCAGCTATCGCCTGCTGAAGGGCGGCTGGCAGAACTGGTACCTGCCCTACGACATCGTCCACTATAAGGGCGAGTCCACGCAGAAGTCGTCGTTCCGCTACGTCCACACCTTCTATCAGGCCATGCTCATCTTCTTCCGCAAGCACTACGGACACCTGAGCCTCGTCTTTTCGCTGCCCATCAAGACAGCCATCTACTTCCGCGCCTTTCTGGCCCTCGTCAGCATGTGGGGCGACCAGCTGCATCGCTTTGTCAATCCCAACAAAGTAAAGAAGGAACATTTGAGGAGTTAAGACATTAAAGTATTTATAGAAGTGATGAAACTACGAGCCATCGAACCCGAAGACCTCGACCTGCTCTATCAGATTGAGAACGACCGCAGCCTTTGGCATGTCGGGACCACCAATGTGCCCTATAGCCGCTATACGTTGCACGACTACATTGCCACCAGCAGCGATGATGTCTTTGCCGACCGCCAGGTGCGGCTGGTGATGGAGAACGACCGAGGCGAGGTGGTGGGTATGGCCGACCTCGTGCATTTCGACCCGCAGCACCAGCGCGCCGAGGCAGGCATCATCGTCATGCAGCCCCACCGCCGGCAGGGATTTGGCCGCCAGGCGTTAGACCTTTTGGCCGACTATGCCCTCCAGACGCTGCACCTCCACCAGCTCTATGCCGTCATTGCCGCAGACAACGAGCCCGCCCTGCAACTGTTCTCTCAGTCTGGTTTTGTGCGCCAAAGTGTGCTCCGCGAGTGGCTTCAGAGGGGTCACGAGTGGGTCGATGCGGTGCTAATGCAAAGATTTCTATAAAAAAGTTGCAAAAATATTTGGTGGGATGAAAAAAAGTCCGTACCTTTGCACCCGCAATCAAGAAAGATGCAACATTCTGGTGCGTTAGTTCAGTAGGTTAGAATGCCTGCCTGTCACGCAGGAGGTCACGAGTTCGAGTCTCGTACGCACCGCAGAGAAGCCTTCCACAACGGAAGGTTTTTTTGTGTCCTGTAGGCAAAACAGATATACCCACTCCCTCACGAAAGAAAATCCTTGAATCGCTTGCACGGTTCGGGGATTTTTTGTACTTTTGTGGCCTAAAAGCAGAAACATAAATTAAATAAGAACATGAAACAGACAATTCTTGTGACGGGTGGCACCGGATTCATCGGGAGCCATACCACCGTAGAGCTGCAGGAGGCAGGCTACGAGGTGGTTATCGTGGACAACCTCTCCAACTCGAACATCCAGGTGCTGGACGGCATCGAGAAGATTACCGGCAAGCGTCCGGCCTTTGTCGAGGCAGACTGCTGCGACAAGGACGCCCTGGAGCGCATCTTCCAGCAGTATCCGAAGATAGAGGGCATCATCCACTTTGCTGCCTCGAAGGCTGTAGGCGAGAGTGTGGAGAAGCCGCTGATGTACTACCGCAACAACCTCATGTCGCTCATCAACCTGCTGGAGCTCATGCCTAAATACAATGTGAAGGGTATCATCTTCTCCTCGTCGTGCACCGTCTACGGCCAGCCCACGCCGGAGAACTTGCCCGTCACGGAGAGTGCTCCCATCCAGAAGGCCCTGTCGCCCTATGGCAATACGAAGCAGATCAACGAGGAGATTATTCAGGACTATATCCATAGCGGAGCTCCCATCAAGAGCATCATCCTGCGCTACTTCAATCCCATCGGCGCCCATCCATCGGCACTCATCGGCGAGTTGCCCAACGGCGTGCCCATGAACCTCATCCCCTTCGTCACCCAGACTGCCATCGGCATCCGCCAGCAGCTGAAGATTTTCGGCAACGACTACAATACGCCCGACAAGACCTGCATCCGCGACTATATCTACGTCGTCGACCTGGCCAAAGCGCATGTGAAGGCTATGGAGCGCGTGCTCGACAAGCCCGAGACCGAAGCCGTCGAGGTGTTCAACATCGGAACGGGTAGGGGACTGTCGACCCTGGAGGTCGTCGAGGGCTTTGAGAAGGCTACTGGCGTGAAGGTCAACTGGACTTACGCTCCCCGTCGCGAGGGCGACATCGAGCAGGTTTGGGGCAACGTCGACAAGGCTAACAAGGTGCTGGGCTGGAAGGCCGAGACTCCTACCGAAGAGGTGCTGAAGAGCGCCTGGAAGTGGCAACAGAAACTGCGCGAGAACGGAGTTCAGTAATTGATAATTGACAGTTGACAATTGATTAGCGTAGAATCATTATGCGTTGAGTTTAGCGCCAAGCCGTTGTTCAGGGAGGCGAGTTTCGTGGTGAACGACCGCGACCGCATCGCCCTGGTGGGCAAGAACGGCGCCGGCAAGTCGACGCTGCTCAAAATCCTGTGTGGCCGACAGAAGCCGACCAGCGGTACCATTGGCGTGCCGCAGGATACGGTGGTGGGCTACCTGCCGCAGGTCATGGTGCTGCAAGACGACACCACCGTGCGCCAGGAGGCACAGAAGGCCTTTGCCGACGTGGCCCGCATGAAGGAGCGCGTGGACGACCTGCAGCGACAGCTCAGCGAGCGTACCGACTATGAGTCGGCGGACTATATGGCCCTGGTTGAGCGCTTTACGCAAGAGCATGACCGTTATATGATGATGGGCGCCGAGGGCTGCGAGGCCGAGCTGGAGCGCACACTCATCGGATTGGGCTTCCGCCGCGAGGACCTGGAGCGTCCCACCAGCGAGTTCAGCGGAGGCTGGCGCATGCGCATCGAGCTGGCCAAGATTCTGTTGCAGCGCCCCGACGTGCTGCTGCTCGACGAGCCTACCAACCACCTGGACATCGAGTCCATTCGCTGGCTGGAGAAAGAACTGCTGACGGGCAAGCCGACGACTGCCGTTGTGCTGGTCAGCCACGACCGTGCCTTCATCAACAACGTCACCAACCGCACCTTGGAGATTTCCTGCGGACACATTATAGACTATAAGGTCAAGTACGACGAATACGTCAAGTTGCGCCAGGAGCGTCGTGAGCAGCAGCTCAGGGCCTACGAGAACCAGCAGAAGGAGATGGCCGACATGCGGCAGTTCATCGAACGTTTCCGCTATCAGGCCACCAAAGCCGTGCAGGTGCAACAGAAGGTGAAACAGTTGGAAAAGATGGTACCCATCGAGATTGACGAGGTGGACACGTCGGCCCTGCGCCTGAAGTTTCCGCCTTGTCTGCGCTCTGGCGACTTCCCCGTCATCTGCGAGGATGTCCGCAAGGTCTATGGTGCCCACGAGGTGTTCAAGAACGTCAACCTGACCATCCGCCGCGGTGAGAAGGTGGCCTTCGTGGGTCGTAACGGCGAGGGCAAGTCGACACTCGTGAAGTGTATCATGGGCGAGATTCCCTTCGACGGTCACCTGAAGGTAGGCCATAACGTGCAGATAGGCTATTTTGCCCAGAACCAAGCCCAGCTGCTGGACGAGAGTCTGACGGTCTTTGAGACCATCGACCGCGTGGCCAAGGGCGAGGTGCGACTGAAGATTAACGACATCCTGGGCGCCTTTATGTTTGGCGGCGAGGAAAGCGACAAGAAAGTAAAGGTGCTCAGCGGTGGCGAGCGCAGCCGATTGGCCATGATCCGACTGCTGTTGGAGCCCGTCAACCTCTTGATACTCGATGAGCCTACCAACCACTTGGACATGGCGTCGAAGGACGTGCTGAAGGAGGCCATTCGAGCCTTTGACGGTACTGCTATCATCGTCAGCCACGACCGCGAGTTCCTGGACGGACTGGTCACGAAGGTCTATGAGTTCGGCGGCGGCAAAGTGAGAGAGCACCTGGGAGGTATCTATGACTGGTTGGAAAAGGAACCAAACCCCGTCCTTTCCCCAAAGGAAGGGGGAAAGGCTTCCCCTGCTGCAGACACTTCTCGTCCTTTGCCTCCTACCCCCAAGCAGGACTATGCCGCCCATAAGGAGCAGCAGAAGGCGCTGCGCAAGGCCGAGCGAGCCGTGGAGGACTCGGAGCGCAAGATTAGCGACATGGAGCGCCGGCTGAAGGAGTTGGACGAGTTGCTGATGGAACCCAAGAACGCCTCGGACATGACCCTCGTAACAGAATATACCACCACCAAGACCGCCCTGGACAAGGAGGTGGAGCGCTGGGAACAGCTCTCTGAGGAATTAGAGACCCTGGCCTGACAGCTCCAAAGTTAGAAAGATACTTAATCAATAAACAATATGAAAAAACTATTAGTAATGATGGCATTGGCAATGACGACGGCGGCTTCCGCACAGCTGCGCTCGGGTATCAGCCTCGCTGACCTCGACCCCACGGTGCGCCCTGCCGACGACTTCTACGAGTATGCCTGCGGCGGTTGGATGAAGGCCAACCCACTGCCTGCTGCCTATTCGCGCTACGGCAGCTTCGACCGTCTGGCCGAAGACAACAACAAGCGCATCAACGGTATCCTGAAAGAGTTGCAGAGCAATACCTATCCAGAGGGTAGCGTAGAGCAGAAATTGAGCGACCTGTACAAGCTGGCCATGGACTCTGTGCGTCGTGACCGCGAAGGCGTTGAGCCCCTGATGCCCCTCATCCGACGACTGGAGGCCGCCAAGACCAAGGAACAGCTCTTCAAGGAGCAGCTGGCCCTCATGCCCTACGGCGAGTCGGAGATGTTTGTCTCCTATATCGCTGCCGACGACAAGAATGCCTCGCAGAACATCCTGAACATCATGCAGGGCGGACTGACGCTGGGGCAGAAGGACTACTATCTGGAGAACGATGAAGCCACCGTGAAGATTCGCGAGGGCTTTAAGAAGTACATCGTTCGCATGTTTCAGCTCTTCGGCTTCAAGAAGGCTGCTGCCGAGAAGAAGATGAAGAACATCATGCGCATCGAGACAGCGCTGGCCAAGGCTTCCAAGTCGCGCACCGAACTGCGTGACCCGCAGGCCAACTACAACAAGATGACGCTCAAGGAGTTTGCCGCCCGCTATCCCCATCTGCAGTTAGAGACGCAGATGAACGCCACGGGTATCAAGAGCCAGCATATCCAGGAGATGGTCGTGGGTCAGCCCGCCTTCCTCGATGCGGCTGATAAGTTGTTTGCCACGATGACTGCCGCCGAATACCGCGACATCATGGAGTGGGGACAGATAGACGGTGCTGCAGGCACGCTGAGCGACGAGGTCCGTCAGGCTCACTTCGACTTCTACGGCAAGGTGTTCTCCGGCAAGACGGAAGACCATCCCCTCTGGCGCCGCTCCACCAACCAGGTGCAGGGTGTTATGGGCGAGGCCCTGGGACGCATCTACGTGCAGAAGTATTTTCCCGCTTCCTCCAAGGAGCGCATGAAGACCCTCGTCGAGAACCTCCGCATCGCCTTGGGTGAGCGTATCGCTGCCCAGGACTGGATGGACGACTCCACCAAGGTCAACGCCCTTCTGAAGCTCAATACCTTCTATGTCAAGATTGGTTATCCCGACCGATGGACAGACTTGAGCTCCTTGAAGATTGATGCGAAAAAATCATACTATGAGAATATGGAGGAGTGCTCCCGCTTCTGGGTGGCTGACCGTATCAGCAAGAGGGCCGGTAAGCCCGTCGACCGCGAGGAGTGGCACATGACCCCGCAGACCGTTAATGCCTACTATAACCCTACCACGAACGAAATCTGCTTTCCTGCTGGTATTCTGCAAGTTCCATTTTTTGATCCAACAGCTGACGATGCCTTCAATTATGGCGCTATCGGTGTCGTAATCGGACACGAGATGACCCACGGATTTGACGACCAGGGACGCCAGTACGATAAGGAAGGAAATATGCACGACTGGTGGACGGAAGCTGACGGAAAGAACTTTACAGAGCGAACTGATAAATACGCAGACTTCTTCTCGGCCATCGAGGTGTTGCCCGGACTGAAGGCCAACGGTCGCTTGACGCTGGGTGAGAACCTGGCCGACCACGGAGGATTGCAGGTGGCCTGGTATGCCTATAAGAACGCCACGAAGCGTCAGCAGTTGCCCGTAATTGACGGACTGACCGCCGACCAGCGCTTCTTCCTGGCTTATGCCGGTGTATGGGCTGCCAATATCCGCGATGCAGAAATCCGCAATCGCACGAAGAGCGATCCTCACTCTTTAGGTCGCTGGCGCGTCAATGGAGCCCTGCCGCACATCGATGCCTGGTATGATGCCTATGGCGTGAAGGAAGGCGACAAGATGTTCATTCCAAAGGAAAAACGCCTCTCTCTCTGGTAAAGATTGCAGACGAAATGAGAGAAAATGCCGTCGTAAATGAAATTTACGGCGGTTTTTTTTGTGTAGTTGTGAAAAATTTGCTAACTTTGCCGAGACTTTTGAAAACCCGATAGCAATGAACAACGATTATCCATTCAATAATGCTCCTGCCGACGTCACCGCCCGTCCACAGCAAATGAGGCAGCGTGACGATCAGTCCGTGAACCCCGTGGGGCCGATGCAGACCATGCAACAAGCTCAGCAGCGACAGGCCGCAGGAAAGGCTTGCCCCTACTGCGGAGCCATCAACGAGCCGGAGGCTATGTTCTGTGCCCAGTGCGGACAGCCCATCAACAAGACAACCTGTCCCCATTGCGGTGCTGAGGTTGACCCCGATGCCGATTTCTGCGAGGTGTGCCATCACTACATCAAGAAAGATGTCTGCTCCTATTGCGGAGCCCATCTGAAAGGCGACGAGGCCTATTGTCCCGAATGCGGCAGCCCACGAGGCGGAATGGTATGTCCTACGTGCAACACCCTCAACGACTTCGCCTTCTGCAAGAAGTGCGGTACAGCTTTGACTGCCGAGGCCAAGCAAATGGTGAAGGAGTTGCAGAAGAATCCCGACTATCAGGAGCTGATGGAGATTGTTCGCGACTATTCGCAGTTGGAAAATGCATTGCCCTACAACAACGAGCGTGACATGGTCCGCGAGCAGATGAGTATGCAGTTGCGTGAGCGTGTCTTGACGCTGTTGGCCAAGGATCAGGGCGTGGCGCAACCTGTCATTCCTCCCGTGGAGTCCAATCGCATGACCAAGGAGGAGCTGAACCAGCTAAAGGCTGTCAAGATGAAGATGCTCTCGTCTATCCTTGAGAAGTTGGCCGTTCCTCAGATGACATCGCCCGTCAAGGCACGCAACTATGCCATGGCCTCCAAGCCACAGGGCGTCCGACTGGCCTGGGTGTGCAACTGGAAGCACGCCATGCACAGCAGTCCGTGCGGATGTGCCAAGCCCCATTTGGGCGGCAAATGGGTGATTCTGGGACAGAACAGTACTGAAGAAATTAAAGACGATAAATAATCCATGGACTTGACAAATACACAGCCGGGGAAACCGTCCCCACAAGGTGCCGACATGGCCGCAACCATACGCGTCGGCAGTCCACAGCCAGCAGCTGCAAATGGTGACCAGACCTTGCGTCCGGGCACGACAACACAGCAAGGAGGCGACGAGCAGGCTGCCGACTTCACCCTGAAAGGCAGAACGTATAGGGCCGTCAAGTGCTTGAGCGACAATTCCGGCGAGGCGCAGGTGTTCCTGGTGGAAGGTCAGGAAGGGCAGAGGGTGCTGAAGATTTACTATCCCAACTTCAACGTCCAGAAGACGCTGTTGCGCATTGTCCAGAACTTCAACTTCGAGATGGTCGTCAAGGTGACCGACTTCGGCAAGACCTATGTGGACGGCAAGAACCGCGACTATGAGCTGATGGAGTATCTGCAGGGCGGAACGCTCGCCGACTATGACTTGAACGGCGACATCAATCAGTTCCGTCGTATAGCCCTCCAGGGTGCTGCCGCCTTGGCCTATTGCCATAACAATAATGTCATTCATAAGGACATCAAGCCCGGCAACTTCTTCTTCCGCGACAAGGAACACAAGGAACTGGTGCTGGGCGATTTCGGCATCTCCAGCGTGATGGAGAACAACGAAAAGCTGCATCGCACGACACAGGCCCGAACCCCGCTCTATGCCGCTCCTGAGATGTATAATGACGTCATCGACGGCGAGGTGGAGATAACGACTTCCGTAGACTTCTATTCATTGGGCCTTACCCTAATGACGCTCTGGCTAGGCGAGAATCCGCTGGGGCAGAATGAACGTGTCATGATGCGCAAGAAGAACGAGGGTCGTCTGCCGCGCATCAACGACCTGCCCGAACGCGTAAAAATGATCGTACAGGGCCTCACCGCCGTCAATCCGGCCAGCCGATGGGGGTATAACGAGGTGGAACGCTGGTTCCTGGGCGAGGACGTCAAGGTGGACATCTCGTCGCCGTTGTTGAAGTACCGCAGTTTCGTCGTTGACCCCGAGCGGAACCTCGTGGCAGACAACGTCCATGAACTGATACCCTTGCTGCTGGAAAACGAGCAGTTGGCCATGAGCTATTTCT
This sequence comes from uncultured Prevotellaceae bacterium, assembly GCA_900320045.1. Taxonomy (GTDB): domain Bacteria; phylum Bacteroidota; class Bacteroidia; order Bacteroidales; family Bacteroidaceae; genus Prevotella. The sequence goes on along the minus strand of ONQT01000003.1, from coordinate 95,432 downwards.
ACAACGGACGCATTGCCACCTGGCTGGAACAATGCGGTAACGTCAAGCTCAGCACGGCAGTCAAGGAAATTGTCGTCAACCGCTATCCGGCCGACCAGCGGGCAGGACTGATGGAGAGCATCTACGTGATGGAGCCCACCTATCCCTACACCGACCTGCGCGGAAACAAATGCGACGACATACACAGCGTAGCCATCTCCATCCTGAGCTATCAGGAGGAGTATATCATGGCTCTGCGCAATCCCAATGACAACGCATTCCTCTATATTGAGACGCACACCAAGGCTCGGGTAGACCAGCTGCGCAGCTATTTCTCCCGTGAGAGCGACATAGACCCCCGCGTGGCCATCCTGCGACTGGTTTACGAGATAGACCCGGAGATACCGTTCCTGGCCAAGTACCCCTCGTCCACGCTGGCAGAGATTGTCCATTCCTTCGGCTATGAGGAGTGTAGTGACGACGAGTGGCTGAGTCTGAGCGACGGCCGCCTGCTGTCGTGGATGTACAGTCATGAAGACAAGATGGCATGCGAGGCCTTGCGCATCATGATGCAGGGCCAGAAGCCCAGCCGGTCGATGGGCTACAGGGTGCTGTACAATATTGACCGAGAGGTAGCCTACGACCTGCGTGAGGCCGACACACCCTACAAGGTGGGTGAGGTTCTGGCAGGACAACTCAAGGAATGGCAGTCGCTGGATGCCAAGACCTTTGCCGAGCGTATTGCCGATTATGCCGACGCTAATGGTCGCTTCCAGTACTTTGCACAGTTACATGGCTGGTTTGAGCAAATCAACGAAGCCAAGGCCTGCTTCAACCTGAAGAGCGAGGAGAACCGCGAACGTCTGAGTGCCTACGACCTGCGCACCGCAGCCTATCGTTACTGTCGCATTCTGGGGGCAAAGCCGACTTATCTGTTGGATAACGGCGTAGAGTTGAAGGACGGTACCGACCTGACGGAAGGTGGCGTTCACGACAAGCTGACCCTGCGCCCGCTGTTGCTCTCGGCCTGTCGACACGGAGCCCTGAGCCAATGGATGTCTGTCTACTACCATGAGGATCCCCATGAGGCCTTCGAAGAACAATACAGCTACGAGCGCCGACTGGAGGAATGGGTGCTGAAACTGGGTGAGATAGACCAGAACCAGATGTACTATAGGCGCTTCCTCAATGCCAAGAAGGAGACCGACAGCAAGTACAAGGAGGTTATGCACGGCTACAAGCAGGCAAAGAACAAGGAGCATTTCTGGAGAATCGTGTTCTATGCGTTGAGTGCCGTGTGGGCCGTCCTGCTGCTCGTTGTCGGCATTGACAACCCGTCCAACCTGCTGGAGCACTCCACGCTGGCTATTATCCTGCCCGTGGGTGGCATTTCGGCGTTGATCGTAGCCCTGCGATTCTTCTTCAAGGGCTATGGCTTCATCTTCTGCTGCCTGTTCGGAGCGTTGGGTCTGATGACATCGTGGATTCCCGTCAAGGTGCTGGAATACGTCAACGCAAACTATCCTTCGCTGTTCGAGGTCGCTATCATCCTGCTGACGCTCCTCTATATGCTGGTTTGTCACTTTACCGACTTCCGCACAGACTCCAAGAGCGACAATCTTCTGATTGACGGCGTGATGAATGACGACATCAAGACGACGCTGTTGGAACCACTATACTATACCTTCAAGCAGAAGTCGTACCGCTTCAAAGGCTCCAACTTCGCCATTCTAGACGATGTCAACAACCAGGTGCGTTCCATCAGCGGCGAGTCCGTGATGCACTATATCCTCTGGAGCCTCATGGCGCTGGTCGTACTATTAGAACTGTTGGCATTCAGTCCCAAGTTGGGCGATATGAAGGTGCCTGGCGAGAAGCCTTCGGTAGAAGGTGTCGTCAAACAGCTGCAGGACGCTGCTAAAGAAGACCCGAAAGAATAATAACGATGCAGAAACAAGCAACGATATAAGATATGATATGTGAACATTGTCATAAGGAAAACCGACAGATAGCCAAATTCTGCCGCTGGTGCGGACAGCCGCTCGTGCAACAGAACGTGCTGGACCGCATGATAGGCCTCGATGAGGTTAAGCAGCAGCTGAAGACCGTCGTCGACACCTATACCTATCTGCACTCACGTAAGGATGTCATCAATGTCCGTCTGAGTGTCAACACCATCATCATCGGTGAGACGGGTACGGGAAAGACCGCGTTGGCAGAGGTGCTCCGTGACTATTTCTACCAACATAAGATTATCGACAAGCCCAAGTTGACGATGGTGGATGCCGTCGACTACCAGCGGTTTGTCGACAAGTGGGATGAGAATGTGAAGAATGCCCGTGACGGCATCCTCTTCTTCGACAACGTGCAGAAACTGTTGCCAGACCGCTATTCCAATCAGGTTAACCCGTTGGATAAGCTGTTTGTCGAGATGGACAAGTGGGACGAGAACCCCATTGTCATCATCGCCGGTCTGCCTAAGGGCCTTGACGACTTCCTGACGGCCAACCCTGCCGCTCAGAACCGTTTCAAGTACACCTTCCGACTGCCGACTCCGGGTTGCCAGGAGCTGTGTGACATCTGCAAGCTGGAGCTCCGCACGAAGTATGGCATCGCAGCCTATTCGCCCGAGGCCGACAAGAAACTGCAGCGTCTCTTCCAGTATCAGCTGAAGGTCAAGGACGAAACCTTTGGCTATGCCCATTTGGCCGTGAAGACCGCCGAGGACATCTTTACCTCGTTTATCAGTCGTGGCACACAGGCTCAGATGGTAGAGGAGGGAGATATTCGCGGCTATGTACCCGAGGAACGCTCGCTGGACGACATCCTGAGCGACTTGGACCGCTATATTGGTATGGACGAGGTCAAGAAGGCTGTCAAGGAGATTGCCTTTACCGTCCACAACAATATGGAGCGTGCCCAGCGCGGACTTGGCGAACAGGAGAAGGTCGGCATCCATATTGTACTGACCGGTAACCCCGGAACCGGTAAAACCACTATTGCCCGTAAGTTGGGCGAGATTCTGGAGAGCATCGGCTATCTGGATAGTGGCCACGTCGTTGAGGTTGACCGCTCGAAGATGGTTAGTCCTTATCAGGGCGAGACGCCGAAAGTGGTCGATGCCCTGTGCGACAAGGCCATGGGCGGCATCTTGTTTGTCGACGAGGCCTATACGCTGGCACCCCTCAGCAACAGCGGCGACCGCGACCAGCAGGGCGCTCAGGCGTTGGAGCAGCTGATGAAGCGTATGGAGGACGACCGCGGCAAGTTCGTGGTCATCGCTGCAGGCTACCGCACCGAGATGGAGAATCTGTTCCGCATTAACCCCGGTGTGCGCAGCCGATTCAGCTACTTCCTCAATATCGAGGACTACACGCCCGACCAGTTGTATCAGATTATGCAGGTCTTCGGCAAGGAGAAGAAGTATCAGTTTACGCCCGAGGCTCAGGAGCTGACGCTGAAGATGATTACCGAACTGTACAATTCGCGCGACAAGGACTTTGCCAATGGACGCACCATGCGCCAGTTGTTCGAGAAGATTTGTGCCAAGCAGGCCGAGCGTCTGCGTGGGGTTGACATCTCGACGCTGTCTAACGACCAACTGATGACCATCGATGTCAAGGATATTCCTTACGAGGCACCTCAGGCTGTCGATTACAAAGACTGTCTGGCTAAGCTCAACGGACTGGTGGGCTTGGCGGGTGTCAAGAAGGAAATCAGCAATCTGGCAGCCTTCCTCAACCTGCAGATACGCCGTGGAGAAACCAATACCTTCCAGGGCAAGCACTACGTCTTTACGGGTAATCCCGGTACGGGTAAGACTACCGTGGCTCGCATCATGGCTGATGTGTTCCGCACCCTGGGCATCGTGTCGCGTGGTCAACTGGTGGAGGCCGACCGTGCCAAACTGGTGGCAGGCTATGCCGGACAGACCGCTATCAAGACCAACCAGCTCATCGACTCAGCCCTGGGTGGTGTGCTGTTCATCGACGAAGCATATACGCTCAAGTCCAACGATCAGGACTCTTTCGGCGCCGAGGCTATTGACACCCTGCTGAAGCGCTTAGAGGACGACCGTGGTAAATTTATCTGTATCGTCGCTGGTTATACCGATAACATGCACGACTTCATCGATACCAATCCAGGACTGAAGAGCCGCTTCACGCAGACCATCCACTTCGATGACTATACGCCTGACGAGTTGACGCAGATTTTCCTCAACCTGGCCAAGGCCAAGAACTTTACTGTTGACGAGGAGACACAGGGCACCATTCATCGTCAGTTCGAACAGCTTTACCTGCGGCGCGACAAGAACTTCGGCAACGCCCGTGAGGCTCGCCGCATCTTCGACCAGGCCGTGGAAAAGCAGAGCCAGCGTCTGGTGAGCATGATGGGCAATCCCGACTTCAAGGACGAGGATATGTACCGCATCACCTCTGCCGACTTGGAAATCGAACCCGCAGAGAAGGCTCGTCCGCTCGACGAGGTCCTCAACGAGCTCGACGAGTTCATCGGCATGCGCTCCGTCAAGAACATGATACGCCGTCTGGCCGTTCAGAGTATGTTCATGAAACAGCGTGCCGCTATGGGAGCCGGTAAGGTGCAGCAGATGTCCATGAACTTTATCCTTACGGGTAATCCCGGTACCGGTAAGACTAGTGTCGCCAGAAAGATGGGCGAGGTGCTGCAGGCTATGGATATCCTGCCCACCAGTCGTGTCATCGAGGCCAGCCGTGCTACGCTGGTCGGCAAGTATATGGGTGAGACTCCGAAGATTGTCAATAATATGTGCGACAAGGCCATGGGCGGCATCCTCTTCATCGACGAGGCCTATACCTTGTCGTCTGAGAACGACCAGTACGGCAAGGAGGCCATTGACACTCTGATGAAGCGCATGGAGGACGACCGCGGCAAGTTCGTGGTCATTGCTGCCGGCTATCAGAACGAGATGGAACAGTTCCTGTCCGTCAATCCTGGACTGGCCAGCCGCTTCACCCACAAGATGCACATCGACGACTACAACGAGGACGAGCTGTTGGCTATCTTCAAGAAAATGGCTCAGAAGGACAACTACAAGCTGTCGCCTGAGGCTGAGTTCAAGTTGCTCGATGTCATTTGTCGCCGTGTCGTCAGCAAAGACGCTAACTTCGGCAACGCCCGTGAGATTCGTAACATGCTCGATGCTACAATCCAGCAGTTGTCTATGCGTGTCAGCGGTATGGCACCTGAGAATGTGACGCAGGAGACCTATCAGCTGATTATGCCAGAAGACATCATGGATGTATAGATTGTCAAATTGTAAAATGCCAAATAGTAAGTAATGATTATTTGTCCAAACTGTAAAGAAGAAATAGAAGACGGCTCGTACTACTGTGACCAGTGTGGCGAGGCATTAGTATATTGCAGCAGTTGTGGCCGTGTGGGAATGGGACGACGCTGTACGCATTGCGGCGGACTGATGGTTAGCGCTGACGAGCTGCAGAAGAAACAGGAGCAACGGCAGCAGGCTTCCGTCGTCGATACAGGTCCCTCGGTGTTACCGCAGAGTGTGGTGTCGCGGCGTCCTGCCGAGGGAGCACAAATGCCTTCGCAGAGCGGAATTCCTACGCTGACGCTCTACAACCCAACGCTCGACATTCGCATGGTGGGCGTCAATGGTGCGGTGATTGGCCGAAGACAAGGCCCCTATGCCCAGTTGTTCGAGGGCAATATGTACATTTCCGGTGTCCATGCCCAGCTGATTTACCGCCCGGACTCTGGGTGGTGCATCATCGACAAGCATTCGTCCAATGGTACGAAGCTCAATCAGCGCGACTTGCAGCCTGACGTGCCGATGACCATGAAGGCGGGTGACATCGTGACGCTGGCAAACATCAACTTGCAGGTAAGCATCAACTGACGGGACGCCTATCTTCGCGCGTATATATTATTAAGGTAAAGGAAAAGAGAATTGTATTTTGGAGTGTTATAAGGATGAGTAGAATCGTATTAACGGCGGCCAGCCATATCGGTTGCGTACGCAGCAATAACGAAGACATGGTGCTGGCCTTCGACAAAATGGTTCGCAGCGATGCCTACCAGACAGAGTTCATGATTGAGAATGATGCTCACTTTGTCATTGCTCTTGCTGACGGCATGGGAGGCCATCGGGCCGGAGAAGTCGCCAGTGAACTGGTGCTGTCGAACTTGAAATATTATGTGGGTGACCTGCCACGAGGCATGGCTCCCGGGGAAGTGCACGAAACGATGACGGAGTGGTTGCATTCGGCCAATAATATCGTCAATTCGCGTGGCAATGGCAATCCGGAGTTGCGTGATATGGGTACTACGCTTGTCGGCGTACTCTATTACGAAGGGCATGTCTACTGGATGAACTGTGGCGACAGTCGCCTGTATCGTTTCCGCGATGGACACTTGGAGCAGTTGACCACAGACCACTCCTTGAACAACATGACGGGCGAGAAGAAACATTCCAACGTCATTACCAACTGTATTGGTGCAGGCATCAAGCACTTGTTTCTGGATATGATGGATTTTACGAAGGTTTTTCTTCCTGGCGACACCTATCTGCTCTGTTCTGACGGACTCAATGACATGGTGCCCGACAAAACCATTGAGGAACTTCTTGCTCAGGGAGCCGACGCCAATCAGCTCTGCCAGAAAGCTGTTGAGTATGGCGGTTTCGACAATGTCTCAGCGATAGTCTTTCATGTAAACCCCTAACATCGAAATTTCGTATTAACGACCTCTCGTCATAACGTTAACAAAAGAAGTAAATGCCATTAAGATTACCCGATAAACTGCCTGCCATTGAGCTACTGAAGCACGAAAACATCTTCGTGATGGACGACTCACGTGCTCACATGCAGGATATTCGTCCCCTGCGTATCGTGATACTCAACCTCATGCCGTTGAAGATTACCACCGAGACAGACCTTATCCGTCTGCTCTCGAATACCCCGCTGCAGTTGGACATAACCTTTATGAAACTGAAGAGCCATACGCCCAAGAATACGCCCATTGAGCACATGATGATGTTCTACCGTTCGTTCGAGGACTTGCGCAACGAAAAGTTTGACGGCATGATTATCACCGGAGCTCCTGTTGAACAGTTGGACTTCGAGTCTGTTGGCTATTGGTCGGAGATGCAGGAAATCTTTGCCTGGGCTCGTACTCATGTCTTTAGCACGATGTACATTTGCTGGGCTGCCCAAGCAGGACTTTACTACCATTACGGCATTCCTAAGTATCCGCTCCAGAAGAAGATGTTCGGCATTTTCCCACAACGTGCCCTCGACCTGCAGCTACCCATCTTCCGAGGCTTCGACGACGTATTCCAGATGCCCCACAGTCGTCATACTGAGGTGCACCGCGAGGATATATTGGCGTGCCCCGATCTGCAACTCATCGCCGAGTCGCCCGACAGCGGTGTGAGTATGGTCATGGCCCGCAACGGTCGCGAGTTCTTTATTACCGGTCATCTGGAGTATGCCCCGTTGACACTGGATACGGAATACCGAAGGGATAGGGGAGTTCGTGACGATGTCGACCTGCCCAGGCATTACTATATTGACGACGACCCTGACAAGGGACCGCTGGTTACCTGGCGAGCTCATGCCAACCTGTTATACTCTAACTGGATTAACTACTACGTCTATCAGGAGACACCATACGATATCAGTCAGATAGGCTAAGGAATTAGTGGAAAAGGATAAGGGACAAGTGAATACGCTCAGAAAGTTGGAATTGTTGGCACCCGCCAAGAATCTGGAGTGCGGAATGGCTGCCGTAGACCATGGAGCCGATGCCGTGTACATCGGTGCCAGCCAGTTCGGAGCTCGCGCTGCCGTTGGTAACAGTACCGATGACATTCGCCGACTTTGCCAGTATGCCCATTCTTACGGTGTGCGTATCTACGTCACTGTCAACACCATCCTCTACGATGCTGAGCTCGATGCCACCCGCCAACTTTTGCGTGACCTACAAGAAACTGGTGTCGATGCCATCCTTGTGCAGGACATGGGCGTTCTGTCGTTGCTCCCTTCCCTTGAGGAGGGGCAGAGGGTAGGTTTCGCCTTGCATGCTTCTACCCAGACCGACAACCGAACGGCCGAGAAGGTGCGCTGGCTGCGCGACTTGGGCTTCAGTCGTGTGGTACTGGCCCGTGAGTTGTCCATTCAGGAAATTGCAGCTATTCATGCTGCCGTTCCTGATGTCGAGCTGGAAGTGTTTGTCCATGGTGCTTTGTGTGTCAGCTATAGCGGCCAATGCTATGCTTCGCAGTATTTGTGTGGTCGCTCGGCCAATCGTGGTCAATGTGCTCAAGTTTGCCGCATGAAGTTTGATTTACTCGATAGCAACGGCCAAGAGCTCATCCACCAGCGCCATCTGCTGTCGCTGAAGGATCTCAACCAGAGCGACCATCTGGCAGAGCTGATAGAGGCTGGCGCGACGTCGTTCAAGATTGAAGGACGCCTAAAGGATGTTTCCTATGTCAAGAATGTGGTGGCAGCCTATAGCCAACGGCTCGATGCTTATATCGCCGCCCATCCGGGGCAATATCGCCGTGCATCCTCCGGTCATTGCCGCTATACCTTTACTCCTAATCTCCAGAAGACTTTTAACCGTGGCTTTACCAACTATTTCTTGAATTGTAGGCACACGGATCATGGCGAACTGAGTGGTCGCCAGCCCGATATCTTTTCGCCCGACACGCCCAAGGCATTGGGCGAGTATGTCGGTTCCGTCAAGGAATTACGTCGTGACTCGTTCAACGTTGCCGGCACAGCAAGTTTTGCGAATGGCGACGGACTTTGTTTTCTGAACAGTCGTCAGGAACTGGAGGGCTTCCGCGTGAACCGTGCCGAGGGAAACCGTCTTTATCCGCAGCAAATGCCACGTAGCTTACGTCCGGGTATGGCGCTCTATCGCAACAATGATGTGGCTTTTGAGCGTCTGTTAGCACGCCCCAGCAGCGAGCGCAAGATTCCTGTCTCCATGCGCTTGGACGTTACTTCGGAAGGTTTTTCCCTTACTGCAAATGCCGTTACTGTGAGCATAGTTTGTGAACACCAACGTGCTGAGAAACCTCAATATGACAACATCGTGCACCAGCTTTCCAAACTTGGTGGCACACCTTTTGAATGTAGTGCTGTAGAGGTGGATGACGGCTTTGACTATTTTATTCCCAGCAGCCTGCTGAGCGACCTTCGCCGCCAGCTGGTAGACGAAATGTTGCACAATAGTAACGGTGCTCGCTGTGCCATACCTTCGAAAAAGGCAGACAGTCCTGAACATGCTCCTGCTTACTCCGTGCCTTATCTTTATAATATCAGCAACCGACTGTCGCAGCAGTTCTATGGAGCTGACGCTGTAACGGCCTACGAGCTGAAGGGTGGAGATGGACCGCTGATGCAGTGTCGCCATTGCCTGCGCTTCTCATTGGGCTATTGCGTTAAGCACGGTGGCCAGAAACCCCAATGGCAGGAACCGCTTTTCCTACGATTGGCTGATGGTCATCGCTTTCGTTTGGAGTTTGATTGTAAACATTGTCAGATGAATGTATATGCGGCTGATTAAGAACATTGTCCTGTTATTGGTGGTGTGCCTGTTGACCGCTTGCTATAATCATGGTCAGCAGACGCCCGATGCATGGGATCTGACCCAGCATCAGCTGGACTCCATATCTTTCTCGACCACTCATCACTACACGCAGAACTATAACTTCGTAGTTACGGCCGACCAGTTGCAGATTTCCGATGCTTTGCCCGACTATGCCTTCGATACGATGTATGTGGAACGTGGAGAGCGTATTGTGGTCGCTGCCATTCAGACGGTGCCCACGGATAGCATCGACTCTGTATGGGTCAAGGTGGCACACGACGAGATTGTACAGGGTTGGATACGCGAAAGCGAACTGTTGCAAGGCGTTTCGCCAGACGATCCCATTTCGCAGTTCATAGACATCTTCTCTGATGTTCATTTGCTGGTATTCCTTGCCTTTTGTGCTGTGGTAGGAGGAGCCTATGCCATGCGCCGACTGTTGCGTCGTCAGGCGTACATCGTTCATTTCAATGATATCGACTCGCCATATCCCATGGCCTTGTGTCTGCTCATAGCCGCTTCTGCCACACTCTATGCTACCATCCAGTTGTTTGGTGCAGAGTCGTGGCGCCATTACTATTTCCATCCGTCGCTCAATCCTTTTGCCTTGCCGTTGCACTTAGGATTGTTCGTTGCTTCCGTTTGGGCTGTTGTCATTACTTCTCTGGCAGCATTACAGGACACCTTGCGCCTGATGTCATCACGCTACGATGCCGTACTCTATCTGGGTGGACTTGTCGCCGTGTGTGCCGTAGACTATGTTGTCTTCAGCATCTTTACCTTGTATTATATAGGCTATCCGTTGCTCATCGCCTACATCTTTTTTGCCCTTGGCCGATATCGCCGTCATACCCACAGCCGCTACCAATGTGGGCATTGCGGTGCCTTGCTACAGGACAAAGGCCGCTGTCCACATTGCGGTGCCGTGAATGTGTGATATTACGAAAGTATGCACGTGTCGTGCTACTCTAGCGTGTTTAGTAGTTCGGTCATGATTTCACCGATGTGGCTAGGTACGATGACGTGGTGGTTGCCAATGGGGTCGGTGAGGAAATAACGGGCCTGTTCAGGGTTGTTCAATTGGATAACTTGCTGGGTGCGGCACAGGTCGGGCTTCCCTTCGCAGCGCAGCAGTTGACCTTCGGCCAAGAAATAGCGTGATAGATTACCGGAAACCTTGAAGATGGTAACAGGGCCGGGCTTCTGGTAGCCGCGAATGCCTACGCCAATACCTGACTCAAAGTGTGTGTCCAGCTCAAAGTGCTCCACCATATTGAATGGGATGGTGCAGTGGGCAAACAACATCTCGCCCGTTTCGGGATTGATGTGCGCAGGGTTGGCCTGGAAACCGGAGATACCTGTTACTGCACGGGAGAGCATCATGGTGAGCAGGGTGGGGACATCGCCTTCACAACCGGCACATAATCCCTCGCTGTTTAGTCTGGCCAGTGCCAGACAACCGGTGTTATGAACAGCCGTCAACAGGTCGAAACAGCGAATGGTCAAACCCTGTAACTGGTATTTTTGTACGAGTGTCTTCAGGGCAAGATATATCTGATGGGCAACGGGTAGCGCTTCGCGAATATGTGGCTCGCCACCTTCTATTTGCGGGTCTTCCAAGGGCGTGCGCTGTATTTCGTCAAGCAGTTCCTGCATGGGAATGTCAATGATGTCAATGCCGGCGCGTTGGCGAACGGCATCGTAGTCAGCCTGACTGCTGATGAGCCAATCGGACGGTTTTCCGATGACGCCCACACGACAACCGTGCAGTTGGCGTAATGCCAATGCCGCATGTTCAAGTAGCTGGAGACGCCGTGTGATGTGTTCCGGTGTGCCGTGGATGACCTCACCTCGGATGCCCTGTTGGCGCAGATAGGACAGGATTTCGAGCGATGCCGCCAACGAATTACTCTTGCCCGATGTCAGCAGGTATATGACGCTTGGCTTGTTGCTCTTGCCGTTTGACGCATGGCTGCAAGTCAACTGGGGTAACAGGCGACGGAACTGTCCTTCCGTTCCTCCCGTGCGTACATATATTATATTAAGGGGTGCCGTGCCGTAATTGCTGTAGTCGGCGTCGTGGAAGTCGTACTGGATGCCCTGCGACGAAAGAAACTCCTGCGTGGCAGCGTTGACGGTCTGAGCATCATGCAACTCAGATGTGAGGGTAAAAATAGCGATGTTGTTCATAGTATATAATGCTTTTGCCTGCAAAATTAGCATAAATTTCGGAAAGGTATGCAAAAAGTCGAGGATTTTTTTGTTTGTATCAAATAATTGTCTACCTTTGCACTCTCGAATTGAAGAATGATGTTTAACAAGAAGTACAACGATTAACAACTAAGAAAAACACAAATGAAAAAGAGTTTGATGACATTGATGTTCATGGCTTTTGCTATGACGATGATGGCTGTTCCTGCCAAGCGTGGCCTGTCGAAAACGCTGACTTTAGCTGACGGTACGCAAGTGATTGCGACACTCGTTGGTGATGAGCATGGACACTGGATGCAGGCTCAGGATGGCACCTGCTATGTAAAAGGAAAACAGGGATATGTAGAGGTATCTCGTGAAACGGTCATGGGTAAGCGGCAGGCACGTATAGACGCAAAGTATGCCAAACGTCGTGCCGTCTATGCAACGACCAGCGATGGTTTAGGCGAGAAGGGAACCATGAGCCGCGGTGCTGTGCCCAGTATCGGTGAGTATACTATCCCCGTAGTGATGGTACAGTTCTCGGATGTGAAGTTCAAGAGTACTACGACAGTTGAGAAAATGACACGTTTCTATAATCAGGAAGGTTACAAGGAAGAAAGTGGCTGTAAGGGCTCTGTACGTGACTACTTCAAGTCGCAGAGCGGCGGCCAGTTCATTCCTACTTTCGATGTCGTTGGTATCGTGACATTGACGAAAGCCTCAACTTACTATGGTAAGGATAAAAGTGAGGACGAAATTGATATAAACATGGATCAACTGCCTGGCGATGTGATCTCTGCTGCTATCAGTCAATTGGGTGTGGATTTTAGTAAATATGTGGTTCCCGCTGGTGATAGCTACCATAAGCAAGGTGTTCCCTTGATGTGTATGCTCTATGCTGGTCAAGGTGAGGCTACTGGTGGTGGCGAGGATAGTATCTGGCCCTGTGAATGGGATGCGGAGGAAGATCCTGCAGGGCAGGGTACTTATAGTAATGTTCACTTCAATAGTTTTTTCGTCGGTAATGAACTGCTGGATAATAAATTGATGGGTATGGCGGTTTTCTGCCATGAGTTTGGCCATGCGTTGGGCTTGCCCGACTTCTATGTCACTGATTATAGCTATGATAGCGACGATCCCTTTGGGCATTGGTCAATTATGGACACAGGAGCTTATGTGGATAACGAATGTCGAGCTCCTATGGGATATAACGCCTATGAGAAGAGCTACATGGGATGGCTGGAGCTGAAGGAGATAGGCGATGCTAAGGAGGTAACACTACAGTCGCCTTTTGGACTGGCAGAAAATTCGGCGTATATCATCCGTCACAGTCTGTCAGAAAGCTTTATCTTCGAGAATCGTCAACCTGGTGACTGGTATCCTTCGACATTTGGATCTGGTTTATTGGTGTCACGCATCAACTATTCCTATAATGCTTGGAATACAAATACGCTGAACAATACCCAGTCGAAAAAACGCGCCTGCGCATTAACGGCTGATGGAGCTAAAATGAATTACTCAGCAAGTTATAAAAATCTCTATGGCAACGGCAAGAACCTGATTAATTCATTGAAAACCTATAGTGGTTCCTCCAAAACCATTGGTATCACTGCTATCACCAAAAATGCAGACGGAACCATCAAGCTATCATTGAACGAGAGCGGCACTCCAACGGGCGACTATCTGTTCTATGAGTCGTTCGACAATTGTAATGGAACGGGTGCCAATGATGATAACTGGGGTAGTTCTGTTGCAGGAAAATCCAGTACCTTCATACCAGACAACGACGGCTGGGAGTCTGTTGCTTATTATGGTGGCAGCCAGTGTGCCCGTTTCGGTTCAGGTAAGACGGTTGGCGTTGCTACGACTCCAGCTATTAAGTTGGCCAATGATGCTACGTTGACCTTTAGGGCTGCAGCATGGGGTAATGATGGAACCGCATTGAGGCTGTCTGCCGAAGGAGCAACTGTAGCCTTTGTGCCTGAACAATTGACCATGAAGGGTAGCCAGTGGACTGACTATACGGTGAAAGTGTCGGGATCCGGTACGGCAAGAATAGTCTTCACGCCTTCTAAACGTTTCTTCTTGGACGAGGTGATGCTGAAGGCTTCTACAACGGGCATTGTGACTGTTAATGCAGTTGCTGCTCCCAAGTCAGGCATTTACACCCTCGACGGCCGTTATATGGGCACAGACTATACTGCGCTGCCTCATGGACTGTATATCGTCAATGGTAAGAAGACGGTGAAGTAGTTCACATCTTTTAATAGGTTAAGTGAGCAAATTGCTAAAATGTTTTGGCATTTTGCTCACTTATTTGTACCTTTGCAGACAAATTAGAGAACTATGGTAAAAAGAATATGGCGCTGCAAGCCGGGTGAACAGCCTACGGAACTGGACAAGCGCATCATGTATTTGGAGAACAAAGGAGCTGAGGTGCCGACGCGCGACCTCGTTAAGACTCCCGAACAAATAGAGGGCATCCGCCGGGCGGGTGTCGTCAATACAGGAGTGCTGGATGCTGTCGGGGCAACTATACATGCAGGCATGTCGACGCTGGAGATAGACCAGATATGCCGCGACTATTGTAAGCAACACAATGCCATTCCTGCCTGTCTGAACTATGGCGGCGATGAAGAAACACCGCCTTTCCCCATGAGTGTCTGCACCAGTATCAACGAGGTGGTGTGTCACGGTATTCCCAAGGCTGACGACATTCTGGAAGAGGGCGACATCATCAATGTCGACTTTACCACTATCCTGGATGGCTACTATGCCGATGCCTCACGTATGTTTATAATAGGTAAGACGACTCCGGAGAAGGAACAGTTGGTACGTGTCACCAAGGAGTGCCTGGAAATAGGCATGGAGGCTGCCCAGCCGTGGCATGGTGTCAATGAGATAGGCAAGGCCATCCAGAAACATGCCGACAAGTACCACTACGGCGTGGTGCGCGACCTGTGCGGCCATGGGGTGGGGTGCCACTTCCATGAAGAACCGGACGTGGCGCATTTCAAACAGCGTGGCGACGGCATGATACTCGTTCCGGGTATGGTGTTTACCATCGAGCCGATGATCAACATGGGAACGTGGAAAGTGTTTATCGATGCCGACGACCCCTATGGCTGGGAAGTTATCTCGGAGGACGAGATGCCCTCGGCCCAGTGGGAACATACGCTGCTCATGACCGAGCACGGCGTGGAAGTGTTGTCGTATTAAGTTCGTAATAACGTTATAACGTAATAACGAGATGACGAAAGAAATCTATATATTAGGAATAGAAAGCTCGTGCGACGATACATCGGCCGCTGTGCTGAAGGACGGCGTGCTGTTGTCGAACGTGACGGCATCGCAGGCTGTGCATGAGTCCTATGGTGGTGTGGTGCCCGAACTGGCCAGCCGTGCCCATCAGCAGAACGTCGTGCCGGTCGTACACGAAGCCATCAAGCGGGCTGGCATCAAGAAGGAACAGCTGTCGGCTATTGCTTTCACCCGAGGACCGGGACTGATGGGCTCGCTACTGGTCGGCGTCAATTTTGCCAAGGGCTTTGCGCGCTCGTTAGGCATTCCCCTCATTGATGTCAACCACCTGCAAGGACATGTGATGGCGCACTTTATCAAGGAGGGCGACGAAGACAAGAATCAGCCGCCATTGCCTTTCCTCTGCCTGCTGGTCAGTGGTGGTAATTCACAGATTGTCAAGGTCAATGCCTATAACGACATGGAAGTGCTGGGACAGACCATCGACGATGCTGCCGGCGAGGCTATTGACAAGTGCTCGAAGGTGATGGGACTGGGCTATCCCGGCGGACCGATTATTGACCGGTTGGCTCGCCAGGGCAACCCCAAGGCTTATCAGTTTGCCGAGCCTCACATTCCGGGACTGAACTACAGCTTCTCGGGACTGAAGACGTCGTTCCTCTATAACTTGCGTAAGTGGGTGGCTGAGGAACCTGACTTCATCGAAATCCACAAGGAGGACATTGCTGCCTCGCTGGAATGGACCATTGTCGACATTCTGATGAAGAAACTCCGTCTGGCCGTTAAGCAGACAGGCATTAAGCATGTCGGCGTGGCTGGTGGAGTCAGTGCCAACAACGGACTGCGCAACGCATTCTATGACCATGCCAAGCGCTATGGCTGGACGGTGTATATCCCGAAGTTCAGCTATACCACCGACAATGCGGCCATGATAGGCATCGTGGGCTATTATAAGTATCTGGATAAGCAGTTCTGTTCGATTGATGCCCCTGCTTTCTCGAAAGTAACGTTCAAGTAACATCGTAATACCGAAGTAATACCGTAATATCGCAATACCAAAAAAAAGAGAATAGACTATGGATTTTGAAACAAAGATTATCAGCAGAGAGGTAAGCCAGCTGCTGTGGGAGATGGATAAGTCGGTAGCTACTGCCGAGAGTTGTACGGGTGGCCGTATTGCTGAGGCCATCATTGCCATACCTGGTGCGTCGAAATACTTCAAGGGTGGTGTTATTGCCTATGTGGATGAGGCCAAGGAGAATCTGTTAGGCGTTGACGCTCAGATCATTGAAGAGCAGACGGCTGTCTGTGAGGAGGTCGCCCGACAGATGGTGACAGGCGCTTGCAAGGCCATGAATACTGACTTTGCCATTGCCTCGACAGGCTTTGCCGGTCCTACGGGAGGTCCCAAGGAGATTCCCATTGGCACCATTTGGCTGGCTTGTGGCTCTAAGGACAAGCAGGTGACGTACAAGGTCGAGGAGGATCATGGCCGTGACATCAATCTGGCCATCGCTACCCATACCGCCATGCAGATGTTCCTCGATTTTCTGAAGTCGGAACCCCAGCCAGCAGAGTTAGAAGGTTAAAAAATATTAAGAGAAAGAGAAATCTTGCTTCTTTCATCTTTCATCTTTAATCTTTTTTGTACCTTTGCACCCTGTTTGGAATAAGTTACAATTAAGGAACACAAAAAAAGTAGATAGAGATGTCGAAAATTTGTCAGATTACAGGAAAGAAGGCACAGATTGGTAATAATGTGTCTCACTCAAAGCACCGCACAAAGCGCAGCTTTGATGTTAACCTGTTCAGCAAGAAGTTCTACTATGTAGAGGAGGCTTGCTGGATTCAGTTGAAGATCAGCGCCGCTGGTCTGCGTATGATTAACAAGGTCGGTCTGGATGCTGCCCTGAAGCAGGCTGTTGCTAAAGGTTTTGTAGACTGGAAGGACATTAAAGTAATAGGAGACTAATACAATGGCAGGCAAGAAAGCTAAGGGAAATCGCGTTCAGGTTATCCTGGAGTGCACCGAGATGAAGGAGAGTGGTTTGCCCGGAACAAGCCGTTACATTACGACTAAGAACCGTAAGAACACTCCCGAGAGAATGGAATTGAAGAAGTATAACCCCATCCTGAAGCGCATGACTGTGCACAAGGAGATTAAGTAATCCGTTTAAAGCATGGCAAAGAAAACCGTCGCTACCCTCCACGAAGGCTCAAAGGATGGTCGCGCTTACACAAAGGTTATCAAGATGGTAAAGAGCCCCAAGACGGGTGCTTACATCTTCGATGAGCAGATGGTTCCCAACGAGGCCGTTAAGGACTTCTTCAAGAACTAGTCATCAGAAAGAATTGATATTCTATAGAATAAAGAGAGAGGCTGCAACGCAATGGTTTTCAGCCTCTCTCTTTGTGCCATTGTCAGCGTCAACACCTGCGTGTTGACGCTGACAGTTTGTTACAGGGTGATGTTCATGCCACCCATGAATGTGGCGCGGGGCATGGGATAGCCCAGATTGAGCTCGTAACGCTGGGCCAGCAGATTCTCGCCGCGAACCCACAGACCGAAGTTCTTCGTGACGGCATAGCTCACGGAGGCGTTGACCAGACAGACGTTCTCCTTCTGTTCGTTGTTGCCGACCTCCATGTACAGGCCGCCTAAGTATTGCACGCCGACAATGGCCGTCCAGTGGCTGTAGTTGAAGTGACCACCCAGAAAACCTTTGTACTTCGGTGCGGCCACGACAGGGTGAACCATGTGCAGCAGCGAGTGGTTGGTCGAGAGTTGCCAGTGCTGGTTGATGCGATAGGAGGCTTCCAGCTCCACGCCGCTATTCTCGATGACGCCTGTATTGATGTTCCTGCCCTGCACGGCCTGAATCATGTTGTCGCCTTTCAGGTAGAAGACGTTGGCTCCATAGCTGAAGTCGCCTATGCGATGGCGCCATGCCAGTTCGTAGCTCCACAGGCGCTCGGCCCGCAGCGAGTCGTGGTTGGCGGTGCCGTACATATACATTTCGCGAGTCGTCGGGTTGCGGAAACCCTTGCTGGCGGTGGCCTTCAGCTCGCCAGTGGTCAGCGGGCGCCAGACCACACCGAACTGGGGAACCCACTCGCCACCGGCGGTGGAGTGGTGATCGTAGCGCAGTCCGGCATCCACCGTCAGCCATTCTGTAATATCCTGACGGATGTCGGCATAGCCGGCCACCTCGTTCTCGTGACTGTGGGCGCTCTGCTTGAGGCGCTGGGTTGTCGTCACCACTTCATCCGTTTGGCGGTTGGTATAGTACGCACGACCATAGATGTGCTGATAGTCGGCACCCACCGTCAGGCGGTTGCCTTCAAACAGCTGGGCGCTCTGATACCAGGAGATGCCTGCTACGGCATCCTTCGAGCGGAACAGGTCGGTCTGCGGCTTGCCGCCCTTCTGGTTGTAGCCGTCGTTGATCTTGTGTCGGCCGAAGTTGTCGTAGATGCTCAGCGCACCGCTGGTCTTGTCGTAGTGGTTCTCGATAACCAGGCTGGCGGCGCCACGGGTAATCCACTGGTCGTTCTCCAGCTTAGGCTGATCGACGGTTCCGGGATTGCTGGCATTGAAGTGGGTGAGGTTCACGTCCATATAGGCATTCCAGTTGTCTGTCAGGTCGTAGCCTAACTTCACGTAGCCGCCATACTGCTCAAAGCCCATGTTGGGACGGTGGTTGTCCGTACGACTGTATTGTGCGGCGACGGTCGAAGAGAACCTTCCGCTGCGCAACTGGTTCGATGCTTCCGTCTGCACGGTGCCCCAACTGCCTGCCCCGAGGTTGATGTGCGTCTTCATGCCGTCTTGCTTCATGGAGCGTGTCACGATGTTCAGCACGCCGCCCATGGCATTGCTGCCGTAGAGCACGGAGGCCGGTCCTCGCAACACTTCCACGCGCTCGGCCATCAGCGTCTGATAGCTGTCGCTGATGGGGTGTCCGTAGACGCCGTTGTACTGAGGATGTCCGTCGATGAGCACCAGCAGTTGTCCGGCACCGCCGCTGACACCGCGTAGGTTGATGCCGCCTGCCGCTCCTGTGGAAACGCCGTAGCCCATCATCGAGCGACTGGTAACCGTCAGTCCTGGCACTTGCTGCATGACGGTGGGGAGCATGTTGACTTGCTGTTGCTCGGTCAGCGTCTTGCGGTCGATAATCGTTACTGTCATAGGCAGATGGCGTACATCCACGGCATTGCGTGTACCCGTCACCACCACTTCCTGCAGGGTGAGCGAATCCTTCTGTGCCCATCCGCTCGCAGCCGTAGCCGCAATGACGAGCAGGGTCCATAATCTTTTCGTAGTCATTTTTGTGTTACCTTATATATTATTTAGCGCTGCAAAGGTACGAAAAAACTCCCAATTCCTTGGCCGTTTCGGGAAAAAATATGGCACAGCGTTTGGCGGAGTGGGGGAATTTAAAATCTCCTCCCGTCCTCCCGTCACAGGGTCGGAAAGCCGATACACAAAGGGCTTAGCACACGGGAGGTGTTTGAGCAACACCTCCCGTACCCGAAACGCCGTGTACATCGTACTTTCAGCCCTGTGACGGGAGGAGATAATCGCTTTACTTTAATTTTTTTGATTCAATTTTCTTATCATTTTGAGCGAAGCGACCCATAGGCTCGCACCCCGTCCGAACCGTTCGGACAGCCAGTCCGGACCGTTCGGATGAGGAGTTTGCGCCGTTCGGACTGGCATCAAAAGTAATTGGGGACGGTTCCGGTGATACACTTTGAAGCAGGTCACTACCATGTGGCTTGCTTATTTTTATGCACATCGGATAGCAACCTGTAAAATATGGTGTTATGTTTGCATATTCAAAATAAAATATGTACCTTTGTACCCAAATAAACGAAGTTTATGGGTATTTTCGGATTTTTCAATAAGGAAAAGAAAGAGACGCTGGACAAGGGATTGGAGAAGACCAAGACCAGCGTGTTTGACAAGCTGGCACGTGCTGTGGCAGGTAAGTCGAAGGTGGATGACGACGTGTTGGACAACCTGGAGGAGGTGCTGGTCACCTCGGACGTGGGTGTGGACACGACGCTGAAGATTATTGAGCGCATCGAGGAGCGCGTGGCTCGCGACAAGTATGTGAGTACGAGCGAGTTGAACGACATCCTGCGCGACGAGATTGCTTCGCTGCTGGCGGAGAATAACTCGGAGGATAACGACAACTGGGACCTGCCGGGCGACCACAAGCCTTACGTGATTCTGGTGGTGGGCGTCAACGGCGTGGGCAAGACGACAACCATCGGCAAACTGGCCTGGCAGTTCAAGCAGGCCGGCAAGAAGGTGTACCTGGGTGCTGCCGATACGTTCCGTGCCGCTGCCGTGGAGCAGTTGTGCATCTGGGGCGAGCGGGTAGGAGTGCCTGTGGTGAAGCAGCAGATGGGCTCGGACCCCGCTTCGGTGGCTTTCGACACGCTGCAGAGCGCCAAGGCCAACGGTGCCGACGTGGTGCTGATTGACACGGCCGGCCGTCTGCACAACAAGGTGGGTCTGATGAACGAGCTGAAGAAAATTAAGGACGTGATGAAGAAGGTGCTTCCTGAAGCCCCCGACGAGGTGATGCTCGTGCTGGACGGCTCTACGGGGCAGAACGCCTTCGAGCAGGCTAAGCAGTTTGCCGCTGTGACGCTGATTACGTCGCTGGCTATCACGAAGTTAGACGGCACGGCCAAGGGCGGTGTGGTCATTGGCATCTCCGATCAGCTGAAGGTGCCCGTGAAATATATCGGACTGGGCGAGGGCATGCAGGACCTGCAGCTCTTCAACAAGCGCCAGTTTGTGGACTCGCTGTTTAGGAGTGAAGAGTGAAGAATTTGCTACCGCTTTGATATGCAGAAACCGACCGTAGATATCATTACCTTAGGGTGCTCGAAGAACCTGGTGGACAGCGAGATGCTGATGGGACTCTTCGAGGCCCACGGGTATCATGTCACCCACGATGCTGAACAGCCGGAGGGCGACATTTCCGTGGTGAATACCTGCGGATTCATCGAGGACGCCAAGCAGGAGAGCATCGACACCATCCTGGAGCTGGCTCAGGCCAAGACCGAGGGTCGCCTGCAGCGGCTCTACGTTATGGGATGCCTGTCGGAGCGCTATCTGGCCGAGCTGGAGGCAGAAATCCCCGAGGTCGACGGCTGGTACGGCAAGTTCAACTACAAGGAGCTGGTGCAGGAGTTAGAGACCCACCCCCTGACCCCTCCCTGTATGGAGGGGAGTGATGTGACTTCAGGGCACGCAAACGACGGGACAGTCCCCATGATACATCGGCACGTGACGACCCCGGGGCACTATGCCTACCTGAAGATTGCCGAGGGCTGTGACCGCCATTGCGCCTATTGCGCGATACCTATTATTACAGGTCGCCACCGAAGCCGTCCGATGGAGGAAATCCTGGACGAGGTGCGCTGGCTGGTCAGCCAAGGTGTGAAGGAACTGCAGGTCATTGCCCAAGAGTTGACCTACTACGGCATAGATATCGACGGCAAGCAGCACATTGCTGAGCTCATAGAGCGCATGGCCGACATCGAAGGCGTGGAGTGGATCCGACTACACTATGCCTATCCGGCCCACTTCCCATGGGACCTGCTGCGAGTGATGCGCGAGAAGAAGAACGTCTGCAACTATCTGGATATCGCCCTGCAGCACATCAGCGACCACATGCTGAGTCGCATGCAGCGCCACGTGACCAAGGAAGAAACCTATGAGCTGATACGCCGCATGCGTCGCGAAGTGCCTGGCATCCATATCCGCACCACGCTGATGGTGGGATTTCCCGGTGAGACCGACGAGGACTTCCAGGAGCTGCTGGAGTTTACCAAGTGGGCTCGCTTCGAGCGCATGGGCGCCTTTGCCTATAGCGAGGAGGACGGCACCTACAGCGCCAAGCACTACGAGGACGACGTGCCTCAGGAGGTGAAGCAGCGCCGGCTGGACAAGCTGATGCGCGTACAGCAGAACATCAGCGCCGAGCTGGAGGCCGAGAAAGTGGGGCAGGTGATGCGCATCATCGTCGACCGGCAGGAGGGAGACTGGTTCGTGGGCCGCACGGAGTTCTGCTCTCCGGAGGTAGACCCCGAAGTGCTAGTGCCCGCCCAGGAACGGCTGACCATCGGACAGTTCTATGACGTCCGCATCACCGATGCAGAAGAATTTGACCTATACGCAACGACAAAGATATGAACAACAAGGAATTTATAGCTGAACTGGCAGAACGTACCGGCTACACGGCCAAGGATACCCAGAAGCTGGCTACGAACCTGATTAACGCTATGGCAGACACCTTCCAGGAGGACAATGCCGTGCTGGTGCCCAATTTCGGCGTCTTCGAGACGAAGAAGAAGATGGAGCGCATCATGGTGAACCCCAGTACGGGACAGCGCATGCTCGTACCACCCAAGTTGGTGTTGAGTTTCAGACCTAACCAGACGTGGAAGTCGCAACTGAAAGGAGGACAGTAACCATGGGAAAGCTAACCATACAGGAAGTCGCCAAGGTGCTGGTGGAGAAGAACGGACTGGATCCGAAGGATGCCAGCCACTTCGCCTCAGAGTTCTTTGCCCTTATCCTGCAGCAGTTGCAGCAGGACGACCAGGTGAAGATCAAGGGACTTGGCACGTTTAAGATTATCAATGTAGAAGCCCGCGAGAGCGTCAGCGTTCAGACAGGTGAGCGAGTGGTTATCGACAGTCACTCGAAAGTGACCTTCACGCCCGATACGGTGATGAAGGAGCTGGTGAACAAGCCCTTCTCACAGTTCGAGACCGTGGTGCTCAACGACGGTGTCGAGTTTGCTGACCTCAAGGACGAGAAGGACGCTGCCGTTGAGGAGAAGGAAGAGACTGTGGAGGAACAACAGCCCGTTGTCGCCCCTATCATAGAGGATGAGCCTGCAGCTGTGGCAGAAGAACCCGTTGTCGCTCCCGTTATTGAGGATGAGCCTGCTGCCGTGATAGAAGAGCCTGCTGCCGTGATAGAAGAGCCTGCTGCTGTGATAGAAGAACCTGCTGCCGCCCCTGCCGTAGAAGAGGAGCCCGCTGCTGCTCCGGTCATAGCGGAACCCGCTGCAGCTCCCGTGGCAGAAGAGGTCGTCGCCGAGAGAGAACAGCCGGTAACTACCGTGACGTTCGACGATGGAGAGGACAACGAACATCCTTGGTGGCGCTGGATATGGACGATATTGGGCATTGCGGCACTGATGCTGTTAGCGGCCTATGTTGGTTACGAGTATGGTCGCCGACAGGCAGTTGCGGTACCGGACACCATCGTTGTCAAGGATACAGTCTTTATGGCCGAAATGGCAGACTCAGCCCTGCTGACAGGAGAAGAAGTCGAGCAACCTGTTGCCGTACAGCCGGAAACAGTCCAAGAAGCACCGCAGCCCGTCAAGGAACAGGCTCAGCCCGCTAAGGAACAAGCCAAGCCGGCAGCAGAGAACTTCGATAAATATGCTGCTATGGACGAACGGGTGCGCCTGGGTGCTTACCGCATTGTCGGCACACTCCGCGAAGTGACCGTAGAGCCTGGTCAGACGTTCTATAGCATCTGCCGCGCCCAGCTTGGCCCGGATATGCAATGCTACGTCGAGGTCTATAACGGATTGCCAAAGAATCCCACCATCAAGGTCGGACAGGTCATCAAGATTCCAAAGCTGGAGTCGAAGAAGCGCAGAAGGCGCCAGAATGACTAACCGTCCATCAGTAACGCGTCAGAACGATGGAAATCAAGGAACGGAAACATACACGAGAGGAGAAGATGGCCGCTTTTGGCCGCATGCTCGACGTGCTGGATGTCTTGCGTGAGAAATGTCCTTGGGACCGCAAGCAGACCAACGAGAGTCTGCGCCCCAACACGATAGAGGAAACCTATGAGCTCTGCGACGCCCTGATGAAGCAGGACGTGCAGGAGGTTTGCAAGGAGTTGGGTGACGTCCTGCTGCATGTAGCCTTCTATGCGAGGATAGGCGAGGAGAACGAAGACTTTGATATAGCAGTTATTTGTAACAGACTGGTAGATAAGTTGATATTCCGTCATCCGCATGTGTATCATCCCTCTCAGATTGGGGCTCCAAATCCTCGTCCACTGCCCTATGGCGAGCAGGAAGAGGAGCGCGAGTTTTCGAAGGCGAACAATGTGGAACAGGTGCTCGACAACTGGGAGCAAATCAAGCAAAAGGAGAAGGGCGGCAACAAGACCGTGTTGGGTGGAGTGCCCGCATCGTTGCCCTCCGTTATCAAGGCTTACCGCATACAGGACAAGGCTCGCCACGTGGGCTTTGACTGGGAAGACCGCGGTGACGTGTGGAGCAAAGTCCGCGAGGAGTTGGATGAGCTGGAGGCTGAGCTGAAGCGTGACGACAAGCTGCGCTCCGAGGCCGAGTTGGGCGATTTCCTCTTTGCCGTCATCAATGCCGCCCGTTTGTATAAACTCAATCCGGACAACGCTCTGGAGCAGACAAACCAGAAGTTCATTCGCCGCTTCAACTACATCGAGCAGCACAGCATCAAGCAGGGCAAACCCCTGACAGAGATGACGCTGGCCGAGATGGATGCCCTGTGGAACGAGGCTAAGCGCGAGGAACAGCAGAATTAGAAACAACTTAAAAAGATAGACGCTATGAGAAAGACGAGTGTTTTATGGTTGGTGGCAGCCGCAGTGCTGACCATGGGCAGCTGCGGAAGTAGGACGCAGCAGGTGCCTTTTGACAATGGTGACTCTGCTGCCAATGCCAATGCCGATCCGACGATATACGGCATCAGTGGTGACGCAACGACGATGAACGTGTTGCAGCTGATTACCGATACGGGCGATACGTTGTCCTTCGACCTGTCAGATGCCAACGACGCCGGAAAGGTGCTGGGCGGCCTGCAGTCGGGCGACCGTATGGCCGTCATTCCCTCTGCCGACAAGGGCGAGGCACAGATGGTGATCAACGAAAGCACGCTGCTGGGCGACTGGGTGATGCCCAATCCGCTGGACGGCAGCGACGAGGTGGGTATACGCATCAAGGAGGGCGGCATTGCCGAGAGCATTGAACAGCCCAACCTGAGCTATCGCACCTGGCGACTGATTCGTGGACAGCTGGAACTGGTACAGGTTCAGGAGGACGGCAGCGGACAGGAAGAGACCTTCTTCTATGATATCGTCTATTTGGGCCCGGACTCGCTGGTCTACAAGGATGCAGAAGACACCTTTGAGTATACCCGTCAGCGTGCCAAGAAAGGCTATGGAGACAAAATCAAGCTGGAGGATGTCTCTGCGGAGGAGTATGCCTTCTGAAGGTGCGGTAAAAGGTTAATCATCACAGTAACAGCTACTTGGAACCGTTCAGAGTACATATTTTGGGATGTGGTAGTGCTTTGCCTACGCTGAAGCATTTCCCCTCAGCGCAGGTCGTGGAGGTGCGCGGCAAACTGTTCCTTGTCGATTGCGGAGAGGGAACCCAGTTGCAGCTGCGACGCACGCGTTTACGCTTCACCAAGATTAGCGCCGTCTTTATCTCCCATCTGCACGGCGACCATTGCTTCGGACTCATCGGTATGCTGAGCACCTTCGGACTGCTGGGACGAACGGCAAAGCTCACGATATACGGTCCAGAGGCCTTAGGGCCCATCCTGCAACAGCAGATGAACGCATTTTGTCACGATTTCGACTACGAAGTGGTCTTTCAGGCCGTAGACACCACCGTGCAGCAGGTGATTTACGAAGACCGTTCCCTGACGGTGGAGACGATTCCGTTGGAGCATCGGGTGCCCTGTTGCGGTTTCTTGTTCCGCGAGAAACCCACCCAGCCGCACATACGCCGTGACGTTGCCGATTTCTACCAGATTCCCATCAGTCACTTCAATCTCATCAAGGCTGGAGCAGATTGGACGACGGCCGAAGGTGAAGTGGTGCCCAACAGTCGGCTGACTATGCCTGCCGAACCTGTGCGTAGCTATGCCTATTGCAGCGATACGCGCTATCAGCCGCAGTTGCATCAATACCTGCAGGGGGTCAGCACACTGTATCATGAGAGCACCTATGGCGAGGACCATCTGAAGAACTGCGAGAAGTATTTCCACTCCACGGCCGGACAGGCTGCATTGGTGGCTCGCGAGGCAGGGGTGGGGCAGTTGCTGCTGGGGCATTATTCGTCACGATACGAGGACGAGCAGGTGTTGCTCGATGAGGCTAAAAAGGTGTTCCCAAACACGCTGTTGACGAACGAAATGGAGGTTTTTGACGTCTGAAGTGAAGTTTTTGCCCTAAAAATTTGGAAATTACAAGAATAGTTCGTACATTTGCACAAACTATACAATGATGCGTATGAAGAAAACATTACTTATATGCTCACTGGCGTTCGCCTTGCTGGCCGCTCCTTCCGTGGTCACCGCTGTGACGGTGGCTCCTGGTATAGAGCAGCTCGCAGACGATGATATCAGCATCGTAGTCAACGGTCAGACCGTAACGGTAACGGGTGGACAGGGCCAGACTCTGGAGGTCATTTCGCTCACGGGACGTTGCGTGATGACGGTAAAGATTGACAGTCCTGCACAGAAAGTTGAACTAAACATTGCCAAAGGTTGCTACATCTTAAAAGTAGGCAAGGTTGTCAGAAAGGTGTCTGTTCGCTAATCCGACTACTGCCGATAGCTATGCTCCTGCTGTTGGCAGGTTGCCAGCAGACGAATCATAAGAGCAAAGAGACGACAAGACAGATACCTTCAGATGAGAAGGTGTCTGTTTTTGTTTTTGACGAACAAGTAATCAGTCGTCATATTCATCATTTTGCTGATAGCGAATCCTCCAGAATAGAAGCCGACAGGCAGACGGCAACATACTACAAGGGCGACCTGAAGTCGCTGCTGTGGATGGACTATATGGGTGTTTCGGTCAACGCCGACTCTCTGTTACAATACCTGCAGCAGGTGGAGGAGTTGGGAATGTCACGGCAGGCGTTCTATGTGGAGGAGATAGAACGCGACCTGAAGAAAATCAGGCACTTGGAGATTGATACGGGCGAGAACGACCTGAATCTGGTCGTTGCCCGACTGGAATATCATCTGACGAAGGCTTGTCTGCGTTATGTCTACGGACAGCGTTTCGGCTTCATCAGGCCTCAGCGCATCTTCAATGGTTTGGACGTGGAGAAAGAGGACGATCACCATAACGTTCTTCGTTACCGCGGCTTGTTCAATATGCACATGGATAGGCCGGATGGCGACTATGCCCGTCGGGTGATACGGAAGATAGAAAGTGACAGCATTGTCGACTATCTGAGCGAAATCCAGCCACAGGACCGTTTCTACCTGCAACTGAAGGGCATGTTGCCCAAGGCATCGTCGGAAACGGAACGCCAGCGCATCATTTGTAACATGGAACGCAGCCGATGGCGACTGCAGCGGCCTATTCCGGAAACCGGCAAGCGTGTTATCGTCAATGTGCCGGCCTTCCATCTCTATGCCTACGGGGCCGATACGGTTCTTGACATGCGGGTGGTCTGCGGTGCCGTAGCTACCAAAACGCCTTTGTTGGACAGTCAGATGGAATGGATGGAGGTCAATCCGCAGTGGATTATCCCCATGAGCATTGTCGAGAAGGATGTGGTGCGCCATGTGGGCGATACGGCTTACTTTGCCCGTAATCGCTACCAGATATTTGAGCGTGCTACCAATAAGCAACTGGATGTCAGCGAGGTCTCGAGCGAAATGCTGCTCAGCGGCAAGTATCGTGTGGCTCAGCAAAGTGGCTCAGGAAACTCCTTGGGACGTATCGTGTTCCGCTTTAAAAACCCTTATTCCGTCTATCTGCACTATACGTCCAATCCTTCGGCCTTCCGCCGTGAGGTCAGGGCTATTTCCCACGGCTGTGTTCGTGTGGAACGCCCCTTTGAATTGGCTGAGTTCTTGCTTGACAATCCTGATGAGTGGCTTTTGGACCGCATCCGCATCTCCATGGATTTGCCGCCGATGACTGAACGCGGGCATAAGTATCTGCTGGCTCATCAGGAAGAAACGGAGCATAAACAAATTGGTTATGTGCCTGTCAAGCCGCACGTACCTCTTTATATTATTTATTATACCTTGTGGCCTGACGAGCACGACGTGTTGCAGACATGGCCCGACGTGTATGGGTATGATAAGGTCATTCTGCAGCACTTGAAACCCTATTTGCCGTAAATGCCGTCTTAGGTGGCGCTGGGACAAACCTCCTTTAAACCGCATTTCTCGCAGTGTGGACGACGCGACGTACAAATGTAGCGTCCGTGCAACAGCAGCCAGTGGTGGGCACGTGGAATGTCCTCGGCCGGGATGTGCTTCACCAGTTCCATTTCAACCTTGTAAGGCGTGTCTGCCTTCTGTGAAACGATGCCTAAGCGATGACTGACACGGAAAACGTGGGTGTCGACGGCCATCGTTGACTTGCCGAAGGCGACGGACTGGATGACGTTGGCTGTTTTGCGTCCCACGCCAGGCAAGTCTAACAACTGGTTCATGTCGGAAGGAACCTCGCCGTCGTGCTTTGCTACCAGCATGCGTGCCATCTTGACCAAATGCTCGGCCTTTGCGTTAGGGTAGGAGACGCTTTTGATATACTCCAGTACGTCCTCAGGTTCAACGGCTGCCATGCTCTTGGCATCTGGAAGGTGACGAAACAGCTCGGGCGTCACCTGGTTGATGCGCTTGTCCGTGCATTGTGCGCTCAGAATGACAGCTACCAGTAACTGGAACACGCTGCCGAACTCCAGCTCTGTCTGTACCTCTGGCATTTCCTGCCGGAAGTAGTCCAATATGTGGTTGTATCGCTCTTGTCGGGTCATCATGGTTTGCGTGATAAGATGGGAAGGAATGAAAAGCGGACGACACTTACGTGCCATCCGCTTCTATGTTTGTTGTTGTTAACAACCGTGACACTGTGTCTTACAGGATGGTCTTGACAGCTTCCAGCATACCCTTCTCCTGGATAATGTCGAGGAACTGCTTAACCATTGCATTCAGACCGGCAATCTTGTTGAGGTCTTCCTGCCAGATGAACTCTGCACCCAGTACGCCGTCGGCCACCTTCTGCGTGTCGCCGGTAGCCCAGAGCTCCTTCAGCAGATCCATAATCTTCTGGTCGTCGTTGGGAACGATTTCGGCACCGTCGGCGCGCTTGCCACCCTTGTAGTAGGTGATGATAGCAGCCAGACCGAATACCAGACCCTTAGGCAGCTCGCCCTTGCGCTCCAGATAGGTCTTCACGCCGGGCAGGTCGCGAGCCTGGAACTTGGGGAATGAGTTCAGCATGATGCTGGTTACCTGGTGGTCTACGAACGGGTTGTCGAAGCGCTCCAGCACGTCAGAGGCAAACTTCTCCAGCTCGTCCATAGGCAGGTCGAGGGTCTGCATCAGCTCGTCGAACTGTACCTTGTGGATGTACTTGGAGATAACCTCGTGGTTGCAGGCATCGCGAACAATGTTCACGCCGCTCAGGTAGGCAACAGGGCTCAGTACGGTGTGCGGGCCGTTCAGCAGGGTAACCTTACGCTTGTGGTAGGGCTCCTCTGAAGGTACGAACAACACGTGCAGACCGGCTTTGTCTGCGGGGAACTCCTTGGCAACCTCCTTCGGAGCCTCGATTACCCACAGGTGGAAGGTCTCAGCCTGGACAACGAGGTTGTCACGATAGCCAACCTTCTCCTGAATCTCGGCAATCTCCTTGCGGGGGAAGCCAGGAACAATGCGGTCTACCAATGTAGCGTAGACACCGCAGCACTCGTCGAACCACTTCTTGAAAGCAGCAGGCAGTTGCCAGAGCTCAATGTACTTGTTGATGCAGTCCTTCAGTACGTGACCGTTCAGGAAAATCAGCTCGCAGGGGAAGATGATAAGACCCTTCGTGGGATCACCGTTAAAGGTCTGCCAGCGGCGATACAGCAACTGAACCAGCTTGCCGGGATAGCTGCTGGCGGGTTTGTCGTCCAGCTTGCAAGCGGGATCGAAGGCAATACCGGCCTCTGTGGTGTTAGAAATAACAAAACGAATCTCGGGCTGGTCAGCCAGAGCCATGAAGGCATCGTTCTGAGAGTAGGGGTTCAGTGCACGGCTGATGACGTCGATACGCTCCAGGGTGTTGACGGGCTTACCGTTCTCACGACCCTGCAGATTGACGTGATACAGGCAGTCCTGGCCGTTGAGCCAGTCTACCATACCGCGGTCGATGGGCTGTACGACAACAACACTACCGTTGAAGTTGGTCTTCTGGTCCATGTTCCAGATAATCCAATCAACGAATGCACGGAGGAAGTTACCCTCACCAAACTGAATCACCTTTTCAGGCATGACGCTCTTAGGAGCGAAGTTCTTGTTTAACGGTTTCATAAAATTATTTTAATTAGTGTTTGTTTTTTATAGTGCTGCAAAGTTAGCAATAATTTTTGGAACTTGTATCAATTTTACGTAATTTAAGACGTTAACGTTTGCGAAAAGTCACTCGCTCATCAGGAAACGCTTGAAGTCTGCAAAGTCTTTGCTCATTTGCACGCTCTGTTTCTTGCCTTTCATGAAGGCGGCAAGTCGTTCGGGAATCTCAATGTCTGTGCCCAAAATGCGATCCACATTTTCTTTGAATTTGGCCGGATGTGCCGTCTCACAGAAGACGCCAACCTCGCCTGTACGAAGGCTTTCCTTTAGCGCTCTGTATCCGCAAGCGCCATGAGGATCAAGTATATAGCCAGTCTCGCTATAGCATTTTCTCATAGTCTCTGCAATCTGGTCGTCTGTATATGTCGCACCGCTGATGAGGCTGGTGATGCGCTGGTGCGTTTCTGCTGGAGTAAGCTTTCCGTTCTCGCTGTAGAGGTTCAGAATGCGGGCAAAGTTAGAAGGATCGCCTACGTCCATCGCATTGGCCAGTGTCTGGATGCTTGCCTTGGGATTGTATTCGCCCGTCTGCAGATATTGGTAGAATACGTCGTTGGCGTTGTTGGCAGCAATAAAGCGCTTGATGGGTAGTCCCATCTGGTGACCAAACAAGGCAGAACAGATGTTGCCGAAGTTGCCGGAGGGCACGCACATCACAATGTCGGACGATGTCTTGCTGTCTTCCATCAACTTTTGCAAGCGGGCTACGGCATTAAAATAATAGAACGCCTGCGGGAGGAAACGGGCCACGTTAATGCTGTTGGCTGACGTCAGCTGCATGTGTTTGTTGAGCTCTTGGTCCATGAAGGCGACTTTCACCAGAGCCTGACAGTCGTCAAAAACGCCGTCAACTTCAATAGCCGTGATGTTCTTGCCCAGTGTCGTAAACTGGCTCTCCTGGATTTTGCTTACCTTACCTTTGGGGTAGAGTACATAGACGTGAATGCCCTCAACACCCAAGAATCCGTTGGCTACGGCACTTCCCGTGTCGCCGCTGGTTGCTACCAGAACGTTGACGGTCTTGCTTGCAGAAGCGTTGGCTTGCTGTCCAGAACCGTGGCGCAGGAAATACTGCAGCAGTCTGGCCATAAAACGGGCACCGACGTCCTTAAACGCTAGGGTAGGGCCGTGGAAGAGTTCCAGGGAGTAAATGTTCTCTTCTACCTTGACAATGGGGCAGTCGAAGCTCAAAGTGTCGTACACCAAGTCCTGCAGACCGTCCATGTCGACGTCCTCGCCGAAGAAATTGGCTGCTACGTTGAAGGCTATGTTCTGGAATGTCATATTCTTCATGTCGTTGAAGAAAGCCTGTGGCAGTTTCTCAATCCGTTCCGGCATATAGAGGCCTTTGTCTTCTGCAAGTCCCTTTACCACTGCCTTTTGCAGGTCGGCAATAGGCGCTTTTCCGTTCGTGCTGTAATATTGCATATTTCCTGTTGTTTGTTTGGTTGTTTGTTTTGGTCTGCAAAGTTAGGAAAAAAAAACGAGAAAGAGACATCATCCTGAAGTTATTTTTAATAAGATAGCTGGCGATAGTAAAATTTTTCTTAGTATTATTCTTTCGTATTCAGTTTTTTTTCTTACCTTTGCAGCAGAAAGATATAGTAAAGAATAAAAAGTATGGAAAAACCTTCTTTTACCCTTACATCTGAGGTGTTAGACCTGGTCATGGAGACGGCAGCGCAAGTCGGAGTGTTAAAGACACTTAAATCCGAGGATGACTTTTCGTTGAATTCTGGCGATTTTTCCGACAACACTCCCTATATACTGTATATGTTGCGTCAATTGCGTGATGCGGTACGTGCTGAGGTAGAACATGTTTTAGACTCCCAGTTGGATGATCGGGTCAAACGGGTAATGGAAGAAAAAGTACACAATAAAATAGTAGAGAAAAGAAAGAATAATTTATGTTCTACCGAGCGGCAAATAGTAGACTATAAACGACGTCACGTAGTAGAGAATAATTTGCAGTTTGAATCCCCGTCTTCTATACGTCTTAGTAAGTCTGAACAGCGCGTTGTTGCCCTACTACAGGATGATTGCCGCTTGACTATAGGGGCTCTTAGTCAATACGCACAGTTATCCGAGGCAGGAGTCAATAAGGTACTTTCTTCTCTACGTCATAAAGGTGTCTTGGAGCGTGTCGGTGCAAACAAGAATGGCTATTGGGTGGTTCACTTGGACTAATTTGCTTTAATCTAAATATGAATGATAGTTTATAAATCATTGAAATTTATCTACTTATATTATTTGCTTGTTGTCTGGTTTTTGGCGAATTTCTTGTACAAAACAGCTTCTATTCTGTTGAAAATAGCCGTTTTTGTATATGGGCTTGATGTAAAATAAATTTTCTTCCTATTGGTTTATGATGTGAAAAATTTGAGGGCAGTCAACTGACTGCCCTCAACCAACACAAAAACTAAACTAGACTTAACTAAAGCTTATTAGGATTTTCCCAAACCCTGAATAGCAATGCAAAGATAGTACAATTATTTTAAACTGCAAAAGAATTTAGCTTTTTTTTGTATTTAGATGCGTTTTTCTTCCATTTTTGTTGCCTTATGGACCAAATATGCATCTAAAATGGTGATTGCAGCCATTGCTTCTACTATAGGAACGGCTCTAGGAAGTACACAGGGGTCGTGTCGACCGCGAGCAGTCAGAGTTGTTGCTTTGCCGTGAATGTCTACTGTCTGTTGTGGACGGAGTAATGTGGCTACCGGTTTGAACGCTACACGGAAGTAGATGTCCTGGCCATTGGATATTCCTCCCTGAATGCCGCCGCTATGGTTGGTGGCCGTTGTAAATGGTGGTACAAAGCTGTCGTTCTGTTCTGAGCCACGCTGCCTGACACCTTCAAAGCCTTCGCCATACTCAAAACCCTTGACGGCATTGATGCTGAGCATAGCTGCTCCCAGCTGGGCATGTAGTTTGCCAAATTCGGGCTCGCCAAGACCGGCAGGGCATCCCTGGATGACACAAGTGATGGTACCGCCTATCGTATCGCCGTCAGCTTTGACCTGTTCTATGAGTTGTATCATGTCTGCTGCTTTCTGCTGATCAGGACACCGTACGGCATTCAGTTCCGTCTGAGACAAGTCGTAATGGTGATAATCATGGTCGAGTGCAATGTCTCCCACTTGCGACGTGTAAGCTGTAATAGAGATACCTAACTGTTTGAGTGCCAGCTTTGCCAATGCTCCTGCTACACAGCGGCTGATGGTGATACGGGCTGATGAGCGCCCTCCGCCACGATGGTCGCGCGTACCATATTTATAATAATAAGTAAAATCTGCATGCGATGGGCGCAGGGTGGTACGCATCTCGTCGTAGTCGCTGGAATGTTGGTTGGTATTGCGCACCATGAAGCCGATGGGACAGCCTGTGGACTTTCCTTCAAAAACACCACTGAGCAACTCTACACAATCAGCCTCTTGGCGGCTGGTAGTGATGCTGCTCTGTCCTGGTCGACGACGATTCAACTCTTGCTGGATGAAGTCGATGTCTATGTCAATGCCTGGTGGCATACCATCAACGATGCCTCCAATGGCTTCTCCGTGGCTTTCGCCAAACGTTGTCAGTCGGAATAGCTGTCCTATGGTGTTCATACTCCGCATCCTCCTTCTCCGCAGTTGCCTCCGCAGTCACTTCCGCAATTGCCTCCGCAGTTTCCTCCGCAACCGCTACAGCCACCGGTAAGGTGCTTCATGAGTTGGCTGATTTCAGCTTCAGTAGCATCGCGGTTCTCCAATACACTGCCTTCAAAGTATAGTTCTTCACCAGCCAGCGGGTGGTTGAGGTCAATCTTTACTTTCTCGTTGCCGACTTCTACCACACGGCCGTTGAAGCGTTGACCCTCTTCGTTCTGGAGGGGAACGATAGCATCTTTGTAGATATGCTCTCCGTCAAAACGTCCGTCAATGCTAAATACGCTGCGGTCTAAATCAATGACGTAGTCTTTGTGATAGTCACCATAGGCTTCATCCGTGGTTAGTTTGAAGTTGAAACCCTCGCCCTGTGGGGTGTTAGTGATGATTTGCTCAAACTTATCGAGGGCAAAGCCGAATCCGCTGATGAAACTGAACGGCTGTCCTTCCTTGGTCTCTTCTATCAGATGCCGGCCATTCTCGTCGTTTGTGTACAGCTTGTATGAGACGGCTACATACTTGTTCTTTTGATTTTCCATATTCGTTATGATACCTTATAGATTATATTTTGACCGCAAAGGTACGTAAAATAAATGAAATAGGCATCATATAAGGTCTTTTTTCTTTCTATTTGACGCAAATCAAGTAGTTTGGACTTTTGTTGACTGATGTCAAGAAAAGCGCCTGTTTGCGCACACAACACATCAAAATGTTTGGAGCGTATTGATTTTTGTCGTACCTTTGCATCGTCAATCAGAAAGAACTGGTCGACAGAGATAAGAAAACTAGGGTATAAGAACCAAGGTAAAAAGAAAAGGATAACAAAAAGGCAATAATGCCGGTTTAATAAAAAAGGTAAAAAGTTTAATTTTAAAAAAAGAAAGGGTAACGAAAATGAAAAAGTTTATTTTGACTGTTGTTGCTCTGATGAGCATGACAATGACATTTGCTGAGAACGAAAAAGCAGCTAATCTCAATACAACAGAGTCATACAATATGACTGTCAACATGAACAAGCTGAGCCAGGCACTGGGTCTGTCAAATGATCAGGTACAGGCTGTCAGCGAGATTCATAAGAGCTTCAGTGCTGAGATGATGTTTGCTGCACAGTACGGCAAGGAGGAGCGCGAGCAGCGTGTTGACAACGCTATCAAGCGTGATCTGGCTTACATGAACTACATCCTGAATCAGGAGCAGTACCGTAAGTATCTGACGCTGTTGAACATTACGCTTCACAACAGAGGCATTAAGTAGAAAGATTGTTTTAGTAGTGAATTGTTTTAGTAGTTAGTAAATTAGTAGTTTTGAATGTGAAGAGGCATTGCCGTGAGGGCTGTGCCTCTTTTTTTGTGTGAAATATTTGGTAAGGTGTAAATTTTGTGCTAATTTTGTAGGCGCAAACCCGATTGGTTTTAAAAATGCGTTAAAATTTGTAAAGACAATGAAGAAAGTTAAAGTGATAGTTCTGTCGGCGGTGGCAGCCTTATTGGTGAACTGCGGCACGACGTCTACAGTACCCATTACGGGACGTAAGCAGAATCTGATGGTGTCAGACGAGAAAGTGCTCAGTTTGTCGAATGAACAGTATTCGGAATATATGAAGACTGCCAAGCCTTCGACCAATGCCGCTAATACTGCTATGGTCAAGCGGGTAGGGCAGCGCCTGGCTGCCGCTGTGGAGAGATACCTGAACAGTAATGGCTTGAGTCAGGAGGTGAAGAACTACAGTTGGGAGTTTAACCTAGTGCAGGACCAGCAAGTCAATGCTTTCTGTATGCCTGGTGGCAAGATTGTCGTTTACGAAGGTTTGCTGCCTGTTACCAAGGACGAGACGTCGCTGGCCATTGTATTAGGGCACGAGGTGGCTCATGCTGTTGCCAAGCATTCGGCTGAGCAGATGTCTACGGCCATTCGTCAGCAGTACGGAGCCCAGGCACTGGGCATGGTACTTTCGGGCGCAGGCGTTAGCGATGGAATGACAAATCTTGCCGGTACCGTTTTCGGACTGGGTGCGAAGGGCGCAAGTGCTAAATATTCTCGCGACCATGAAAGTGAGGCAGATCACCTGGGCATCATCTTTGCAGCTATGGCCGGCTACGATCCGCAGGCTGCTGTGCCTTTCTGGCAGCGCATGTCGCAAGCTACAGGCGGTGGCTCCAACTCCTGGTTGAGTACGCACCCGTCGGATGCTACTCGTATCAAGCAGATACAGGGATGGATGCCTGAGGCCTTGCGTTACTATCAGGGCGGTCAGACAACGAGCACTTTCAATATTACCAGCCAAGGTGTTAAACAGCAGAAGAACACCAAGAAAGCCATGCGCGAAATACACATTAAATAACTAGAAAAACAGACTTATGAAAAGATTACTTATTCTATCCCTCGTGTTTGTGGCTGTTATGGCCGCGGCACAGAGTAGAGAGGGCGGTATCACCCCTCAGATGTTGCAGGAAATCCAGAAACAGAATGCTCCATCGGCTTCCGACCGTGCACTGCGTAATGCACTGGCAGCCAATGCTATTGACAACTTGGCCAAAAATAAAGACAATGCAGGGGCGTTGGATACCTATTTCAGTGTGGAAACCAAGAAACAGAGCATTACTGATCAGAAGTCAAGCGGTCGTTGTTGGATGTTTAGCGGCTTGAACGTCATCCGCGCCAACTTTGCCAAGCGTACGGATTCCCTCGCCGTTACCTACTCTCAGGATTATCTTTTCTTCTGGGATCAATTAGAAAAGGCTAATATGATGCTGCAAGGTGTGATAGAGACTGCCAAGAA
This sequence comes from uncultured Prevotellaceae bacterium, assembly GCA_900320045.1. Classification (GTDB taxonomy): domain Bacteria; phylum Bacteroidota; class Bacteroidia; order Bacteroidales; family Bacteroidaceae; genus Prevotella. The sequence continues at coordinate 58,550 of ONQT01000003.1, read as the reverse complement.
GCCCATGGATGACCAGCGCGTTCAGTTCTTCTTTCACCATCCGGTGAGCGATGGTGGCAACTTCTGTGGTGTAGCTGATTTGGCTGAGAAATACGGATTGGTTCCTTACGAAGTATGCCCTGAGACGTTCTCTGCCAACAGCACCTCTAAGATGTCGCAGTTGATTAAGTCGAAGTTGCGCGAACAAGGCCTTGAGCTGCGCCGTATGGTCAATGATGGCAAGAAGGCCAAGAATATCGAACGTCGTAAGACACAGATGCTTAGCGAGATATACCACATGCTTGTCATCACCCTTGGCGAACCAGTACGTGAGTTTACCTATGCTTTTAAAAACAAAGACGGCAAAGCTATCACAGCCCCCAAGACGTACACCCCGCAGTCATTCTATCAGGAAACAGTCGGAGGTCCTATCAACGACACCTTCATCATGGTTATGAATGATCCCCGTAGACCATATCATAAAACATATGAGGTAGACTATGCCCGCCATTCACAGGACGGTCATAACTGGAAGTACCTTAATTTGCCCATGGACGAGATAGAGGCGCTAGCCATAGCCTCGCTGAAGGATGGCCGCAAGCTATACAGCAGCTATGATGTCGGTAAGCAATTGGATCGCAAGCGCGGTTTTGCTGATACCCAGAACTTTGACTACGGGTCACTGTTTGGTACCAACTTTAATATGACCAAGGCAGAACGCATCTCGACTTTCGACAGTGGCTCCACTCATGCCATGACGCTTACTGCTGTCGATATCGATGAACAGGGTAATGCCCTGAAGTGGAAGGTTGAGAACTCATGGGGTGGCGATTGGGGACAGAAAGGCTGTCTCATCATGACAGACCGCTGGTTCCGTGAATATATGTTCCGACTGGTTGTTAACAAGAAGTACGTCTCTGAACAGCTGCAGCGTGAGTTCGAACAGAAGCCCACTATGCTGTCGCCCGAAGATCCGCTTTTCCAGGTTGATGAATGAAAAAACGAAATAAATCGGCAATTTTCTTGGAGAATTGCCGATTTAATATTATCTTTGCAGCCGCAAAAAGATATACGCTATCATTGGGGTTGACTGGATTTGACAGCAGGCCGAGATGGTACGTAAGCATGCGGAGCGACGGCTGTGGGCTCCATAATCTCGTCGGTCGACAATTTAATTGGCGAAAACACTTACGCTCTCGCTGCCTAAACGAAGTACAGTAGTTTACTGGCTTTATCCCTCTACCAGGTAGGGGGACGAGACATCGCTCCAAGGATGTTGTTCCGAATCTGAGGGATTAGCGGTGCAGGTAAATCGGAAATAGTCGTACGGAAGCCTCGGCTGGGCGATGAAGATTTAGAGGATAAGGCTGTAATTGGTGGCTTGGGTCTTGTTACAGCACGAAAATGAAGGCCAAGATAAGCATGTAGAAAGCGTATGGTTTCCCTGTTTGGACGAGGGTTCGATTCCCTCCAGCTCCACGGAAGATGACAAAAAAGAAAGCTCGCAAGACTGCGGGCTTTCTTGATATATGGATGAGTTTTGCGTTAGAAGCGATAGTCAATGCCAATACCAATGACATTGTTGGTGCGGGAGTAGGTCTTGTCGACGGTATATGGAGTACCATATGCGTTGTTGATCTTCTTGTTGTAGTCGTTGTAGAGCGAGCAGAAATAACTTGCATTGAGGCGAATCTTCTCGTTGATGTTCCATGCTCCGCCCAGCCCCAGCGACCAACTGTCGCAGGCGAAGGAGGTGTTCTGCTGGTAGTCGTCAGTCAGACCGTAGTCAGTATGCTGGCCGCCACAGCTGACGGTGAACTTCTCGTTGATGTCCCATTCAACACCAGCCAGTATCTCGTAGGTGCCGTGAGAGAGCTTCTCCTGACGCTGGCCGCCCATCTTGGCATTCTTGTCATCAAAGAAATGAAACTCTGTTGCGGCACGCAGACCGGGAGTGAACTCATAGCCAACGGCTGCGACAAAGAGTGAAGGCATGTCGTAGCGAACCCGCTCGTTAGGCAGATAGTCTGTCATTTTTCCTGCCATATCGCCCAGCTTGTCAGGAGCCGACAGGGCTGCGATGACGGCAGCGTTGCCATTTTGCTCGGCCATCGCCTTGACATCTGTGACGCTATATCCGCTTGCGCCCTGTAAACCGACGGTCAGGACACGAGTGTCGTTCTCTGTGTTAATCTTGGTGCGGAACTCATAACGCATGGCTACAGTCCATTTGTTCATGTGGAAGTCAGCACTAATGATAGGCGTAAAGCCCCATCCGCGCTGTACACAGTCCAGCTGAAGGTCCATCAGGGGATTGTTGCCTACCATCGAGGAAATCTTCTGACCAGGCATGGCTGTCACGTGTCCCTTGTAGTAACCATCATAGTAATTGGCACGGAAGCCAACAGCTGTCGACAGACAATCAATAATGCGATAGGTGAAATTGACCTGACCTCCGTAGATATACTGCTTGCCCTTCATGGAAGAGTCGAGGATAAAGTCGCGTGCAAGAGCGTCTGCCTGAGCAGCATAAGGAGTGCCGGCAATCTTCTGATAGAGCGTAGAATACATCTTTGCCGTAATTGGAACGTTGAACATGGGTACACCTTCGTCGTATTCTACGAAGCCGCCGCTGCCCACAATACCTATCATGGCAGAAACGGCCCAACGGTCTTTCTTGTAAGAAGCAAACAGCGCAGGCACGATAGGGGCCGAGGCCTCACCATTATATTTTTTATGGAACGTTGCACCAGGATTTCCTGCTGCTGGATTGGCAAGGAAGTTGTTGATGTCGATTTCAACGTCACGATTCTGCCAGGGTTTCTGAAAGTTGAGCGACAATTGCCAACCCTCGTGTCCCCACGCAAGACCGGCAGGATTGGAAAATACAGCGTCGATTTCTGTCGTAGCACCACGTGCAAACATACGATCGAAGGCGATGTGGTAATTTGTGTTAGTCATCAAACCACCTGCATGGGCAGTGGCGATGGAGGCGCAAAGCGCAAAAACAAAGAGTACTTTTCTCATTTTTTTATCTGAATATTGTTCTTTTCGCCTGCAAAGGTACGACAAATTCCCCGAATAAACGAATATTCGGGGAATTATTTTCTTAAAACGAACAAAAATCAGAGTGCGCCTTTCGTTGATGGAAGCTCAAAGTGATAGACATCACGACGAACAGCCATCTTGAGAGCACGGGCGAGTGCTTTAAAAATGCCTTCAATCTTGTGGTGTTCATTCTGGCCTTCCGCCTTGATGTTCAGATTCATTTTGGCCGCATCGCTGAGGCTCTTGAAAAAGTGTAGAAACATCTCGGTAGGCATCTCTCCAATCTTTTCGCGCTTGAAGTCTGCGTCCCATACTAGCCAAGGACGTCCTCCGAAGTCAAGACAAACACTACAGAGGCAGTCATCCATAGGGAGAGAGTAGCCATAGCGCTCTATTCCCCTCTTGTCGCCTAAAGCATGCAGCAGGCATTCGCCCAATGCCAACGCAGTGTCTTCAATGGTGTGATGCTCGTCGACGTGAAGGTCGCCCTGGGTGTGGATAGTCAAGTCAAAAATTCCATGCTTGCCAATCTGTTCCAGCATGTGGTCGAAGAATCCCAATCCGGTCTGGATGTCACAGTGTCCGTTACCGTCCAGGTCTAACTTGACAAAGATGTCGGTTTCTTTGGTTGTGCGTCGAACCTCAGCAGTACGCTGCCCACCATATGCAACGGCCACAGCCTTCTCCCAACTTTGGGCTGCCTGTGCCAAATCATCAGCAGTCCCCCCACCGAGGGCACTGTCGATGTGAAGAAATCCACATCCGATATTGGCAGCAAATTGGCGATCGGTGTCGCGGTCGCCAATCACAAAGCTGTGTGCGATGTCATAGTTGGGGTTGTCTATGTATTTCTGTACCAGTCCGGTATTGGGTTTACGGGTTGGGGCGTTGTCTTCAGGGAAGTGAGGGTCCAAAAGTATGTCGTCAAACACGACACCTTCGCTGCGAAGGGTGTCCAAGATAAAGTTCTGGACAGGCCAGAAGGTCTCTTCGGGGAAAGCTGACGTGCCCAGACCATCCTGATTGCTCACCATGATCATTTCGTAGTCGGTGTGTTGGCGCAGAAAAGCCAGGCTGGTAATAGCACGTGGTACGAACTGCAGTTTTTCGAAAGAGTCAATCTGCTCGTCGGCAGGTTCGCGGATGATGGTTCCGTCACGGTCAATGAAGAGAATCTTTTTCATGCTTTATAGGGTATTGAAGATGAGAGAGTGCTTAACTGTTGAGCGCGTTCGCGTTGTCTGGCTTCGGCAGAGCCCCACGAGAAATAAGCGATGTAGACGATGAGCAGTCGGAGACAAAGGCCGATGAATGCTGCAAAGCCCCATGTCACGGCACTGAGATAGAGAACGTACGACGGCATGGAAGGTGCATCACCCATCAAGATACAGTCTTGTGAATTCCATTCTGCCAGAGCCAACACGATGGCAGGTAAGGCTGCCAGCAGACAGAGGGGCAGAAGTAGTACTATGCCAGCCACTACTACCAACACCAGACGGAACCAGTGGCGGCAAGCTGCTTGAAGCAATTGCCGGACGGGACGCTGAGTGAGCCAGCGGGCCGTCATAAGCCACAGGACCATTTCCAACAAGACAGCCACAGCAGCCAAAGGAACAAAGAAGTAGAGACCATAGACTGTCAACATGATGACGGCAGCATAGACGGCTGTGGTGTCTAACAGGTGCACCCATTGTGCCTTTAGCATGGCGATGAATTTGTTGACATATAGGTGAAATCCTGCAGCTATTATACTACGGCTACTGCGCACTTTCAATAATATTTCTTCTTGTTGTTTTTCCATTGCCTATGAAGTTTTTATGGTGCAAAAGTACAAATAAAAATAAAAGAATAAGAGAATAAAAGAATAAAAAATCAAAAAAGGGACTATAATAATGACAATGAAAGGATAGAAAACAGGAAAAAAGTAGTAACTTTGCAAACGAATATGAAGAATTTGAAGTGGGGCTTCATCGGATGCGGTGAGGTAACGGAAAAGAAAAGCGGTCCGGCATTCTCAGAGGTAGAAGGCTCGGAAGTCGTGGCAGTGATGAGTCGTCACGGCCATAGTGCCAGTAGTTATGCTGAACGTCACGGCATCCCTAGGTGGTACACAGATGCCCAGGAACTCATTAACGATACAGATGTCAATGCCGTCTATATTGCCACGCCACCCAGTAGTCATGCCACCTATGCTATCATGGCGATGAAGGCAGGCAAGCCTGTTTACGTTGAGAAACCTTTGGCTGCGGCATATGAGGATTGCGCCCGTATCAATCGTGTTAGCGAAGAAACAGGAGTACCTTGCTTTGTGGCATACTATCGACGATATCTTCCGTATTTTCAAAAGGTTAAAGAGATTGTTGAAAGCGGAGTGTTGGGTAAGATTATTGCCGTTCAGATACGCTTCGCCACTCCTCCGCGTCCAGAGGATTTCGGTAAGAATGGTGAGTTTCCTTGGCGTCTGCAGCCTGATATTGCAGGTGGTGGATATTTTTACGATATGGCTCCTCATCAATTGGATTTCTTACAGTATCTCTTCGGGGTTATTATCGAAGCCCGTGGTTTTTGTACCAACCGCGGCGGCCTGTATGGTGCTGAAGATACGGTAAGTGCCTGCTTTGAGTTCGAGAACGGACTGACGGGCAGCGGGTCATGGTGCTTCGTGGCTCACGAGTCAGCCAGTGAAGATCGTATTGAGATTATTGGCAGTCAAGGCATGGTATGCTTCTCGGTTTTCGATTTCCAGCCCATCAAGTTGCATAGTAGTGCAGGGACAGAGGTTTTGGACGTTCCAAATCCGTCCTACGTGCAATTCCCCATTATCAAGAGCGTTTGCGAACACCTCCAGGGTATAGGTCTTTGTAATTGTACCAGCGTATCGGCGACGCCTACCAACTGGGTGTTAGACCGTATCTTAGGCAAGTTCTGAACGAGGAATGAGAAAGTTGCTGCTGGTCATATTATGTATGGTGAGTCTCGGTTTACAGGCGCAAGACTCCATTTCTGCTATACAGCAACCTAAGAAAAAGAGCTGGCTGCGCCGTGTTGTAGAGGGATTTACCTATATTGATACCAATTATGTCGAACCGCAGCATTATGACTGGTCCGTTATGGTTCAGGGAATATACAACTACGACTATTATAGGTTGAGTTCTGTTACTGAAAATCATCAGTCCATAACCTTTGCTCCCACACCCGCATTAAAGGTCGGTCCTTATTTCGGTTGGCGTTGGGCATTTTTCGGTTACACCTTCGACTTGCGCCATGTGGACTTAAGTTCCAATTCCAAAAAGTTTGATTTTAGTTTCTACAGTGCCCAAATAGGTGCAGACATCTATTATCGCCGCACAGGCAGCGACTACAAAATTCGCAATGTAAAACTTGGAGGTAACATAGATGCTGATGCCTTGGAAAATGCATCCTTCGATGGTATCAATGTGGGCATTACAGGTGTCAATGTCTATTATATCTTCAACCACAAGCGCTTCTCTTATCCTGCAGCCTTCAACCAGAGTTCCTGCCAGAAACTGAGTTGTGGCTCGTGGATGGTAGGATTGGGCTATCTGAGAAATAGCATAGAATTTGACGCGGATCGGTTGCAACGGCTCATCGATGAGCGATTAGGCCGGCAGGATATACAGTTGGATAGCGCTTTGATGTTCAATAGCGTGAAGTATCATGATATTAACGTGTCGGTAGGTTATGGTTATAATTGGGTCTTTGCCCGAAACTGGTTACTCGCTGGCAGTTTGTCATTGGCACTCGCCTACAAGAAAACTTATAGTGAGTTATCGGAAGAAGGTAGCAAGCGCTTCAATATTCGTGACTTCAATATATCAAATGTCAATATAGATGGCGTGGGACGTTTCGGTCTGGTATGGAATAATACCCGATGGTATGCCGGACTATCGGCTATCGTACGAGCTTACAACTATAAGAAAGAACGTTTTGCTGCCAACAATATCTTTGGCAGCCTGAATATCTATGCCGGATATAACTTCGGCGCCAAAAAAGAATATAGGAAGAAGAAAACCAAAAAATGAAGAGACTGTTATATTTGTTGCTCCTGCTGCCCTTATCGGTGCACGCTCAGATTTATGAGCGAGCCGATAGCATGACCATATGTCGTCTGTTGAAGAAGGCACCGGATAACAGTGGGACCTTGTGGTTTGCCAGACAACTGCTGGGGCGTCCCTATGTCGGCCAGACTTTGGAGGTTGCCTATATGAAACCTGATGCCTACGGGTCTGATGATGAGCAGTTGGTGGTGAACACCCGTCAGTTGGACTGTACGACACTGGTCGAGACGGTGACGGCTTTGACGCTGTGTGTCCGGCAGGGTAAGAAGACGTGGAATGACTATTTGAGGGCGTTGCAGACGCTGCGCTACCGTCAGGGGGCATTGAAGAACTATACCAGCCGTTTGCATTATTTCTCTGATTGGATTGGTGACAAAGTGAGTATGCAACTCGTCAAAGAAATACAGGAGCCATGTCCGCCGTTCACTGGAGTTCAGACGCTGAAGGTCAACTACATGAGCCAGCATCCCCAGTCCTATCAGGCACTCAAGGCTCATCCGGAGTTTGTACCCGTCATCCGGCAACAGGAGGAAGTCCTAACAGGTCAAACTTTTAGGTATATTCCCAAGACGGCCATCCGGAACACGGCGCTGCTGCGACAGACTGTACACGACGGCGATATCATCGCCATTACGTGCAATAAGCCAGGATTGGATATCGCCCATCTTGGTTTTGCAGTTTGGAAGAAGAACGAACTGCACTTGCTGAATGCATCTCAGTTGCACAAGAAAGTCGTGCTGGAGCCCATGACGCTTTATAAATACATGCAGAAGCATCCTTCATTTACAGGAATAAGAATCATAAGAATTAAATAGAAAAGATATGGAACTACCCGATTTTATGAGCTATGCCAATAAGTTCTCTCAGACGGACTTTGTGGACAAGATTGCGCGTATTGCCAAACGCGCAGGCTCTAAACTGGTTTATGCAGCGTTGATACTTTACTATACGCTGCAGAGTGATAAAATCAGCAAGACCAACAAGGCTATGATTATAGGTGCGCTGGGCTATATGATAAGTCCTTTGGACGTCGTGCCCGATGCCATTCCCATTGCGGGACTGACGGATGACCTAGCTGTGTTGCTCTTTGTGCTGAAGAAAGTGTGGACCGACATTGATCCGGACATCCAGACGAAGGCCAAGGAACGTCTGTCCAAGTGGTTCGACGAGGATGAAATCAACGAGATTAACCATCTCTTTGATGAAGAATGATTCATGAGTATCAGGTGAGGGTCGTCCCTCAGGTTGCGGTCAATGAGCAGTCCCTTCGTGGATTCCTTGCTGACGAGTACGGCTTTGACGTGCGTACCATTACTGCTGTGCGTATCCTGCGCCGTAGTATTGATGCCCGTCAACGAACCATCTTTGTCAACCTGAAAGTACGCATCTATATCAATGAACAGCCTGCCGACGATGAATATCAGCATACTGACTACCCGGATGTCAGCGGTTGTCCGCAGGTCATTGTCGTGGGAGCCGGCCCTGGAGGACTGTTTGCTGCCCTACGCCTGATAGAACATGGCCTTAGGCCTATTGTCATTGAACGGGGAAAGAACGTCCATGACCGTAAGTGTGACCTTTCACTGATTACCAAGACGCAGCAGGTAGATCCTGAAAGTAACTACTGTTTTGGTGAGGGAGGTGCTGGCGCTTATAGTGATGGCAAACTGTACACCCGTTCCAAGAAGCGCGGCTCGATAGAGAAAATCCTCCATGTGTTTTGCCAGCATGGAGCTTCTACCAATATTCTTGCTGATGCCCATCCTCATATTGGTACGGATAAGTTGCCAAGGGTCATTGAGAATATGCGTAACACCATCATCCGTTGTGGCGGTGAGGTGCATTTCCAGACGAAGATGACCCAGCTACTGCTCAAGGAGTCTCAGGTGGTAGGCATATTGACGGCAGACGGTAGAGAGTGGAGAGGTCCGGTGATTTTGGCAACTGGTCACTCGGCCCGTGATGTCTATCGCTATCTGGCCGGTAGTGGTGTAGAGATAGAAGCCAAGGGAATTGCCGTTGGTGTCCGTTTGGAACATCCCTCTATGCTGATAGACCAGATTCAGTACCACAACCGTCAGGGTAGGGGCAAGTACTTGCCTGCTGCTGAATACTCTTTTGTAACACAGGTAGAAGGTCGCGGCATATATTCGTTCTGTATGTGTCCGGGAGGCTTCGTGATACCCGCAGCCACAGACCGCCAGCAGATTGTTGTCAACGGTATGAGTCCGTCGAATCGCGGTGGACAATGGTCGAATAGCGGTATGGTCGTTGAAACCCGTTCTGATGATATAGAGGGTGACGACCCCTTGCGAGTCTTGAACTTCCAGGAGGAACTGGAACGTACATGCTGGCAGCAAGGTAATATGAAGCAGACAGCTCCAGCTCAGCGTATGGCCGACTTCGTCAACAAGAGGCTGAGCTATGATTTGCCTCGTAGTTCGTATGCACCGGGACTGATTTCTTCACCCCTTCATTTCTGGTTACCCTCCAGCATCAGCCATCGCCTCCAGGAAGGCTTTAAGGCTTTTGGCAGACAATGCCACGGGTTTCTGACTAATGAAGCGGTGATGATTGGCGTGGAGACCCGTACTAGCAGTCCTGTAAGGATTGTGCGACAGCCGGAAACGTTGATGCATGTACGACTGCAGGGACTTTTTCCTTGTGGGGAGGGCGCAGGCTATGCCGGTGGTATTGTGTCGGCAGGCGTGGATGGGGAGCGGTGTGCCGACATGTGCGCAGCCTATTTAGAAGGCTGCGGCATTAATAAATAATAAGGTTCGCGCGCGAAATGTCCTAAAACTCTGTGAACGACAGGGGCATGAGTTCCTTGATGCCGTCTATGATGTACGTATGGTTGGTGCCGTACAACAGAATACGCATAGGCTGCTTGAAGCGTGTCTCGGTCTCAATGATGACCTGACGGCAGGAACCGCAGGGACTGGCAGGCTCCTCCAGGAATTTCCCCTCGCTGTTACGCTCTGCGATAGCCAGCATCATGATGGGCTGGTCAGGATATTGGGCACCGGCGGCAAAGATGGCCGACCGCTCTGCGCAGATACCTACCGGGAATGCTGCATTCTCTTGATTGCAACCAGGCACGATGACACCGTTCTTCAGCAGGATACCTGCACCAACGTGAAAGTGAGAGTAGGGGGCATACGAGTTGTAGGTGGACTGCTTGGCCGTTTCAACTAACTTCTTTTCAATATCTGACAATTCAGACCATTGGGCTACTTTGATTGTAGATTTTAGGGTGAGTTCTTCCATAATATTTAGATTTTTGTTGCAAATATAATTATTTTTCCTTACTTTTGCATCAAAATTCACAAGAAAATACATGAAACGGCTCATTTTTTCATTTTTTTTGCTCTGTGGAGGACTTCAGTATGGTTGTTCACAGAGTATTTCATGGAATAAAACCTATCAGGACTATTTTGATACGTACGACGATATTGCCATTGAGCAGATGCAGAAATACGGCATTCCTGCCAGTATTACGCTTGCTCAGGGTGTCTTGGAGTCAGGAGCAGGAAGAAGTGAACTGGCCCGAAAAGGTAATAATCACTTCGGTATCAAGTGCAATGGATGGACGGGGCGAAAAACCTATCATGACGACGACGAACTGCAGGAGTGTTTCCGTGCCTACGATAATGCCTATCAGAGTTATGTCGACCACTCCTTGTTCTTGAAGAACAGTTCCCGCTATGCGCGTTTGTTTGAATTGAAGAAGACCGACTACAAGGGTTGGGCCAAAGGCTTGAAAGCCTGCGGCTATGCCACCAGTCCTGTCTATGCCACCAGACTGATTAACATCATTGAGTTGTATCATTTGGACAAATATGACAAAAACGGACACCTTGACAAGTTCCAGGAACGACAGTTGGAATTGGGTGACCTGCGTCATGTATATTTCTTTAATGATAATTATTATGTTATTGCACGTAAGGGAGATACGTTCCGTTCGATAGCGCAGGATGCAGGCATATCCTATAGTCGTCTGGCCAGTTTCAACGAGCGCGACAAACATGACCCGATAGAGGAGGGGGAGCGCATCTGGCTGAAGAAGAAGCGCCGCAAGGCTCCTAAGGAATACAAGAATCGCCCCCACCAGGTCAGAGCTGGCGAATCCATGTATAGCATTTCGCAGCAATACGGCATCCGTCTGAAGAATCTGTATAAGATCAACAATCTGCCGCCCGAATACGCTATTCGTGTGGGCGATTTTCTGTTGTTGCGATAAAAAACGCCGTGTTTCAGCGTTTAGGATAGTTAAAATGTGCTAATTAACGTACATATTCATAAATATTCACTACCTTTGCAAATTGTAAAGTCGAGTTTACAATCGTATGAGAAACAATATATCGCATTCGGGGGTTGTCGAGCGTGTCGAGGAGGGTTGCGTTCATGTGCGTATCGTCCAGACTTCGGCATGTGCTGCCTGCAAGGTGGCGGGCTACTGCAATGCTGCCGAGGCGAAGGAGAAGGTCATCGACGTCTATGGTGCTGATAGCCGGCGCTATTCCGTTGGACAGACGGTGAAGGTCGTGGCTTCTCGTGCGGTTGCAGGACGTGCCCTGCTATTGGGCTTTGGCTTGCCTTTCGTGGTGTTGGTAGGCGTGCTGGTCCTTGTGCTGGCGCTGACGCATAACGAACTATGGGCAGCTTTGGCTGGACTCCTAGCGCTGGCTCCCTATTATGGTGTGCTATACCTCATGCGCCGTCGCATCAGTGACCATCTGTCCTTCTGGATAGAAGACTGAAGTTCATGGCATGCGCCTGTCGTTTAAAGAGAGAACAATCATGCAATAACATTAACATACTAAAAACAATAACAAACAAAGTAACTTTATGGATTTCATTTTGATTGCAGTTGCAGTATTGGGTGCTATCGGTCTGATTGCCGCCCTTGTGCTGTATGTCTGCTCCAAGAAGTTCGCCGTCTATGAAGACCCCCGTATTGCCCAGGTTACTGAGCAGTTGCCGGGTGCCAACTGTGGCGGTTGCGGATTTGCCGGATGCAGTGGCTTGGCAGATGCCCTGGTGAAGGGTGCCGATGCCGGAAGCATTGAAGGACTGAAGTGTCCCGTCGGCGGAGCAGAAGTGATGGGTAAGGTGGCCGACCTGCTGGGTATGGCCATTGCCAACGGTGAGCCTATGGTAGCCGTAGTACGTTGTAACGGAACCTGTGCCTTGCGTCCGAAGATTGCAGAGTATAGTGGTCTGCGCACCTGTGCAGCCATGAACTCCTGTGGTGCCGGTGAGACCGCTTGCGGTTTCGGCTGTCTGGGTTGTGGCGACTGTGTCGCTGCCTGCCAGTTCGACGCTATCCACATGAATCCTGAGACCGGTTTGCCCGAGGTCGATGAAGAGAAGTGTACCTCTTGTGGTGCCTGTGTCAAGGCTTGTCCTCGCCACATCATCGAGCTTCGCAAGAAGGGTCCGAAGGGTAGGAGAGTGTTCGTCTCTTGTGTCAACAAGGACAAGGGTCCTGTAGCTATGAAGGCTTGTAAGGCCGCTTGTATCGGTTGTGGCAAGTGTGAGAAGGAGTGTAACTTCGGTGCCATCACCATTGAGGGCAACGTTTCTTACATTGACTTCAACAAGTGCCGCATCTGCCGTAAGTGCGTCAGCGTTTGTCCTACGAAGGCCATCCACGACGTCAACTTCCCCACACCGGCTCCTGCTCCCAAACCCAAAGAGGCTGCTGCACCTGCCGCCGCTCCCAAGGCTGAGGCTCCTAAAGCCGCTCCCGCTGAGGCACCTGCTGCTCCTAAGGCAGAGGCTCCTAAGGCCGCACCAGCTCCTAAGGCTGAGAAAAATGTTGAACCCGAAGTAAAGAAGGAGGAGAAAGCATGAACGTAAGAACATTCCGTATTGGTGGTGTACACCCCGAAGAGAATAAGCTGACCCATGAGGTTGCTACGAAGGTTGCCGCCCTGCCTAAGCAGGCTATCTTCCCCCTGTCGCAGCACATCGGTGCTCCCGCAAAACCTGTTGTTGCCAAGGGTGACAAGGTGAAGGTCGGTACGCTGCTGGCTGAGGCTGGCGGTTTCGTCTCTGCTCCTATCTACAGCAGTGTCAGCGGAACCGTATTCAAGATTGATACCGCTATCGATGCCACTGGCTATCGTAAGCCCGTTATTATTATTAATGTAGAAGGCGACGAGTGGGAAGAGTCCATCGACCGTTCCGACAAGCTGGAGACCTTCAAGGCTCATCCCGAGCTGACTCCCGAGGAAATCGTGGAGCGCATCAAGACCGCCGGTGTCGTTGGTATGGGTGGTGCTTGTTTCCCCACCTTCATCAAGCTCTGTCCTCCTCCCACGGCGAAGGCTGAGTGCGTGATTATCAACGCCGTAGAGTGCGAGCCCTATATCACTGCCGACTTCCGTCTGATGATGGAGCATGCCGACGAGATTCTCGTTGGTCTTGAGCTGTTGATGAAGGGTGCCAAGGTGACGAAGGGTTACATTGGTATCGAGACCAACAAGATGCCCGCCATCGAGCTGTTGACTAAGAAGTGCGCTGAAGTGTTCGGCAATAGCGAATACAGCGTGGAGGTCGTTCCCTTGAAGCAGCGCTACCCACAGGGTGGTGAGAAGCAACTCGTTGATGCCGTCATCCGTCGTCAGGTTCCTGCACCTCCCGCTATTCCTGTCAATGTGGGTGCCATCGTTCAGAACGTAGGTACTGCATACGCTGTGTATGAGGCCGTGATGAAGCGCAAGCCTCTGTTCGAGCGCTACACCACCGTAACTGGTAAGAAGTTGGCTAACCCCGGCAACTTCCTGGTTCGTATGGGTACTCCCATGCAGGATCTGATTGATGCTTGTGGCGGTATGCCCGAGGGCGACAACAAACTGTTGGCTGGTGGCCCGATGATGGGTAAGGCTTTGACCTCTACCGAGGTGCCCATCTGCAAGGGTACCAACTCTGTGACCATTATCTCTGGCGAGGAGGCTTTCCGCAAGGAGCCTAATCCTTGTATCCGTTGTGCCAAGTGTGTCAGCGCCTGCCCCATGGGCTTGGAGCCTTACCTGCTGGCCAAGCTCGCTGCCGTCAAGAACTGGGAGCGTGCCGAGAAGGAAGAGGTCGTCAGCTGTATTGAGTGTGGCTCGTGCCAGTTCACGTGTCCTGCCCACCGTCCGTTGCTCGACAACATCCGTCAGGCCAAGGGTACGGTGATGGGTATTATCCGTGCCCGTGCCGCTGCAGCCGCACCTAAAAAGTAAATTTACCAAATGAGTAAATTGAACAATAAATTGTAAATAGTAAATTGTTAAATTGTAAATTCTCAATATGGGAAAATTAATTGTATCACTGTCACCTCATGCACACGGAACTGACACCGTCGAGAAGAACATGTACGGGGTTATCATCGCCCTGCTGCCTGCGCTGCTCGTGTCGTTCTATTTCTTCGGCATTGGCTCGGCCATTGTCTGTGCTACGAGTGTTGCCGCCTGCGTCTTCTTCGAGTGGGCCATCAACAAGTTTATGCTCAAGAACGAGCGCAACACCATCTGCGACGGCTCTGCCATCCTGACCGGTCTGCTGCTCGGCTTCAACCTCCCCAGCAACCTCCCCATCTGGATTATCATCATCGGTGCTTTGTTCGCCATTGGTGTGGCCAAGATGACGTTCGGTGGTCTGGGTAATAACCTCTTCAACCCTGCGCTGGTAGGTCGTGCTGCCCTGTTGGTAGCCTTCCCTGCCCAGATGACCACCTGGCCTCAGGTTGGTCAGTTAGGCAGCTATCTCGATGCCGAGACGGGTGCTACGCCGCTGGCCATCATGAAGGACGCCATCAAGACGGGCGATGCCTCTGTGCTGGACCAGCTGCCCTCATCCTTCGACCTCTTCATCGGTAACCATCCCGCTGGAGCTGGTGCGCTGGGTGAAATCTGTGCCCTGGCCCTGCTGCTGGGTCTGGTCTACATGCTGTGGAAGAAGATCATCACGTGGCACATCCCCGTCAGCATCATCGGTACGGTATTCGTCATTGCCGGCCTCTGCCACCTGCTGGATCCCTCTTACGCCGATCCCTTCAGCGTTATCCTCTCCGGTGGTCTGATGCTCGGTGCCATCTTCATGGCTACGGACTATGTCACGTCGCCTATGACCGCCAAGGGTCAGCTCATCTATGGTGTGTGCATCGGCTTCCTCACCATCGTCATCCGTAACTGGGGTGCCTATCCTGAGGGTATGTCGTTCGCCATTCTGATTATGAATGCCTTCACACCGCTGATCAATACTTATGTTAAACCCAAGCGCTTCGGTGAAGTGCCCGAAAAGAAATAAGACGCTATGAAGAAGTTAGAATCATCACTGACAAATATGGTGCTGGTACTTACCTTAGTAGCAGTCATCATGGGTGGCATCCTCGCCTTCGTGAATCATCTCACCGAGGGTCCCATCAACGAACAGAAAGCAAAGGCACTGGCCGACGGTATCAAGACCGTCATGGTGTCTGACAACATCACCGTTGCCGATCCCGTTGAGGTGAAGCAGGATATCGACGGCAAGGAAGCCATCTTCACCATCTATCAGGTGAAAGACGCTCAGGGCCAGGACCTCGGTGCCGCCGTTGAGTCTACCACGGGCGGTTTCGGTGGCGACCTGAAGGTGCTGGTAGGTTTCGACCCCGAAGGCAAGATCTTAGGTTACACGCTGTTGGAGCACGCCGAGACCCCGGGTCTGGGTGCCAAGGCCGACAAGTGGTTCCAGAAGGGCGAGAAGGGTGACATCATCGGCAAGGACCCCAAGGAGCCCCTGGTGGTTTCCAAGGACGGTGGCCAGGTGGATGCCATCACCGCTTCTACCATCACCAGCCGTGCCTTCCTGAAGGCCGTCAACAACGCCTATAACGCTTACAAGGTGACCCCCGCCGCCACAGCCGACGCTGAGAGCGGAGCCACCAAGCAAGTTAATGACAATGAAGAAAAAGTGGAGGAGTAAGCTATGAGTTATATTGATATTATAAAAAATGGCATTGTCAAGGAGAACCCGACGTTCGTCCTGATGCTCGGTATGTGTCCCACGCTGGCCACCACCACCTCTGCCATGAACGGTATGTCGATGGGTCTGGCCACGATGGCCGTGCTCATCTGCACCAACTTTGTGATTTCGTGTATGAAGTCTATCACCCCCGACAAGGTGCGCATCCCCGTGTTCATCGTCGTCATCGCCGCCTTCGTGACCATGCTGCAGCTGGTCATCAAGGCCTTCCTGCCTGACATCGACGCTTCGCTGGGACTGTTCATTCCCCTGATTGTGGTGAACTGTATCATCCTCGGTCGTGCTGAGGGCTTTGCCTCTAAGAACAGCCCCGTGGCTTCGCTCTTCGACGGCATTGGCATCGGACTTGGTTTTACCATCGGTCTGACGCTCTTAGGCATTTGTCGTGAGTTGCTCGGTTCCGGCAGCATCTTCGGTTTCGTTCTGCTGCCCGAGACCTACAACATCCTGCTCTTTGTGCTGCCTCCGGGTGCATTCATTATGCTGGGATTCCTGATTGCGATTGTCAACAAGTTGCGCAGCTAAATTGTAAATTGTAAATCGTCAAATTGTAGATTACATTATGGAATACATATTGATTTTCATTAGCGCGATATTCGTCAACAATATCATCCTGTCGCAGTTCCTCGGCATCTGTCCCTTCCTGGGCGTTTCCAAGAAGGTTGACACCTCGCTGGGCATGTCGGCAGCCGTAGCCTTCGTGCTGACCCTGGCCACCATCGTGACCTGGCTGGTACAGAAGTTCGTGCTCGACCCCAACGGGCTGCAGTATCTGCAGACCATCGCCTTCATCCTCGTCATTGCATCGCTGGTGCAGATGGTCGAGATTATTCTGAAGAAGGTGTCGCCCGCACTCTATCAGGCACTGGGCATCTTCCTGCCCCTGATTACCACCAACTGCGCCGTGCTGGGTGTAGCCATTCTGTGTATCCAGAAGGACTTCGACCTGCTGCAGAGCGTTGTCTATGCCTTCTCCACGGCCATCGGCTTTGGTCTGGCACTGACCGTCTTTGCCGGCATGCGCGAGCAACTGGAGCTGGTCAAGGTTCCCAAGGGTATGTCGGGCATGGCCATCGTTATGCTCTCTGCCGGTCTGCTCAGCCTGGCCTTCATGGGCTTCTCGGGCGTTGACGGCGGTCTGAAGGTTCTCTTCGGCCTGAACTAAAATGCTTTGCGGCTTTGTCCGCAAGCCATGATACTTAAAGGTATGATGTTTCGGCATCATCCCTTTTTGTTTATTTGCCCCTTGACACACGGACAAACTCCATGTGTGCTCAACGAAAGTCCGTGCTATGCGGCAACGAAACGGGACTTTACCTATCGGCCGACTATAGTCAGCCGACCTTCTGACTTAAGTCGGCAAACCTTCTGACTATAGTCGGCCGTATGGTAAGCTTAGGGAAAGCGACTGACAGAAGGGGGTGTCAATGAAGGTAAATTACCGACACACAGGATGCTTTAAGTAATTTTTATAGACTAAATGCGGGTAAATCACGATATTTTCATTACTTTTGCAGAAAAATAATCATTCATCTATTGGAAAGGATATAGCATGAAGAAGAAAATAGGAACTTTAGTCTATTGCCTGTTGGCATGGATGCCGCTGGTGGCGCAGAGTGACTTCATGGTTTTTCCTGCTAACGGCAGCGTAGGTGTCAACCCAGATACCCATCTGACAATCGAGTTCTCTGGGGAAGCCCGGGTAGGACAGAAAGGATTCATCAGGGTGTTCGACAAGCGGAGCGGAAAGATGATAGACCAGCTCGATATAAGTATTCCGGCAGGCCCCACGGTAAAGACGCCCGATGCCCCGGGGGCAGACTACATCAAGTCGCCCTACAACTACGAGAGTGGTCATGTGACCAACAAAAACACGCGACCGGGAACACCGTCGTCATATAATAAGCCGGATCAGCGCAACTTCCAGCTGACCATCATCGGTGGCTTCTCTGACGGATTCCATTTCTATCCCGTGATGACGAAAGGCAATAAGGCTACCATCTACCTGCATCACAATCTGCTGGAATACGGCAAGGAGTACTATGTCACCATTGACAAGGAGGTGTTTGCCGACTTCTCGGGTATCAAGGGTAAGAAAGCCTGGACGTTCACGACCAAGGCCAAGGCTCCTGAAGCCGACCAGCGTGTGCTGACAGTTGCTGCCGATGGCACGGGCGACTTCTCCACGCTGCAAGGGGCGATGGACTTTATTCCTGACAATCTGGCGAGTGAGCAGGAACGTCGCATCGTGAAGGTTCGCAAGGGCGACTATCAGGAACTTGTGTACTTCCGCAACAAGCGCTATGTCACCATTGAGGGTGAGGGGCGCGAGGAGACGCTGGTACACTATCCTAACAACGAGGTGTTCAACCCGCATCCTGCCGATATCAAGACCAATGAGATGAAAGGCACCTTCCCCTCACGCCGCGCAGCCGTGGCTGCCGATAACTGCAGTTACATGATTTTCAAGGACATCACGTTCCAGACAGACTGCAAGGGACAGGCTGAGGGGTTCCTGCTGAACGGCGAGCATAATTATGCCGAGAACGTTGGCGTCATAGGCTCTGGTGATGCTCTGCAGGTAAATGGCAGCACCTATTGGATGAACTGCTATATTGTTGGCGACGGCGATACCGTGTTAGGTCGCGGCCCGTCGTTCTTCAACCATTGTACGCTGGTCAGCAACCATGCCTTCATGTGGATTCGCAACGGTAAAGAGAACCATGGTAACGTGTTCCTCAACTGCACCTTCAAGGGGGTGGGTAATGGTACGTCATACATTGCGAAGACGGAGCGCAACAAGAATAAGAGCTACCCGTACCAGGAGGCTGTGCTGCTGAACTGCACGCTGGAGAATATTCCTGCTGCGGGATGGAGTCACGCTGACGCATCGCTGGCGACAGCCCATCTGTGGGAATTCAATAGTGTCGATCGTTGCGGACAACCCATTGACACGTCGATGCGTAATCCGTATTCGCACCAGCTGCATCCTGTCAAGGATGCTGCAATCATCGGCCGGTACGCAGATGCCAACTTTGTCCTTGGTTGGTAACGATTTAAGACGGCAGACATGATGCAGCAGCGTGAGAGACTTTGGAACGCCAACTACTGGCGGGTGATGACGGCGAACTTCTCGCTGTTCCTCGCTTTCTATCTGCTGACACCTTTGCTGCCGCTATACCTCACCGAGACATTCGGTGCGACGAAGGACATGGTGGGACTGGTGCTGTCGGGCTATACCATCACGGCCTTGCTGGTGCGACCCTTCAGCGGTTTCCTGGTGGATGGCTTCCCCCGCAAACGGGTGCTGCTGGTGAGTCTCTTCCTATATTTCCTGTGTTTTGGCGGCTATCTGGCGGCAGGCTCGCTGGTGCTGTTTGCCGTCGTCAGGACGTTGCATGGTGCTCCCTTCGGGGCGTCGACGGTGTCTAACAGTACGGTGGCTATCGACGTGCTGCCGTCGAGCCGACGCACCGAGGGCATAGGCTACTACGGGCTGAGCAACAACCTGGCGACGGCCATTGCACCTACAGTGGGCGTCATGGTTTACCGATATACCCACAACTTCGACCTGCTGTTCTGGATGGCATTCATCGTGGCCGGATTCGGCTTTCTCATAGATGCAACGCTTAAGATGCCCCAACGCGAGCTCCAGACCAACAAACGCGCATTGTCGCTGGACCGGTTCTTCCTGTTACGGGGATGGATGCTGGGACTGAATATGGCGTTCTTCGGACTCTGCTATGGCGTGCTGAGCAACTATCTGGCCATCTACGGCAAGGAGGTGATGGGCATCACCAGTGGCACAGGAGCCTATTTTATGCTGCTGGCCATCGGTCTGATGCTGTCTAGGCTCACCGGAGGTCGCGGACTGCGCAAGGGGCTGTTGACACACAACGCCAGCGAGGGCATGTTGCTGTCCACCGTGGGCTATACGCTGTTCGTTGCCTGGCCAGGTCCCGTAGGCTACTATGGCTCCGCTATCCTTATCGGACTGGGCAACGGCCACATGTGGCCCGCCTTCCAGAACATGATGATTGGCATTGCCCGCACCAACGAGCGCGGCACAGCCAACTCAACCATCCTCACCTGTTGGGATCTGGGGCAGGGCATAGGCATCCTCTTCGGTGGCTTCATCGTAGAGTACATCGGCTATAGCGCAGCCTTCTGGTGGGTCGTGTTGATGCATGTCGTGGGTGTCGTGCTGTTCTTTGCCGCCACCCGCCACGACTTCAACCAAAAGAAAAACCCCTGCTAGAAAATCTCTAAGACAGGGGTTTCATAATGAAAGGAGGAGTGGTACCTCCAGGAATCGAACCGGGGACACACGGATTTTCAGTCCGATGCTCTACCAACTGAGCTAAGGCACCATTGTTCTGTTAGATCACTGCATTCCTTTCGTTTGCGGGTGCAAAGGTACAACAAAAAAAACAATCCGCCAAACTTTTGACGGATTATTTTTGTTTCAAGCGATAAAAAAGTCGTTTTATAGTAAAAAGGAGGCCCCCAATCAAGTTCATGGGCACTCCTTTTGTACATATACTTATTTTTATTCTTTATCCTTGTTCTTGAAGGCATCTTTGTTTGCCTTGATCTGCTCTTCGGCCTGCTTGAAAGCATCGCTTTTATTATCCATGATGACCATCTTCTTTAGCTGAGCCCATTTGGCGGCATCGTAGTCCTTAACGCCGATGAAGAAACGGAAGCTCACCTGCTTGCCTTCCTTGATGGGATAGAGGCTCTGCCAATTGCTGCAGCCTCCGCCCGTTGCAATGGCATTGCCGTCGGCATCGTAAGCAACAGCATTATAATTCATGACAGGCGTCTGCTGGTTGGCATCGGCTGTCAGTAGAGCGCTGGTGGTGGCTTCACGCTTGTCGTTTAGTGTGAAGTTCTTCTCAAGTTTCAGTGGCAGGCCTTCAGCCAGTTCGGTTGGAATCTCTTTTCCTTCGAGAGTCTTCTCTACAGAGGGTAGTGTTTCCTTCTTGAATTTTGTAGTGTTGCCCTGCTTAATGTAATCTGTCCAAAACTCTTTAGCTTTGTCTGGGTCGCTCTTCTTCAACTCGTCATACTTGGCTGCTGCAGCAGCCTCGGCAGCCTCATACTCAGCAACGACCTTAGGCAGTTCCCCCAGAATACCATCCGTAGGCAGCGCTGCTGCCTCAGCTTGTGCCCTGTTACCATCGCCGCCGCAAGCGGCCATCACGCTAGCCACGAGTGCTATAGCACCCATGAGGAGAAGATTTCTTGTCTGTTTCATAGTTGGTTTGTAATTAAAAGTTTATTTAAGTTGTGGATGTTCCGTTTAAAGTTTGCTGGGTACTTGGCCTTTTTTCATCTTGATAACAATTTCGTCGGTACCCTTGTCAAATGGCCTTGCGTACCAGAGGACGATTCTGCAGGTAGGCTCGTCCAATTCTTTGTCGTAGTCGATTTTCAACGCTTCGTTGACCAGTTTCACCGAGTACGTTTTCTTGTCTTTGTTCAACACCAGATCATAACACAGTCCTGACGATAGGAGATACGGCTCGTAGAACACGTTAACCCTCAAGGGCAGTTTCCCGCCTTCCCTGCCTTTTCTGAGATTAACATAGTCTATGATGTCCTGAGGGGTCTGCGGATTAACTAGATTGCCATAGTCTCTTCTCTTCTCGTCATCCTTTTTCTTGTCCGCATTATCACCCGGCTTGGTGTCGTTGCCTGGTTTGGTTTCATCACCAGGTTTGGTGTCGTTGCCAGGCTTGGTTCTATCATCAGGTTTGCTTTCGTTATCCGGTTTACCGCCTCCTTTGCGGAGGATATCGCCAACTTCTTCAGGCGTGTGACCAGCCTCGAGCAGCAGTGTCGCCAGTTCCATGCGCCATGACTGTTCCTTCCTGTTGTTTTCACGCTGATGGCGGTCTTTCGTCATCATATCATTATATACCATGTCTGACCAGCCGTCGCGCAGTTCTCTGTAGTTTTTGAAGAACCATTCCGTGGCAGCATCCCCAGCAGCATCCTTTAGGCTCAGATGAATGTTGCTGGCTTTTTGTAGGTTTTCCAGCGTGTTGATTGAGATAATGGGGTTGTCGGTTTTCTTGCCTGCCTCAAGGGCCTGGTCGAAGCAGACTCCAATGCTGCCTGCCAGTCCGCCATTGATAGCTTTGACAATGCCACCCACCAGTTCGATGCCGCCGCCTTCCAAGAATTTGTCTGCCTTACCGGCATACTCAACTGCCTTATTTTTCAGATTAGCCCATTGCTTGCGGAAATACAGCACGCTCTCGCTATTCATTGGTACCTTCTCCGTCTTGGTCTTTCCGTTGACAGTCTGGTGGGCAGTAACATTGCTGGTACCTGCAAAGGTGTATTCTATGGTGGCATACTCGTTACTGATGCTCTTGGGCTGGCCGTTAGGACTGAGCTGGATGGTGGTTTGTGTCTTGCCAGTAACGGTAATGCTTTCCAGCGTATTACCACGTCCGTAGTGTAGAGCCGTAACGGTGTTGTTTCCAGAGTTGTAAGCCACATCAGTGTGTGCTGGCGCTATCTGTGCCTGCAAGGACAATGTACCCAGCAAGCAGAACATTGGAATAAGAATATTTCGTTTCATACTAACTTTTTAGTTGTTTACAAATTACTTGTAGCTCTCGAGGGCTTGGTTGCGTAGGTCGCGTGCCATCTGGCTGTCATGAGCCATACCATTGCTGTCGTACCACTTCATGGGGGCTGACGGCTTGTCAAGTCCTAGTGCAGGAATCATCTTGCCAAACATCATGAGGATGATGAACGGAATGATAATCTTCAGAATCTGCCAGATGAGTACACCAACCATGAGGATAGTGCCTATGGCCCACAGGATGACGAAGAGGGTATAGAGGATAGAAAGTATCCAGCCTGCCGACTGCTTCATCTGGATGAACATGGCGAACAGTGAGTAGAGCAGATAGCCGATGCCGGCAATAGCTGCTATGTAGAGCACAACTGTTCCTACTGTGTGGCTCACCCAACCATAGAGGCAGATGCCAACAAATGCCAGGCCGGCAAAGAGGCCAACGGCGATGAGGATGTTGTACAGCAGTTGCTGGCGGGGCACGGCCTCACTACTGCAGAGGAAAGCCTCCATACCTGTGGCATAGGCGTCGATGGTCTTATACTGCCAACGCACGGCGAGGAACAGCAGGAAGATGTTGAAGAACCGCTGAAAGTCGCCCACGTAGGCTCCGTTGAGCCACCAGCAGCAGTCTTCGCCCAACTTGGTGATAGCGTCAATCTCAAGGATAATGGAGAAGAAGGAGAAGATGGGTGCAATGAACAGTAAGAGTCCGATGAGCCAGTAGTGGCGCTTCAGGGTGCCCATGGCATTCTTCTTCATACCAATCTTGGCGGCTCTGCGACTTAGACGCCATGCCAGCCACAGGAAGAAAAGAATACCCAAAAGGAACGCTCCCTCGTAGTAGTCGCGACCTTTGAAGTCGGTGTACTGGGCGATGGGGTTCTCCGTGCCTTCTGCATTCGACTCGCTGAAGCGCAACTCATAGGGGTCGGCATAGTAGGTTTTGCCAGTAGTGTCAGTGACGGCCACCAGCGGACGCTTGTCGGGGGTTGAGATGGTGAACATCGAGAAGAGGCTCTTGTCCTGATAGGTAATCACCTTGGGGAACTTCAACTTCAACTTCGTGCCAAGCATCATGACCACAGAGTCCTCTTCGTGGAGATAGATGTCGGACTTGGTGTAGAGCGCACCGCCTCCTCGGTCTTCGGGTTCGGTATATTGGAATACGACGATGGCCGTGTCGGTCTTGCTTTTGCCCAGCGGCCATGCTTCATACTCTTGTGCTACGGTGTGGTTAGCGACAATCAGCATCAACGCTGTCGTCAGCCAAAGTGTCAGGTTCTTCATATACATAATTATTTTTTAGATATTGACGTGTTTCATAGGTCAGCCACATGTTCTTGAAGAACATATAGATGGTAAAAAGTGGCAGCAGGTAGGATACGGCAGGTCCGAACATCCATGCCAGCGAGCCTACAACGACGATGATGATGAGCCATACAATGCCCGGCAGATTGGAGAGATCGTACGACTTCTTCTGTGACTGACGATAATCAGTGGGGTCAGGTGCATAGCTTACTAGCCAGTAGCCCGCAATGATGCTGATGTAATAGAAATATTGGTTGTCGTGTATGGTAGGCATTACATAAGTGTAAATCACCGCTCCTGCCACGGCCAGACCAAGAATAATCCAGCTACCGTTGAACACATAGGGAACACTCTTCATGATAAAGAATCGTATGTAGAGCGCCAGCAAGGCCAGCAGTATGCTCAGTGCGACACTGATCCACTGGGTGATGCCCCAATGGATGCCCATCGGAGCCTCGTCAATCTCAACATGATGCTGGATGACCTGCGGCTCAGGGATGGTGTACTCGTCATCCCAGTCGCCTTTTACGATGCCGTGGCGCAGTACCTCACGTTTCTCTTTGTCCGACAGGTGGCGATTGTAATAGACGAGTTCGTAGATGCGACCATCATCGAACGGACAGAGTACAAGACGGTTCAGCTCCTGAGCGGCATCGGTGCGTGCCGTATTGTAGAACACCAGAGCCGAATCGGCCAGATAGACGGTTGTCTTCCCGTCCTTGTCCATCTCGACGAGGATGCGAAACAGACCCTTATATAACTCCGGTATGCGCCACTGAGCCACACAGACAACGGTATCGGTAGGATTGGCGCAACCTTCGAGGCGTATCTCCTTATTGGTGTTGAAACGGAAGGGATAGTACCACTCCTCGGGCTTTTGACCACGATGGGTGAAGGCCACAGGACCTTGGTACTCATTGCCCTTGTCGAGCGTGAAGGCTACATAGAGCGACTGCTGGCTGCCAGCCTTTGCAAAGGAAACATCAGCATTGACCATGTAGAGCTTGTCGAGCCATATGCCGCGTTCGTCACTGCTGGTTTTGCGTTGTCGAGGAGCTTTCCATATGCTGTCGCGTTCAAAGTCGAAGCACTGCATGGGCAGTAGCTTGACCTCATCGAGCAGCTCGCCAGGATTCTCAAAGGACACACCACGCGGGTGGGGCGCATAGTGGAATATTTTACCTTTCTGAGGGAACTTCACAACCTGAGCCGATAGAGGCAAAACCATCAGTGTCAGAAATAACAATAGTGTTTTTGTTTTCTTCATAAGTTATTAACATTTAGGTGCTTTCGCTTCTTTTCGATAGATGATTACTGAAGCTCTATGCCCTGGAGGTTATAGCGTGAGCCGTCGGGAGTCACGATAATCAGCTTTCCGTTTTCCAGCACCTTGCGAGTGGAGCCAATGATAAAGTCCTGGGTGACAGTCTGTACGGCGGAGGAGCTGCATTCGGCATCCAAAGTGAAGTTTCTAACCTGCCATGTGGGGGCGTCAGATTTAGACGGATTGGTGTAGTGGAAGGCGATGTTGATGCGTACCTTACCCATCAAGGCGTCAGGTAGTGTGACATTTACTTTTGTCCATGAGTTGTAGGACGGATATGTGAAGGGTATTTCTACCCATGTGGCAGCAGATGGATTGCCAGTATAGTCGGCAGAGGCCTTGAGCTTCATCTGACTGGGCCATTTTGACTGTGTGCCATAAGACATACAGTGGTCGAATGTGATGGCTGCCGTACTTTTCTTGATGGTGTTGAATGCAGGCGAGACAAACCAATCGTCATTGCTGCCGCCCTTACTGTAACCGCTCATCTGGACATAGTCCTTGCCACTGGGGTGATACCAGTCATTGGTGGAAGCATCGTTGTTGATGGACTTAAACAGTCCAGTGCTGGAGGCGAAGGTCTCACTGAAATGGATATTTTCACATGTAGATTCCTGTGCCTTCAGGCTAAGCGTCACCAGATAGGGGTCGTGGTCGGAGTATGCATTGTTGTAGCCTACGGAGCTGGGATTGGCCACGTATAGCATCTTGGCATCTTTCACCTGAGCCGACATCGTGGCATTGGCAAAGACATGGTCGATCAGTTCGGGAGTGTCGAGATAAACGTATGAGTAGGGGTTAGTGTCGTACTTCAGTAGTTGCTCCTCGTATTCGGCGCTGACCAGCATATTCAGACACTCTTCACCCATCTGGCTGTTCAGGTCGCCCATGACAAGGATATCAGGGTCAAGAGACTGAGGCAGTGAATTCAACAAGGAGGTGGAATTATTGACACGGGCAGCCCCGTTAGTTGCGGGGTCACCAGCCTTGAAGTGGTTCATGCTCAGAGTGAAGCGTTCACCGCTGGCCAGGCTCTCGAAGGTCTGCATTCGCATCTGCCTCTCGTAGATGTAGCCGGTGCCCGTAGCCGTGTTTGATCCGTAGGGCTTCACCTTATTTGTATTATAAATATAGCCCGACTTGATGATACCGTCTGGTTCCGTGTTGAGATCGTAGCTCAGCTCGTCCTCCACAGCCTGATAGGTCTGGCCGGTAAATTGGCTCATGTAGTTTGCCAGGACATAGAGTATTTCCATGTTACACTCCACCTCATTGAAAGCGTAGATGTCGGCCTGATAGCTTGAGAGGGCATTGGCAATGGCAGTAAGTTTAGCCGTACGGCCTTCCTCAGTGTTATAGTTGGCTATGGGAACGCCGTTCTGGGTCGTCCGGGTGCGGTCAAGATTCCAAAAGAGATTCTCTACATTTTGTCCAACTACTTTGATGTCATCGGCCATCGTTGCCTGTACGGCAACAACGATGAGCAGCAGAGTAATAATAAGTCGTTGTATTTTCATAATAAATTGATTAGGTTTTATGAATACATGATAGGTTTAGATAATCTGTAGATGATGTGTGCAAAGATAGGAATAAATTGTTTGATAGCCTGATTATTTGGGGGACAATTTTGTTCATTCTAACAATTTCGTGTGTCAATTCGTAAAATTTGACGTATTGATGTCCTGAATATATGGCATTTTCTAAATTAAATCGTACCTTTGCAGCAGTAAGTACGCTCAAAACATTAAGATTACGATGGAAAGTTACGTGAACATATCGGCCCTTCTGATTGGCATCTCGACGGCATCCTTTGCTATCTTTGCCATATACTTCTTGTTTTGGCGGAAGGACAGAACGCGATTCCAGACGGTGCTGGGGTGGATTATGGTGATATGGGCATTGTCCAATCTGAAGGATATCATTCTGACTTTTCCGGGAATGTACACACAACACGTGCTGGATTGGATTATGGTGATAGACGGATGGGGGGCATTGACTTATACTGTCCTAGTTTTTGAGGCCGTCATGCCCAGATGGACAACAACAGCCCGACTAGCTTTGATGGCTATGCCCTTTGCAGTATTCACCTTATTATATTATATATGGCCTGCTCAGGAGGTAATTTATGCCTATTCGGTGTTCCTCTGGTTTTATGCCTGGACTATTGTATGCATAGGATGGGTGAAAGCACGCCGACATATCAGGTATGTGCGCGAGAATTTCTCCAACATTGACCGCATCGATGTGGCCTGGCTAAAGCCGGTGTTCTTCTTTGCCGTTGTAAGCCAGCTGTCGTGGTTGTTTACCTCGTTCTATGCAACGGTTGCGGTTGATATCGTGTATTATGCGTCGACCCTTGCGTTGTGGGTCATGGTCTTGCACTACAGTTGGAACTTCTGTCCCATTTCTGTCGCTCAGTTTACAGAGATTCCTGCTGACGAGAAGAAAAACAGTATTCCCGTGATAGAGAAGGGCATGCTGGAGCAGGTGATGGAGGAACAACAACTCTATCTGAATAAGAACCTGACCCTTGCTGACTTGGCACTGGCGCTGAACACGAATCGCACTTACGCCAGCAACTATCTGAGTCAAGTGCGTGGTCAGACCTTTTATGACTATGTCAACCAGATGCGCATAGAACGTATCAGTATTCCCATGCTAAAGGAGCATCCGGAGTATACCCTGGAATATGTAGCCGAGAAGAGCGGCTTTGCTTCTATCTCTACATTCCGTCGTGCCTTTATCAAACTGACGGGACAAACGCCCCGTCAGTTTGCACTTGAAGCCAATAAGAAAACAGAAAACGGCTATTAGGCACTCCCATCTGGGACTTGCCTCATAGCGGATTCCAGCCTTGAGCCTTCAGCTCGAACTCCTGGTCATCGCGAGTGACGAGGACGTGGCCTAACGACTCCTTGGTGATGTGGCCGATGAGCTTCACATCTTCCAGCTCCTGTATCTTTTCGTGATCGCCAATGGGAACGGTAAACAGCAGCTCATAATCTTCGCCGCCATTCAGCGCACAGGTGGTCACGTTCATGTTCATTTCCTCAGCCATCACTGCCGTCTGGTAGTCGATGGGAATCTGTTTCTCGAAGATGCGGCAGCCGACGTGGCTCTGCTTGCAGATGTGCATGAGCTCGCTGCTGAGACCGTCAGAGATATCCATCATTGAGGTGGGGTGGATACCAGCCTCGCGCAGCTTCTGAATGATGTCACCGCGGGCCTCGGTCTTCAGCTGGCGCTGCAGCAGGTACTCCTTGCCGGCAAAGTCGGGCTGAAAATCGGGAATTTGAATCCCAGCGGCCGAACCGCCAGTTACGGTGTCGCCAGCGGTTTTGCCGCTGGCAGCATGTTTGCGCTTGGCCTCGTCCACCATCTGGTAGTAAACGGCTTTCTCTCTTTCCAACAATTGCAGCCCCATATAAGCCGCACCGAGGTCGCCGCTGACACAGATGAGATCAGTCTCCTTGGCTCCATTGCGGTAGACGATGTCTTCCTTGCGGGCTTCGCCAATGCAGGTGATGCTGATGGCCAGACCTGTATACGAGGAGGTGGTGTCGCCACCAACGATGTCGACGCCCCATTTGTCGCAAGCCATCCGCAATCCCGAATAGAACTGCTCCACGTCTTCGACGCTGAAGCGCTTCGAGAGCGCCAGCGAAACAGTCAACTGGCGTGGTGTTCCATTCATGGCGAAGATGTCGCTGATATTCACCATTGCCGCCTTCCAGCCAAGATGCTGCAGGTCGATATACGTCAGGTCAAAGTGTACACCCTCCATGAGCATGTCGGTAGTCACCAGCACCTCGCTGTCGGGATAGTGAAGTACGGCGCAGTCATCGCCTACGCCGTACTTGGTTGATGTGTTCTGTGGCTTGATGTCCTTTGTCAGGCGGTCTATCAAGCCGAATTCTCCTAATTTTGCTATTTCCATGCTGTTTGTGTTATGTATGTTGCGACTCAGTCGCAACATACGGGACTAAGCTGTGCGCTTGATCATTTCGCGCATAATCTCGGTCATCAGCGGCTGAGCCTTGTCGGCAGCCTCCTGGACCTCCTCGTGGCTAACCTCTACGGGATTGTCGAAGCCGCCAAGGTCGGTAACCACCGAGATACCGAAGGTGCGGATGCCGCAGTGGTGGGCAACGATAACCTCAGGAACGGTAGACATACCAACGGTGTCGCCGCCAAGGGTACGGTACATCTTATACTCGGCAGGAGTCTCGAACGTAGGACCGGTAGTTCCGACGTAGACGCCATAAACCAGACGGATCTTCTTCTCCTTGGCAATCTGTGTTGCCAGGTTGATGAGCTCGTGGTCGTAGGCCTCGTGCATGTCCGGGAAGCGGGGGCCGGTGGGGAAGTTCTTACCGCGTAGCGGATGCTCGGGGAAGAAGTTGATGTGGTCGGTAATAACCATCAGGTCGCCAATCTTGAAGGCGGGATTCATGCCACCGGCAGCATTGGAAACGAAGAGCGTCTTGATGCCCAGCTCATACATGACACGGACGGGGAATGTCACCTCCTTCATGTTGTAGCCTTCGTAGTAATGGAAGCGTCCCTGCATAGCCATGATGTCTACACCGCCGAGCTTGCCGAAAATCAGCGCACCGGCATGTCCTTCTACCGTAGAAACGGGGAAGTTGGGAATCTCACTGTACGGAATGACCGTCTTATCCGTAATTTCTGAAGCTAATTGTCCGAGGCCTGTTCCCAGCACGATTGCTGTTGTGGGACTTGTTGTCATCCTTTGCTTTAACCAGGATGCTGTTTCTTGAATTTTTGTGTACATAGTTAATAATATGATTGTTAAAAACTTCGCCTTGCTCCAACATGAAGCAGACGCTGATAGGTATTATAAAAAGGTTCGTGCGTACAAGGTCGCTTAACCCCTCTGTCTGACACAGTCGGGGGGCGTCCTTTTCTGTTGTGATGATGATGCGGGGAGAGGGCAGTGCTGCAAAGGTATCGTTGATGAGTTGCACATCCTTCGCATTGAACTGGTGGTGGTCGGCAAAGGTCAAAGGCGTGATATGTGGCGTCAGGGGTGACAGGTCGTGCATCAGCTGTTCTGGCGATGCAATACCCATCAGCAAGAGGATGTTGTAGCCTTTTACGGCTTGAAGTTCCTTGCCGTTCTGGACGTCATTGAAGACGGGGCGCAGTTGCTGTTCGTACTCAATGGTCGTGAAGAACAGCTGCTGGTAGGGGAACAGGTTCATCGCCTTGGTGATGACACGATATTCCATGGGTTTCAAGTCCTTGGGACACTTCGTGACGATGACGATGTCTGCACGGTCCTTGCCGCTCAACGGTTCGCGCAACCGTCCGGCGGGCAACAACTCGTCGTAAATCACCAGCCTATGGTAATCTACCAATAGGATATTGATGCCAGGCTTGACGTAGCGATGCTGAAAGGCATCGTCAAGCAGTACCACATCCAGCTTTTCGTCATCGGCCATCAGTTGGTCAATGCCGTGGCAGCGGTTCTTGTCGACGGCTACCGTCACCTGAGGAAACTTCTGCTTCATCTGGTAGGGCTCGTCGCCAATCTCCGGCATAGTGGTGTCGGCCGTTGCCTTGATAAATCCTTTGCTCTTACGCTTATAACCTCTGCTGAGTACGGCCACATGGAACTGTTTCTCTAGCAGTCGGACGAGATACTCCACATGAGGTGTCTTACCCGTACCGCCAACGGTAATGTTTCCTACCGAAATCACAGGAACATCGAAGGCGCGGCTCTTGAGCACGCCGATGCTGAACAGCATGTTGCGTAGGTTGACTCCTAAACCATAGAGCCAGCTGAGCGGCATGAGCCATTTGTTGATTTTGATGAAGTCGCCTTCCATGTTCCTGTTGTTCCGGGTGGGGCTGTTATTTTGTTATTTCGACGTCTCGTCTTTACTTGATTTCGATGAAGTAGGGCAGGCGGGCCTGGATGGCCGACTGGTGGTTGATATTCTTCAGATAGACGAATGCGTCGTAGTAATCACCCATGGCCTCGCGCATCTGCTCATCCAGATAGTTACCCTTGTTGGTGGCCTTGTCCAGCAGACTCTCGAACCAGCCAGCAGAAGCAGGGTAGCTTTTTGCGTGATATTCCTCCAGTTTGGCCAGTTTGGCAGCCTTGACTATAGCATCGTCCAGCGAGCCGATGGCATCGACCAACTTAATCTTCAGCGCATCGTTGCCCAGCCATACACGACCTTGGGCGACTTCCTCGATGGCCTCAACCTTCTGGTGGCGACCGTCGGCTACGCGCTTACGGAACAACTCATAGCCACGACCGATGTATTGGTCGAGCATTGCCAGTTCCTCTGCGTTGAAGGGACGTGCCATGGTGCCGAAGCCGGCATTCTTGTTGGTCTTGACCTCGTCAAACTTCACACCAAGCTTCTCGGTCAGCAGGCCGCTGAAGTCGGGGAACATGCCGAAGATACCGATAGAACCGGTAATGGTGGTCGGTTCTGCATAGATGTAGTTGGCAGGACAACTGATGTAATAGCCTCCGCTGGCAGCATAGCCACCCATGGAAACAACGACAGGCTTCTTGGCCTTCAGTTGGCTGACAGAATGCCAAATCTGCTCGGAAGCATAGGCAGAACCGCCAGGAGAGTTGACGCGCAGCACAACGGCCTTGACATCCTCGTCCTCCATCAGTTTTTCAAGATCCTTGCAGACCTTATTGGCAACGATAGACTGGCCAGAGCTCAGCAGACTACCTTCCTCGGAATCCACAATCTCACCGAAGGCATAGTAGACAGCCACCTGTTCACCTTCATCCTTCTTGCCCTTGACATTCTTCATGTCTGAGAGCGTCAGTTGGTTGATGGTCTTATCCTTGTCAAGTTTCAGCAGTTTCTTGATTTCACCTTTAACCTCGTCGGTGTACATCAGTTTGTCCACCATCTTCATCTTAATCAGTTGCTGCTGTTCGCTAAATGCGAGGAAACGATCGGCGTAGGCATTCAGCGAATCAACGCTGATTTTGCGGCTCTTAGAAACATCGTCGAGCATCACTTTCCAGATGCCTGTCATATAGGCGGTAACCTGCTCGCGATTAGGCTCGCTCATCTTGTCGGCGGTCATTGTTTCGGGAGCACTCTTGTATTTGCCAACCTTGGCCAGTTGGTACTTTACGCCAAACTTAGCCAGCATGTCCTTCAGGAAGTAAGGCTGTGCGGCCAGTCCGTGCCAGTCAACCATACCCTGCGGGTTCAGGAAAATCTTGTCGGCAACACTACAGAGATAATAGGTGCTCTGAGTATAATTGTCGCCATAGGTGACAATCCACTTGCCGCTCTTCTTGAAGTCGAGCAGGGCCTCGCGAATGGCATGCAGAGAAGCGGGAGAATCTGCTCCGAAGACACCAGCTTCAATATAGATACCCTTGATGTCTTCATTGTCTTTTGCTTTATGGATGGCATCGATGATTTCGTCCAGGCCCAAGCTCATGTCGTCATCGCCGAACAGCAGCGACGACGGGTCGTCCTGCGAGCGTTCTTCTGTGACGCCTGTCAGGTTCAAGACGAATACAGAGTTTTCTTCTACTTTTGTTGACGATGCACTCGAAGCTGCCACACCCACGAGTGAGATAGTGGCCAGAATACCCATCACAACCGTCAACAGGATAATACCTGTTACGGTGGCTAAAACGTACTTTAGAAAGTCTTTCATAATGAATTTAATTGTTAGAATGTTTTTTTTCTTAGTATCTTCGGCAAAGGTACAAAGAAAATTTTATATGACCTAATAAAATAATGTATAATTTTTACGATTCACTCACAGGAGCAGCCTTCAGCTGTTCCAAGGCGCGACATAGCTGGTCGGGACATGAAGTGCCTTTCGTGCCGCAGCGGATGCCGTTCAGACGGGGCAGCACGTCGTCAATCTTCTGACCTTGCACCAACTTGCTGATGCCCTGCAGATTGCCATTACACCCTCCCAGAAAGAATACTTGCTGGATAACATTGTTCTCGTCGGCGGTCACGTCAATCATTTTTGAGCAAGTGCCGCTGGTTTCATACATGATGTGCTTTGTTTTCATGGTTGCAAAGGTACGAATAAGTGAGAAGAAAACCAAAATTTTTTTGAGTTTTCTCGAACGATAGTACTTTCGCCGTTAGGACAAAGGTACGATTGCAACGCCACACTTTGTACCTTTAGGTCAAAGAATAAGTGAGAAGAAAACCAAATTTTTTGTCTGCCAAAGTGTCAGTTTTGTCTTTTTGGCACGGTTTTAGCTGACAAGAGGGCAAAAGACAAACATATAAACACTAAAATATTAAGCATTATGAACATCAAACCATTAGGAGACCGCGTGCTGGTATTGCCCGCACCGGCAGAAGAGAAAATCGGTGGTATTATCATTCCTGATACCGCTAAGGAGAAACCCCTGCACGGAACCATCAAGGCCGTTGGTCAGGGCACAAAGGATGAAGAAATGATTCTGAAGGCTGGCGATGAAGTGCTGTATGGCAAGTACAGCGGCACGGAGCTGGAGTTCGAAGGTGAGAAGTATCTGATGATGCGCCAAAGCGACGTGCTGGCAGTCATTGAAAAGTAAAAAGGTAAAACAAGTAAAGTATTATGGCAAAAGATATTAAATTCAATATTGACGCCCGCGATGCTATGAAGCAGGGCGTTGACCAGTTGGCAAACGCAGTTAAGGTAACACTTGGTCCTAAGGGACGTAACGTAGTGATTGAAAAGAAGTTCGGTGCTCCCCAAATTACCAAGGACGGTGTGACCGTAGCCAAGGAAATCGAGTTGGAGGACAAGTTCGAGAACACAGGTGCTCAGCTCGTGAAGAGCGTTGCTTCCAAGACCGGTGACGATGCTGGTGATGGTACGACAACCGCTACCATTCTGACGCAGGCTATCGTGACTGAGGGCCTGAAGAATGTGACAGCCGGTGCCAATCCGATGGACTTGAAGCGCGGTATCGACAAGGCTGTCAAGAGCGTTGTTGACTTCATTCAGAAGAATGCTGAGCGCGTAGACGACAACTACGACAAGATTGAGCAGGTAGCTACCGTTTCTGCCAACAACGACGAGGAGATTGGTAAGCTGCTGGCTGAGGCTTTCCGCAAGGTTTCCAAGGATGGTGTCATCACTATTGAGGAGAGTAAGAGCCGCGACACCCATATCGGTGTTGTCGAGGGTATGCAGTTCGACCGTGGCTACCTGTCTGGCTATTTCGTAACCGATTCTGAGAAGATGGAGTGCGTGATGGAGAATCCGTACATCCTTATCTATGATAAGAAGATTAGCAACATCAAGGATTTCCTGCCCATCCTGCAGCCCGCCGCTGAGAGTGGCCGTCCTCTGTTGGTAATTGCTGAGGATGTTGACTCAGAGGCTCTTACCACATTGGTTGTCAACCGTCTGCGCGGTGGTTTGAAGATTTGCGCTGTCAAGGCTCCTGGCTTTGGCGACCGTCGTAAGGCAATGCTTGAGGATATTGCTACTCTGACGGGTGGTGTCGTTATCAGCGAGGAGAAGGGTCTGAAGCTGGAGCAGGCTACGCTCGAGATGCTGGGAACCTGCGACAAGGTAACAGTCTCTAAGGACAACACCACCATCGTTAACGGTGCAGGCGACAAGCAGGCCATTCAGGATCGTATCGCTCAGATCAAAAAGGAAATCGAGCTCACCACCTCTTCTTACGACAAGGAGAAGCTGCAGGAGCGTCTTGCCAAATTGGCAGGCGGCGTAGCAGTACTCTACGTAGGTGCTAACAGCGAGGTAGAGATGAAGGAGAAGAAGGATCGCGTTGACGATGCTCTCTGCGCTACCCGTGCAGCCATCGAGGAAGGTGTCGTTGCCGGTGGTGGTACGACCTATATCCGTGCTCAGCAGGCCTTGGTCAGCGTAAAGGGTGACAATGCCGACGAGCAGACGGGTATCAACATCATCTGCCGCGCCATCGAGGAGCCTCTGCGCCAGATTGTCAGCAATGCTGGCGAGGAAGGTGCCGTTGTCGTACAGAAGGTTCGTGAGGGCAAGGGTGACTTCGGTTACAATGCCCGTCTGGACAAGTACGAGGACCTGCGCGAGGCTGGCGTCATCGATCCGGCCAAGGTGGCTCGTGTTGCTCTGGAGAACGCCGCTTCTATTGCCGGTATGTTCCTCACCACCGAGTGCCTCATTTGCGACAAGCCCGAGAAGGAGCCTGCTATGCCGATGGGCGGTGCACCGGGCATGGGTGGCATGATGTAACCACATATTTTATAATAATGATAAGAAAAACCGGTTGTCTCTCGTGGGGCAATCGGTTTTTTTTCTGTCAATACTTTTGGCGTTACGCAAAAAATGATTACCTTTGCAGACGTAAAACAATGGTGTCAAATATAACACAACTAAAATAGATATTGAGAAATGATTTGGAATGAGACCGTGGAATGTATGGACCGCGAGCAGTTGCGCGAAATCCAGAGCATCCGTTTAAGAAAAATGGCGGAGTATGTTTATCACAACACACCGTTCTATCGTAAGAAGTTCCAGGAGATGGGGCTGGAGCCAGGTGATATCAAGTCGATTGACGACATCACCAAGTTGCCTTTTACCAACAAGCTCGACCTGCGCGACAACTATCCTTTTGGGTTGGCTGCCGTTCCCATGTCGCAGATTGTGCGTATCCATGCCTCCAGCGGAACGACGGGAAAACCCGTTGTCGTGCTTTATACCCGTAAGGATCTGGCCATGTGGGCCGAGGCCATTTCGCGAGCATTTACTGCCTATGGAGCAGGTAAGGACGATATTTTCCAAGTGGCCTACGGATACGGACTGTTTACGGGCGGTCTGGGTGCTCACGACGGTGCCACTAACATCGGAGCCTCGGTGATACCCATCTCCAGCGGTAATACTCAGAAGCAGATGACGCTGATGCATGATTTTGGCACGACCGTGCTTTGTTGTACGCCTAGCTACGGACTCTTCCTCGGTGAGGCGATGCAGGAGAGCGAATGGAGTAGGGATGAGTTCAAACTGAAGATAGGAGCCTTTGGTGCCGAGCCGTGGACGGAGGAAATGCGTAAGAAGTTGGAACAGTCACTGGGCATCAAGGCCTATGATATCTACGGACTGTCGGAGATTGCCGGTCCTGGCGTGGGTTATGAGTGCGAACATCAGTGCGGTACCCACCTGAACGAAGACTATTTCTACCCCGAGATATTGAATCCCGAGACTGGCGAGCCGATGCCTGAGGGACAACTTGGTGAGTTGACGTTCACCCATCTGACGAAGGAAGGTATGCCGTTGTTGCGCTACCGCACCCACGATCTGACAGCCTTGCACTATGACAAGTGTAAGTGTGGCCGCACCTTGGTGCGTATGGACCGCATCCTGGGTCGTTGCGACGATATGCTGATTATTCGTGGTGTCAACGTATTCCCGTCCCAGATTGAGGATGTTATCTTAAAGCAAGAGGAGTTCGAACCTCACTTCTTCCTGACGGTAGACCGTGTAAATAACACCGATACCTCAGAGTTGAAAGTCGAGGTGAAGGAAGAGTACTTCACGGACGATATGGCCACGATGGTCGGCCTGCAGAAGAAGCTGGAAGGCGAGTTGCGTAGCGTCATTGGTCTGGGCTTCAAGGTGAAGTTGGTAGAACCTAAGGCCATTGAACGCTCTGAGGGCAAGGCCAAGCGTGTGAACGACAAGCGTAAGTTTAACTCGTAACGCCGAAATATCGACATAACGAAATATCGAAATAACGAAATAATAAAACTATGTTAGCAAAGCAATTATCTATTTTCCTGGAGAACAAGTCTGGTCGTCTGACCGAAGTTACTGATGTGCTGGGTGACGCAGGTGTCAATTTGTCAGCCATGAGTATTGCCGATAATTCCGATTTCGGCATCCTGCGCTGTATTGTGAGCGATCCCGACAAGGCCTATCAAGTGCTGAAGGCCGCCCACTTTGCCGTGAAGATTACCGATGTCATCGGTTTCGTGTGCCCCAATACCAGCGGTTCACTGGCCAAGGTGCTGAAGCACTTGTCTGAGAATGGTGTATTCATTGAGTACATGTATTCGTTTGCCAATGGTGACGTGGCTCACGTAGTCATCCGTCCTACCGACCTGGAGAGCTGTGAGCGCATCCTGGCCGAGAAGAAGGTTGACCTGATGGCTGCCAGCGACCTGTATAAACTCTAAAAAAATCTTAAAAAGCGGGGCAAATGTTTGGCGGTTCCAAATAAATGCCTTACCTTTGCACCCGCTTACAAGAAAAGGGCGCTTAGCTCAGCTGGTTTAGAGCATCTGCCTTACAAGCAGAGGGTCGGCGGTTCGAATCCGTCAGCGCCCACAAAGAAAGAGAGTTTCGAATACGTTCGAGACTCTTTTTTTCTTTTCCTAATCTCCTCTCTTTCCGCCTTGTGATTGTTAAATATCAAAAAAAAACGATTGCAGCAGCAAATTCTTCACTTTTCACTTTTCACTTTTCACTTTTATTTTGTACCTTTGTACCCACATTTGAGAGAATGTATAGCTATATATTAATTTTAAGGTAAAAAGACAACAATGGAACTGGACGTACTGACAGCCATCTCGCCTATTGATGGCCGTTACAGGAGCAAAACCGACAAGCTGGCAGGATACTTTTCTGAGTATGCACTTATCCGCTATCGTGTCAGGGTGGAAATCGAATACTTTATTGCGCTCTGCGAACTGCCGTTGCCACAACTGGCAGGCTTCGACCAGCGTTTGTTCGAACCCTTGCGCGACATCTATCGCCACTTTACTGAGCAGGATGCTGCCCGCGTGAAGGAGATTGAGAAGACCACCAACCACGATGTGAAGGCTGTCGAATACTTCATCAAGGAGAAAATCGACGTGCTCGGCGGTTTCCCTGCCGAGGCCAAGGAGTTCATCCATTTCGGCCTGACTTCACAGGACATCAACAACACCTCCGTACCCCTTAGCATCAAGGAGGCCCTGGACGAAGTGTACTATCCGTTGGTTGAGGAACTCATTGAGCAGCTCAACGATTATGCCGAGCAATGGAAGAACGTCGCCATGCTGGCCAAAACCCACGGACAGCCGGCTTCTCCCACACGTCTGGGCAAGGAAATCATGGTGTATGTCTACCGCCTCGAAGAGCAGTTGCGCTCAATGAAGGATACCCCCATTACGGCCAAGTTCGGCGGAGCTACGGGCAACTACAATGCCCACCATGTGGCTTATCCGCAGTACGACTGGCGCGAGTTTGGCAACCAGTTCGTTGCCGACAAGCTGGGACTGGAGCGTGAACAATGGACAACGCAGATTTCGAACTACGACTGGCTGGGCGCTATCTTTGACGCGATGCGCCGCATCAATACCATCATCATCGACCTCGACCGTGACTTCTGGATGTACATCTCCATGGAGTATTTCAAGCAGAAGATCAAGGCTGGTGAGGTAGGCTCAAGCGCTATGCCGCACAAGGTGAACCCCATCGACTTCGAGAATTCGGAGGGCAATCTGGGTATCGCCAATGCCGTGCTGCAGTTCCTGGCTCAGAAGTTGCCCGTTAGCCGTCTGCAACGCGACCTGACCGACTCTACCGTGCTGCGCAATGTCGGTGTTCCCATGGGACATGCCCTGATAGCACTTCAGAGTACGCTGAAAGGTCTGCGCAAACTCATTCTCAACGAACAGAAGCTGCAGGAAGATCTGGATAACACCTGGGCCGTAGTGGCTGAGGCCATTCAGACCATTCTGCGTCGCGAGGCCTATCCGCACCCCTACGAGGCGCTGAAGGCTTTGACCCGTACAAACCAGCACATGACGGAGGAAACCATTCATCAGTTTATTCAGGAGCTGAACGTCAGCAGCGATGTGAAGGAAGAGTTGATGGCCATCACGCCTTGGAACTATACGGGAATGTAAAGAGTCGGAATATAGATACATTGAAATAACGAAATAACGAAACATCAAAAAACATTATCAACACAATCCCAAAAGAGCCGTGAGGCTCATTCATTAACAAAACACAAGAAAGCATTATGGAATTCGAAAACGAACAGAAACACGAAGAGCAGTCTGCTGAGCAGCAGAGTACTAACAACCAGGAAAACGGTTATCAGGGTTATCGTCCGGGACGTTCACCGCGTCCGCGTATTAACCAGCCACGTCCGCAGTTCGGACAACAGGGTGGCTATCATCGTAATCAGAATCAGGACGAGGGCGGCTTCCGTCCCGAGGGCTTTGGCGCAGGTTTGCAGAGCGCTCCTCAGCACGGTGGTTATCGTCCCCGTAACAACTATAATCAGGAGGGTGGCTATCAGCAGAGTGGCTATCGTCCCCGTGCCCAGTATGGTCAGCAGGGCGGCTATCGTCCCCGCTACAACCAGCAGGGTGAGGGAGAACAGGGTGGTTATCGTCCCCGTTACAATCAGCAGGCCGACGGCGAGCAGGGTGGTTACCAGCCTCGCCAGGGCGGTTATCAGCAGCGCGGCGGTTACCAGCAGCGCGGTGGCTATGGACAGCGTCCGCAGCAGGGTGGCTATCAGCAGCGTGGCGGCTACGGTCAGCAAGGCGGCTATCAGCAGCGTGGTGGCTACCAGCAGCGCGGCGGTTACGGTCAGCAGCGTGGTGGCTATGGACAGCGTCCTCAGCAGGGCGGCTATCGTCAGCGTACGCCGGGCTATAATCCCAATGCCAAGTATTCGCTGAAGAAGCGTATTGAATATAAGGAGGAGAACTTCGATCCCAATGAGCCCATCCGTCTGAACAAGTTCTTGGCTAATGCCGGTGTTTGCAGCCGTCGCGAGGCCGACGAGTTTATCCAGGCTGGTGTGGTGACTGTCAATGGTGAGATTGTCAACGAGTTGGGTACCAAGGTGATGCGCACCGACGACATCCGTTTCCACGACGAGCCCGTTACACTGGAGAAGAAGGTTTATGTGCTGTTGAACAAACCTAAGGACTACGTTACCACCAGCGATGATCCCCAGCAGCGTAAGACGGTGATGGACCTTGTTAAGGATGCTTGCCCCGAGCGCATCTATCCCGTTGGGCGTCTGGACCGCAACACCACCGGTGTGCTGCTGCTTACCAATGATGGCGACCTGGCTTCGAAGCTGACGCACCCCAAGTTCCTGAAGAAGAAGATCTATCACGTTCACTTGGACAAGGCCGTTACGGCTCACGATATGCAGCAGATTGCCGAGGGCATCACACTGGAGGACGGTGACATCAAGGCCGACGCCATCGAGTATGCCAGCGATACCGATAAGAAGCAGGTAGGCATCGAGATTCACTCGGGCAAGAACCGCATCGTTCGCCGCATCTTCGAGTCGTTGGGATATAAGGTTACCAAGCTCGACCGCGTGCAGTTTGCCGGACTGACCAAGAAGAACGTTCGCCGCGGCGACTGGCGCTACCTCACCGAGGAGGAGGTAGACCGTCTGCGCATGGGTGCTTACGAGTAAAATGTTCAGTTTGTTGCTATGGCATAGCAACAGACATAACAAGAAAATAGACTATGAAACGAACAAAGATAATTGACGTACTGCAGAGTACGGACTATGGAAAAGAGGTATGCGTGAAGGGCTGGGTGCGTACCCACCGCTCGAGCAAGGCGGTAGACTTTATTGCGCTGAACGATGGCTCTACCATCAAGAACGTGCAGATTGTGGTCAGCCCTGAGAAGTTTGACGAGGAGCTGCTGAAGCAGATTACCACTGGTGCCTGCATTAGTGCCGAGGGTACGCTGGTCGAGAGTCAGGGTGCCGGACAGGCTTGTGAGATTCAGGCTACGAAGCTGGAAATCTACGGTCTGTGCGACAACACTTATCCCATGCAGAAGAAGGGCCAGTCGTTCGAGGTGATGCGTAAGAATGCCCACATGCGTCTTCGCACCAACACCTTCGGTGCCGTGATGCGCATTCGCCACAACATGGCGATGGCCATCCACACCTACTTCCACGAGCACGGCTTCTTCTACTTCCACACGCCGCTCATTACTGCCAGCGACTGCGAGGGCGCCGGTAACATGTTCCAAGTGACAACCAAGAACTTGTATGACCTGAAGAAGGACGAGCAGGGCAAGATTATCTACGATGACGACTTCTTTGGCGAGCAGACCTCGCTGACCGTCTCTGGTCAGCTGGAGGGTGAGCTGGGAGCTACAGCCCTGGGTGCAATCTACACCTTCGGTCCTACGTTCCGCGCCGAGAACAGCAATACGCCGCGCCACCTGGCCGAGTTCTGGATGGTAGAACCCGAGGTAGCCTTCCTCGACCAGGAAGAGTTGATGGACCTTGAGGAGGACTTCATCAAGTATTGCGTTCGCTGGGCACTCGACAACTGCAAGGACGACCTGCAGTTCCTGAACCAGATGATTGACAAGACGCTCATCCAGCGTCTGGAGGGAGTTCTCAAGGAGACCTTCGTACGCCTGCCCTATACCGAAGGAATCAACATCCTGCAGGAGGCTATCAAGAAGGGCAAGAAGTTCGAGTTCCCCTGCAACTGGGGCGACGATCTGGCCAGCGAGCACGAGCGCTACCTCGTGGAGGAGCACTTCAAGAAGCCCGTTATTATGACAGACTATCCGCGTGCCTTCAAGTCGTTCTACATGAAGCAGAATGACCCTGTCCAGACGGGTGAACCGTCTGGCGCAAGTGTTGGCTACAAGGGTGCTGTTGCACCTGGTCCTACCATGCAGGGTACCGACGTCTTGTTCCCTCAGATTGGCGAGATTATCGGTGGCTCGGTTCGTGAGGAGAGCTACGACAAACTGATGTCCGAAATCGAGCGTCGCCAGATGGATATGACCCATTTGTGGTGGTATATTGACACTCGCCGATGGGGCTCTTGTCCTCATGCAGGCTTCGGCTTAGGCTTCGAGCGTCTTATACTTTTCGTCACCGGCATGCAGAATATCCGTGACGTCATTCCGTTCCCAAGAACTCCCAAATCAGCAGAGTTTTAAGGGCTTTTGACGCTTTTTCTTAAAATATGTTCCAAATTTCTTGATAAAAGTTTGGAACATATTATTTTTTTACTTATCTTTGCACTCAGTAACATATTATTAACTTAAAAATCTCATTCGTATGAAGAAATTACTGATTGTTTGCGGCCTTGCGCTGCTCGGTATGCAGAATGCTTCTGCACAGAAAGTCGAAGACTATGGTATCTTCGAGCATGTCGGTGCTAACTTGTCTGTTGGTACTGAGGGTATCAGCATCGGTGTAGCCACTCCCATTACCAATTACCTCGAGGTAGGTATGGGCGTTAACTTCATGGTAGCCATCAAGCCCAGCGGCGACGTGAGTTTCAAAGGCGGTAGCGTAGATGTTCCTCAGCCCGGTGGAGGCACCAAGCATTATCAGCTTGACAAGCTGAATATTAAGGGCAATTTCGCTCGTACCACTTGGGATTTCAAGGTTAGCGCCTATCCCTTTGGAACGAAGAACGACTTCTTTGTAGCAGCCGGTTTCTCGTTTGGCGGTAAGAAGATTGCAACCCTCGAGGGCCATAGCGACGAAGTTGCCAGAATTTATCAGGAGAACCCCACTTGGCAGGGAACAATTGATGCCGTCATTGACCAGTACTCCATCCGTATCGACCGTAATGGTAATGCCGATGGCGACCTCCGCGTTAATGCTTTCCGTCCTTACCTCGGACTCGGTTACGGCCGTCTGGTACCGAGAGGCCGTGTAGGCTTCCGTGCTGAATTGGGTCTGCAGTTCATGGGTCACATCAAGGTTTACCAGAACGACAGCAAGCTGGATATTGACCAGTTCGTCAATAAGGGTGACGACTCACTCTCCAAGTGGGTTAACAAGCTGGCCGTATATCCCGTGCTGAAGTTCTCGCTGACCACACGCATCCTGTAATTCAGATTTTTAAGAATAGTGCAGCGGGCATCTTCCTCATGAGATGCCCGCTACTTTTTTCTTCGACACCATTCTACGTGTTGCTACTAATCGCTTTTTGTGTAGATTTTACGTCTTAACTAAAACCTTTCGAAATTTCTCATATTTGCGAGCAGCTGCACGCTTCGTTCTGATTTTGCGTTAAAATTTGTAAACGGGTGTCCGTGAGGTAATGTGTGCATGTGAAGGGCGTTTTCGCGATGAAAGTTTTGTGGTTTCGGAAATAATGTTTAACTTTGTCGACCGAAAGCGAAGATGTTGCCCAAAATTCTTTACATAAGAGCGTGAGGCAGCTATCTTTGGATAGTAATAAAACAGAACAATGAATAGAACGGTTGAGAGTTTTAAGTTATGGGCGGCGTTGATGATTGGCTGCTTGGTATTAAACGCATGTACCAGCGATGACGGCCCTGTGGGACCTACGCCTGAGGATGAGGTGGAGGAGATGTTGAGCAAGATGACGCTGCGCGAAAAAGTAGGACAAATATTCTTTATCCGTCCAGAGTCACTTGACCCCAACATTCATTGGGTTAATCCGACCGAATTGGCACCTCTCAAGTTGCAGGCGGTGAATGACGACATGAGGAACCGTAACAAGAACTACCCCGTTGGCGGTATCATACTCTATGCCTGGAACATTGAGGACGAGACTCAGCTGGCGCAGTTCTTGCCACAGCTGAAAGCACTTCAGGGAATGCCGCTGATGTGTATTGACGAAGAGGGCGGTCGCGTATCGCGTATTGCCAACAACCCCAACTTCCACGTGAAGAAGTATGAGTCGATGGCCTCCATCGGTGCAACAGGCAATCCAGCCAATGCCTACGAGTGCGGCAATACCATCGGCACGTATCTGAAGAAATATGGTTTCGACGTCGACTTTGCCCCTGTGGCCGACGTAAACACCAATCCCGATAACGTCATCATTGGCCCGCGTGCCTTCAGCGACGATCCCGATGTAGCAGCACCGATGGTGACCAACTATCTGCAGGGATTGAAGGATGCGGGTATCGTGGGATGCGTCAAGCACTTCCCGGGACACGGCGACGTGAAGACGGATACGCACTATGGCTATGCTCAGACGCAGAAGACGTGGAAAGAGATGCTCCATTGCGAGATGGTGACGTTCCGTGCGGGTATCAACTGGGGTTGCCAGATGGTGATGACAGCGCACATCGGTGCACCGAAGGTGATTGGCTCGGACATTCCCTCCACGATGTCGTCCGTTATCCTGCAGGACAAGCTGCGTAACGAGTTGGGCTATCAGAACATCATTGTGACAGATGCTTTGGAGATGGGTGCCATCACCAAGCAATATACCAACACCGAAGCCGTGATAGGCAGTTTCCAGGCGGGAGCCGACATCCTGCTTTGCCCCCAGAATTTTGTGGAGGCTTTCGATGCCATTGCAGCGGCCGTACAAAATGGTGCTATCAGCGAAGAACGCTTGAACAGAAGCGTGCGTCGCATCTTGACCATTAAACTGAAGAAACAGAAATAGGAATTAGATGAGCGTAATGCCTTCTTCGGAGAGGGTAATGAGTCGTCGGCGGTAAAGATCGCCGACGGCTTTTTTGTATATCTTCTTCGAGACGCCGAAGCGCTGGGCGATGGCTTCCGACGGGCTCT
This sequence comes from uncultured Prevotellaceae bacterium, assembly GCA_900320045.1. Lineage (GTDB taxonomy): Bacteria > Bacteroidota > Bacteroidia > Bacteroidales > Bacteroidaceae > Prevotella. Next base: position 13,695 of record ONQT01000003.1, on the reverse strand, counting down.
TGTCGCCCAGGTCGCAATGGCCGTCGTGCTCTTGCAGATAGCGCAGCAGCACGTCGCTGAAACTGAGCGCCTGCTGGTAGCCGTCCTGCTTCTGGTAGCGCTCCACTTTCGCGGTGGCCATGAGGCGGTGGGTCTTCTCGTCCTCCATCACGTAGACGTAGTAGCTCTTGCCGCGCTCCATGCGCACTTTCTGCTCGCGGAAGGGGCAGAACAGATCCTTCATCAGTCCCCAGTTGAGGAAGGCGCCGTACTCGTTGGTCCAGGCACACTCCAGCCACGCAAATTCGCCGACCTTGGCCAGCGGATGCTCGGTGGTAGCGATGATGCGCTCGTCCTGGTCGAGGTAGAGGAATACCTCTATCTCCTTGCCGAAGGGGTAGCTGTCAGCCATGAGTTCCTCAGGCACGTAGCGGTTGGGCAACAGGATATTACCCTCGTCGCCTCCGTCGAGGTACAGTCCGAAATCGGTGCGTTTCTTTATTCTGAGGGTGTTATAGTCTCCGAGTTTGAGCATAATAAACCGTCTTTAAGGTGAATGGTGCGGTCGGTAAGTGTCGCTAACTGTTCGTCGTGCGTCACGATGACGAAGGTCTGTCCGTACTGCTGGCGCAGGTCGAAGAAGAGCTGGTGCAGCTCCTGCTTGTTCTGCGTGTCGAGCGAGCCACTGGGCTCATCGGCCAGTATGACGGCAGGGTTGTTGACCAAGGCGCGGGCAACGGCTACGCGCTGCTTCTCGCCACCCGACAGCTCGTTGGGCTTGTGGTGGGCGCGGTCGCTGAGCGACATGAAGCGAAGCAGTTCCTCGGCGCGCTCCTTGGCGACCTTGTGCGACGTGCCGGCAATAAAGGCCGGTATCATGATGTTTTCCAGCGCCGTAAATTCCGGCAGTAGTTGGTGGAACTGGAACACGAAGCCCACATGGCGGTTGCGGAAGTCGGCGAGTTTCTTGCGCGAGAGGGAGGTCACGTCGACGGAATCGACATTCACCGTTCCGCTGTCAGGGATGTTGAAGTGCACAGTACCGCTGTCGGGGCGGTCGAGTGTGCCGATGATTTGCAGCAGGGTGGTCTTGCCGGCTCCGCTGGGTCCGACGATGCTCACCACCTCTCCGCTACCGATGGTGAGGGTGATGCCCTTGAGCACCTGCAGCGAGCCGAAGCTCTTGGTGATATTCTGAATCTCTATCATATTTTGTTGCGCTTGCGTAGCCACTTGAAGTCAGCCCATTTAGGCAACGTCAGCGAGTGGCGGTTGATAATCCAGTTCTGGATGGTGTCGTAGATGCTCGACTCCTCCTGGTGCTGTGCGGCGGTGAAGGTCATCGACTCCTCCTTCTGCGTGCCGTACTGGTCGGGGAAGATAATCATGAGGTTCTTGCCCGAGAAGTGCTGCATGAGTTCACGCGGCAACCGCTCCAGCGCCGTCTTGTACGAGATGGTTCCCTTACGTGCGGTAATCACCACGAACATGTGATCCTCTTGAATGGTTTCGGCCAGTCTTGGTAGTTCGTTCCAGTGTGCCATGTAGGTGTATTCGGCGCGCACGCTGGGGTAGTGGTTGTTGATGTATTCGCGGATGAGCTCCAGCGACTCGTTGCGCCCGTGGAACTGTATGCGGCAGTCGAGGTTTGCGGCCATGCGTGCCAGTCGTTCCAGCCAGCGGTGGAAACCGGGCTCAAACTCGGCGCGCGAGGGTACGGCGACCTGTATGCGTCGCAGCGTGTTCAGCGGCTGTACGAAGCGCGACAGCACAATCTGGCGGTTCAGTCCGTTGTAGAGGCTCTGCAGGAATTCGCCCCAGAACTTGGGGTTGTCGTTGATGTGGACGTGCATGCCCAGGATAATCTCCGAACAGCCGAATTCGCGGAAGGCATGCTTGATGCCGTTGGCAATGTTGCTGGCCAGTCGCACTTGCGTCTGCATCTGCACATCGGCGGCGCTGGCCCTCTGCTGCAGTTGCTCCAGCAGCTGCAGTCCCTGCTGTCGGCCTGCTGCTGCCTTGTTGTCGTCATACACCACGTTGAGCGCCACCAATCCGCGGTTCAGCTTCTGGTTGCGCATCATGATGGAGAGCTCCAGCAGTTGGGGAGCAATCTCAGGGTATTTGACGCACAGCAGGATTTTCTCGTCGTCGGCATGGGGGTTGTTGTCAGCGGTTGAACCGTTGACGGCGTGCTGCTTGTTGGAGAGAATAATATCCTGTGCAGCGCGTTCGGTCATGAGGGTCGAAATGATGCACGTAATAAGAATCATAATGACCACGCCGTTCAGTATCTCGTTGTTGACCAGAAAGACGCCAGGCGAAACCTCCAGACGCATGCCTACCATCACCATGGCGATGGCTCCTGCAGCGTGTGCGCAGGTCAAGCCGAACATCATGTGTCCTGAGGCCTTGGGCAGTCGGAACAACAGGCTTGAAAGGTAAGCTGCCAGCGCCTTGCCGAAGGTTCCGAAGAAGGCGATGAGCAGCACGACCCACAGCATGCGAGGACTCTCGAAGAGCGTTCCGACATTGATGAGCATGCCCACACCGATGAGGAAGTAGGGTATGAAGATAGCGTTGCCCGTGAACTCGATACGGTTCATGAGCGGCGACACATGGGGAATATACCTATTTAATATAAGTCCGGCAATGAATGCTCCAACGATGCCTTCCACGCCGACGGCCTCGGAGAGTGCTGCCGCGAGGAACATGACGGCGAGGACGAAGATAAACTGCATGATGGCATCGGAATAGCGGCGCAGGAAGTAGCGCGCCATCTTGGGGATGAGCCATACGCTGCCGGCGCAAAACAGAACGAATTTCAGGAGGAACAACAGCCAGAAGAGGAATCCCGTGTCCGTTCCGTACGATGCGGAGAGTCCTGCCAGCATCATCAGCGCCATGAAGAGCGACAACATGCTGGAGCCTACGCTGAGCATGACGCTCTTGTCGCGTTGCAGTCCATAGCGCGAAATGATGGGGTAGGCGATGAGCGTGTTCGACGCCATGATGCACCCCAGCAGGAACGATGCCGTCCGCGAGTAGTCGAGCACCCAGATAGCCATAACGTAGGTAAGCACAAGCGGGACGAGGCATGTCAGAAAGCCGAAAATGAGGAATCGCCGCGAGTTCTTCTTAACGCTTTCCAGGTCCATCTCCAAACCGGCGAGGAACATGATGTACAGCAGTCCCACCTTGCCGAAGAGCTCGAAGGACGTGTCGCGGTCGAGAATGTGCAAGCCATATTCGCCAATGAGCACTCCCGCCAGCACCATGCCGATGATGTGGGGAATGCGCAGCTTACCCATAATGATGGGCGCTAGCAGGATGATGAGCAGCACGACAAAGAAAATGAGCGTCGGGCTCTGTATGGGGAAATATGTACTTAAAATCAGCATTTCGAGTGCAAAGGTACGAAGAAAATTAAAAATTAAAGATTAAAAATTAAAAATTATGTGTACCTTTGCACCCAAAATTGGAAAGATAATAATTAAACGTAGAATATATAACTAGGTATTAGGCTTATGAAAGTAGCAATTGTGGGCGCCTCGGGTGCCGTAGGACAGGAGTTTCTGAGACTCCTTGACGAGAGAAATTTCCCCATGGATGAACTGGTGCTGTTCGGCTCGGAGCGGTCGGCAGGCACAAAATATACCTTCCGCGGTAAGGAGCTGACGGTGAAGTTGCTGCAGCACAACGACGACTTCAAGGACATCGACATCGCTTTCACCTCTGCCGGTGCAGGCACGTCAAAGGAATTCGCCGAGACCATCACCAAATATGGTGCCGTAATGATCGACAACTCCAGCGCCTTCCGTATGGACAACGACGTGCCCCTGGTGGTTCCTGAGTGCAACGCCAAGGATGCGCTGAACCGTCCTCGCGGCATCATTGCCAACCCCAACTGCACCACTATCATGATGGTGGTTGTACTGCAGCCCCTGGAGAACATCTCGCACATCAAGCGCATCCACGTCAGCTCTTATCAGAGCGCTTCCGGTGCCGGTGCAGCCGCTATGGCCGAGTTGCAGCAGCAGTATAAGGAAATGGTCGAGACGGGCGAGGTGAAGACCATCAAGAAGTTCCCCCACCAGTTGGCCTACAACGTCATTCCGCAGATTGACGTCTTCCAGCCCAATGGCTATACCAAGGAGGAGATGAAGATGTACAACGAGACGCAGAAGATTATGCATACCGATGCCAAGTGCTCGGCTATGTGCGTGCGTGTCAGCTCGTTACGTTCTCACTCCGAAAGCGTCTGGATTGAGACTGAGCGCCCCATCAGCGTCGAGGAGGCTCAGAAGGCCATCGCCGCTGCTCCTGGCTGTACGCTGGTCGACGACCCCGCCAACCTCGTCTATCCCATGCCGCTGGAGACTGCAGGCAAGGACGATGTCTTCGTCGGTCGTGTGCGCAAGGACCTCAGCGACGAGAACGGCCTCACCTTCTGGCTCTCGGGCGACCAGATCCGCAAGGGTGCCGCCCTCAACGCCGTCCAGATCGGTGAATACCTGGTGCAAGCGAGAGACCTGCCATGCTTTGCATGAGCAGTTAGAGATATAAAAATTGGTTCAGAGCGCCCGCCCGAAATGATTCGGGCGGCTGCCCTAAATAAAAGAGAACGGCTTTTCTTCCCTACGAGAACGGCATTCATTCCCTGCGAGGACGGCATTTGCATCCTTCGAGCATGGTCATCCCTTTGCGCAAAAAAACATTAAGATAGTTTTAAATTAAATATATGTAAGATTATGTAAGGAAAATCTTTCTACTAGTGTGCAGGATTTGTTTTAACTTTGCGCCCGTAATCCAATAAACGGGAAGAAAAAACGCTGCATATGAATGAATTATACTTTGGAAAGTTCGTACTGAATCTTCAAAAACAGGAGCTGATGTTTCGTGACGAGAATGGAACGACGACGTTGCGCAAACTGTCTTTTCGCGAAGCTTCCATTCTGGGGCTGCTGATTGAGGCTCATGGCGACATTGTAGAAAACCACATCCTGCTCAATGAGTTCTGGGAGGGCGAGAGCATCTATCATCTCAATTCCCTCTATGTCTTCATGTCACGTATGAAAAGGCATTTGTCTGCCGACTCTTCGCTGAGCATCATCAATGCAAGAGGCATAGGTTACCGACTGGTTCAAAGCAAGGGATGAAGTTAAGACTTTTCATAAACATTCTCTTTCTGTCAGCCCTGACCGTGATGGTCAGGGCGCAGACTTTTGAAGAGAAGGTATATACGCTGAAGACGGATTCGTTGAAAGCCGACTTTGAGGAATGGCTGCGCAACGAACCGTTACACATGGAAACCGATAAGAGATTGTTAACTAAACCTTTACCGCTTCCAACAGTTGTTATTCCTCCTCAACTGCTACCACCCAAGCATCCTCCCGTCTCTTGTGTCATAATGACGCCGAAGCTACAGACCGATATGCAGTTAGCTTATCAGAGCCACTGGTTGGAGGAGCAGCGCAGATCTCAACAAGGCGGTGCAATGATGGTTGGTTTCAATCCCCTTTGTCTGATTAGCGTGGCAGTAGGCACATTATTTCCCAATTGGACCAACCGGAAGTCGAAGAAAGAACGACAGCGCGAACATCTAAAACAAGTGTTGGAGCACTATTAATCCCTTATATTAAGTTAAATCATACAAATGATTCTAGGAGGTTATGCAGGAATGTCATACTTTTGCATCGAATTATATAGCCATAATTAATCATAAGATAATAGCTTTCATCGGGAAATGACGATGATTTTATTAACGATACTATGCAGCATCATCTCTTTGCAAGCATGGTCACGCCTTTTTTTATCAGCAAAACTGATAAGGATATTGCGGGAAAAGTAATATCTTTGCGTCAGATTTCAAAATTCATTTAAAATAATATCGTATGAAAACAATTTATGAATGTTCGAGAAGTAAAATGGTGAAGTGGATTACTGCCATCTTCATCTTGTTCATGGTGTTTGGCGTTTTAGCAGAGATGTACTATGTATCCAAAGGGATGGACGTTACTGGGGCCATCATAGTATCAGCAATCCTACTTGCTGTCGCCTTTTCGTGTTTCTTCATCTGTCCATTGTATATTATATCTGACGATGAGGGAATAGGTATTCGGACTCTATTACAAACAATAAAAGTCCCTTACAAAGACATTGACCACATTGAACGCATAGACGAGCAAACACCTCTGTTGGGCGTTACGACCATTCGTTTGTTTGGCATAGGTGGTGTCTTTGGGTATATAGGTCTGTTCCGTACAAAGGGCTACGGCACTTTCCGTTCGTATGTAACGGATACAAAGAAGGCGTTCCTGATATACCGTGTCAAAGGGTTGCCTATCGCTATCAGTGTTAGCGAACCAGATGAGTTTATGCCTTATTATCTGAAAGGAGGTGCGAAATGAATTTGCTGTTTGATTTTTCCTCTGCCCTTCTGCAAGCACGGCAGCGCAAGGGTGTTACACAAGAACAGATAGCCTTCGCCCTTGACATCTCGCAAGCGACATACAACGCATGGGAATGTGGACATCGTCTTTGTCCCTATAAGCATATCGTAGCCCTAATCAGTTATTTTAACGATGAACAGTTTACTCGCCGAATGCTTCGCATCCTACTCACCCTGCAACACAACATGGCAGGACTGAACAGGAAATCGACAGCAGAACTGAACACGTACTACATGAAACTCATTGCCCTGCTTGCCGATGAATGTGCCGAATGGCTTAACACGTTAGGGAAATAACTTTACCTTATATTAAGTTAAATCATACAAAGAGCAAAGGTCTGTTCCAGTAAAAAGATGTAATTTTGTAGACATATATATTAGAAATACTCCCAAAACATTACAAACTGAAAGTTAGAATAATGAAGAGAATTACAATGCTGCTGCTGTCTGTGTGCTATCTGAATATGATGGCGCAGGAGCGCGTGACAACACAGAGCGACTCATTAACTGTGCCGCGCGATTCAGTCGCGTGGAATAAGGAACTGGGTGACGTAACCGTCGTGGCGCAGCGACAGCTCATCAAGCAGAAGATTGACCGTATAGGCTACGAAGTGCAGGCCGACCAGGAGTCGAAGACGAAGACGGTGCTGGACATGTTGCGCAAGGTGCCGATGGTGGCTGTCGACGGACAAGACAACATTACGGTGAAGGGTAACTCCAACTTCCGCGTTTACCGTAACGGGCATCTGGACCCCAATCTGACGAAGAACGCCAAGACGGTGTTCAAGTCAATGCCTGCCTCGATGGTGAAGCGCATAGAGGTCATCACCGACCCTGGAGCACGCGAGGATGCCGAGGGAGTTGATGCCATACTTAATATCGTTATGATGGACGGTTCGAAGATGAAAGGAATGATGGGAGTTGTCAATGCCTTCTACAACACGCTGCGACATCCTAACCTTTATGCTTCGATAACGGGACAGGCCGGAAAACTGCTCGTCTCTGCCGACGGAGGCTACGGAAGTATGTCGAGAAAGGAGACGGAAAACAGAAACGACGTCGAGCGCATCTTCGTGAAGACAGGTGATGTGCTGAAGACCTATTACGACGGGACAAGTCCTGGTCACGTGGTGTTTGCTGACATCAACGCCAGTTATGACATTGATACGCTGAACCTGTTGTCAGCATCCTTCGGCGGCTACTTCTATAAGCTCAATGTTGAGGGCGATGGCAGCGCCTGCATGTGGGCTTCCAACAGCCAGACGCCCATTTACAGTTACGACCACCACAACTGGATGCCCGGCTACAGTCATCATTCGTGGAACGGTCGTTTGGACTATCAGCATAAGACGCGTCGGAAGGGCGAGCAGTTCACACTCTCTTACATGCTCGCCCTTACGCGCCAACATACTGATGACGAGACGACCTACAGCAACATGCAGCAAGTTCCCTTCAGGTATAGTGGCTATCTGCAGACTACTCGTGAGCGCTTTACGGAACACACGCTGCAGGCCGACTGGCTAAGGCCTTTGGGGCATAGTCACCAGATAGAGGTCGGCATGAAGTATATCGACCGTAGCAACAACAGTAGTAACACGCAGGAGTTCTACGGACTTTCAGGACTGTCGACAACGGATTTCGACCACGTAACACGAGTGCTTGCGGGCTATGCAGACTATATTTATCAACGCGAGAAATGGTCTGCACGGGCTGGTCTGCGCTATGAATACAGCTACATGAAAGGAGCGTATCCTGATGGGAAGAATGAAGACTTCTCCCACCACTTGTCCGACTGGGTGCCACAAGCCAGTGTGAAACTGCAACTGACCGAGGCACAGTCGCTGAAACTGAATTATACCACGAGCATCAACCGCCCAGGCATTTCCTATCTGAATCCTGCCGTCGTGGTCTCGCCAACCTTCGTGCAGCAAGGCAATGCACGTCTGAAGAGCTCGCACTCGCAGACGCTCTCGCTCATCTATATGTACGTCGGTCGACTGCTCACCCTTCAGCTTGCACCGTCCTGGCAGTTTTCCAATGGTGGCATAGCTTCTGTAGAAAGCGCACAGGGGAACGTGCGCTACCTGACTTACGACAATATTCAGCGCTATCACCGTGCAGGTTTCGAGCAATACGTGCAGTGGCGTCCCTTCAGCAGTACGACGCTGGTGGTTAACAACAACGTGCGCTATGAGCACCATAAGAATCCCAATCTGGGTTACAGCAACAATGGATGGTCGGACAATTTCTATTTCGACCTGTCGCAGCAGTTGCCGTGGAAGCTGCGCTTCTCGCTGGGAGGTTACGGACAGATAGGCCGTCGGCCCACGAATGTGTATTCCGTGCAGCACTCGTGGTATGGTTGGTACACCAATCTGCAACGCTCGTTTCTCAAGGAAGACCGCCTGACGGTTCGCATCGGAGCCAACGACCTGTTCCGTCGTGAGCGCTCTTTTGTTACAGCCCGTGTCAATGGCGATTTCCTAGACCATACCACATCCTATAATCCTGTGCGCCAGCTGAACTTCTCGCTCACTTATCGCTTCGGTTCCCTGAAGGCGCAGGTGAAGAAGGTAGACCACAGCATCGCGAATGACGACGTCGTTGGAGGAATTGTGAAAGGAAAATAAGCAAAACGTTTGGCAGTTTCTGCATAATTTCGTACCTTTGTAGCGAGTTATGCAGAAACTTATTGATTTATATAAGGAGTGGAGTGGGGCCGAACCCCAACACGTGGAGAAGCTGCCTGGCGCTGGCAGCAATCGTGAGTACTATCGTATGACGGCCGCTGACGGTACAACCGTCGTGGGGAGTGTCGGTACCAGTCGTGACGAAAATCATGCCTTTGTCTACCTGGCAAAGCACTTTACGGAGAAGCATCTGCCCGTACCTGAGGTGGTGGTTGTCAGTAGCGACGAGTTGCGCTACATCCAGACAGACCTCGGTTCCGTGTCGCTGTTCGATGCCATCCGTGGCGGTCGACAGGCCGGCGGACGCTATACCGTCAAGGAGCAGGAACTGCTGATTCGTACCATCCGGCAGTTGCCGAACATGCAGATCAACGGAGCCCACGGACTGGACTTCTCCAACTGTTATCCGCAACCTGCCTTCGACAGCGACTCCGTGCTGTTCGACCTGAATTACTTCAAGTATTGTTTCCTGAAGGCTACCGAGCTGGACTTCCATGAGCTGAAGCTCGAGGCCGACTTCCGACTGTTGGCCAAGGACCTCACGTCGCCCGACGACGAGCAGGGCTTCCTGTATCGCGACTTCCAGGCACGCAACGTGATGATGGATGTCGAGGGCAACCCATTCTTCATCGACTTCCAGGGCGGTCGCAAGGGGCCGTACTACTATGATGTGGCATCGTTCATCTGGCAGGCGTCGGCCAAGTATCCGCATAAGGTTCGCCGCGAGCTGGTGTACGAATACTACAATGCCCTGAAGCAGTACACCGACGTCCCTGCGCCCCATGCCTTCGTCGACCGACTGTCGCTCTTCGTGCTGTTCCGCCTGTTGCAAGTGCTGGGAGCCTACGGCTTCCGCGGCTATTTCGAGCGCAAGGCACACTTCATCGAAAGCATTCCTCCCGCCATCCAGAACCTGCGCGAGCTGTTGGACGAGCGCAACTTCCCGTATCCCTACCTGATGAGCCTGCTCAATCGTCTGACGCAGATGCCGCAGTTCCAGCAGATAGAGACTATGGCCAGTCGTGCCGACGGCTATAAGACAACCGACAAGAATCCTTATAAGGTGCACCCGCAGGACGGTCCTGCGACGTTCTCCAAATACGACGCCCAGGGTCCGCTGGTGGTGCGCGTTTTCAGCTTCTCGTTTACCAAGGGCATTCCCGAGGACGAGAGCGGCAACGGCGGCGGCTACGTCTTCGACTGCCGTTCCACGCACAACCCCGGCCGCTATGAGCCTTACAAGCAACTGACCGGACTCGACGAGCCCGTCATCCGCTTCCTGGAGGACGACGGCGAGATTCTGACGTTCCTCGACAGCGTGTACAAGTTGGCCGACGCCCACGTTCGCCGCTACATCCAGCGCGGCTTTACGTCGCTCATGTTCTGCTTTGGTTGTACGGGCGGCCAGCATCGTTCGGTATACAGCGCACAGCACTTGGCGGAGCACATCCACCAGAAGTTCGGCATCGAGGTGCGCATCTGCCACCGCGAGCAGAATATCACCCAAACGCTCCCAGCCGCTGGCTGATAATTCTCAATTCTCAATTCTCAATTTTCAATTTCCATGAAGCAAGCAATGATTCTCGCCGCAGGCCTCGGCACCCGATTGAAACCCCTTACGGACACGATGCCGAAGGCGCTGGTGCCCGTAGGCGGCAAGCCGCTGTTGGACATCCAGATAGAGAAGCTGCAACAGGCCGGTTACGACCGCTTTGTTGTCAACGTTCACCACTTCGCCCAGCAGATCGTCGACCATGTCAACGAACGTAAAGAGAAAATCCTCATCAGCGACGAGACCTCCGAGCTGTTGGAGACGGGTGGGGGACTGAAGAAGGCGCAGGGACTGTTCCGCGACGACGAGCCCATCCTGATACACAACGTCGACATTCTGGACAACGTCGATTACGAGTGGTTCCGTCGCCAGCATCAGGACGACGAGGATGCCGTGCTGCTTGTGAGCCGTCGCAAGACCAAGCGCTACTTGCTGTTCGACAACGCCATGCGACTCATGGGTTGGAAGAACATCGAGACCGGCGAGGTGAAGTCGCCCTTCCCCTGGCTCCGCGAGGCCGAGATTACCATCGACGACAACCTGCAAGTCACATCTCTCACCGCTCACCTCTCACCCCTCAACTCTCAACTCTACGCCTTCGCCTTCTCCGGCATCCACAGCTTCTCGCCGCGTCTGTTCCCGTTGATGGACCGTTTCCCCGACCGTTTCCCCATCATCGACTTCTACCTCTCCGTCTGCCACCGCTCCCGCATCGTCGGCCTGGTGAAGAACGACCTGAAGGTGCTCGACGTCGGCAAGCTCGATTCGCTGTCAGCAGCAGAGGAGTTCCTCAAGTAAGCCGAAATACCGAATTATCGAAATAAAACAAAATATAAAACTTATGCAAAAGATTATCATTTTAGACTTCGGTTCCCAGACGACACAGCTCATTGGCCGTCGTGTCCGCGAGCTCGATACCTTTTGTGAGATTCTGCCTTACAACAAGTATCCGGAGGACGACAGCGACGTCATCGGCGTTATCCTCAGCGGTTCGCCCTACAGCGTCCACGACCCCGAGGCGTTCAAGGTAGACCTCACGCGGTTCATCGGTCGTCTCCCCGTACTGGGCATCTGCTACGGTGCACAGTTCATCGCACACACCCTCGGCGGTCGCGTCGAGAAGGCCGACAGCCGCGAGTACGGCCGTGCCCATCTGGAAACCATCGACCTCGGCAATCCGCTCTTCAAGGGCTTTGAAAGCGGTTCGCAGGTGTGGATGAGTCACGGCGACACCATCACCGCCATTCCCGACGGCTTCCAGGTCATCGGCAGCACCAAGGATGTCACCAACGCCGCCTTCTGGTGCCCAGGTGAACAATTGGTCAATCAATTGTCAAATTGTAAATTGTCCAATTGTAAATCAGTTTGGGCCGTCCAGTTCCACCCCGAGGTGTATCACACCCTGCAGGGCACACAGCTGCTGCGCAACTTCGTCGTTGACATCTGTGGCTCGCGCCAAGAATGGAGTGCAGCGTCGTTTATCGATACCACGGTGGCAGAGCTCAAGGCACAGCTGGGCAACGACCGCGTCATCCTCGGACTCTCCGGAGGCGTCGACTCCAGCGTGGCTGCCGTGCTGCTCAACAAGGCCATCGGAAACCGACTGACGTGTATCTTCGTCGACCACGGCATGCTGCGCAAGAACGAGTTTACGCAGGTGATGGAAGACTACCGCTGTCTGGGACTTAACGTCATCGGTGTCGATGCCTCTGAGAAGTTCTTCAGCGACCTGGCAGGCGTTACCGACCCCGAGCAGAAGCGCAAGATCATCGGTCGCGACTTCGTCGAGGTCTTCAATGCCGAGGCCAAGAAGATTACCGATGCCCGCTGGCTCGCTCAGGGCACCATCTATCCCGACCGCATCGAGTCGCTCAACATCACCGGCAAGGTCATCAAGAGCCACCACAACGTCGGCGGACTGCCCAAGGAGATGAACCTCCAGCTCTGCGAGCCCCTGAAGTGGCTCTTCAAAGACGAGGTGCGCCGTGTGGGTCGCCAGCTGGGCATGCCCGAGCACCTCATCGAGCGCCATCCCTTCCCCGGCCCCGGCCTCGCCGTGCGCATCCTCGGCGACATCACCCGCGAGAAAGTCACCATCCTGCAGGATGCCGACGACATCTTCATCCGCGGCCTGCGCGAATATGCCGACGTCGACGGCAAGACCCTCTACAGCAAGGTCTGGCAGGCCGGTGCCATTCTCCTCTCCACCGTCCGTTCCGTGGGCGTGATGGGCGACGAGCGCACCTACGAACACCCCGTAGCCCTGCGTGCCGTAACGTCCACCGATGCCATGACGGCCGACTGGGCTCATCTGCCCTACGAGTTCCTGGCCAAGGTGTCGAACGAGATTATCAACAAGGTCCGCGGCGTCAACCGCGTCTGTTACGACATTTCCTCAAAACCACCTGCAACAATCGAGTGGGAGTGAACCCTATATCATGTGGACCGTCCTTTTGATAGAAGAGAGCTGCACCTTGTGGATGCAGCCCTCACTTTCTTGTTTTTATTTATCGGTGTACTCGTCGGGAAGGCGATGCTATACGCCTTGTCCAGCGCTTTCAGGTCTATCTTGTAGAAGCTGATGCCCAGCCGTACGGCCACGATGGCGCGTAGCAGTTCGCGGTGTTTCAGCGGATAGAGACTGGGGATAGGCAGTTCGTTCCACCCCTCCTGCTCACTGAGTTGGCACACCTCCCAGATGAAATCGTCGGTGGCTTCATAGCCGAACCACGCCTTCAGCACATTACGGATGCAGAAGCAAGATTGATTTTGACCATTTTGACCTTGACCAAAATGACCGCTTAATGATTCTGTACTGCCCTAGAAAAAGTTGAATGGATTTTACCTTAACCCTGCCATAGGTTGAATGCCTGTTAAGTACCTTAATTCTAATCCCTGGCAGAAGTTGAATGATTTTCTCTTAACCCTTGTTTTTGTTGAATAGGCTCCGCGGAAAGCCGTTCAATCATATTCAGGGTTTGCGGTGCAAAGGTACATGCTCCTTCCCAGATTTCCAAATTTTC
>ONQT01000002.1 GCA_900320045.1 uncultured Prevotellaceae bacterium | reverse complement strand
TGTGATCTTCGCGCCCTGCTCCAGGGTCAGTCCGTTAGCATCGACCGATACCTTGAACAGGCCGAGGTCGTCAATCTTCACCACGTAGCCCAGCAGGGCAAGCTCCTTGATGCAGTCCACCATGTCGTTCAGCACGCCGAGGATGATACCCTTCGAGAAGGCGGGAATCACCGGGACGGTTCCTTGATCCACTTCACTTCAGCAACTTCCTGTCGTTATTCCCTTCCAGCACCTGCATTTGCTGAATGGCAATCTGGTTGAGTTTCACCAGACGTTCGCCTTGTGGCATGCCGTCATTGATGAGAACGGCATAGATGATATTAGCTTGTTCTTTTGTTACCTCGTCTGGAATAAGGTGGCTCTTGATGGCATCGGTATGTATGCGGTAGTTTATCTTGGACAGTTCGCGCTTCGCTGTCCAACCCAGGAGCTTTTGTTCTTCAGCTTTCAGACGCTGGAACTCTTTGACTAAGTATAGCTCAAACTCAACAGATACCCAGTTGGCAAACTTGAAGGCGATGTCAGACCTTGCGTAAGTTCCTCCATAACGACCTGCCTTTGATATGAGGCCAATTGCGTTAGTCTTCTCTATCCATTGGGTGGCTGAAAGGGTAAAGGCATTTAATCCTGCCTGATTTCTAAACCCCTCGAATTCGAGGGGGTTAAAATTTGGATTGTAGAGCGTTTCCCACTGCCTTATAACTCGGTGTCGTATTGTGCGTCATAAGCGTGGGTTAATAGTGTAATTGCTTGCAAAGTTATAAATTTTTCTCTACATCTACAAGAAATCCCCCATTTTTTACTCGTTTTGAGAAAAAATAGGGGAGAGCTGAAATGCTTAGATGCTAACAGATAAGGATGCCTAAAAGCGTAGGCCGACGGACGTGTTAATGAACCAGTCGTTCAGGTAGCCATGGCTGGAGCCGTGATGGTAGCGGATGTTGTTGAACTGGCCGTAGGCACAGAAGTAAATGCGCTCGAAGTTGTAGGTCAGGGACATGCGGGCATCGAAACCGATGCTCAGTCCGCTGTTGTAGGTCTGCTCGCCCTCGGGGGCTATCCGAATATTCTCGTAGTACCACTGGTCCCACTCCTCGTTGGATACCGTGGGGTCGTGGGTGATGGGGTCGTTGTACAGCTCCAGCATGTTCGTTGAATAGTTGTAGGCCTTGAGCTTATTGAGAAGGGTCAGCATGGGCATGGCCATGATGTTGACCAGCAATCCGCGGACGGGCACCCAGTTGTAGGCATAGCCGACACCCAAACTGCCCTGCCACATCTTGACCTTGCCCAGATTGCCCATCATGAAGATGAGGTCGCCGTTAGACTGCGAGGCATAGTCGATGCGAGTGTAATTGTACATGAATCCTGCCATCAGCGAACCCGCTGAGCGCTTCTGGATGGCCGACTGGTCGTAGGCTGCCGAGTAGGAGAACCGCTTGCCGTTGAAGAGATAGTAGCCGTCGGCCATGAAGGTCTTCACGCTGATGGGGTCTGTCAGCATGACGTTGTTCCACGAGTCCATCTCGGCTTCGGTGAGCAACTGGCTGTTGAGGTTGAAAGTGGGATGGCTGTTCTCGAAGGAGTGGATGCGCACGTTGATGCCGTAAGAGCCTCCCGTGGCACCGAAAGTCAGATTGCTACCCTTGTCGCCACCTACGTTCACCGTATAGCCCAGACCGTAGCCCCGATAGCCTACCCACACACCCAGATACTGCGAGGGCGTCGTCTTCAGGTGCGGGTTGACGCTAAACGTCTCACCGTCCAGGTAGCCTTCTGAGTGCATGCTCACGATGGTCTGGTTGATGTTGCCTCTCAGAATGATTTGCCACGGTCTCTTCGGTGCATCAATATAGCGCCTGTCAACGCCCTTAACGGCCATCGAGTCCAGTTTCGTTCCCAATTTCTTGAAGAAACCCTTCACTCCCCCCTGTGCCATTACCGGCACGCTGATGCTGCTAACAATGACAAGTGTGATGATGGCTAACGTTCGTTTCATTCTGGTTCATTCATTTTACTTCAGGTTGTTGAAGAAGTTAGAACGGCAACGGACCGGCTGGCGGTTCTCCTGGGTCAAAGGGCGAGCCGTCGGCATCGGGCATGGGCGTGCCGTTGACTCTGCTACCCAATATCTCACCACCATTATCTGGACTCTTGGAACCCAGGCGCTTGTCCTCAGGATTCTCGAAACGGGTGAACTCGCCACGGAAGGTCAGCAGGACGTCGCCAGTAGCACCCTTACGGTGCTTGGCAATGATGATCTGGGCCATGCCGTGAAGGTCGCGGCCGTTGTCGTCCTGGTAGATGTGATAGTACTCGGGGCGATGGACGAAGAGCACCATATCGGCATCCTGCTCGATGGCTCCAGATTCACGCAAGTCACTGAGCTGCGGTCGTTTACCCTCCAAGCCCTCACGGCTTTCCACACCACGGTTCAACTGCGACAGAGCCAGGATAGGAACGTCGAGCTCCTTGGCCAGCCCCTTCAGCGAGCGCGAGATGGTGGACACCTCTTCTTGACGTGACGAGAAGCGCATACCGTTGGCGTTCATCAGCTGCAGGTAGTCAATCATAATGATCTTGACACCGTGCTCGCGAACCAGTCGGCGGGCCTTGGTGCGCAACTCAAAGACGGACAGGCCGGGGGTGTCATCGACATAGAGCGGTGCACCCAGCAGGTTGTTCAGACGCTTGTCCAGACGGTCCCATTCGTCGGGCTGCAGCTGGCCGTTCAGAATCTTCGAACCCTGAATCTCGCAGCAGTTGGAGATGAGTCGGTTGACGAGCTGGACGTTTGACATTTCGAGCGAGAAGAAGGCCATCGGTACCTTGTAGTCGGCAGCGATATTCTTGGCCATCGAGAGCGCAAACGACGTCTTACCCATGGCGGGTCGTCCGGCAATGATAACCAGGTCGGAAGGCTGCCAGCCGGAAGTGATGTCGTCCAACTTATGATAGCCCGTAGGCACACCCGTCAAGCCGTCCTTGTTAGCTGCAGCCTTCTGGATGACATCGACGGCATTCTTGATGACGGGGTCTATCTGGGTGTAGTCCTTCTTCATGTTACGCTGACCAAGCTCAAAGAGCGAGCCCTCGGCCTCCTGCATGAGGTCGTCGACATCGATTGTCTCGTCGAAGGCCTTGGTCTGGATGTTGCTCGAGAACTGAATGAGCTGGCGGGCCAACGACTTCTGGGCAATGATGCGGGCGTGGTACTCGATGTTGGCCGACGATGCCACTCGACTGCTGATTTCAGTCACATAGCCCGGTCCGCCTACATCCTCCAGGTCGCCCTGCTTGGCCAACTGCTCGGTAACGGTCCACACGTCAACAGGCAATTCGTGCATGGACAGCTCCATGATGGCCTGATAGACCTTTTGGTTGCGGGGTTCATAGAAACTCTCGGGAGTCAGCATCTCGCACACGACGGCATAGGCGTCCTTGTCTATCATCAGGGCACCCAGCACGGCACGTTCTATCTCGGTAGCCTGTGGCTGTACGTGAGCATAGGTCGTGTCGACAGGCTGTTGCTGTCGGCGACGACGCTGCGGTGTATTGTTGTTTTGTTCTGCCATATTCGAAGTGAAAAAAGAATAGTGAAAAGTTACTTTCGTTGTCGTTTGATGAGGCTATAGGCTGTATAGAGCCCTAATTCGCCAGCCTTTGAGAAGTCGCTGACAGCCTCAGATTCGCGCTTCAGCGCCAGTCGGGCCAGTCCGCGGTTGTAATAGGCCTCAGCCAGATGGGCATCCAACTCGATGGCACGGGTATAGTCATCGATGGCATGGGCGTGGTCCAGACACTGGACATAGGCGTTGCCCCGGTTATAGTACAGGTAGGCATTGCCGGGAGCCTTGCCGATGGCTTTGGTCAGGTTATCCAGCAGGTTGGCAGTACGCAAAGGAACGTCCGTGCTGTCCTGCTCGGCCTGCCAAGCAGCCTGTAGCCAGCAGGCGACGGCCGATGACTTGTCGCGCTTGAGCCAGGGGGTCGGGTCTTGAATCTTCGTCGGACCGCATACGATGTAGAGATGCTGTTCGGCAGGCAGCACACGGTTCAGCGAATCCACCTGACGGTCGTAGGCTACATACTGACGGACGGCACTCCGCTGGGGTTCGGTAGAGAGCACATACATGGGCTGATAGTCCATGCCCACACGGCGGTTCTGCACCCTACCCCGATAGTCGCTCTGGTACTCGTGCTCCATCTCCTGTTCGTCATCCATCGCCAGCTGATTGTACTTCTCGATATCCTCGTCGCTGCGCTTACGCATCTGCTTCTTGGAAAGTCGCGGCTGGTGACCGTAACGCTTGTCGATTTGCGCCTTCAGGATACGGAACTCGTCCATCTCGGCCTGTTTCGTCAGTCCCAGACTACGGTAGCACTGGGCGCGCTGGTGCAGACCCGTCCAGAAGTTGGGGTACTCGTCTATCACCTTCGAGTAGTCACGGATGGCCGCTCTGGGGTTGCCCGTCTTCTCCAACAACAGGGCACGGTTGTAGAGCGCCATGAGGTTGTCGGGTTCCAGCTTGAGCACAAAGTCGAAGTCGGTGATGGCACGGTTGTCGTCACCTACCTGTGCTCGCAGCAGTCCGCGGTTGTAGTGGGCCAGGAAGTTATTGGGTTCATAGTCCAGGGCCAAGTCGTAGTCGCTCATGGCACCACGCAGGTTGTTCCTGTTGAAGCGCGCCATGGCACGGTTGATGTACAGTCCGCCATTGCGAGGCATCAGGTGCAGGGCCTTGTCCAGATAGCCTTCAGCCTCCTTCCACTCCTGACGAGCCAGACTAATCATGGAGCGCATGGCCCATGTCTGTCCGTTGTAGGCGTCGATGTCGATGCTCTTCTGTAACGACGCAATAGC
The DNA here is from genome assembly GCA_900320045.1 of uncultured Prevotellaceae bacterium. Lineage (GTDB taxonomy): Bacteria > Bacteroidota > Bacteroidia > Bacteroidales > Bacteroidaceae > Prevotella. The sequence goes on along the minus strand of ONQT01000002.1, from coordinate 76,812 downwards.
CTTGGTCGTGTCTTTCTGCAGCAGATAGACCTCCGACTGCATGGCATAGATACGGGCATTGTGGCTCCAGTGCTGCAGCATGGTATCAATCTCAGCCTGCGCACGGTCATAGTCCTTCATCTGGATGCGACACAAGGCACGGTTATGCCACAGGTTCAACCCCTCTGGGTCGTAGTGCAGGGCAGCATTATAGTCGCTAATGGCCTGCTCGAAGTTCTTCTGCTGGATGCGGCAGAGCCCACGCAACTCGTAGAGCCCCGTCACATAGGGATTGCGCCCTATAGCCTCCGTACAGTCACTCTCGGCTCCGGCAAAATCGTCTAGATAATACTTGGCTACACCCCGATAGAACCATGGCTCATAGAGGTACGGCTTGGCGGAGATAGCCTGATTAAAATACTGGATGGAAAGCACATAGTCCTCATAGTAAAGTGCCGAACGCCCCATAGTCAGCAGGCGGTCGGTATTGAACTGGGCCAGCACATGAAGCGGTGCCAGCACAGTCATGAGGGCAATGTACTTGATGTAATTCAACGTTTTGCTGCTTTGGTACGGTAGCCACAGCGGTAGCGGCCCTGCAGGAGAGCCTTCAGCTTGCTCTTGATGAGCTGCTTGCGAAGCGGAGAGACGCGGTCGGTAAAGACCTTGCCTTCCAAGTGGTCGAACTCATGCTGCATCACGCGGGCCAGATAACCGTCCACCCACTCGTCGTGCGGCTGCATCTTCTCGTCGAGCCACTGCACATGAATGCGAGTGGGACGAACCACCTTCTCGTGAATGGCTGGCAGTGATAGACAACCTTCTTCCGAAGAGTCGGTCTGGCTGTCGTCGTATTCAATGATATGGGGATTGATGTAAACACCGCGGAAGCCCTTGTATTGGGGCATGTCCTCGCTCAGCGGATCCAGGTCGATAACGACCACACGGATGGACTGACCCACCTGCGGAGCAGCCAGACCGATGCCTTCGCTCTCGGCCAGCGTGTCCCACATATCCTGCAAGAAGCCCTCCAAATTGGGATAGTCGGCAGGAATATCCTCAGCCACCTTGCGAAGCACAGGCTGACCATATATATAAATAGGTAGTACCATTTACAATTTGACTATTTAAAATTTACAATTTTTGATTAGCGTCAGGAAGTTCTTTACTTCCTAGAGCGCATGTAGTCCTGCAGGATAATCGTTGCGCTGATTTCGTCGACCAGTGCCTTGTCCTGACGGGCCTTACGGCGCAAACCGCCCTCAAGCATAGCCTGATGGGCCAGAACAGAGGTGAAACGCTCGTCGTAGTACTCTATCGGTATCTGTGGCATAGCCTTGCGCCAGCGATTGACAAACTGCTGAACGCGCGCCAGGTTTTCACTGGGCTGTCCGTTGGGCTGACGGGGCTCACCAATAACAAGGCGCTCCACCGGTTCACGTTCCACGTAACGGCAAAGATAGTCAAACAACTCACTCGTAGAAACAGTTGCCAACCCGCCAGCTATCAGCTGCAGCGGGTCGGTAACTGCTAATCCGGTGCGTTTCTTGCCGTAGTCAATAGACAAGATGCGAGCCACTTTACTTATTTAGCGTAAAGCAACCAAGCACCCGGGAAGTTGGTCATCAGCGAGCTACGGCTTGCAGCAGCCTCACCCTTGGTGTCAAAGGTGGTGGCAACCACGCGGTACATAGCGGGAGAAACAGTGTTGTTAACCACGACCTGGGCATCGTATCCCTGGCTCTTCAGCGTGCGCTGCAGACCCTCGGCATTCTCTTTCAACTGGAACGAGCCGACAACAACACTGAAGTTTCTCAGACCGCTACCGCTAATGACAGAAACGGTCTCCTGACGAACGGCAACATTGTCGGCATTGTCTACCACACGAGTCTGAGTGGCAACCTTCTCCTGCATAGGAGTAACAACGTTCTGCTCAGCCTGCTGCTGATACTGCTGGTTCTGCTGAGCCATCTCGTCCTGCTGCTTAGCCTTCAGATAAGCCTGCTTGTAGGCACTTTCCTTTGATTTACATCCCGTCAGGAGCATAGCTGCACCCAGGGCAACGCATAAAATAGTGTACTTCTTCATACTTTACTTTTAATGATTATAACCATTTAAATTTGTCTCATTGCTTAAAAATCAGTGCGAAATTACAAAAAATTGCTCAATCGTGACAAAAATTACTGCATAAAGTTTGTTAATTTCGAAAACTTTCCTTATATTTGCATGCAGAATTGATGTTTAACTCTTAAAAACAATACAATTATGAGAAGTTTAGGTTATTTAGGTGCATTCTTCGGCGGAGCATTAGCCGGAGCTGTTATTGGATTGTTGCTGGCTCCTGAAAAGGGTGCAGACACACGTGTAAAAATCACTGATGCTGTTGATGACTTCATGAAAAAGCACAACATCAAGCTGAGCCGCAAGGATGTGAGCGATCTCGTTGACGACATCGCAGAAGCTGCTCCTGAGGTTGACGCTTAATTTAAAACCAACTGCTAATTGCTAAAAAGCACATTGTTAACTGCTAAAAGCCAAACAAATGCTCAGTAGCGACAAAAGCGTAGAAACAATAGCACAGCTCATCGAGGTGCTGAAGAATTACATCGGTCTTCAGAAAGAATACGTGAAGCTCGATGTAATAGACAAGGTAGTCAGGCTGGTTACAGCCATTGCCATTGCCATTACCTTCATTATCCTTGGTATAGCTGTGCTATTATTCTTGTCCTTTGCCATCGTTCATTGGCTGGAGCCACTGACAGGACTGGCACTGGCCTACTTCCTCGTGGCCGCCATGTATCTGGTGGTGCTCGTCATGGTCATTGCCTTCCGCAAGTCGTGGATAGAGCGCCCACTGGTACGATTCCTGGCAAACGTACTATTGAACTGATACACCTTATTATATATATAGCATGCCTAACACTACCCCCGCCTACACCACTCTTGAGCAATTACAACAGCGCAAGGAAGAACTGAGAGCCAGCCTTCAGGGCGAAAGCCAGAAGATTGGTGAGTTATGGCATGGACTGACGGCTCCGAAGCCTGACAGCAGCAAGGGGGAAATGATAGCCAGCCTCGTAACCAACAGCATCACGGCTATCGATGCGTTCCTGTTGGTACGCAAACTGATGAAGACTTACGGCACCATCGGTAATCTTTTCCGCCGTAAGAAGAAATAAGCAGTCTGCTCGTTAATAATTCACTAAATTGATTTCGAGCCACAGAATGAGTGAGCCCAATATCCATCCCAAGAGGACCTTGGGTGTGATATGCTTGATGTACCATCCCAGACTCACGTGTTCGGCACGCATCAGTGCCAAGCCGCTGACAGAACCGAAGGAGAGCAGGCAGCCGCCAACGGCTGTCGTAAAGGCGATGACCTTCCAATAGGCTCCATTGGTAGCGACATCACCCACCCCCACCGTGTACAGCGAAATATTACTGATGGCAATGGTAAAAGTGTCGACCACACTACTCAACAGTCCAGAGACAATACCCAACAGCCAAACATCATGGATGTAGGTATCAATCCACTCAGCAACGTCACTCCATACACCGGTTTCCGTGACAACACCCATGCCTAACATGATGCCCGTCACGAATAACACCTGCTGAAGCGCACCGTACTGCAAAGACATGGGAATACGCATCTGCGACATCTGTCCGCTGTTAATCAGCTTGCGGTTGAAGGCCTCATTGACCACCCACAACACACTCAGCACACATAGCGCACCGAGGAACGGCGCCAGCTTCGTAATATTATGGAACGTAGGAATAAACCACAACCCACCGATACCAACAATCAGCATGACGACGCGTTGCCAGCGGTTCAGACGGGTGTCGTCACCGCGATAAGGCGAAGGGCTCCACGCTGTATCCAAACGGTCAGGTAACTCGCGGTTAATCAGTATGGTAGGTACAATCCATGCCAGTAAAGCAGGAGTAGCCAGATAAGCCGAGAAGTGGCTTGCCGTAACGGCACCCTCGCCCCAAAGTATCAAACCGACAGGGTCTCCGATGACCGTAAACAATCCGCCGCAAGTGGCTGCCAACACGATAGCAGAGCCCACATACATACGCTGTCGGGAGTTCTGCAGGATGCGGTGCATGATAACCAGCATCATCGTCGTTGTCGTCAGGTTGTCCAGATTGGCCGACAAGACAAAGGTCGCCAGCGTAATCGTCCACAACAACCGCTTTGAGTTACGGGTACGAATCCACTCGGTGATGAAGTCGAAGCAGCCGTTGTTATTCAACAGCTCCACGATACTCATCGTTGCCAAAAGGAACATCACGATAGCTGCAGCCTCACCGACATACTTCAGGAACACGTTATCGTAGATGAACAACTTGACACCATCACTATCGGATGCCTTGGCTCCCAACCACTCCAGATACTCTGCAGGATGCTGAGCCATGACAAAGTCCTGTCCCCAACAGATGTACACTACCCAGCCAATAGTGCCAAGGAACATGGCAATAGCGGCTTTGTTAACACCTGTCAGATGACCCGTTGCAATAAGCAGGTATGACAGGATGAGCATGGTTACGATAATCGCGGTCATAGTTTTTTGGTGATAGATGATAGATCTTGGGTGATAGGTGGTGGGGGATGAATATTACTTATAGTAGCTCCTTGGGCATCAGTTCCTGGGCCTTTTGGAAGTCCTCGGGAGTATCCAGCTCATAGGAGAAATAGCTCGTCGTATCAACCACTCGGAAAGTATGTCCCTGTGGTATCAGTCGTTCGAAGCAGCGTTCATAGAACACGTCTACCAAGCCCTCGTCCTGAATCATCTTGTCCAGTTCCTTATAGAGGGCCGTACTATACGCTGCGGTCATCTTCTCAATACCCACCGACTCGCCAATAGCCAGTGCTGGGTTGCAGGTCTTGTTGATTTCCGTAATGCGGTTATCGGCATCAACGATAATCTTGATTTCCTCTTCACCGCACTCATGACGGTTCAATGCCAAAGCCGGTTCCGTCTGCTGGGCAATACGCACCACGGCAGCGGGGTCGCACAGGATGTCGCTATCCATCAACAGGAAGTCGCGACCACGCACCACCTCGCCAGCCATCCACAAGGAGTAGATGTTATTGTTGTGCTCGTAATCGGCATTGTGCAAGAAGGTGAAATGCGTAGAGGCTCCGTCTTGCTGAGCGGAAGAAGCACTCCATGCGGTGAGGAAGTCGCGAATCTGGTCAGCACAATAGCCGGTAACCACTACGAACTCAGTGATGCCTGCCTGCTGCATGGCTCGAACTGTACGCTCCAACAACGTCTTACCGCCCACTTCCAAAAGGCACTTGGGCTTCGTATCGGTGAGGGGGCGCAGGCGCTTGGCCATGCCGGCAGCTAAGATGACTCCTATCATATTACTTCTCGTTATAGACTTTCAGGATGGTATCGACAACGGTCTGTGTCTGTTCCTTACGACCCAGCGTAATGCGCAGACAAGACTCCAGACCCTTATCAGCCATGAACTTAATCTTGTAGTCCTGCACCTTCAAGGCTGCCATCAGCTTATCCTTGATTTCCACTGGATACTTGATGAGGATGAAGTTGGCAACGGACTTATACACCTTAAAACCGGGCAGGGAGCCGAGCTCTTTCTTGTACAGATCACGTCCCCACTGCATGTCGTCAGCCACGTGGCGATAATGCTCGTCGCTGTCCAGGGCTGCCAGTGCCACGGCCTCTGAGAAACGGTTATAACCCAGATACTTGTTGACGTAGCTCAGGAACTGGTCGTGCCCCTTGCCGATGAATCCGAAACCGCAACGCAGGCCAGGCAGTCCATAGAACTTAGATAAGGTACGCGAGATAATCAGGTTTGAATACTTGTTCACCAGCGGAGCAATGTATGCCGTGTCGGTAGAGATGAAGCTGGCGTAAGCCTCATCAATCAGCACGATGGTGTCTGAATGAATGTTCTCCAGAATGCGGGCAGTCTCCTCAGGAGTCAGTCCGTTACCCGTGGGGTTGTTGGGAGATGCCAGCAACAACATACGGGGATGAACACGATTGGTATATTCAATGACCTCGTCGATGTCATAGGCAAAGGTGTCTTCCAGCTCGTGCAGGGGGTACATCTCAAAAGTACCGCCACACTCCGAGGCCACACGGTTGTAGTACCACCACGAGAACTCAGGAATGAGAATCTTGGTGTTGGGTTCCTTGGCACCGTTCTGACTGTTGATAGAAAGGAAATAGTGGATGGCATTCTTCAGCATATCCTCGCCGCCGTAAGTCAGCAGCACCTGCTCCTCGGGAACTCCGTATATCTCACTTACTTTTACACTGATAACACTCTTCTTGCCCTCATCGTAAATGCGGGTATAAAAACACAATGTCTTGGGGTCAAAATTCTTGATGGCCTCCACCACTTTCTGGCTGGGGTCAAAATTAAACTCGTTTCTGTCTAAATAATTCATGATATTCTTTTTGCTTTTTGTTATTTCGATGTTTCGTTATTTCGTTATTCCGTTATTCCGATGTTTCGACGCTACTCTTTATTCTTTACTTTCATCAATGCCATACCGATGGCAATCCAGATGATTTCCCTGACGCGGCAGATGATACTCACAAAGATGCCCAGGGCTGCCGACAGTCCCAAAGCGGCAATGCTCAGCACGAAGCCGCCCTCCTGTACGCCCAACTGCATGGGCAGGAATCCGATGAGGTTGGCAAAGAGCGTGGTGAATGCCACGATGAGGATGCTGTGCAGGTAGGTGATGACAATGCCGCTGAATCCGCCACCATTGTCAATACCGAAGAGCAACAGCATGAACAGCACCTCCGAGCTCTGCACAACACGCGACAGGAATTCCAGCACCAGACTCTTGTAGAACGCCTTGCGGTCCTGGCCGTGCAGAGATGCTATCTGATTGTCAATGTTCTCAATGGTCTCTGAATGGCGTGCCCAGAAGCGCAAGGTCCACTTCTTCATTCCCGGAATGCGGGCAACGCCCCCCAGCACATACTTGACCAATCCGTTCTTATAGCCTCTGGAGAACAGGTAGAACGCCATCAGGCAGAACACCACGATGATGGACAACGTTGTTCCGATGACGGGAGTCATAGGCATGTCGCCCACCAGCACCAGAGCCAGATAGATGAAGATGCTGACGAACCAGAAGAGGAAGTGAGCCACGAAGTGCATCATGGCATAAAGAATCACACTGCTCGTGGCATGCTCTTTGTCGATGTCCTTCGACAGTTCCATGACGCGATAGGGTTCACCGCCCAGTCCACCAACCGGTGTAGCATAGTTCAATGCGTAACCAGTAATGGTCAGCCGGTAGATGCGCCAGAAGCTCACAGGCGGTTTCTGTCCCAGATTGCCCTCGATAACCGACTGCCACGACAGGGCGTTCAGTCCATAAACCAGAATCCAGACGCCAACGATGGGTATCAGCCAGTAGCCCGCATGACACAAATGCTGCCAGAGTTCAATGAAACTGACATCGAACGTCAACAGCATCACCACACAGGCGGCGACACCGAGGAAGAAAAACAGGTTATTGAGGCGTTGCTTGGACCAAGTCATATTAATCGGCTGTTGGCAATTCTGTGAGCGATTAGCTGTTGGCGATTTTCTCTCTCAACTGGCGGCAGAAGGTCTCATGGCGATAGTTGACATACCATGCCAACAGGCCCATGGCGACAATCTCCCATACGAAGTTCAGCACGGGAACATCCAGCAGGCAGAACAGGAACAGCCATGCCGAGCGGAAGTTGAAGGTCAGCAGTCCGTTCCACTTGATGACGGGCAATGACTTCTGACGGAACTCGTCACGGAATGACTGCGGAATGTTATCGAATGATCCGTACTTCTCCTTCAATGCCTGCAGCAGACGCTGGAACTCAGGAGTGCGTTTCTCCTGCTTCTGGGTATAGCCGACGTACGACTTCTGGAACAGGCGCTCCACCCACGGAGTGTCTGCGGACATCTGGTCATACAGCTCCTGCTGCTTCTGCGAATTGTCCAGCTCGGAGCCCTTCTCACCCTTGAGGAAGAACAGGTGCACCTGGATATAGTAGTCGGCCAATCGCTGCTGTCCGGCCAGTCCTGCCAGTCCCGACCACCATCCCAGTACGATGGCAACACCGAGCGCTATCAATGCATTCTCAGGGGTATCCTCAATACCCAGCCAACCGAACTCGATGTCGTGATGCAGGTAGAAGCGATATACCATGGCATGGTAGATGGGGACAAACCATACAAAACCAGCTACTCCGTCAAGGATACGTCCCAAGCGGCTCTTCTTGCCTGTCATGCGAGCCAGCTGTCCGTCAGTACAGTCGAAGATATCTGCCAGGCAGAGCAACAGAATGGCAATGATGTTCATCCACAGTCCCCACGAACCGCTGTAGTACCAACTGCCGCAACCAAAGAATACGGCACTGCCGGCACCGATAATCATTGACCAGATAGTAACGGTATTGGGATGGATGTCAAGTTTGGCAAATAATACAGCCCACCAATAGCAGAAGGGGCGCACGACGTGCAAATCCAGCCAGTCCTCAGTATCGGCAGACTTCAGTGTTTGATTTACTTTTTCGTTCATATGATCATCTTGAATTCAATTCAGCTTGCAAAGGTACAATAAAAAAACGAGCCCACCAAAAGCAGGCCCATTTATTTATAAATAAATAACGTTATTCTGATGCTATCCTATTGATGAACGATATACGACAGCATTCATGTTATTTACCTTTTTCATATCGGTCACCAGTATTTTGGACCAGTCGGCGACGGAAGGTTTCAGGATAACCCGGACGCTTGACGGGGGCACCCAGTCCATGCTTCGTACGCAGGAAGCGTCCGTCCTTCTCCGGTTTCACAGCCATGTCATTGTACTTCACGATGAGATAGGTAGCCAGTTGCTGCCAGCGGGCCAGCATCTGCTGTGCCTGACGCACGCTGTAGTCGTTCAGGAAGCGCTGACGCTGCTGAGGTTCCATCGACTGAGCCTGAGCTTCAATCTGGGGTTGCTGGGCAAAGTACGACTGCTCCAGCGAGTCGCGGACAGCCTTGAGTGCAGGGAACAGCGCCGAGTAGCGTGGATAAACCATGTTACTGACCCAGTTCTCCACCCAATAGGCGTTCTTCATTGAGAAGTTCAGCTCGTCGGCACCGGGGGTGTTGTAGCATTCGGGGCGCTCAGTCATCGAGCAGTAGATGGGCGTATAGGCCACCATGTTGCCATCGTCGTTGCCGAACCAGAAGCAGCCTCCGACTTCGCGAGGCAACCAGGAACGCATCTGCGACACGAACGACCAGGAAGTCTGTTGCGTCGATGTAGGACGCTCGTTGAAGTAGTCCTTGCCGTCAACCTTGAAGTAGAGCGGCGTCGGACGATAGGGCATATGCCAGATGCCTGCACCGATGTCGGTAGAGTCAATAGCCAGCGGTGTGCCTTCAAAGTGGTCGCGCATATCCTGCATGATGTCCTGTACGGAAACCTTCTTCTCGGGAATGACCCACAGGGGCATATCCTCGGCATCCTTGTCCTTGCCCAGTGCCCACGGCAGGTAGCGGTCCATGCCGCTGACATGATGGTTGAAGAACGACCACACACGGGCATCGCAGATGCGTCGGCCGGAGAAATCGGGGAAGGCGTAGACGAGCTTCCACGAGAAGTCCTCGTCCCTACCCTCGTACCAACCCATCGTGCGGGCATACTTGACGACGTTCTTTGAATACAGCACGTTCTGCTTGTCCTTCATGGGGAAGCGGCCTATGCGACTCTGATTGGCATGTCCGCAGATGGCCTCATCGGGAATGCGGCGAGCCACCCACACCACACGTTCCTTCGACTTCTGGCGGTCGGGGCCGCAGCCCTGCATCTCCAGAATCCACGCCTCGTTAGGGTCGCAGATGGTGAAGGTCTCGCCTTCCGAGCAGTAGCCGTACTTCTCGACAAGCGACGTCATGACCTGGATAGCTTCCCGAGCAGTCTTGGAGCGCTGAAGTCCGATGTAAATCAATGAACCGTAGTCGATGATACCTGTCGAATCAACCATCTCCTCCCGACCGCCATAGGTCGTCTCGCCGATGGTCAACTGCCACTCGTTGATATTGCCGACGACGCTATAAGTCTCCTCGGCCTCGGGGATTTCACCCAGATACTTGTTCGTATCCCACTCGAAGATTTTACGCATGTCGCCCTTCTTGTGCTTGGCAGCCGGATAGCGGGCAAGATTCATGAACGCGCCGTACGAGTCGGCGTTGTACGAGCAGATGACCGAGCCATCCGCAGAGGCTTTCTTGCCTACGATGAAGTTGGTGCAGGCATAACCATTACTTAAAGCCATCAGCATCACACCGATGGCAACTATCAGAGTTCTCTTCATATCCATATTTAGTATATACACTTCTTACTATTTAGGCATCTCCACGATAAAGCGGCAGCCGGCCGAGTAGTTGGCGTCGTAAATGAGGTCGCCACCCATGCTCAGCGCGTGACGCTTGGTCAGAGGTAGACCGAGGCCGAGTCCCTCCGACAGGTCGTCCAATTTGTTGAAGGGCTTGTTCATGAGTTCGTCGACATTACCCGACAATCCCGGACCGACATCCTCGACGGTGAACAGCACGTGGGTGGAGGTCTCGCTGATGTGCAGCCTGATGTGCAGGCCGTCTGAGTACTTGGCGGCGTTGTACAGCAGTTCGCGGATGATGCGAACCATATAGAGATGGTTGGTCACGATGTAAACCTGATCAGACAAGTCACTCGTCAGCTTAATCACCACGTCGGGGAACTGTGCCAGCGTGCTGTTGATGCACTCGCGGGCAATCTCGTTGCACGACACCTCTTCACCGTTCTGGGCTGCGTTCAGCAGTTTGTCGTCACCCTTGAGAGACGAACTGTCGTAAAGCATGATAATCATGCGCTTCAGGTGGAAGGCATTGTACTTCATAGTATCGGCAATCTCCAACTTGTTGTCTTCCTTGATGTCTTTGCCCACTTCGCCGTTCTCGTGGCGATGAACGATGTCTTCGTACAGCATATTGGAGAAGCCTGAAATGATGTTCAGCGGTGTACGAATCTGGTGCGACACATTCTGGATGAAAGCCGTTTTCTGCTTGACGACTTCCTCGGCCAGTTTCATTTCCTTCGAACGTTCCTCGTTCTGCTTCTTGATAGTATCGGCGGCTTTGCTGATACGTCCCATATTCTCGCGCAGGGCATCCTGCATATCGGCAAATCCGTTCTGCAGCCGGCCGACGTCATCGCGCTGTTCGGAGTGTGGAATCGTCTCGCTGTAGTCACCCGAGGTAATGCGTTCGGTATAGCCCAACAGTTTCTTCAGGGGACGTATCGTCTGGCGTACGCTCCGCTGGCAAAGCCACCACATCATGATAAAGCCGAAGAAGAGAATGAGAGCGATGACAAATCCCAGGCGCTGATAGCCCGACAGGATTTCGCTGTCGGGACATACCATGGCCAGGCTCCAGTCGGTGCCCTCCACGGGGCAATAGTTAACGTGGCAAGTCTTGCCTTTCACCTTGACGTGCATCTCGCCCTGGCGGCCCTCGGTCATCTCGTAACCCAAGGCTATGATATCGGCATTGTCCACGGGGTCTGCATCCTGGAATACGGTCTTTCGATAGAGTCTCGCAGTGTCAGGATGGCTGAAGTAGCGACCGTCACCTCCCAGCAGCACGAAGTAGGCATCAGGATAAGGATGCTCGGAGGCAATGACTTTCTTCGTCATGGTGCTGAAGGAGAACTCGGCGGAGACGATGCCCAGGACGTCGCCCTCAGGGGAGCGTAACTGTCGGCAGTAGGTGGCCACGGCATCGTTGTGATTGACGGTGCCGTCGGCATATTCGCTGAAGGGTTCTACCCAGGAAGCTTCGCTCTTGCTGCGCGCTGCCTTGTACCACGACTTTTCCGTATAGTCGAAGTCGGTTTCGCGGACGGAGACGATGGAGTCGTGGTGGACGGTGTAAATGGAGAACAAGTGTCCGTATTGAGGCACAGCATCGGGCACGGCACTGACGGAGCAACTCAGTATGTTGGGATTGAGCCGGAGCATGCGCTGCGTGATAGACTCGATGGAGTCCGGACAGAGGAAGTGTTTTTCCAGCAGCCAGGCGTTGGCATTGGTGGAGAACTCGATGGTATTCATGTAGTTATCCATGTGATGGACGGCTACACGCAGGGCACTGTTGGCACGCTTGACGGCCTCATGATGGATGAGTCGTCTGGACTGCATGTAAAGAATACCCAGCGACAAGGCGAAGACGGGAACGGCCATCAGCATGATATTCAGACTGAGCCGACGGGCAAGGTTCTGACGAAGCTTACTCTTCATAGGCAACCTCCTTTCCTTGTTGGTATTTGCGCTCGAACTCCTTAGCCTCTATCTGCAAGGCATCGATGATGTTATCCACTAGACTAACCATCACGTCGGTTTGTTCCTTGATGACAGATACCTCGTATTCGGCCTCCTGTGGTGTGATGGTGGCGTAGTTGTTGACCAGCTTCGTGACACTCTGCTCTATCAGGTTTGCAGGGGTGTTCATCTGCTTCGTCATGTAGTTCAGGAAGATGGTCTTCATGCGGTCGGACCCCTGCACCTTGTCGAAGGAACGGCTCAGTTCGACGTTGCGTTCCTGCAGGCGTGACATCAGCTGTTCCAACTCGGCCGACTTGGAAGACAATGCCTGCTGCATCTTGCGGAAATGGTTCTGCAGCCGGCCTATCTCATCTTCCATATCGGAGCGCGGTATGGAGATGTTGTAGTCGCCCTCGGCAATGCGCTGTGCCGAGTCGGTGAGCATGCGAAGGGGCTTCATCTGACGACGTATCAACAAGCGGCACAAGCTGAAGAAGACAAATATTCCGACGATGGTGATGACAATGACCATGATGGTCAGTTCGCGGTAGTTGCCTAAGATGTCGCTCTCCAGGTACACCACGCCTGTGCTCCACCCTATGGTATCTTCCCGTGCTCCAAAGGCATCGTTATGGTCGAACGGACGATAGAACACCACCCAGTTCTGACCGTTCATCTTGAAGGACTCATAGCCCGTTTCGCCCGACATCAGGGCTTTGGCCGCCTGTCTGACGGAGGAGTCGGCACCATGTTCCATCTGATAGAAGATGGTCTGGTTATTCCGTTTCTTCACGTCAGGATGAACAATAAAAGAACCCTCCTTGTTCAACAGCACGCAGTAACTATGGGGCGTCGGATGACTGGAGAGGATGAGCTTTGTCAACAGGTTGATGGACAGGTCGGTGGCAACGACGCCTACACACTCGCCCTGGTCCATGATGGGCTGGCAGTAGGTAATCAGCGGCTCGTCCTCAGCCTCCTCGTTCTTCAACGGTCCGACCCAGCAGGCCTGTGCTTTTTCCATCGGCTCGGTGTACCACTTCTGCTCGGTATAGGGACGGTCGGTGAAGTTGGTGCGGCGTTCGGTCTCCGAGTCCTCGTCGTTCTTCAGTCCGCCACCCTTTCTGTGCATATAGGCCATAAACAGGTCGTGGCCGGGGAAATAGCCTGGACGGAAGACGATAGCACAGCCCACCACGTTGGGGTTCGACTCCACCATCTGCCGGCTGTACTCATTCATCAGCTCGGGGTGGTTCAAGTGTGTCTGCACCTCCTGCGAGATGTTGTGCGTGGTCTGTTCTACGCTGGTCAGCACGTTATCGATGCTCAGCACTGTCCCGTCCAGCGTCTGCTCCACGTCGTGATGCACCTCGTCAATCAGTATCTGGCGCGTGAAGTAAAGCAGTACTGACAGCGAAATCAGTAGTAGCAGAACTGTCTCCAAGACGATCGTCACGTTCAGTCTCAGCGACATGTTAGGCAGATATGTCTTATGCAGCTTCAACATATTTTATACGTCGGCATACAAGCCCTACTATAAACAATCCCAAAAGCATCACCGTGCCGAGCACCAGGCCCAGGGTGAGCATCACAGGCTGGACATCCTGATGGGCAACGACCAGCACCACAGACCAGTCGACGCGGTTGATTGGCACGTAGTACACCGTCGAGGGAACGCCGTTCACCGTCATCTCGACAGCTCCGCTGCGGTGCAGGGTAATCTTGTTCGCCGACACCGCTTCCGAAAGCGTCACGGCCTTGTCGTCAGGGCCTGCTATGCGGCTCCCGTCGTCGTTGATAACCATCGTATAGAAGTCGTCCAGGACGAAATACTTGTTCAGCAGCTCGTTGTTGCGCAGCTGATTGTCAAAACGCGTCAGCTCTGCCGACATCCACTCGAACGTCATATCGGCACCGCAGACACAAGCCAGCCGGCCGTCGTCGTCATAGACAGGCTTGACGAACGTCGTATAGTGGCCGCTGATATTGGTGCCGTCATAATAGTAATAAGGTGCAGACCAGAAACTCTTGTGTCCCCTCTTGGCACGAACGTACCAGTCGCTCTTATGGTAGTTGTGGCGCGCCGAACCGACCAGTCGCAACTTGAAGTCGCCATCGTCCACATGGTGCACGTAAGGTTCGAACCACTCTCCCTTTTCGGCAAAATAGTTTGGCTCGAAGGCGGCAAAGTATCCTCGCACCTCGGGGTTCAGGCTCGTCTTTCTCTGTAGCGCGGCAATGACCGACTCCGGCGTGTCCTTGTGTTTCTCAACTTCGTCAAACACATTCATGGCACTCATCTCCATGCTTTTGATGGTGTTGCCAATCTTCTCTGCGACGAGAGCCGTCATGCCTGCATATCGGGCATGGTTGGCGGCTATGCTAATCTGGCAGCAGGTCTGCCAAACCAAAGCACCCATAACAGCCATCACCACTGTTACGGTTACCATCACCCAAATATGTTGTCTATAAGCTTTCTTCATTTTTAATGGTTAGGTTTATGGAGCTTTTTGTCTGGACTATACCAGCGAGAAGGCCACGTCCATCATCTTGGTGAAGGTGTTTTGGCGCTCTTCGGCTGTGGTCACCTCACCCGTCAGGATATGGTCGCTAATGGTCAGAATGCCCAAGGCGCGCTTACCGGCACGGGCAGCATTCATGTAGAGGGCGGCTATCTCCATCTCGACGGCCAGCACACCCATGTTCATCCATTTGTCGGTATGGGGATTCTCGCCGTAGAACATGTCGGAAGACACGACGTTGCCCACCATGTACTTATAGCCCAGCTGCTCGCAGGAATCGACGGCAGCCCGCAGCAGACCGAAGTCGGCAATGGGTGCAAAGACGCCCGGCAGTTCGTACTGAGCAGCAAAGTTGCTATTGGTGCAGCAACCCATAGCCAATGCCAGTTCGCCGACGTGCAGGTCCTTGTTGATGGAGCCGGCAGAGCCCACGCGGATGATGGTTTTCACGTCGTAGAAGTTATAGAGTTCATAGGTATAGATGCCGATGGAAGCCATTCCCATGCCGTGGCCCATGACGCTGACGCGCTTGCCCTTGTAGGTTCCGGTAAATCCGAGCATGCCTCGCACCTCGTTGAAACAAACGGGGTTCTCAAGGTACTTCTCGGCCATCAGTTTGACACGCAGCGGATCGCCCGCCATGATTACAGTTTCAGCAATGTCGCCCAGTTTTGCCCCGATGTGGGGAGTCGGTGTGTTACTCATAATTGTATCGTTTTAAAGTTAGATGTTGCAAAATTACGAAATAATAGTGAAAAATCAAAGCAAAATACAAAAATATTTATCATCCCCCCCTATCTTTCAGTTCACGAGGCCTTTTCTTTCGACCCTTGAGGACCCGTCTTTCACTCCACGTAGTCCCGGTTCTCGGCCCTCGGGGCCCCACATGGCTTCCAGTACCAATAGTCGGTATTGCGAATACCAATAGTTGGTAGAGCGAATACCAATAGTTGGTACGACCAGTACCAAGCACTGGCACAATTCTGGTACTCGGTCTTTAAAGCCCGTCAACCAAAGTCATAAGCGTCACGATAATGCACGAACTCGATTCCCTCCGTATAGCCGTAGCGATGGAAGAGGTTGATAATCCACTCCTGCTGCTCTGGCGTCAACAGCTTTTCCCCGCGATTGTAGCGGTAATAAGTGCCGTGTCCGCCCAGATAACCCTTGACCTTGTCGCGCAGCATCGTATAGTCCTTCTGCTTCACCTCACGATACAGCAGGTCAAAGCCCCAGGCCAGCCGCAGGATGCGAGCCTCTCTGAAAAATTCGCACTTCCCACTCTTCCACGAAGTGGGATAAACAGCAGGTCCCCAATGCAACTTGTCGGGAATCTGCTGGCCTGCCACATAGCGCAGGCATTCCTCATGTCGGGGACAACCTTCGCAGAAACACAGCTGCCATCCTGGCGACACCTCCGCGAAGTCAATCACATGCTCTTGTCTCTTTTCTTCCATAGCTGCAAAGTTACGAAATATTTCTCACATTACCGCCATTTACCGCTTTTTTCTCACTTTTTTCCTTTCTTATCACTGCCAATTCTATTTTTGTGTACATTTGCTTTTAATGTGCAGTACGCTTAACTATTTCTTCCACCAGCCTGTTCAACTCTAAACACTGTTCGCGAGAGATTGTGCGGCGTTCCATGTGATAATCCCAGGAACTAACCTGTAACAGGCGACCCTCCGAACATGCGTCGAAGGATTCGCCCGAAGGTTTGTACAAGGACGGAAAGCCGTTCTCTCTTACAAGAATAATGCGGTAGCCACGATTCATAGCTTCACGCATCACCTCCTTCTCGCGAGGGGCAATAGCAGCGCTTACCAATACCCCGCCAGCCTCTCCGCACGACAGCCATCTTTCGCGATAGTCAGCATATTCCTCATCCGTATAGCCCCCGTGTACGATGACAGCAACGCTCTGTGGAATGTCAAGTAAGAAGATATTACCAACCAACTGGCAATGCCATTCTGCTATGTCAGCATAGTTTAGTGTTGTGAACAAATCTGGCCGCTGTCGTTTGATGGCTAAACGACGCGGATTGTCATCGAGGTAGTGCTTCCAGTTGTCGAGCTGACCATCTTCAAGAAGGATGAGGTCATTGTAGCCGCGTTCGAAAAGAGAAGAGATTCCTGCAGCAGAAGCTGCAGGAGTGGTGGCTAAAGCTGCAGGAGTGGAGGTTAAGCGCCTCCATGCTTGCGTACAACCTACCTTGAAACCCCTCACGACATCTCCGAGGTGTTTTCCCGCTGGCAGCTCTTCCTTTACTCTTACTATCATGTGGATGTGATCAGGCATGATGCAGAGTTTCCAAACCTCAACCATCTCGAAGATGGCGGAGATTTTCTTTATCTCCTCGTCATGAATGGCTCTTCCGAGGAGAGTCAGCTCGACAAACGCCCCCGCGGCAGAAACTGCTGGAATAGTGGAAGCAATGCCAGCAGCGGGCACAGAGTCCACTACTCCTGCCGGTTCTCCGGCAGGCATCACCAGCCTTCCCAGCACAGGCCGCCGTCCTTCGACCACTAACGTCAGCATATAGGTTCCCTTGCGGCGATAATCGTGCCACGGTTTCCGACGTTTCATGTTGTGCTTTGTCTCACTGATAGCTACACCTGCAGCTTTAGCTTCTTCCTTGCTCCTCGACATGTGTGTAAACTCCTTTTATGGTACAAAGATACACTTTATTTCTGAAATAAGCAAGGAAAAGCCCGTCTTTATTTCTTTCGCAAAAGTGCGCAAAACAGGATGTGCACATTTTTGCAAACCGTTTTTCTTGGAAGTAAGACAAATATTTACTACCTTTGCATCAAGAAAAAAAATCATGGCGAAAAGTCGTCATCGATTGTAAAACGTAAAAAACGAATATCTATGGTACTGACTGACCGCGAGCTGTTTCTGCTCATCATTTGCACAGTGTTCTACATCACCTTATTTATTTTGGTGTTGCAGAGCAATCGTCGCAAAATGCAACTGCTGCAGAGCCGACTGGACAACATCCATGCCATGCAGAAGATGGCGGTCATAGAGACCCGCCGCCAAGATGTCAGCACATTATTCGCCACCGCAGTATACCTGCGGATTAAAGAATACCTGAACAGCGGAAGAAGCATGAGTCAAACGGACTGGGCAGAACTGACCGAAGCCGTAGATGCTGTCTATCCGGGATTCAGCAACAAACTGTACAGTCTCTACAACATGAGCGACCAGGACTATCGCGTCAGTCTGCTGACAAAAGTGCGAATACAGCCGAAAGACATCGCCACGCTGACCGCCCACTCCAAGGAGAGCGTTGCCTCGACGCGTAGCCGCCTCTACCGCAAGGTGTTTGGCAAGAAAGGGTCGACGAAAGACTGGGACGACTTCATTCTCTCTATATAATAATAAGGCAATAAACTCTAACAACAATAGCATTATGATTGAATATCTTTTAGCACACATGTGGCAGGTATGGGCCGTTGTGGCCATCGTTTGTCTGATTTTGGAGCTGTCGTCGGGCGACTTCTTTATCATCTGCTTCTCCATTGGAGCATTGTTTGCCATCGTGGCAGCTGTATTGGGTCTCAGCATCTATTGGCAGATAGCCCTCTTTGCGCTGTTCTCGCTGATAGCCATCTTCACCGTACGACCTGTGGCGTTGCGCTATCTGCACAAGAACGAGCCCAACAAACCCAGTAACGCCGATGCCCTGCTGGGCAGAACAGGACGCGTGACAGAGGAAATCCCTGCTGACGGCACGGGCTACGTGCAGATAGACGGTGACCAATGGCGCGCAGTCAGCAGCACCAAGACCGCTATAGATAAAGGTACCAGCGTGCGCGTGGTAGGCCGCGAAAGCACCATCGTCACCGTAGAGACATTGTAAGCATTCGTTCATTAAAATACCAAAGCATTATGAAAAGAAATTCTGAGTACAAAGACATGGCTCTCCGCTCTCTGGAGGGCAATTGGACCAAAGCCGTCGTGGCTTCGCTCATTGCATTCCTCATTCTGGAAATCGTCGGTTCATCACCATCTTTTCTTGTTGACCCCGTTCCTGGCATGGTCTGGCAAGGAGTCATCACCATCATGCTACTGCCGCTGGCCTGGGGGTACAGAGTATTCTTCCTGCGAATGGCTCGTGAAGAGAACACCGACTACAAACGCCTGTTCGACGGATTCAGCCAGTATGTGCGCATCACGCTGGCCGAGCTGCTGAAAGGCATCTATGTCCTGCTGTGGATGCTGCTGCTCATCATTCCCGGCTTTGTCAAGGACTACTCATACGCCATGACGGAATTTATCCTGAAGGACCATCCCGAGATGAGCGGCGAAGAGGCTATCTGCCAGAGCATGAAGATGATGCAGGGCCACAAGATGCAGCTCTTCCTCCTCGACCTGAGCATGATTGGCTGGTTCATTCTCTCCTGCCTCACACTCGGCATCGGATTCCTTTTCCTCGTACCTTACAACTATTCTGCCCACGCTCACTTCTATGAGGACCTGAAAGAGCAGTATAACGACATCAACCCGTTCTAATAACAAATAAAACTATGGACATCATGACTTATGTACTAATGGCCATCGTCATTCTGGTGTTTGTCTTCGCCAAGATGGCTCTTGTGATCATCCCACAGTCGGAAACCCGCATCATTGAGCGACTGGGACGCTACTATGCCACCCTGAATCCGGGTATCAACATCATCATTCCCTTCATTGACCGTGCCAAGGAAATCGTGGTGCTGACCCGTGGCCGCTACGCCTACTCCAACGCCATCGACCTGCGTGAACAGGTGTATGACTTCCCCTCGCAGAACGTAATTACCAAGGATAACATCCAGATGGAAATCAACGCCCTGCTCTACTTCCAGATTGTAGACCCCTTCAAGGCTGTTTACGAAATCTCCAACCTGCCTAACGCTATCGAGAAGCTGACGCAAACCACGCTGCGTAACATCATCGGCGAGCTGGAACTGGATGAAACCCTTACCTCGCGCGACACCATCAATACCAAGCTGCGCGCCGTGCTGGACGACGCCACCGACAAGTGGGGTGTGAAGGTGAACCGCGTTGAACTGCAAGACATCGTTCCTCCTGCAACAGTGCTGAACGCCATGGAGAAGCAGATGCAGGCCGAGCGTAACAAGCGTGCGCAGATTCTGACGTCAGAAGGTGAGAAGGCTGCCGAGATTCTGGCTTCCGAGGGTGAGAAGACGGCCATCATCAACCGCGCCGATGCCCAGAAGCAGCAGGCCATCCTGCATGCGGAAGGTGAGGCTCAGGCCCGCATCCGCAAAGCCGAGGCCGAAGCCAAGGCCATCGAACTGATTTCCGAGGCTGTAGGCAAGTCGACGAATCCCGCCAACTATCTGCTGGCCCAGAAGTACATCCAGATGTTGCAGGAGCTGGCAGCAGGCGACAAGACCAAAACTGTCTACTTGCCTTACGAGGCCACAAACCTCATGGGATCCATCGGCGGCATCAAGGACTTGTTCAAGTCGGAGTAAAAAGAAGTCGACATGACGATATTTCGATATATCGACATTTCGATATTTCGAAACGGCGACTCACAAAAAAAAAAAGAGGCTCAGGCCTCTTTTTTTATGAGTGGAATGGTAAAACTAAACGTGGAGCCTTCGCCTTCGACGGACTCGACATAAGCATCGCCGCCATTCTTGCGGGCAAAGTCCTGACAGAGCTGCAGACCCAGTCCGGAGCCTTCCTCACCGCCAGTACCATAGGTTGTCTCTCCCTTATGGAAGATGCTGTCCACACGGTCTGCGGCAATACCGACGCCGTGGTCTCGGACAGAGATGCGAGCAAAGTCGCCATCGCGCTTATAGAACACCTCGATACCCTTGCCTTCGGGAGTAAACTTGATGGCATTGGACAGCAGGTTGCGGATGATGGTCTTAATCATATCGTTGTCGGCATGCACCGTCAGTTTCTCTTCGGAGGGGATGTATTGCAGGTTGATCTTCTTCATCTCGGCAATCATACGGAAGATGTCAACCACGCCAGGCACAATATCGTCGAGCTCAAGGTCCTGATAAACCACACTCAGACGTCCCGTCTGACTCTTGGTCCACTTCAGCAGATTGTCCAGCAGGTCGTGGGTTTCCTCCGACTCACGATTGGCCTTGTCCAGCAGTCCGAAGATTTCCTCGCCGACAACATCGGGCGAGCAGACATTTACGGCCAGATTGAGCACCATGCGAATGGAAGCCATAGGCGAACGCAGGTCGTGGGCAATGACGGAGTACATCTTGTCTCGGTTCTGGATGGTGCGCTTCAGCTCCTCGTTCTGACGAACGATGACGCGCTTGGCTGCCACCAGCTCTATCTGGTGCATCACACGCATCACCAGCTCTTCCTTATTGAAGGGCTTGGTGAGGAAGTCGTTGGCACCAACCTGGAAACCTTTCACCAGGTCGCTGGGATTGTTGAGTGCTGTAAGGAAAATAATGGGAACGTCGCACGTCTCGGGGTCTTTCTTCAGAATGACAGCGGTGTCGAAGCCGCTGATATCGGGCATCATGACATCCAAAAGTATCAGATCGGGCTTCTCTTTCTTGGTCTGCTCAATGCATTGATTTCCATTGGCAGCGGTGCACACCTGAAACTTCTCATTAGTAAGCAATATCTTCAGTAACAACACGTTACTGACGACATCGTCGACGATCAGTATTTTAAAATCGCTACGGTTGATTTGCGACTCAAAGGTTTCGTTCAACTCCATGTATTACATAGGTTCTTTAGTTCTGACGTGCAAAAGTAGCAAATATTTGGCATTTCGCCAAATATTTGCTCAACTTTTTATTCCACGGTGACCGACTTTGCCAAATTACGGGGCTGGTCGACGTCTTTTCCTTTGCACACGGCTACATGGTAAGCCAACAACTGAAGCGGGATGGTGGCGACCAACGGCTCAAGGCATTCCAGCACGTCGGGAAGTTCGATAACCTCGTCGGCAATGCGCGAAATGGTGTCGTCGCCCTTACTCACCAAGGCTATCACCCTACCCTGTCGGGCCTTGATTTCCTGAATATTCGAGAGCACCTTCTCATACATGGCGTTATGCGTGGCAATGACCACCACGGGCATATCGGAGTCGATGAGCGCGATAGGTCCGTGCTTCATCTCGGCAGCGGGATAGCCCTCAGCGTGTATATAGCTGATTTCCTTGAGTTTCAGCGCTCCTTCCAGGGCTACGGGATACGAGAATCCTCGACCCAGATAGAGGAAGTTGTGGGCATAGGTGAAGGTTCGGGCCAGGTCGGCCACCTTGTCGTTGGTCTTCAGCACCTCGCGGATCACCTGAGGAATCTGACTCAGTCCGCGAACAACCTGCAGATAATCCTGACGGTCGATAGTGCCCTTGGCTTCGCCCAGTGCCAAGGCAAACATGGCAAGGACTGTCACCTGACCGGTAAAGGCTTTCGTCGATGCCACACCAATCTCGGGACCTACATGGATGTACGTTCCGGTATCGGTTGCACGAGGTATGGACGAACCGATAGCGTTACAGATACCATAGATGAAGGCTCCTTTCTCCTTGGCCAACTGAATGGCAGCCAAGGTGTCGGCCGTCTCACCGCTCTGCGAGATGGCTATCACCACATCGTCCTTGCCCACCACGGGATTGCGGTAGCGGAACTCGGAGGCATACTCCACCTCGACGGGTACGCGGCACAAGGACTCGATAAGCTGCTTGCCTATCAGACCTGCATGCCACGAGGTTCCGCAGGCCACGATGACGATGCGCTTAGCATCAAGCAACTGGCGGCGGTAGTCGATGAGTGCGGAAAGCGTCACATGGTCGCCCTCGACATTGATGCGGCCTCGCATGCAGTTGGTCAGACACTCGGGCTGCTCGAAGATTTCCTTCAGCATGAAGTGCGGATAACCACCCTTCTCTATCTGACCCAAGTCAATGTCAACCGTCTTGACGGCCAACTCCTGCTCGACACCAAGAATACTGACAACTTTGGGTTCTTCGCCCAGACGGATAACAGCAATATTGCCATCCTCCAGATAGACGACTTTGTCAGTATATTCTATAATCGGACTGGCGTCACTGCCCAGGAAGAACTCATCGTCGCCAATGCCTACCACCAACGGGCTCTGCTTGCGGGCAGCGATAATCTGCTGCGGGTCGCGCTTGTCGATAATGGCAATGGCATAGGCACCGATTACCTGGAACAAAGCCACCTGAACCGCCTCCAGCAAGGACAGGTTCTTCTTCACCATGATATATTCCACCAACTGCACCAACACTTCGGTGTCGGTGTCGCTTTGGAACGTGATACCCTTTGCCTGCAACTTGACCTTGATGTCGGCATAATTCTCAATGATGCCATTGTGGATGATGGCCAGGTTGTGCGACTCGGAATAATGCGGATGGGCATTGCGACTGGACGGCTCGCCATGTGTTGCCCAACGGGTATGGGCAATGCCGATGCAGCCGCTGACGTCCTTGTCGCTGCAATACTCTGTCAGGTTGTCAACCTTGCCCTTGGTCTTGTAAACATTGAGGGCACCGCTGTTGTTAATGAGTGCCACACCAGCCGAGTCGTAACCACGATACTCCAAACGACGGAGTCCTTTAATCAGAATAGGATAAGCTTCTTTCTTTCCTATATATCCAACTATACCACACATACTGTTTTTATTTAGTCTGTTTCGTTTCTCGCTGCAAAGGTAATAGAAAAGTAAGAAAGAGCAAAAGAATTTTTGTATTTTCTTTTGCTCTTTCTATTGATTTACGAATTACTGATGCTGTTCGCGCAACAGGTCGTTAACGGTCTTAACTGGGTTGAAGGTCGACAGGGGCACCTCTACGAAGATGGTATTCCAGTCGCTCATGGCGCCGTTCCACAAACCGGGCAACTCCAATGCCTGCAGCTCCTTGCCGCTCTTCGACTTCTGAGAGATAAAGCCTGTCGTCGGGTCAACAAACTTAGGCAGGTCGAAAGCCTCACCCTTGTAGTTCTTAACGGCGCAGACCAAATCGACGGGATTGAAGTGGGTACCCTTGGTAAACATCTCCATATACTCCTTGTTCGACTTGTCTATCTGGCTCGACTCCAGAATCTGCAGCGACACCGTGCCATCCTGGTTGTAAGTCAGGAACGGACCACCGCCAGGCTCACCGACGTTCTTCACAACACCGCAGACGCGCATCGGGCGGTTCAGCTTCTTACGCAGGTAGATAACCAAATCGGCATCCTCCAAATCCTTGATGTCGCCCTTGCGACAGCACAGGTCTTGCTGCACGAAGCGAATCATCTCTTCAATCTCCTCGTGGGTGTACTTGCCGCTGTCCAGCAGGTTCAAATATTCGAAAGCTTTCTTCTGCAGCGTTACCAGCACACCGGCGATGATCTGCTTCCACTCTACGGTGTCAGCCTTCAGACGGTCGGGCACGACGTTATCGATGTTCTTGACGAAGATGACATCAGCCTCAATCTCGTTCAGGTTCTCTATCAACGCGCCGTGGCCGCCGGGACGGAACAGCAAGGAGCCGTCACTGTTGCGGAACGGTGTACCGTCAGGATTAGCGGCAACGGTATCGGTAGAGGGCTTCTGCTCGGAGAAAGTGATGTCGTACTTGATGCCGTACTTCTTGGCATACAGGTCGGCTTTCTGAGCCACCTTCTGCTTGAAGAGTTCCATGTGCTCATGGCTGACGGTGAAATGTACGTGCGACTCACCGTTGCTGGCAGCATACAGCGCACCCTCGACCAGATGCTCCTCCATTGGAGTGCGAGGTCCCTCGGGATAGTTATGGAACAAAAGCAGGCCCTTAGGCAACTGACCGTAGTTCAGTCCCTCGGCTTTCAGCATATTGGCAGCGACAGCCTTGTAATTGCCGGCAGCCATCAGCTCCTTGATGCCCTTACCCTCATTCTTCTTGCAGGCAGCATCCAGCTCGCCATAGAAAGCGAACTTCTCGATGTTGTCGAAATATTTCTTCTCGAAATCTGTAGTAGGCACATCGTAGTCAGCATCGACAAAGGCAAACATGTCCTTGAACATGCGGCTGGCAGCACCCGATGCGGGCACAAACTTCACCACCTTCTTGCCGGCAGCCTTATATTGCTGCCAAGCCTCTACGTACTTCTTCCCCTCTTCAGCATTGGGAGCAACGATACCACGGCCAATGGCTGCGGCGGCTTCCAGTTTCAGGAAGGGGAAACCGGTTTTAAACTGGCCCAACTGGGTCTCAATCTGCTGCTCAGAGATTCCTTTCTGAGCCAACTGCTTCAGGTCTTGTTGTGTTAGCATATCTAATTGGTTTTAAGTTGTTATTGTGAGTTATCATCGTTTGGCTTTATGGGGCAGCTGCCTCGGTTTAGGACATACCGAGCAGCTGCTTCAAGTCGTCTTCCTTGTAGAGAATCCACACCGATGTGCCCAGGAAGGCAAGGAACAGAAAGATGAGACACATCTTGGCGCGTGCCGGTCCGGCCTTCTGTACCGGAACGGTGGCAGGCTGCAGGATAGCAAATGCGGGTGTCTCGCGCTGTACATCGGCCTCAGCCTGCTGCATCTGAGCGGAAGCCTGAGCATATACCTGATACTGAATACTCAGCTCGTTGCTCAGGTTGGTCTGCTCACTGCGAACCGTCTCCAGGAATACCCTTCGGTTAGCATCCGAGAAGTAAGCATACTTGTGACGGGCCTTGTCGTAACGCTCCTTGGTCTCGTTATAGATTTTCTTGGCATACTCATAGTCCTTGCGGGCCTTCTTCGTGCGGTAGTCCGTGATGAAGTCCTGTAAGCGCTGCTGTACGGAGTCAGCCATCGTTGCGGCAATCAGCGGGTCCTGGTCGGTGACGGTGATGGTAATCATCATGGTCTTCTTGTCCACGTCACAGACAATACGCTTACGCATGGACTTGACAATAGCCATCTGCTTCTTGGTCAAACGGAAGGGGTCGATATCTGTCTCGCTCTTTTTCTTCTTCTCGCCACCAAACAGGCCTCCGATGAATTTCATCGTTCCGCCGATAGCCTCCGACCACCAAGGAGCTTTCTGCTCTTTCAGCAGGTAGTCGTAGAAGCTCATTTCCTTCTTCTCCTTGTCACGATGCACCTTGATATTGAAGAGCGAGGTGTGGAACGTCACACTGTTGATCAACTCAGGATAGACCGTGGGGAAGAGAGCCTCTGAGTTTGCTGCCATTCCACTGGACAGGTTAATACCCATCGAACTGGCCAAGGATGCCAGCGAGTTGGTACTGCGACGGGTGCTGAGCTCAGGACTCATCATCACTTCACACTTATAGTAGTTCGGCTGGCCCAACGAATAGATGGCCGCCAAGACGAAAGCAATGGGCAGAACCTTGTAGTAAAGCTTCTTGTGCTTCAACAGGTCCTTGAATATCTTGCCGAAATCGATGGAAGACTCCTGCTCCTCGATTTCCTGGATGTTCTTATTCTCTTCTGACATAACGTTATGATTCTTTATGCATTACTTAACAAGGTGTGCAATGGTGGCGAACATCGTTCCGATTGACGCCAATCCTGTACCAATACCAATCCATTGCTGAACGTGAGCCGGGTCTTTCTTGACCTTCGTCGGTACGATAATCTCACAGCCAGGTTCAATCTTTCCCTTTTTGGCCATGGCCATCGTTCCGTTCTGATAGACAATATAGGCATTCTTTTTCTTGGCGCGCTCACCAAAGCCACCAGACTGCTCAATGTAATACTTGTACCCCTTTCCTTCCTCGAAAGCCACGGTATTGGGAGTATTAACGTCACCACTGATACGTACGGTATGATTGAAACGGGGAATGGTCAGTTTGTCACCGTCCTGCAACTCCACATCCTGAGTAGAACCTGGATTCTTCAGAGCCTCATCTAGATAGATACCAACGGTATAAGTTGTGCGCAGTGCCAGTTTATTCAAACTGATGGAGTCACTAGTATCGCCACCACTCTGTCGAGCCATACGGATAACCGACATGATTCGGGCGCGCTCATCACGACTCATCTGGCGCTCCAAGCGGGCACCGCGAATATATGCACCTTCAACAACACCACCGGCAGCCTTCACCAAGTCGGTCAGACGCATGTTCTTACGTTCCATGGTATATTCGCCACGGAACAGCACCTCACCATCAACAGATACGGTAATTGGATCTTGGAATGTCGGACTGCGGCGAACCTGCACGATGTCTGACGGTTCCAAGAGGAAGTTCTTGTCGTTGGACAAATTGAACTTATCGTCGATAGTGAAAGAGAAGGTCTTCTTCAGTTCCATACCCGCATTCGTTGAGCCTGGCTCGTGATACATGCGTGACACGTCTACTTTAGCAGTCGACGCTGCATCGGTGAGGCCTCCTGCCTGAAGAATAAAGTTCTCAATCGTCATGCTATCAGCATACTCGTAGGTTCCGGGAAAAACCACCTCACCCAGAATGGTAAGGGTGCGTGTGTTCATGTGTTCGGGAATGGTGGGGATAAACAGCACATCCTCATTTTGCAGAGGAATATCAACATCCGTACTGTCCATAATGCCCTGCAGGTTGATGGAGATTACCTCCTGGGTACGGTTGGGTTTAAAGCGGCGTAACACAGCACGATTGGTCATAGCATCGGGAGTCAGACCTTCTGCACGCTCCACCAAAGTCCTTACGCTATACACTTTCTCGCCAAGCTGATACATACCCGGACGGCCTACAGAACCATTAATCTGAACCATATTTTCCCACAAGTCGTAGATAGCCTCCACACCCACCTGGTCGCCATCATGCAATTTAAAAGACGAGAAGTCGAACTCATCTACATTGTAGATGTTCTTCATTTTCTCCGTATTGCGATACACGCGGACAGTCTGCTTAAAGGCGTCACTGGCAAATCCACCGGCATACTTTAACAGGGTGGAAATGCTCTCCGTACTACGCAGTTCATAGAACATCGGGCGTTTCACATGTCCGGAAATCTTGACCAAAGCATCGTAGGTGCCTACCTGAATAACGTCGTTATCTTCCAAGCGTACATTACCTGCCAATCGGCCGTTTAGAATGAATTCATAGACATCGACCACCGTCAGCAGTTTGCCCTGACGGAAAACCTTGATATTACGAAGAGTTCCAAGACCGCTGATACCACCTGCACGATATAGAGCGTGGTAAACAGTAGATAGTGAACTCAAGGTATAAGTACCAGGCACTCGAACCTCACCCAGCACGTTGATCTGTATGGAACGTGTCTGCCCCAATGTAATGCGGATGTCCGAACTCTGATAGAACTTACCCAAGCGTGAGCGAATGCGGTTCTGAGCAGCACCGATTTGCAGGCCACTGACCTGAATAGGTCCAAACTCGGGAACGTAGACATCGCCTTCCGGGCTTACGGTCAGTTTCAAGTTTTCCTGAGAACCGCCGTAAATATCGACCACCAGTACATCACCAGGCCCCAACACATAGTTCTGGGGGGTGGCAATGTTCATATTGGGTGCAAAAGTCAGGTTGGGGTTATTGAAGATGTTGCGGCCAAAGACCTCACTGCTCAAGGCATTAGCATTTCCCTTATTGGTGGAAGGCCCTTGCGACAAATCTTCTTCTTGAGCGTTAAGGATTTGTTCTTCATCCTGCGTTACTTCACCAGCCAATTTCTCAGCAGGTTGTTCACTAGCAGAATTATCGGTACGCTGTCGGTTTATGGCGTCACGCAATCCATTGTCAACGGCAGCATCCATACCTGCCTTACTAATTTGATTAGCATACTGGCCACGCAAACGCTGCAACTGATCGGGGGTAGCACCCTGTTTGAGCAGCGATGAAGCAATCTGCGACTCCGACTGTCCGGAACGTTTTGCCTTCACTGCATTCGATACTACTGCACCATCACTTACTGCTTGTGCATTTACAGTGGCAACACACAACACAAATAGCGTCAAAATAGAAAATATTCTCTTCATAATTTCATGTAATTATCACCTAACGAGAGGGCACAACAGTCCTTTGCAACCCATATAGCGCCTGCAAAGTTACACATTTTTTCGTAAACAATCATTATTTTCACCTAAAAAAAACATCGTCGGGCAGAAATAATGTATTACAACAGCAACAGCCGCACCATTTGTCGAAATGATGCGGCTGTGTAAATATAAATAAGGTACGCGCGTGAAGGATTCACGCTTCACCTTAGAAGGGCAGATCGTCTGCACTACCCTCACCTGCCGGTTCCTGTGCAGGAGGGAACGGAGATGCTGCATCTTGAGGAGCAACCTGAGGGGGGAAGGGAGAACCTGCAGCAGGAGCTGCACCCACGGGAGCTCCGGCGGGAGCAACGACACCACGCTGAACATTGTAGGCACGAATGTCATTATACCAACGACCATTGAACTCACGGGCATCAATATCGAACGAAACGGTTACGTCCTCGCCCATCTGAATGTTAAACTGTTTAATACGGTCCTCGCCAAAGATATTGAAGACCATCTTCTTGGGATACTGACCGGGGACTTCCATCACATACTCTTGTGTCATCCATGAGTTTCCTGTACGTTGAGAGACGCCACTACGCGGCTGCATCACGGCAATGATTTTTCCTGTTAAATCCATAATCTTTTATACGTTATTTATTGTTGTTTTTTCGTTTCAGACTGCGAAATTACGGAAAATTATTTAAAAAGGAGCATTTTTCCCAAAATATTTTTGCAATTGAGCAAGACTTTTTGTATTTTTGTACTCAAAACCGCAATACGGACAAATTTAAAAACAAAAATACTCATGAGATTTACAGTTTCCAGCACTGCGCTTAGCAGCAAACTCAATGCTCTTTCGAGAGTTATTAACAGCAAGAATTCACTGCCTATCCTGGCCGATTTCCTGTTTGACATCCACGCTAACGTGTTGTATCTAACGGCTTCCGACAGCGAGAACGTCATGAAAACCCAGCTCGACCTTACCGAGAGCGATGGCGACATGCGTTTCTGCATCGGCAACCACGACCTTTTGGAGGCCGTGAAGGGTTTTTCAGAGCAGCCCATCACCTTTGATGTTGATCCAACCACAAACATCGCCAAGATTTCTTATCAGAACGGTATGTTCTCGCTGCCCGTTGAGAACGCCGATGAATTCCCCCAGCCGCAAGGCCTGAACTTTGCTGCTAACGAGATCGTCATCTCCAACAGCCTGCTTGCCGAGAACATTAACCGCTCGCTCTTTGCAACGGCACAAGACGAGTTGCGCCCCGTGATGAACGGTATTTACTTCGATCTCACGCCCGAGTGCCTGGCTATCGTTGCCAGTGACGGCCACAAACTGGTACGCAACAAGGTGCTGAGCATCCACAACGAGCAGCCTGCATCGTTCATCCTGCCCAAAAAGCCCGCTTCGCTGCTGAAGAACCTATTGGGCAAGGACGGTGGCGACATCACTATCCGTTTCGACGAGCGCAATGCACAGATCAATTACGGTGACGGCGAAATCATCTGCCGTCTTATCGAGGGTCGCTATCCCAACTACAACTCAGTCATTCCACAGAATAACCCCAACCAGCTCACCGTCGACCGTCTGGCACTCTTGGCAGCCCTGCGTCGTGTGCAGCCTTTTGCCAACGACTCCAGCAACCTCATCCGCTTCCACGTAGAGGGAGGCACGCTGCAGTTAGACGCCGAGGACTACGACTTCTCGAAGACTGCTACCGAGCGCCTGTCATGCAACTACAGCGGTCAACCCATGAGCATCGGTTTCAAGGGTTCGTCATTCATCGAGATTCTGGGCAACTTCGATTGCCAGGATGTCATCATCCAGCTGGCAGACCCCAGCCGCGCTGGTCTCGTGTTGCCCTCCGAGCAGCCTGAGAACCAGGACGTGCTCATGCTGATGATGCCCATGCTGATCAACGACTAATTGACAATTGAAAATTCATGAAACTGAATCTTCAGAAACCACTGGTAATTTTCGACTTGGAGACGACGGGCCTTGACATCGTCAAGGAACGCGTCATCCAGTTGTCCTATATTAAGGTGTTCCCTGATGGTCGCGAGGTGCGCGGCAACGAGCTCATTAACCCCGAAAAGCCCATTCCCGACGAGGTGGCACAGTTGACTGGCATTACGAATGACGACGTCAAGGACAAGCCCACCTTCAAGCAGCTGGCAGCTAAGATCTGCGAGGTGTTTACGGGCAGTGACATTGCGGGCTTCAACAGCAACCACTTCGACGTGCCCCTGCTGGCCGAGGAATTTCTGCGCGCCGGCATTGACTTCGACTTCTCCAAGTGCCGACTCATTGACGCCCAAAC
The DNA here is from genome assembly GCA_900320045.1 of uncultured Prevotellaceae bacterium. Classification (GTDB taxonomy): domain Bacteria; phylum Bacteroidota; class Bacteroidia; order Bacteroidales; family Bacteroidaceae; genus Prevotella. The sequence goes on along the minus strand of ONQT01000002.1, from coordinate 45,716 downwards.
CATCTTCCACAAGATGGAGCGACGCAATCTGGCAGCAGCCTATAAGTTCTACTGCGGGCGCCGCATGGAGGATGACTTCGAGGCGCATCGTGCCGATCAGGATACGGAGGCAACCTACCGTGTGCTGATGGGTGAGCTCGACTGCTACACCGAGGAACACCAACGCTCATTAGGCGAAGACCCGACCGACCGCGTGTTGGCTAACGACATGCAGGTGCTGGCCGACTTCTCGAAGACCAACGACAACGTCGACTTTGCTGGTCGTATCGTATGGGCAGACGTCAAGGGTGTGCGCACCGAGGTATTCAACTTCGGCAAGCACAAGGGTCTTCCCGTAGCCGATGTACTGCGCTTCGACCCAGGTTACTATAGTTGGATTCTGAACGGCGATTTCACGTACAACACCAAGCAGGTGCTGACGCGCATCCGCCTTCGCGAAGCCCAGAAATGATCGTAAAACGCGGTTCAGTCGCGTTTTTCCAAAAATGATTGTACATGCTCAAGGGAAAGAAAATCGTTTTAGGCATTACAGGTTCGATAGCAGCCTATAAGGCTTGTTTCATCATCCGCGGCCTCGTCAAGGCCGGTGCCGAGGTGCAGGTGGTTATCACCCCTGCCGGCAAGGAGTTTATCACCCCCATCACACTCTCCGCCCTTACCCAGAAGCCCGTTGTCTGCGAGTTCTTCTCGCAGCGCGACGGCACATGGCATTCGCACGTCAAGCTCGGCCTGTGGGCCGACGCCATGCTCATCGCACCCTGCACAGCGTCCACATTGGGCAAGATGGCACACGGTGTGGCTGACAACATGCTTGTGACGACCTACTTGTCGATGAAGGCTCCCGTCTTCATTGCTCCTGCGATGGATCTAGACATGTACCAGCACCGCACGACGCAGCAGAACATGGAAAGTCTGCGCAGTTTCGGCAACCACATCATTGAGCCGCAGAGCGGTTTCCTGGCTTCCGGACTGGAGGGCAAGGGTCGTATGGAAGAACCCGAGAAGATTGTGGAGTACCTCGATCATTTCTTCGATGCTCAAGGCACTTCTCCCGTCTCTCGCTCCCTCTCTTTGGGAGAGGGCCGTAACGAGGTCTCTCCCCTCACCTCTAAGAAAATCCTCATCACGGCCGGACCGACACACGAGAAGATTGACCCCGTGCGCTTTATCGGCAACTATAGCAGTGGTAAGATGGGCTTCGCCCTCGCTGAGGAGTGTGCCCGACGCGGTGCTGAGGTGACGCTTATCGCTGGCCCCGTCAATTGTCAATTGTCAATTGAAAATCGTCAAATTGTAAATCGCATCGATGTCGAGTCGTGCGATGAGATGTACAAGGCCGCTACGGAGGTTTTCCCCCAGATGGATGCCGCCATACTTTGCGCCGCGGTGGCCGACTTCCGTCCTGAACAGCAGGCCACAAAGAAGATCAAGCGCGAAGGCGACGACCTCATCATCCGCCTGAAACCCAATCCAGACATTGCTGCCGCCTTGGGAAAAATGAAGAAAGAGAACCAGTTGCTCGTTGGCTTCGCATTAGAGACCAACGACGAGGAGGCCAACGCTCACAAAAAACTGAAAAAAAAGAACTTGGACTTCATCGTTCTGAACTCATTGCAGAACAAAGGAACGTGCTTCCAGTCGGACGAGAACCAGATTAGCATCATCTCGCATGACGGCCAAAAGGATTACGAGAAGAAAAGCAAGCAAGCCGTCGCAGCAGACATCATCGACGAATTAGTCCAAAGACTTTAGGGATTATAGGCATCCTTGTTATAGAAAGCCAAGATGTCATCCAACATACGCTTGGCTTCGACGGCAGGACTGTCGGGGTCGAGTTCTATCGCCTGCAGGTAGCAGTTAATGGCTTCATGCCACTGTCCCTGCTTCCGCCAGACATTGCCCTGCTGATACCATTCCTGCGCAGTCATATCAAATATCACTTATAATACTCCTTCTTTCCTGCTGCCAGCGTATTCTTCATCAGCGAGCAGATAGTCATCGGTCCTACCCCACCCGGAACAGGCGTGATGAACGAACACTTCTCAGCTACCTCGTCAAACTTCACGTCGCCGTTCAGTCGGAATCCGCTCTTGCGGGTAACATCAGGAACACGGGTAGTACCCACGTCTACGATGACAGCACCCGGTTTCACCATATCGGCCGTCACGAAGTCGGGCTGACCGATAGCAGCTATAATGATGTCGGCAGTGCGACATTCCTCTTTCAGCGTTTTGGAGCGAGAGTGGCAGACCGTCACCGTAGCATCGCCATACTGCTTCTGCATCATCAGCTGTGCCATGGGCTTGCCCACAATATTCGAGCGACCCAAGATGACACATTTCTTACCGCTGGTCTCAATATGGTATCTCTTCAGCAACGTGATGATTCCCAACGGAGTAGCTGAGATAAAGCAAGGCAGACCAATAGCCATACGACCCACATTGATGGGATGGAATCCGTCCACATCTTTACGGTAGTCGATAGCCTCGATAATCTTCTGCTCGTCGATATGCTTGGGTAACGGCAGCTGTACGATGAATCCATCCACATCGGCATCCTTGTTCAGTTTGTCGACACACGCCAGCAACTCTTCCTCCGTCACGTCGGCCTCGTAGCGGATCAGGGTCGACTTGAAGCCGCAGGCCTCGCAGGCCAATACCTTGTTCTTCACATAGGTCTCCGAACCACCATCGTGACCCACCAGCACAGCCGCCAAATGGGGCTGTTTGCCGCCGTTGGCAACAATCTGTTCTACCTCTTGTTTAATCTCCGCCTTGATGGCCGCGGCAGTAGCCTTTCCGTCAATCAGTTGCATATTATTCTTATAAGTCTAATAGTCTTATGGGACCCTATAGGTTTTGTTAGAACTTCGGCATTTTGCCCTTCATAGCAGCAGCCATCTGCATCATCTTCGAGTTGCCGCCACCAGCTACCATACGCATCACCTTACGAGTCTGGTCGAACTGCTTCATCAGTCGGTTCACCTCCTCAATTTTCGTGCCGCTACCATTTGCAATGCGCAGTCGGCGGCTTTGATTGATAATGTCAGGATTGGCACGTTCCTTGGGAGTCATTGAATTGATGATGGCTTCGATACCCTTGAAGGCGTTGTCGTCGATATCCACATCTTTCAGTGCCTTGCCGACACCGGGAATCATGCTCGCCAGATCCTTGATGTTACCCATCTTCTTGATTTGCTGAATCTGACCCATGAAGTCGTCGAAATCGAACTTGTTCTTACGGATTTTCTTCTCCAGTCGCTTCGCCTCCTCCTCGTCGAACTGCTGCTGGGCACGCTCAACGAGCGACACGATGTCGCCCATGCCCAGAATACGGTCGGCCATGCGGTCGGGGTGGAACACGTCCAGCGCCTCCATCTTTTCGCCCGTACCTACAAACTTGATGGGCTTGGTGACGACAGTACGGATGGAGAGTGCAGCACCGCCGCGGGTGTCACCGTCCAACTTCGTCAGCACCACACCGTCGAAGTCCAGGCGGTCGTTAAACTCCTTAGCCGTATTCACTGCATCCTGACCCGTCATCGAGTCCACCACGAATAGCGTCTCGTCAGGGTTGACAGCCTCTTTCAGATTAGCTATCTCGTTCATCATCTCCTCGTCTACGGCCAGACGACCGGCAGTATCGATGATGACCACATTATAGTTCTTCTGCTTAGCCTCCTTGATAGCGTTCTGGGCAATCTCCACTACGTTCTTGTTGTCGGGTTCCGAATAGACGGGAACACCAACGCTCTCACCTACAACATGCAACTGCTGGATGGCAGCAGGACGGTACACGTCGCAGGCCACAAGCAGCGGATTCTTGTGGTCGCGCGTCTTCAGCAGGTTAGCCAGCTTACCCGAGAACGTCGTCTTACCCGAGCCCTGCAAGCCGGACATCAGCACGATGGCAGGTCTGCCCTCCAGCTTCAGTTCCACGGCCTTGCCACCCATCAACTCGGCCAGCTCGTCGTGCACAATCTTCACCATCAACTGACTGGGTTTGACGGCCGTCAACACGTTCATACCCATCGCCTTCTGTTTCACGGTGTCAGTAAACTGTTTGGCCACCTTGTAGTTGACATCAGCGTCCAGCAGTGCCTTGCGAACGTCCTTTAGCGTCTCCGCCACATTGATTTCGGTGATTTTACCCTCACCTTTCAGTATCTTGAACGACCGTTCAAGTCTGTCACTTAAGTTCTCAAACATAATACCTTTATAAATTTTGGATGCAAAGGTACGAATAAGTGAGCAAAATACAAAAGGAAAAACTGTTTTTCTTTTTATTATCGAACGGAAGAAGGATTAGCTTGACGTTAGTCAACTTTCTAGACTTTTCTCAAATGTATGAATAAGTGAGCAAAATACAAGAGAAAAAACGAAAGACCCGTCGAGAGGAAAATCTCAGCGGATCTTTCGTTGGTCGAGGTGACAGGACTCGAACCTGCGACAGCCTGGTCCCAAACCAGGAACGCTACCAACTGCGCTACACCTCGAAAAGCGGCTGCAAAGGTACAAATAAATTGCGACCTTTGCAAATAATTCCGCAATTAATTTACAGATAATATCTGGTATTTACTTGATAATACCCTGCTCCTGGAAGATTTTCTTCAGGGCAACAACTGAACGGTCTACCTGCTCCTTGGTATGGGTAGCCATCAGAGCGTAACGTACCAGCGTGTCCTGAGGAGCACATGCCGGCGGTATGACGGGATTGATGAACACGCCAGCCTTGAAGGCCAGTGCTGTCACAAGGAACGTCTTGTCAACATCGCGAACGTAGAGCGGAATGATGGGGCTCTCGGTATCACCAATCTCGAAGCCTTCCTCACGGAAACGCTTCAGGGCGTACTTGGTAACGTTCCACAGGGCCTCAATGCGTTCGGGCTCCTTCTGCAGGATGTGCAGGGCCTCCATAGCTGCTGCTGTGGCGGCAGGGGTGTTGGAAGCCGAGAAGATATAGGTGCGGCAGGTGTGGCGCAGGAAGTTGATGGTATCCCAGTCAGAGGCAATGAAGCCACCAATGGAAGCCAGCGACTTGGAGAAGGTTCCCATTATGAGATCTACCTCGTCAGTCAGTCCGAAGTGGTCGCAAACGCCACGTCCATGATCACCGAAGACGCCGATTCCGTGTGCCTCGTCAACCATGATGGAACAGTTGTACTTGTGCTTCAACTCCACAATCTCGGGCAGCTTGGCCAAATCGCCCTCCATGGAGAACACGCCGTCGACGACGATGAGCTTGATGGCCTCGTATGGCAGTTTCTGAAGCACGCGCTCCAGGTCTTCCATGTCGTTGTGCTTGTAGTGCAGCTGCTTGGCGAATGACAGACGACGACCGTCGACGATGGATGCATGGTCGCGATCATCACAGATGATGTAGTCGTCCTTGCCGACAACCATAGCCAGCACGCCCTGGTTGACGGAGAAGCCTGTGGAGAAGCACAGACAGTCGTCCTTATGAATAAACTCGGAGATTTCTTTTTCCAGCTGAACATGCAAGTCGAGCGTTCCGTTCAAGAAACGGCTTCCGGCACAACCGGAGCCATACTTGTCAAGTGCAGCCTTGGCTGCATCAATGATACGCTGGTCGCCTGTCAGTCCTGTGTAAGCATTAGATCCGAACATCAAAACCTTGTGGCCGCCCATTTCCACTTCCGTTCCCTGCTTTCCCTCAATAGCGCGGAAATAGGGATAAACGTCAGCCTCCATAAACTTCTGCGGCTCACGATAATGTTTGTATTTTTCTTGTAATTGTCCCATAAATGTAGAGGTATATACCTTACTATGTTTCGTTTCAGACTGCAAAGTTACACAATTTTATTCAAATCGTGCATAAAAAATGAGATATTTCGTCATTTTTCCTAAATTTATTCATTTCTTGCCGACATTTTCGACAATAATTTGTATATTTGCACTCAAATTATGAATAAAAGGACACGTATTGTATTCATCATCAACCCCAAGTCCGGCACTCGGAACAAGGAAGGGCTGCCCGAGCAGATTGATGCTGCGCTGGACCATGAGCGTATTGACCATGAGGTGGTCTTTACGCAATATCGTGGTCATGCGGCTGAACTGACTCGCCAATATGCCGAAGAACACGCTGACGTGGTGGTGGCTGTTGGTGGTGACGGTACGGTGAACGAAGTGGCTCGCTCACTGGTCCACACCGAGACGGCGCTAGGCATACTGCCCAGTGGCTCAGGCAACGGACTGGCACGTCACCTCTGCATTCCGATGGAAACGGACAAGGCACTTGCCATTATCAACAACTGTCAGATAGAGGCTTTCGACTATGGCATCATCAACGACCTACCCTTCTTCTGCACCTGCGGTATGGGATTCGACGCCTTTATCTCACTGAAATTTGCCGAGGCCGGCAAGCGTGGCCCCATCACATATGTGGAAAACGTACTGAAGGAGGGACTGAAGTATCGTCCTGAGACCTACGAGATTGTAGACGACCAGGGAACGGTTTATCATAAGGCCTTCCTCATTGCCTGTGCCAACGCCTCACAATACGGCAACAACGCCTATATAGCACCTGGCGCCACGATGAGAGACGGTCAGATGGACGTCATCATCATGGAACCCTTCGGTGTGCTCGATGCTCCGCAGATTGCCGCCGACCTGTTCATGAAAACGCTGAGCAACAATTCGAAGATCAAGACCTTCCGCACCAAGAGCATTCATATCCGCCGACAAGAGCCCGGTGCTATCCATTACGATGGTGACCCCATCATGACAGGTCGGGATATTGACGTACATATTGAGCCGTTAGGACTGCGCATCGTGATCAATCCGGACATCCCGGAAGATACCGCACAGCCCAACCAACTGCTGAACGTCTTCAGCGACTTCTTTAATAATATAAATAATGTACGCGAGGACATCAGCAACGACATCAGCAAGGGAAACCGCCGCATTCAGGCCATCAACAAGGTGTTGTTAAGGAAGTTAAGAAGTTAGAAGTAAAGGAGATAAGAATGGAGTACAATTGGCAATTTCATATAGCATTAGGCGTGATATTATATGCCGTCAGCTATGCCGCATGGCGCATTTTCAAGGCCTACAAACGCGACGGAGACACTTGTGACTGCTGCGAAACGAAAAAAAACTGCCAAAAATTTGGTGGTTCCAAATAAAAGTAGTAATTTTGCACCCGCTTAGACGATGGTGCCTTGGATGAGTGGCTTAGTCAACGGTCTGCAAAACCGTCTACGGCGGTTCGAATCCGCCAGGCACCTCGAAAAGAAAAAAAAGTTCCAAAAAAGTTTGGCTGTTTCAAAATAAAGTCGTACCTTTGCAGTCGCTTTTAAGAAACAAGGCTCCCTAGCTCAACTGAATAGAGCATCTGACTACGGATCAGAAGGTTGTGGGTTTGAATCCCGCGGGAGTCACTAAGAAAGTCAAAAGGGAGAAGAGATTACGTGTTAATCTCTTCTTTTTTTATTAAAACGCAGACAGTATGATATTCTATTTCTCAGGAACGGGTAACACCCGATGGGTTGCACGCCAGCTGGCCGAAGCCACAGGCGAACAATTGTACAACATCGCCGAAGAACTGCTAAGCACCGATACGCCCTCCTACGAACTGCAGGAGCACGAGCGCATTGGCTTCTGTTTTCCCACGCACGGCTGGCAGCCACCCCGTATCGTGAGGAAGTTCATCAGAAGTCTGAAGTTCCGCAACACTACCGCTGAGCACTATTGCTATGCCGTTACGACGTGTGGCGACAGCACAGGTGACACAATGACCATCCTGAACAAAGAACTGAAGGCTAAAGGCATGAAGGCTGTTTCGGTATTCTCCGTATTGATGCCTGAGTCGTACGTCTGTCTGCCGTTGATGTACACCGACACCCCAGCGCGCGAACAAGAGAAGATTGCCGCTGCTCGCCAGCAGTTGAAGCACATCTGCCAAAGTGTGACAGAGCGCCGCGAGAACATAACCGAGCTGACGACAGGTGCCACTCCCCGACTCTACTCATACGTCATTGGGGCCTACTTCAACCGCTACATGATCAACGACCGTAAATTTACCGTCGACACAGACGTCTGTACGCAATGCGGACGCTGTCAGCAGGTATGTCCTGTGGGAAACATTCAGGGCACGCCTCCCGTCTGGCAACACAACGATAGTTGTACGATGTGTCTGGCTTGCTATCATCATTGCCCCGTTCACGCCATTAACTATGGCAACATTACGCGCAAACGCGGTCAATACTACATGAAGGAGAAGATGTAGTAGAGGATACTTTTCTGAAAGTATAGCGAAAAAAAATGGAACTGCCGGATTAACCGTGCAGTTCCAATACAAATCGTGTACCCTTCGTGAATTCTGGGTCAATGGTGAGATCGCCATTCATCTTGACGGCCATCTGCTTGCAGGTGGGCAGTCCCAAACCGTCACCCTTCGTGAGGTCGTGAATCTCGAGAAAGGGCTTGAAGATGTCGTCGCGCTTCTCCTCAGGAATGCCGCAACCCGTATCTCCCACCAAGAACTGGTGCGTATGGGCACCACGTTTCTTGTAGTCAAGCCAGATAGTACCGCCTTCAGGGGTATAGATAGCAGCATTGTGCAACAAGTGCTTCAAGATGTGAGCGGTATAGTCACGATTCAGCTGCGCACTCATCTTGGGAGCGTTAACCTTCAGCGTCACATCCTTCTTCAACAGGCTGTTGATGTCACTGGTTACCTCCTCGCAGAATTGCTGAATCTGTACCTCTTCCAACTCAACGACCTCGTCCATGTTGTTCTCCAGTTCAGAGAGCGTCTGGATGTGTTTGGAGAAGTCGAGCAGTGCCTTGACCTCGGGCTTGGTACTGTCGATTTTCTTGAGCGTTGGCTCCAACTGGGCAGAGATGTTACTGATGAACTTCGCCTTCAGGGCGTTGTTCTCGTTGGCCATCTGAATCATCTTTTTCTGCTTGCGACTCAACACAACAAAGCGCAGCAGCACAACAGCACCGATAATAAGCGCAGCAGCCAGTGCGGCGAGAACAACGAAAAGTCCTACTATCAGCACCTGACGAGCTGTCAGCGAACTATCTTTCTCCTCGATAGCAGCCTCGCTGTCGGAAATCTGCTTCTTCAGGGCGTTGATTTCGTCAGCAACCTTCAGTGCGTTTGCAGAGTCCTTCCAGGCAATGTAGCTCTTGTACGACTGCGCCAGCAGCGAAGCGTTGTTGCTTCGACGGCTGTTATCGATAAGGGTCTGGTACACCTTGTCTACCTTATCATACTCTTTGGAGGCCGTCAGTTTGTTGGCCATCTCCTTGAAGACGGCGTTGCCTTTCGCATTGTCGCCAAAGGTATAGTAATAAATGGCCTTGTTATAGAGAGCGTCATTCTTCAGTTCCTCATTGCCAGACCGCTCAGCATAGCGCTCCATTTGGTTGATGTGTTCCAACACGCTCTGAGGCCGGCGAAGACGCATATAGATGTTCATGCGTTCCTTGCTAACCTGATAATGCAAGCCGTCTTTCTGACTGTCGCTCAACTGCGGCTTGCCGTTGATGGCCTGGTCTGCATTCGTCAGCAGGTCGAAAGCTTCCTTGTACTCGTTCTCAGAGATGTGAAGCGAAGCGGCCTTGGCGACACACTCCAAACCCTGCTGAAACTTTCCCTTGTTGAAATAGTCCTCATATGCGCGCACAAAGGTATAACGGGCAGTAATGGGGTGGCTGTTGCTCAACGCACTTTCAGCCTGTTGATGCAATTCGCTTTTCTGTGCCTCCTGAGCAGTAGCAACCGCCACAAGGAGGAAAAGATTCAGACATAAAACAAAAATCTTTTTCATACGTCTTGAAGGTAGTTAAAGGTTAACCTAATAATAAGTCAGCGACGCAGACGGTCGGAATCACGAACCAACTTCTCGTCGGCTCGGACAGCCTTTCTGGCCAGCGCAGTCAAGACAAGACTGACAGCAGGCAGTACTGTGAGCCAGGATGTCAGGACTTGTGATGCGTCAGTGGCCACCTGCTTACTATAGATGACAAATGCCAGATACCATCCCAGGTACAGGAACATGCTGATGACGCACAATGTCGACTGCAGGGGACGGTTCTTAAAAAGAAATATGGTCAGCACATTACATGCGGCAGCCACTGCCACGATGATGTGCTGTCCTATTTCAAAGGGCTCCATATAGGTCAGCAGCGCACAAACGGCTGCCAACAGCAGGAATAGGGTCTGTTTACGTTGCCACATAACGATTAACGGTCTTCGTCGTCAACCTCCTGATTGTCACGGGCAGGGTCACGCCAATAGACCTTGCCTTCCACAAACTCCTGGGTAGCCAGCAACGAGGGCTTGGGCAACTTCTCGTAGTAACGTGAAATCTCTATCTGCTCACGATTCTCGAAGACCTCTTCGAGTGAATCGTTGTAAGAGGCGAACTCAGCGAGTTTCTTGCTGAGGTCTTCCTTGATCTGTGCGCTAATCTGATTGGCTCGCTTGGCAATGATTGCTACACTCTCATAGATATTGCCCGTTTCCTGAGCCAAATCCATGATGTTACGGGTGACGGTGTTAACCGGTGCTTTTGATTTCTTGTAATCCATCTTGTATCTAAAAAATTATATTAGTTTTCGTTTATTCTCCACGAGTATAGGGGCGACACTTGTCAATATACTCCTGCGCCAATTCAAGGCTCTTTGAGTCAGGGAATTCGTTGATGAAGGCGTAGCACTCGTCCTCGGCATCACGATAGCGTTCTACCTTCTTCTCCTCCGAGCTATTCTTGGCCAGATAGTACTTGCTCTTCATAACGAGCACTGAGAACTGTTCGCGCAATGGACTGTAGGGATAAGTCTTCAGGGCATTCTGAGCCGTAATGATGCACGATTCGTAGTTAGACTCCGAGTTGGAGTTGATATTGCCGAAGTATCCACCCAGGTTATAGTACAACTTGGCCGACAGCAGTTCCTTCATCACCAGTTTGTCCTGCAGTTCGAAAAGCTTTTGCTGAGCATTCTCCCTGTACGGCGACTCAGGATAATAGTCCAAGAAGTTCTGGTAAGCCGTAATGGCACCAATGGTTGGCGTCTGGTCGAGACGGGGCTCGGGAGCACTTTCGTAGAGCGACTCACCAATGTTATAGCAAGCCTGCTCGGCAAAATATCCCTTCGGATAGTTAGTGAAATACTTCTTGAAGGTCATACTGGCAGACTCGTAGTCTTTGTCATTGTAGAGCGCCATACCCAAGAGGTAAAGACTTTCCTGAGCGTTGGTGCGCCCCTTCTGCGACGTAACCACATCCTGCAGCAGCGTAGCGGCCTGCTGGTACTTGCCAATGGCAAAATACTGTTTAGCGCACTCGTATTTATAGGAAATATCCTGAGATCTGTATAACTTGTTAAACTCGTTGGCACATCCTGTCATCAGGAAGGCCATACAGAGTATTGCTATGATGCTTTTCTTCATGCCTATTACGAATTTGACGTGCAAAATTACGCATTTCTCGCGAGAAAAACAAAGTTTTTTATAAAAATTATCAATATATCATAGCGACACCACACTTTTTAATAAAAAAGAATGGCAAATTATCAATTATTTAGTACCTTTGCACAACTTATTTGATACTTGGCAGATTCTATGGACTATATACTGACTTCAAAATACCAGCCGATGGGCGATCAGCCTGAAGCTATCCGCCAACTGACGGACGGTTTGGAACGTGGCGACCAGGCACAAGTGTTGTTGGGCGTGACGGGTTCCGGCAAGACTTTTACCGTTGCCAACGTCATTGCAAACGTCAACAAGCCCACCCTCATCCTGTCACACAACAAAACCTTAGCGGCCCAATTGTACGAAGAGATGAAGGGCTTTTTCCCACAGAATGCCGTCGAGTATTATGTCAGTTATTACGACTACTACCAACCAGAGGCATACCTTCCCACTACGGATGTCTACATCGAAAAGGACCTAGCCATCAACGAAGAAATAGACCGATTAAGACTTCGTGCAGTAAGTGCCTTGATGTCAGGAAGAAAAGACATTATCGTTGTGTCTTCGGTTTCATGCATTTATGGCATGGGAAGTCCCGTGGCATTGAACGAGAATATCATCGAGATTCATCGCGGACAAATTCTAGACCGGAACGCTTTGTTAAGAAAATTAGTAACAGCACTTTACGTCCGCAATGACGTAGAACTGAAACGCGGAAACTTCCGTGTAAAGGGTGACACCATAGACGTGGCAATGGCTTACAGCGAGGCCATCCTGCGCATCACTTTCTGGGACGATGAGATAGACTGTATTGAAGAACTGGACCCAGTCACAATGACGCGTATGGCGCTATTTGACGAATACAAGCTCTACCCTGCCAACCTCTTCATGACAACGCAGGAGCAGACGAACATTGCTATCCGCAACATTCAGGACGACCTGGTGAAACAAGTGGCGTTCTTCGAGGAGCAGGGTGACAGTCTCAAGGCTCAACGTATCAAGGAGCGTGTAGAGTACGACATGGAGATGATCAAAGAACTTGGCCATTGCTCAGGCATCGAGAACTACTCTCGCTACTTTGACGGCCGACAGGCAGGCGAACGCCCCTACTGTCTACTGGACTTCTTCCCAGAGGACTACCTGATGGTTATTGACGAGAGTCACGTCTCCGTTCCCCAGATTGGAGCAATGTATGGTGGCGACCGTGCCCGCAAGACCAATCTGGTGGAATATGGTTTCCGTCTACCTGCCGCCTTCGACAACCGTCCGCTGACATTTGAAGAGTTCAAGCAGATGACGCATCAGGTTATTTATGTCTCTGCAACCCCTGCCGACTACGAATTGCAGGAGGCCGAGGGTGTGGTTGTCGAACAGGTGATTCGTCCTACCGGCCTTCTAGACCCTGAGATTGAGGTTCGTCCGACGGAAAACCAGATTGACGACCTCATGGAGGAAATCCAACAACGTATAGAGCGTAAGGAGCGAGTGCTAGTCACCACGCTGACAAAGCGTATGGCTGAGGAACTGTCTGAATATCTGCTGAACCACGACATCCAGACGGCCTATATCCATAGTGAGGTGACGACCCTGGATCGTGTCAAGATTCTGGAGAACCTGCGCAACGGCACCTACGACGTGTTAGTGGGTGTCAACCTGCTACGCGAGGGTCTGGATTTACCTGAAGTGTCGTTGGTCGCCATTCTGGATGCCGACAAGGAGGGATTCCTGCGCTCGCACCGTTCGCTGACGCAAACTGCTGGCCGTGCAGCCCGCAACATCAACGGCAAGGTCATCATGTACGCCGACAACATGACGGCCTCCATGCAGCTGACCATTGACGAGACCCTGCGCCGTCGCACCAAGCAACTGAAATATAATGAGGAGCACGGCATCACACCGACGCAAATCAAGAAAGCCCTGACGGTATCGCTCGTCGAAATGGAAAAAGCCGCCAATGGTCAACCGTCGACTGCCAAGAGTCAACCATCAACAGCAGTCTTTGCCGCCGACCCGATTATTGAGCGTATGACACGTCCGCAATTGGAGAAGAGCATCGCAGAAACAACCCGCCTGATGAAGGAAGCCTCCAAGAATCTCGACTTCCTGCAAGCCGCCCAATATCGCGACGAAATTATCCGTCTTCAGAAAGAGTTGGAACTGAAATAAGACGTAAATATTTAAAAAAATGTAATAAGTACGGCTGTTTCGCAGAATATTTCGTACCTTTGTCGCTTAAAGAACTAATATTTGCGGATATGAAAAAGCTTGCAATACTTTTTTGGGCTCTGATGCCCCTATATGCGTGGGCACAGGACAACACTTGGGAACGCCCCGAGGTAGAAGAAACCACTGAAGAAGTCAAGGTCAAGGTGAACCCTGACGCCAAGTACCTGAAGGGCGCAGTAACAGAGATTGACGGCAAGGTGGTCTTCAACAAATGCATTGACGCTCCAGGCAAGTCAGCCTCACAGGTGTACAACATTGTTAAGAAGTACATGGAGAAGATGGTTCGTGAGAAAAACCAGATTAATAGTCAGGTTGTCGTGACCGACTCTGTCAAGTACGAGTTAGGAGCCACCTACACTGAATGGCTAGTATTCAAGAGCAACGCCATTGTGCTGGACCGCACTCAGTTCTGCTTTGTTTTACAGGCTAAGTGTCAGGACGGCAAGGCAGACATCACTATCAGTCGTATTCACTACATCTATGGCGAAGGCAACCAGCAGTTACGCTACCGTGCAGAGGAATGGATTACCGACAAGACGGCTGTCAACAAGAAGAACACCCGTTTGTTACCCCTGTCCGGCAAGTTCCGTCGCAAGACCATCGACCGCAAGGACTTCCTGTTTAACAAATTCGATTCGCTACTAAAATGAGTATGAAGACTATACGCAACTGGATGAACATCATCTTCATGCTGGGTGCCATCGTAGGCCTGCTCATCTACTTTTTCTATCGCAAGGAGACGGGTACCTACGTCATTTTGGCCGCTATGGTTGTCAAGTTCTTCGAGGCCGCTCTGCGCATGATGCCTATGCGTCAGGAAGACGACGAATAAAGCACAAGTCCAGAGCCCATGAAGAAGTTCCTCACGCTGATTCTAACTATTGTCTGCATCGTTCCTACTATGCAGTCACAGGTGTATAACCAGATAGACCCCAGCGGCAACATCACACAGGTAGACCCCAACGATCCGAATCGCGCCTTTAACCCCAACAGCCGCGACTCCACCCACAAGAACAAGGAGGTTCCCAAAGGTGTATGGGCGTGGACTGTCGACCGTCGTTTCGGCGACATCACCCCCACCGCTCTGGACACCATTCCCCACCTCTATCAGAACAGCATCCACGCCACGGGGCTCTATGGCGAGTACAACACCATCGGTAACAACTATTCGGCACGTTTGAGTCGTATCTTTATCGACCGCAAGCCCATCAGCCAGTTCTTCTTTACCGATGGCTACAGCTTCTCGCGTATGGAGCCCGAGGACTTCCATTTTATGAATACGCTGTCGCCCTATACCAACATCAGTTACGACGAATGTGGCGACAAGCAGCACGGCGAGGACCACATCCGCGCCAAGTTTGCCGTTAATGCCGGCAAGCGAGTGGGCCTAGGCTTCGACCTTAACTACCAGTATGCTCGCGGCTACTACCAGAACCAGAACGTTTCCCACTTCCGTGCAGGCCTTTTCGCCTCCTATCGTGGTGACCGCTACCAGATGCACTTCTTAGGTCAGGCCTACCAGCACAAGTCCAACGAAAACGGTGGTATCACCAACGACAACTACATCACGCACCCCGAGCTGGAGACGACACAATACAGTGAGGACGAGATTCCCACTGTGCTTCAGAGCAACTGGAACCGCAACAAGACACAACATCTGTTCTTCAACCAGCGCTATAGTGTTGGTTTCTTCCGCAAGGTAAAGATGACGGAAGAGGAAATCAAGGCACGTCAGTTTGCTGCTGAGTCGGCCAAACAGAAGGCTAAGCGCGAGGCCGAGAAGGAGGGCAAAGACAAGGACAAGCCGGCTGGACGTCAGGAGGCTCCTGTGGTTTCAGATGTTCCTAAGGGTCGTCCCAAGGATGCTCGCATCATGGGTGACGAACCCGTAGGCTCAAAGAAAGAACACCCTGTTGACACCACACGTATCAACGTGGAAGGGAAGGAGGCTATGGACAGCCTCTTGGCCGCTAAAGCCCTTCAGGATAGCATCGACGCCACCATGAAGCGCGAATACGTGCCCGTTACCAGTTTTATCCACACGCTGGACCTCAACAACTACGAGCACATCTACCAGTCCTACTATACTCCAACGGACTATTATCTCAACACCTATTACGACAAGGACGACACGGGTGGCTCTGCAGGTCAGGCGGCTTACGATAAACACCGCTATACCAGCATTAAGAACACGCTGGCCGTCGCCCTACTCGAAGGCTTCAACAAGTATGTCAAGGCAGGTCTGAAGGTTTTTGCCACGCACGAGTATCGTCGCTACAGTATGCCTGACTTGACAGTTGGCGAGACAGCCTACCACTTGAGCACCAAGGGTGACAATGCCCTGAACATAGGTGCCCAGTTGGCCAAGACACAGGGACACACCTTCCACTTCAATGCAGGAGTCGAGATTGGTGCTGTAGGCTTTGACTTGGGTAAGTTAATCCTCGACTTCAGCACCGACGTGAACTTCCCGCTGTTTGGCGATACAGTCCGACTGGCAGCCAAGGGAAACTTCACGCGTGACGTTCCCCGTTACTTCATGGAGCAGTTCCATGCCAAACACCTGTGGTGGGAGAAGAGTCTGAATGCCGAGACACGCACTCATCTAGAAGGCATCTTCGGCTACGACAAGACACACACCCGCCTGCGTGTAGCCATCGATGAAATACAGAACTACACCTACTTCGGTATGTCGTACACCAACACGGGTACAGCACGCACAGCAATGACAGCAGATGTCTATCAAGAGTCAGCGAACATCAACGTGCTCACCCTGCAACTCATGCAGAACCTGCGTTGGGGCATCCTGAACTTCGACAACATTATCACCTACCAGAACAGCAGCATGCCCAGCGCTTTGCCATTGCCGGACCTGAACATCTTCAGCAATCTGTACATCAAGTTCAAGCTGGCCCGAGTGCTCGACGTCGAACTGGGTGGTTCGCTGACGTGGTTCTCGAAGTACGAGGCTCCCGACTACTCGCCACAACTTAGCCAGTTTGCCATTCAAAAGAACGGTGATTCTAAGGAGGAGCTGGGCGGCTATCCTTTCCTGGATGCGTACGTCAATATGCACCTTAAACGCGCCCGTTTCTTCTTGGCTATGACTCACGTCAATGCCGGTTCGGGCTCCAAACGCTACTTCCTCACGCCCCACTATCCCACCAACGGCAGTGTCCTGCACTTCGGTGTTTCGTGGAACTTCTACAACTAAACCCGGATTAGTCAACCTCTTAAATATATACGCACGATGAACAAGAAATCCAACGACATCCTGCTGAAGAATGTACACCTGCTGTCACGACTGACAGAGCAGGAAGTCAGAATGATGCCTGCCGTCGAAGCTCCCCTGCCCTCCGTAGAACACGTGGAGCGCATCGTCCGACTGGTGAAGAGCATCATATTCCCCGACTATTTCAATAAACGTCAAAGCGACGAATCTATCCGTGCCTATTATATCGGCAACTACATGGTCGAGCTGCAACGCCTGCTCATCAAGCAAATTGCCCACGGACTTCAGTTCTGCGAGGACTGCACTGACCTTCACAATCGCGAGACAGTCTATGCCTGCGCCGAGGAGACTGCACAGGAGTTCATCAATGCATTACCCGAAATCAAGCGTCTGCTCTATACTGATGTCCAGGCAATGTTCGATAACGATCCCGCTGCTCCCAACTACGGCGAGGTTATCTTCTGCTACCCTGTCGTCAACACAATGATACACTATCGTATTGCCCACAAACTGCATGAACTGAAGGTACCCGTCATTCCGCGTATCATCACGGAACAAGCTCATAGCAAGACGGGAATAGACATTCATCCTGGAGCAACCATCGGCGAATATTTTGCCATTGACCACGGCACGGGTGTCGTTATTGGCGAGACGGCCATTATCGGGGACCATGTCACCCTCTATCAGGGCGTTACGCTGGGAGCCAAGAGTTTCAAGTACGATGCTCAAGGAAACATGCTCAACGTCCCTCGTCACCCGATTATCGAGGACCATGTCACCATCTACTCCAACGCATCTATCTTAGGGCGCATTACGATAGGTCATCACAGCACGATAGGCGGCAACATCTGGCTGACACATGACGTACCACCTTATTCACGTATCCTGCAGTCAAAGGCTGTCGATGCTTCTTACGAAGGCGGCCTCGGCATCTAATTTGATGCTTACAAAGAAAAGAAAACCTGTTGGATAAGCAAAACTACTGATTACCAGGCCATCCTATGCTACGTTCGAAGGCTGGCGACTCTTCTTTCAGCCGGAAGTCGTAGATGAAATTGACGTCATCGAACTTAACGAAATGCTTCTGACCCTGAATTTCGTCGGACGGTTTCTCCCAGATGACGTTGACAATGTCCTTAGAATCTTCAACAGCCCCCGTACGCAAGAGGCAATTCTCGAAGTGATAGCTCATCAATTCCGGATCGTTGCCCTTACCAAAGATAACGTCTTCAGCATAGCCTGTCACAAGGGTATTGTTACACACTAACGACATGGGTTGTTTGGTATAGTTAAAGCGCAAGGCAGCACCGCGATTGGCTGAGAAAGGATAGAACTGAGCTAGCGTTGTTTGGTCAACAGTAGCCTGGCAACCCTCCATCGACAGACAATCGTTCAACGCATTACTGACAAGACACTTGGTGAGCGCCACCTTAGAGTCATGGGCGTAGAGACCGTACCCCTTGCAGTTATGGATAATGGTATTGGTCAACGTCACCACCGTACTGTCGCACCAAAGAGCGTTGTGTGAGCTATGCAACTCGCTATTAGTCATCTCAACGCCGTCAGATTTAGCCTTGACAACCACGCCTCCCCACTGTCCGCTGACGCGGTCGTATGGCAAGTAGGCAAACATGTGATCCAGACGATCGCCACGCATCAGCACATGGTCAGTCACCAACTTGCCACTGACCTCAATACCGGCACCGTCATGGAAGTAGAGCGTAGTGTTCTTGACGGTCAACGTGGCGCCTTTCTCAATGTTGATGCCACGGCCATAGACCACCACAGGCTTCGACGACTCAATAACCTCGTCACCCGTCACCACCATATTGGTCACCTTGTAGGCATCCCAGGCCCATGTGCGCAGATTCATCTGCTGCACCACCCCACTCTGCAGCGTAAACAGCAGGTTGTCCTCCACCAACTGGGGAGTCTCCTGTAAGTTCTCGTGGGCCGTAACCTCTACAAATACACGAATGCTGTCTCCCTTTCTAACCTCCAGATCGGTAGCTACGGGGTTCAGGAACGTGCCGTCCACATTAACGCGGAACCCCGACTGATTGCCTCGGTCCAGGCGAACATTGGCAATACGGATGCCGTCGCCCGAATGGTTGTACACCCAGAAAGTATAGGTTGTTGAAGGAACGTCCGAGAACATGGTGTCCATCTTAATGGTGTCCTTGGAGAACGTCAAAAGATGACTACGGTCTGTCGAGAACGAGTCATTGTCTGAACAGGCCGTCAGCAACAAGGCTATTGCAGTGAGAAAAAAGAAAAGTCGTCTTACCATATATATGATAAAACGACATTTTCCCTCAAATATTGTGCAGGCAGGTTCAGTCTGCCTGAAAAACAGCTTACTTTCCGAAATAGCGCTTCAGCAGACCAGCGAAGCCGGCACCGTGACGAGCCTCGTCCTTGGCCATCTCGTGAACGGTATCGTGGATTGCGTCGAAACCGGCAGCCTTGGCGTTCTTGGCAATGCGGAACTTGTCCTCGCAAGCACCAGCTTCAGCAGCGGCACGCTTCTCCAGATTGGTCTTGGTGTCCCAAACGCACTCGCCCAGCAGCTCAGCAAAACGGCTGGCGTGGTCTGCCTCCTCGAAGGCATAGCGCTTGAAAGCCTCAGCAATCTCAGGATAGCCCTCGCGGTCTGCCTGACGAGCCATAGCCAGATACATACCAACCTCACCACACTCACCGTTGAAGTGGTTGCGCAGGTCCTGAATCATCTCCTCGCTGACACCCTCGGGCTTGCCGTCACCAATCTTGTGAACAGTAGCGTAGGTCATATCGGCATCGTCCTTCAGTTCAGAGAACTTAGAAGCGGGAGCCTTACAGATGGGACACTTCTCGGGAGCAGCATCGCCTTCGTAGATATATCCACAAACGGCGCAGATAAACTTTTTCTTCATAATCGTAAATGTTTTGTTTAGTGTAGTATAAATGAAATTTTTGCAAAGATAAGCAGAAAAAACAAATCCCGCAAATGTTTTGCAGGATTTATTTTCAACAAGCGGGTTATTTATTCTTTGTCCATTTTATTCTTGCCCCCTTATTTCGGCTGTTCCATCTTGCAGGGATTGTCATCCGTACGATACTTGCTGAGCAAAGGAATCTCCTGGCACAGCGCATCAGCCAACAATTTGGCCACCTGATGAGCGCCGTAGATGTTGTAGTGCGTGTTGTCCTGACGACCGTCTGGCAATGCTGGATGCTCGCCTGGCTGGTACCACATATGCAGCTTCTTCGAGCCCTCGACACCCAAGCCCTGCTCCAGGTCGTGGGTAATCTTAGTGGCGTCGACGAAGTTGACGTGCAAACTATCGGCCACATTACGTGGAGCTACAGCATATAGTCCGTGGGTATCTTTCAGCACGTCACCCTCTTTGACCTTCGCACCGTCCTTGAAGGAGGTGTTACGCAACGACTCGTCGTCGTTCACACGGGCAGCATTCTTGGTGAAGTTGCGGCGCACCACCGGATTCATAATAACGGGGATGCCACCCTTGGCGCGTGTTTCATTGACAAAGCGTGCCAGATTAGCATCGAATGTCGAACCTGGATCAGTATGGCGCTTGGCATCATTCTTCTTGGCGTCATTGTGACCGAACTGGATAATGACGTAGTCGCCAGGCTGAATCTTATCGACCACTTTCTGCCAACGGCCTTCGTCAAGGAAACTCTTCGTAGAGCGTCCGTTCACAGCATGATTGTCCACACGGATAAAGGCCTCGTCGAAGTAACACTGCAGGGCCATGCCCCAGCCTCGCTCTGGCGAGCCTTTCGACAGGTCTTTCTTGGCGGCTGTCGAGTCGCCAATGATAAAGATGGTCGTTACCTTCTGCTGCATGGCAGCCGTCAGGGTTAGCAGCGCGATGGCTGCCATTAGGATTTTCTTCATAGGGTTGTTTTTTTTCGATGTTTCGATGTTTCGATGTTTCGGTATTTCGAGATTTCGGTATTTCGATGTTACCGCTGGACGACAGCGACGACTTCCTCAGCTGTCAGCAGCTGCTGTTCGCCGGTCTCCATATTCTTCAGCGTCACCTTGCCAGCCTGCATCTCGCTCTCGCCAGCCAGCACGACATAGGGAATCTGCTTGGCGTTGGCGTACGACATCTGCTTCTTCATCTTAGCTGCATCAGGATAAATCTCGGCACGAATACCGCACTCACGTACCTTATTTATAATAGGCAGACAGTAAGCCGTCTCCTGCTCGCCAAAGTTGATGAACAGCACCTGCGTGGCCGTCATAGAATCCTTGGGATAGAGGTCAAGTTGGTTGAGCACGTCGTAAATGCGGTCAGCACCAAACGAAATACCCACACCCGACAGACCAGGCATGCCGAAGATGCCCGTCAGGTTGTCGTAACGTCCGCCACCGGTAATGCTGCCTATCTGCACATCCAAGGCCTTAACCTCGAAGATTGCGCCCGTATAGTAGTTCAAGCCACGAGCCAACGTCAGGTCGAGCTGCATCTCGTTCTTCAAGCCTACCGTCTTTAAAACGTTCAGGATGAAGCGAAGTTCCTCGACACCTTTCAGTCCCGTCTCGCTGTCCTTCAGCACGTCGGCAATGATGTTCAGCTTCTCGTCGTTTGTTCCTTCCAGTGAGATAATGGGTTGCAGCTTCTGGATTTGCTCTTCACTGAGTCCGTCCTCACGCAGTTCAGCGTTGACATTGTCGATACCTATCTTATCCAACTTGTCAATGGCGACGGTGATGTCTACAATCTTGTCGGCAGCCCCAATCACTTCGGCAATGCCGGAGAGTATCTTGCGGTTATTAATCTTAATCTGAACGCGAATGCCAAAGCGCGAGAACACGGTGTCGACAATCTGCATCAGTTCCACCTCGTTGAGCAGCGAGTCGCTACCCACCACATCGGCGTCACACTGGTAGAACTCGCGATAACGGCCTTTCTGGGGACGGTCAGCACGCCACACAGGTTGAATCTGATAGCGCTTGAAAGGCAGCTGCAACTCCTCGCGGTGCATCACCACATAGCGGGCAAAGGGCACCGTCAGGTCGTAACGCAGGCCCTTCTCGCAGAGCTTTGCAGCCAGATGAAGGGCATTGCGCTCCTGTAACTCCTCGTCGGTGGTTTTCGACAGGAAGTCGCCGCTGTTCAGCACTTTGAACAACAGCTTGTCGCCTTCCTCGCCATATTTACCCATCAGCGTCTGGAGGGTTTCCATCGCCGGCGTCTCAATCTGCTGGAAGCCATAGAGGGCATACACCTCGCGGATGGTGTTGAAGATATAGTTGCGCTTGGCCATCTCTACGGGGCCGAAGTCGCGCGTTCCTTTAGGAATACTGGGTTTCTGTGCCATTTATTTTCTCACAATCGTTTGTTCACGGTCTGGACCGATAGAAATAATACGGATAGGTGTCTCGAGTTCCTTCTCCAAGAACTTGATGTAGTCGGCGAAAGCCTTGGGGAACTGCTCCTCACTGGTAAACTGCGTCATATCAGTCTTCCAACCTGGCAGTTCCTCGTAAATGGGTTCAATGCCCTGCTCGATATCGTAGGGGAAATCGCGTGTCTCAACGCCGTTCACTTTGTATGCCGTGCAGGCTTTGATAGTGTCGAAGCCGTCCAACACGTCACTCTTCATCATGATGAGATGGGTGACTCCGTTGACCATGATGCTATAACGCAGAGCCACGAGGTCAATCCATCCGCAACGTCGCTCACGACCCGTCACGGCACCATACTCGTGACCGAGGTCTCGGATCTTCTTGCCTGTCTCGTCGAACAGCTCAGTGGGGAACGGGCCGGCACCGACACGAGTGCAGTAAGCCTTCATGATACCATACACCTCGCCAATCTTGTTGGGACCAATGCCCAAACCTGTGCAGGCGCCAGCGCAGATGGTATTGCTGGAAGTTACAAAGGGATAGCTACCGAAGTCGACGTCGAGCATAGTGCCCTGCGCACCCTCGCACAACACACTCTTGCCGGCACGCAACAGCTTGTTGATTTCGTGCTCGGAGTCTACCAGATGGAACTGGCGCAGGTATTCGATACCCTTCAGCCACTTCTGCTCCACCTCAGTGA
Organism: uncultured Prevotellaceae bacterium; assembly: GCA_900320045.1. GTDB lineage: Bacteria > Bacteroidota > Bacteroidia > Bacteroidales > Bacteroidaceae > Prevotella. Next base: position 22,739 of record ONQT01000002.1, on the reverse strand, counting down.
TGTCGTAGTCGAAATTCAGCGACTTCAGGATAGCCTCATGGCGAGCCTTATGAGCGGCATACTTCTCCTCGAAGTTCTCCAGAATATCGCCAACACGCAAGCCGTTGCGACTCACCTTGTCCGTATACGTCGGACCAATGCCCTTGCCAGTTGTGCCCACCTTGTCCTTGCCCTTCTGTGCCTCGTAGGCTGCATCGAGCACGCGGTGGGTAGGCATAATGAGATGCGCTTTCTTGGAAATATGCAAACGGTTCTTCAGCTCATGACCACTGGCTTCCAGTGCCATTGCCTCCTCCATGAAGAGGTCGGGAGCCAGCACCACGCCGTTGCCGATAATGTTTACCTTTCCACCCTGGAAGATTCCTGAGGGAATGGAGCGCAAGACATACTTCTCGCCGTTGAACTCCAGCGTATGTCCTGCGTTAGGACCACCCTGGAAACGGGCTACCACATCATACTGCGGGGTCAGCACGTCGACCACCTTTCCCTTACCTTCATCGCCCCACTGCAAACCCAGCAGGACATCAACTTTACCTTGATTCATTTTTCTTTATTAGTCTTTGTTGTTTTCTTCTTTGCTTCTTTGGACGCCAGACGGGTGATACGAGCCTGACAGGTACTACAAATGCCATAGATGTACAACGTAAAGCCGTCCTTGCGGAAACGCTTCATGTGCAGACTGTTGATGGCCTCTGTAATCTGAGGCGACTTAATCTCGGTCACCTTGCCGCACATGGTGCATACCTGATGGCTGTGGCTGTTGTTGTCGTAACAGGCCTCATATTTTGTCGTTGTCTGGAACCTGTGACGTACTACCAAGCGCAACTCCATAAAGAGTTTCAGCGTGTTGTACAACGTTGCCCGACTGACTGGGAAATTGAACTCTTTATCCAGTTTTTCCCCCAACTCCTCAAGCGTGAAATGGCCGTCAATGCTATATACTGCATCCAGGATGGTAAAGCGTTCCGGCGTCTTTCGATGCTTGTTCAACTCCAAATAGTTAGTCAGGATATTCCTGACTGCTACCTTAACGTTTTCTTTCATTTTATGTGGTTAAATGGTTAAAAACCGCACAAAGATACTACTTTTTCTTTAGAATAAAGAACAAATAGATGAAAAAAAACTAAAATCAACAGAAGAAGTTGCCTACCTGATAGACCACAGCGGAAACAATCCACGCCAAAACAGTGGTGTAGAGGGCTGCAAAGAGTGCCCATTTCCACGAGCCGCTTTCGTGCTTGATGGCTACGATCGTTGCAATACAGGGGAAGTAGATGAGCACGAAGAGCAGGAAGCTGTAGGCCACCAGCGGCGTGAAGTTATACTGTTCTGCATAGAGCACACCCATCGTGGAAGCCACGATTTCCTTGGCACCCACGCCAGCCAATAGGCTGACATCCAGTCGCCAGTCGAAGCCCTGCGGCAGGAAGAGGGGCTCAATGGCCTTGCCCAGCATACCGATGAAGCTCTCTTCCAACGAGGGAGCAACACCCATGGTGCCGAAATAGCCTAAAGCCCACACGATGATGGAGGCCACCAGGATGATGCCACCCATCTTCTTCAGGTACTGCTTGCCCTTCTCCCAGGTATGGCGGAAGATGGCCTTAGCCGTGGGGAAGCGGTATGGCGGCAGCTCCATCACGAAAGGCGTGTCTTCGCCCTTGATGACAAACGTGCTCAGGATGCGGGCCATTACGACAGACAGCAGAATGCCTACGCAATAGAGCGAAATCATCACCAGACTCTGATATTGGACGGCAAAGAAAGCGCCTGTTATCATGATGTAGATGGGCAGTCGGGCCGAGCACGACATCATGGGCAATACCAGCATGGTGATGAGGCGTGAACGACGGCTCTCAATCGTGCGGGTAGCCATCACGGCAGGCACATTACAGCCAAAGCCCATGATGAGCGGGATAAAGGACTTGCCGTGCAGACCCATGCCGTGCATCAGCTTGTCCATAATAAAGGCTGCACGGGCCATATAGCCCGAGTCCTCCATAAAAGAGATAAAGGTATAGAGGATGAGAATCTGCGGCAGGAAGACGATAACGGCTCCCACACCGCCGATAATGCCGTCGACCAGCATAGCCTTCAGCGGTCCGTCGGCCATGTGCTCGCTGATGACGTCACCCAACCATTCCACGCCCATGTCTATCCAGTCCATGGGATATTGACCGAGGATGAACGTCACCTCGAACATCAGATAGAGCAACAGGATAAAGATGGGGAAGCCGAGCCACTTGTTGGTAATCAAAGCATCCAGCCAATGGGTGGCTCGATAGGTGTCTTCATTGTCGCCCATCTGGTAGCCAGCCTCCTGCAAGGCACCACGAATGAAGCCGTACTTGGCATCCATAATGGCCGTCTCACAGTCGTCGCCTGTCTCTTCTTTTACGCGAGCTTCGGCAATGCTTCTCGCTTTTATAATATCTTCATATTCTGGCAGTTCCCGAATGATCTTCTCGGCTTTCTTATCCCCCTCCATCAGCTTGATGGCGAGCCAACGGGTGGAATAGCGAAGGCGCAACAGGTCGTTGCCTTTCAGGTACTGCTGAATGTTACTGATGCCGTCCTCAACCTCGTGACCATGATTGATATGCTGGTGACGATAGTATTGGTCGTGACCCTCGCGATTCTCGAAGATATGAACCACTTCCGACAGCAGATCCTCCAGTCCCCTACCCGTCTTAAACGACGTGGGAACCATAGGCATTCCCAACAGCGAGCTGAGCGTGTCGATGTTCAGGCGGTCGCCACGCTGCTCCAGCTCATCGAACATATTCAGCGCACAAACCACACGGAGGTGCATATCCATCAGCTGGGTCGTCAGGTAGAGGTTGCGCTCCAAATTGCTGGAGTCAATGACATTGATGACGACATCGGGGGTGTCGTCTACCAACTGCCGGCGAACGTACAGTTCCTCAGGACTATAGGCCGTCAGCGAGTAAGTGCCCGGCAGGTCAACCAGCCGGATGCGGTATCCCCTAAAGTCGGTATATCCTTCCTTGGCATCTACCGTCACACCGCTGTAGTTACCCACCCGTTCGTGGGCTCCCGAGGCAAAGTTGAATAGCGACGTCTTGCCACAGTTGGGATTGCCCACCAGGGCTACGGTTATCTGGGGAGCATCAGCCGACAGGCCTGCTCCAGCCAAACGGTTCTGGTGGATGTTTTTCTTTTGATTGTCATCATGATCTGCCAGGGTCGTGGTGACTTCAATCATCTCGGCCTCCTGACGGCGCAGACTGACCTCGTAACCCATAATCTTGTACTTCACGGGATCCTGCAACGGGGCGTTGAGCAACACCTCCACGGGCTGCCCCTTGACGAATCCCATCTCCAGGATACGCTTACGGAAGCCTCCGTGACCTTTCACGTTGACGATGATAGCTTGCTGACCGGTATGTAGTTCTGACAGTTTCATGACTGATAGTGAATTTTCAGCCACAAAGGTACAAAAAAAAGTCGACACGCCAAAACTGTCGACCATAAATACCTAAAAATGATGATAGATTAGCCTATAATCATGCAAAAAGGTTACTTGTCCTGCCCCTTGGGAGGCAATGGCTTGACGAATTTCATCTCGCGCAGGATTCGCTGCTGCCGACGCAGCATATAGCTGCTGGGGCTGGCAGAGTTCATACGGCGGGGGTTGGGCAGCGAGACAGCTATCAGGGCACACTGGGCACGGGTCAGATCCTTGGCGGTGGTGTTGAAGTGGTATTCCGCTACGGCGTCGGCTCCATAGATGCCCTCGCCCATCTCAATGCTGTTCAGATAGACCTCCATAATGCGCTGCTTCGACCAGCAAAGCTCAATCAGCGTGGTGAAATAGACCTCCAGGCCCTTGCGCAGCCACGAACGACCGGGCCACAGAAACACGTTCTTGGCCGTCTGCTGCGAAATGGTTGAGGCACCGTGACGGGTCTTCTCGGGGTGCTTGATGTTGCGCATAGCAGCTTTCTCAATGGCCTTGTAGTCGAAGCCATGATGCTCCAGGAAACGAGCGTCCTCAGAGGCCATAACGGCCGTTGACAACGAGGGGGCAATCTCTTCCAGCGGCACCCAGTGGTGATGGAGCGTCAGGGGTTTGTCGTCGGACGACTGCTGTGCCAAGCGGATGAACATCAGCGGCGTGAACCACACCGGCACCCATCGCAGGGCTACAACAGAAAGGATAGTGGAGGCAAAGAACGCCACCACTATCCATGTAAGTAGTCTTTTGATGAAAGTGATAACTTTATTCACTTTTCACTATTCCCGTTTACTTTGCCTGGGCCTGAGCCTCCTGAATCATCTTCTGCGAAGCGTACATATAGACCTCCACACGACGATTCTGCTGACGGCCTGCAGCGGTAGAGTTGTCGGCAACGGGGTTGGTAGAGCCCTGACCCTCGACACTCTTCAGCTGATTGGCAGCCACACCGCAAGAGCGCAGATAGTTGCCTACGCTGTTGGCACGGCTAACGGACAGCGGCTGGTTGATGGCATCCGAACCCGTGTTGTCGGTATGTCCGATGATGCTCACGTCGCAATCCTTATTATTATTAAGAACGGTGGCAAACTTAGCCAGCGAGTTCTTGGCCGACGTAGAGAGGTCAGCCTTGCCCGTAGCGAACAGGATACCTGAGTCGAACGTTACCTTCACAGCCTCCAGACCGTTGGCGTCTTTCACAGTCTCAACCTGAGCCTGCTGCTGCATAGCTGCCTGAGTCTCCTTCTTGGCCTTGTCCATACGGTTGCCGATAATGGCACCTGCGCCAGCACCTACAGCACCGCCAATGGCTGCGCCGACCATCGTGTTACCGGCAATAGCACCAATGATACCACCCAGCACGGCACCACCTCCGGCGCCAATGCCTGCACCCTTCTGTGTGTTGTTACATGCGAAGAGCATACCCACGCAGAGGAGCAATGAAATAATCTTTGTCTTCATAATTTAGTTTATTTGTTTGATGAAACTTAAGTATTCTGGTTGCAAAGATACAAAATAATTCGTAAATCGTAATCCGTAATTCATAATTATTTGCTACCTTTGCAGCAAAATTTAAGAAAACGACTAAAATTATGGCAAAAGAATTAAAAGATTTAACGAAACGGGCTGACAATTACAGCCAGTGGTATAATGACCTGGTGGTCAAGGCTGACCTGGCCGAACAGAGTGCTGTTCGCGGCTGTATGGTCATCAAGCCTTACGGCTACGCCATCTGGGAGAAGATGCAGCACGAGCTGGACCGCATGTTCAAGGAGACGGGTGCCCAGAACGCCTACTTCCCCCTGCTCATTCCGAAGTCGTTCCTCAGTCGCGAGGCCGAGCACGTAGAAGGCTTTGCCAAGGAGTGCGCAGTGGTGACCCACTACCGCCTGAAGGCTACCGAGGACAAGAGCGGTGTCGTCGTAGACCCTGCCGCCAAACTGGAGGAGGAGCTCATTGTCCGTCCTACGTCGGAAACGATTATCTGGAACACGTATAAGAACTGGATTCACTCGTGGCGCGACCTGCCCCTGATGTGCAACCAGTGGTGTAACGTGATGCGCTGGGAGATGCGTACACGTCCCTTCCTGCGTACCTCTGAATTCCTGTGGCAGGAGGGCCATACTGCCCACGCCACCCGCGAGGAGGCCGAAGAGGAAGCCAAGAAGATGCTGCACGTTTATGCCAAGTTTGCCGAGGAGTGGATGGCCGTTCCCGTGCTGCAGGGCGTGAAGTCTGAGACGGAGCGCTTCGCAGGAGCACTGGACACCTACACCATCGAGGCTATGATGCAGGACGGCAAGGCCCTGCAGAGCGGCACCTCACACTTCCTGGGACAAAACTTCGCCAAGGCCTTCGAGGTCACCTATCTTAATAAAGAGAACAAGCCCGAATATGTCTGGGCAACATCGTGGGGCGTCTCTACCCGACTCATCGGTGCGCTCATCATGACGCATAGTGACGACAACGGACTGGTGCTGCCTCCGCGTCTGGCTCCTATCCAGGTGGTTATCATCCCCATTGCCACCAAGCCCGAGCAGATGGAGCTGGTCAACAAGGAGGTGCAGCCCATCATTGACGAGTTGCACAAGAAGGGCATCAGCGTCAAGTTCGACGACTCTGACAACAAGCGCCCCGGCTTTAAGTTTGCCGACTACGAGCTGAAGGGTGTTCCCGTGCGCCTTGTGCTGGGTGCTCGCGACCTGGAGAACGGCACCATCGAGGTGATGCGCCGTGATACGCTCGAGAAGGAGACTCGTCCGTTGGAGGGTATTGCCCAGTATGTCGAGCAACTGCTGGACGACATTCAGAAGAACATCTTCGAGAAGGCCCGCAAGTATCGCGACGAGCACGTCTACGAGTGCGACAACTACGAGGAGTTCAAGGAGCGCGTCAAGGACGGCGGTTTCTTCCTCTGCCACTGGGACGGCACGGCCGAGACCGAGGCTCAGATCAAGGAAGAGACACAGGCTACCATCCGTTGTGTGCCCTTCGCCTACGAACAAACACCCGGTGTCGACATGGTCAGCGGTAAGCCTTCCAAGTATCGTGTCATCATCGCACGCAGCTATTAAGTACGCTACACGAACCGTCCGAGCCGTTCGGACTATCAGTCCGAACCCTTCGGACGGGCAGTCCGAATAGTCCGGACCACAAACGAGAATAGTCCGCGCCAGTGGTGCGGACTATTCTCGTGATAAACGTGGACGATTCTCGCTTAGAACGTATAACCTAATGTACAGAGCAGCTGATGGCGGATGTTCTTCACGCTGACGGCTTCTGCAGAGTTGGTCATGGTGAATGTCTTGCCCTGAGTGTCTTTATTGGTTCCTGTCAGCTCCTTCATGTAGGGATAGAAATCACCATTGGTTGCACTGTATTGATAAGCCAAGTCTACACGGAACTTATCGAACGTTAAACCTACGCCAGCAGTCAGACGGTGCGTATCCTTCCAGTTGGTATAATCACTGGTAGAGGCCATATAGACACCAGGCGAGTCAATGGTCTGGTCGCGTACAGCATCTGATTTGTACATAGGCGACACGTAATTGTAACCTAATCGGATAGCCAGCATCTTGTCCGCACGGAACTCAACACCAGCCTTCAGCGTCGACACGCCTTTCAACGTCTGTTCTGTGAGACGCTTCATGTTGGAATCGCTCTCCGTTTTGGTATTATAAGTGTCAGACCAAGCATCGTAGTAACGGCTGGTAATGGAGCGCATATCACAAGCTCCGTAGTCGGCAAAATCGTAGCTCAGGCCCAATGCCCACTGCGTACCGATGGTATAGCCTGCCGAGATGCCGAACTGCCAAGGAGTATTCAAGGCGAACTTAACGTCATCTTTGATGTTATCAACTACACCATACTGGTCAGAAATGGTCGTATAGTTTCTTGTCTTCAGGCGATACCAGGTTGGTGTAGCAATGCTGACGCCAAAGCGGAAAGGCGATTCTTCGATAGGACGGAAAATAGCACCTATCTTGATGTCATATCCCGTACCGGTTATCTCCTGATCGTCCGTATATTTAGCATAGGGGCGTTCGTAAATATTGCCCGAGGTGGATATTGTCGGCGTTTTGAAATTCTCGGAGTACTCGCTATAGGCTTTGTAATGCACATCGTGAATTCCTACGGTCAAACCTAAATAGACACGATTGTTAATGTTGCCGCTCAGGTTAATGTCGTATTCCCCAATGTAGCCTGTATGAGCACGGTCGAACATGTAGTTGATAGCCTCAGGGCTGATGCTTTCTACACGTTCCTTCTTTTTGGTGGTGGGGTTCTCCTGGTAGATGTCAATAATGCGATAGTTCAACTGGTCTAACTGTGACTCACGGTACGGGTGAATCAGTTTCTTGGCACTATTCTCATCTAAATCGCCACGAAGCATCTTGACATAAGTCTGACGATGCAGCGACGAGCCATTGACGGCATTGTTGGCTGCGGACAATACGTAGTCAAAATTGCGGCTTTTGTGGAAGTTGAAGCCGATGTTCAGATAGCTGGTAGCTCCCATACGTGTTGAGATCACAACACCAACCTGGTCAAACGAAGCATTAGTCTTGGTACCGTTCTGAAAATTCTTGCCTTCGCCTTGAATGTTCATGCCAAACGACACAGAAGCATGACTTCTGCGGAACATACCAATGCCTGCGGGATTAGTACTCATCGTTGAAAGATCTGCGCCAAGAGCTTCGAGCGCACCACCCATACCCACATAGCGGGCAGTACCATTCAGGTCCTTAGTGGCCAACTGGCCTGCAGCATAGCTGTCGAGGTTGACCATTGGCTGAGCAGAGACGGTTGTATACATAGCAACCGACAAAGCAAATAATATGATCTTTTTCATTGTGTTTACGTGTTATATGATTGGTAAAAATATATCCAGATATACGAGGAGCATTAGCGTGAGCCAAAGGAACGACCTCCACCGCCGCCACTGCGACCGCCGCCGCCGAAGCCGCCACCGCCACCGAAGCCGCCACCGCCGCCGAAGCCTGACGAGCGGCTACTGCTGCCGAACGTGCGTCCACCACCGCTACCAAACGAGCGAGGACTTGACGGAGACTGTCCAAAGCTGCGGGTCGAATCTTGATGCCTACGCTGATAACGGGCATAGCTGCCATTGCTGTAGCCCCTGTAACCGCCGATAGAGGTTGGACGATAGGTCGAGCGACCACCAACATAGTAATAACGAGGATAATAGCCTCCATAATATCTCCAAGGACGATAGTAGCCGTACCAGCCCCACGGACGATAGTAGCCGTAGTAGCCATAGTAGCCTACCCAACCGTAACGGCCATAGTACCAGGGATCGTACCAAGGATCATACCAAGGGTCGTACCATATAGAATAGGTCGTATAGTACCAAGGCGACGACCAGCGACCGTCACGATAGCCGTCCCAGTATGCTTCGCTGGGCGAATAGTCGTCGAAACGGCTCAGGCGCCTCGTGTACTTGTAGTCGCCATTGTCAACACTATGTGCTGCATACTCACCCTTGGGATAGGTGCCCCGAACCGCCGAGAAGTCGATAATATCGTTACCCGCCGAGTCGATAGGCGTCACGGAAGCATGGGGAGCATGGTTGTAGTCATCCACCGAGCGCTGGCTGCCGGAATAGTAAGTATCCTTGGGCATACCCCAACTCTTCTTCTCCTTGGCCACATTGGCCTTCGTCGGCACGAAATACATATCGTCGTCCTGCGCCATCGTCGGAAGCGCCAGAACGGCCGAGACTGTCAGAAGTATCCACTTTTTCATACGCTTTTACTCTTTTTATATGGTTTCACGTTGCAAAATTACAACGAATTACAATGCAAAAGTACGGAAAAACCCTAAGACAGCGTAGGTTTTTCCCTATTTTTTGTAATTTTGCATCCAAATTTAACACACAGACGCCATAGCGCATCTTACAGACATGAAGTATTTCGAGATAGAATTCACCCTTACGCCCTGCACCGAAGATGCTCAGGACGTGCTCACCGCACTGGCTGGCGAAGCCGGTTGCGAAAGTTTCGAGCAGACCGACAACGGTCTCAAGGCTTACGTCCAGCAGTCGCTTTACGACGAAGACGCTCTGCGCCTCGCCGTCGAAAGTTTTCCCTTTGACTGCCATATTATATATAATGTACGCGAAGCCGAAGACCGTGACTGGAACGAACAGTGGGAACAGGAAGGCTTCGAGCCGATAGAGGTAAGAAGTCAGAACGCTGAGGCAAGAGGCATCATCATTCACGACGGCCGCCACCTGCCATCATCCATCAACCATCAGCCTTCAGACTTCATCCATCAGACTTCAGACTTCATTCCCATCGAAATCGACGCCCACCTCGCCTTCGGCACTGGCACCCACGAAACGACGCGTATGATTTGCTCTACCCTACTCGATATGGACCTAAAAGGCAAGCGCGTCCTCGACTGCGGCTGCGGCACAGGCATTCTGGGCATCTGCGCCCTGAAGTTAGGCGCAGCCTCCTGCGTCGCCTACGACATCGACGAATGGAGCGCCGACAACACCCGTCACAACGCCGTCATCAACCGTGTCGACGACCGTCTCACCGCCCTCTGCGGCGACAGCACTGTGCTCGACGGTTTGGCCACCCCTGCCACCACTGCCACCACAGCCACCACTCCCGCTGGTTCTCCAGCGGGTTCTCCAGCGGGTTCTCCAGCGGGTTTCTCCCTCGTCCTCGCCAATATCAACCGTAACATCCTGCTTCAGGACATGCCGCGCTTCGTCAGCGTCATGGAACCTCACGCCACGCTCATCCTCAGCGGCTTCTACGAAAGCGACTGTGCCCTGCTCGAAAGCAAGGCACAGGCATTAGGTTTGTCGCTCACAGCCACCAAGACCGACGGCGACTGGGCATGTATGGTGTTTCAGCGTTAATCGCTCTGTTCTTTTCGTTACAAATGAATCGGAACCAGCAGCTTTACATTGAACGAGCGTCCCATATTGCAGATACCCGGCCCGTCGGCATACTTCAGGCGGCTCAGGTGTGACTGGTAGGCACGGTTCGTCAGGTTCTGCACACTCACAAAGAGCGACGCCACCTTGCGCAACTTATAGCGCAGATCAGTTCCAGCCATCATGTTCAGCAGCGTGTACGAAGGGGTATACGTCTCCGTGTTGTTGGCCGTATGCACGTTCGACTGCTTCAGATAGCACTCCAGTCCCATAGACACGAAGGTGTTGTTCAGTGTCCGTCCGTTGCGAATGATGTCATAACGCAAATCGCTCGTCCAGCGTGGCGCAGGCGTAAAGGGCAACCAGCGGCTTTCTTCCGGCTGATGCAATTGTCGGGCATTGACATACGAGAAGGTGTTCTCAAAGTGCAACTTCTCCAACGGGTGCATGTCGATGGCCACCTCGCCACCAAACAGGCGCGCCGTGCCCTGCTGATAACGGTAATCGTTGGTCAGCGGTGACTCGCGCTCTAAGAAGATGTAGTTCGAAATATGGTTGGCAAAGAGCGACAACTGTGCCGAGATAAACTCTGACGAATAGTCCAGTCCCATGTCTAACTGCCAGCTCTGCTCAGCCTTCAGGTCTTGATTGCCGTGCTCGAATCGGAACGTCCCCTCATGCTCGCCGTTACTGCCCAACTCGCTCAGGTTGGGAGCACGGAAACCATGCGACACATTCAGACGGACATCCAGCCGCTCCGTGATGTTATAGATGGCACCCAACGACCCCGTCAGTCCGCGGAAGCTACGATAGAAATCCGTGAAACGTAGCTCTCCTTCATCTTCCAGTGCATAGCTGTGCAGACTACGGTTATCGAAGCGCAGGCCACCGCTCAGTGTCAGGTTCTCTATATGGTGCGTCACGGAGGCAAAGGCTCCGATGTCGAACAACCTATAGGCGGGTATCAGATACTCCGTACCCAGGTTCTGCGACCGTTGCCACATGCCCGAAACGCCTCCCGCAAACTGCCACGCATCTTGATTGGCCAGCAGATAATGTACGTCGTAGTTCATGGTGTGCAAACGGAAGTCGAGCCCTGGTGTCTCGGCATTCTCAAACTCCTTACGGCGGTTCTGCTGATAGCCCACCAGCACCTTCAGCGAACCCGCGCCGATGTTGAACGAGTTGTCCAGCAAGGCCTTGTAGTGCTGTATGCGCTGAAAGGCATCCGAAGGTTCCAACTCGTTGGTCTCGACATGGCGCTCACCTTCTATCATGCCCGGACGGATGTAGTAGTACGACAGCTTCAGGTGCGAGTGTCCCCAGTCCTGATTGACGCCCATCATTCCCTTGACGGCCCGTTCCTTGAACTGTGAACCAGGTACTCGACCATCCACCTTATTTTTATATTCGTCGGCGTCCTTCTGACTCCAGCGCCAGTTCCATACGAAGGCTTTCTGCCGACCGGCAAAGTTGACGGTATAGTCAAACAGCTTGTTGTTCGACTGGTACTCTGTCCCAATATTGGCTGCCATCTTTCCATCGGCCATCAGGGGTGCATCGTGCAGCACCAGTACGCCAGCCATAGCATCCGAGCCATACATCAGCGAGGCCGGACCTTTCAGAATCTCAGCGGAGTTGACGGTCTGAGCATCGACCTCAATACCATGCTCGTCGCCCCACTGCTGTCCCTCTTGCCGAACACCGTCAACAACCGTGACGATGCGGTTATAGCCCAGTCCGCGGATAACGGGCTTCGAAATGCCGCTACCAGTCGTTATCTGACTGACTCCCGGCTGGTGTGCCAGAGCGTCGATGATGTTCGTGGAGGATGTCTCCTGCAACTGACGCGGATGAATGACCAGCATCGGTGCCGGCAACTGATTCATGCGTGTCTGTCCTGTCAATCCTGTCACCACCACCTCCTGCAGGTGCTGCATGTGGTCACAGTCTATGGTGTCTATCGGTGTTTGTGCTGACATCGGCGCTGCCATACTTGCCCATGCCAGCAACAGGTAAAGTTTAGTCTTCATGATTCTTTTTCTTTGTTTCTCAATACAGATACTTCTTCAGCATTTGTCTGATACCCTTGGCCTCGCCCATGATGACGCTGAGCATGAAACGGCCCTTCTTCTCTGATGGTTCGCAGGGCATATAGCGACGCTCCAGTCCCATCACTTCTTCCAACACCCACATCACACCTTGCGTAAAATGCAGCATGTCCAGTTTCCGCAGGTTCCTGTTAAAGTCGGCGACGTCGGGTTCAAAATGGCCGTCAATCTGTCGCAGCAACCGATAGGCATCCAGCATCAGCAACAGCGGCAGACGGTCGTAGACAAACTGTTCGTGAATATGTACCAGCAGCGACAACAGGTGCATTGTGGCCGACGGACCCAGATCGACGTTGTCGTGCTGAATCTGCTTCCACCGCCTGTTACGCAGCGGATTCTTCATCGGAATGGGGGTGTACAGTTCAATGACATCGGCATCGAACGCCTCCTCCGACTCTTCCATCCAGTCCAGCATCAAGTCCTGCGGACCACGCAGCCCATACTCAAAGAGCTTTTCCACACCTTGATAACAGGTGCCTGCTATGCCGTGATGCTTGGCCAGCCGATACAACTCAGGCCACTCTTCCGTCAGCGGTGCACGGTCCACGCAATCCAGCCGTCCCAGTGCCACGCGTATCAGTTCAAAGAACAGTTTCTGCATCTTCTTTTCTCTACGTTTCGTTAAATCATGTGCAAAAGTACGCATTATTTTTCCAATTTCCAAATATTTTCTGTACCTTTGCGTTCGCAAAAAGCAAAAAGGCACTTATGACAGACGACAGAATACAGAGAATGCAACAGCTCGTCCGTGAGCTCAACGAGGCCAGCGACGCCTATTACAACGGACAGGCTGAGCGTATGACGGACTACGAGTGGGATGCTCGTTTCGACGAGTTGCGCCAGTTGGAACAACTCACGGGGACTACCCTGCCCGACTCACCCACGCAAAAGGTTTCCGAGGACACCATCAGCGGTCAGAAGGAGGAGCACGAGTTTGCTGCGCTCTCCCTGGCCAAGACCAAGCAGGTGGCCGACCTCGTCAAGTGGGCCGAGCAACGCCCCATCTGGCTGTCATGGAAATTGGACGGTCTGACACTGGTTGTCACTTACGACGGTGGCCGACTGTCAAAGGTGGTCACACGTGGCAACGGACACATCGGTACCAACATCACCCATCTGGCCAGTGCCATTGCAGGCATTCCCAAAACCATCAACTACAGCGGTCATCTCGTCATTCGCGGCGAGGCCGTCATCTCCTACGAGGACTTCGACCGCTTCCTCATGGAGAGTGGTGAGGACTATGCCAATCCGCGCAATCTGGCCTCCGGCTCGCTCACGCTGAAAGACGTCGACGAGGTGCGTCAGCGTCACATTCAGTGGATTCCCTTCACCTTGGTATACATCGACACGCCGCCCCCCACACTCTTTGACGAGTCGCCCCTGAAAAGCTGGGGACAGCGCATGGCGTGGCTCGACGACCATGGTTTCCGAACCGTCGAGCGCCTCTTCCTCGAACACCCGACAACAGCTACTGTGGAAGACGGTTTAGCCGTCTTCACCCAAAAGGTCACCTCGCGCCAGAACCCCTTCCCAGTCGATGGTCTCGTCATCTGTTACGACGACACCGACTACGCCCAGACGGGCAGCGTTACTGGCCACCACGCCACCCGTGCCGGTATGGCTTTCAAGTGGCAAGACGAGAGTGCCGATACTGTATTAAAAGAGGTGGAGTGGTCGTGTGCCGCCAGCACCATATCGCCAGTGGCCATCTTTCAACCTGTTGAGTTGGAGGGCACCACGGTCAAACGTGCCTCCTTGTGCAACATCAGCGAGTGCGAACGTCTGGGCATCGGAGCCCCTGGTACTCGTCTCAGTGTCATCAAGGCCAACAAGATTATCCCTAAGGTCATCAAGGTCACAGAGCGTGTCGGAACGTTCACCGTTCCCGATCAATGCCCCGTCTGTCACGCTCCTACTGTCATCAAGGTTAGTGACATCAGTGGCACCAAGACGCTGCACTGCACCAACGCCGACTGCCCAGCCAAGCAGTTGCGCAAGTTTGCGCGTTTCGTTTCCAAGGAAGGCATGAACATCGACGGCATTTCCGAGCAGACCCTCGCCAAATTCATCAATCTCGGCTGGGTCAGCGAGTATGCCGACATCTACGAGTTGCGCAGCCACATCCGCGAGTTGTCGCTGATGGAAGGTTTCGGCGAGAAGTCCGCCTCCAACATCATGCGCAGCATCGACAAGTCGCGCACCGTCGAGGCTCACCGTCTGCTTTACGCACTCAACATCCCCCTCTGCGGTCTCGATGTCTGCAAGCGTCTCCTCGCCGCCTACCCCCTCGCCGACCTCGTCTCCATGACCACCGCTCCCTCCATCGCCCCCACTATCGCCCCCACTACTCCCACTGCTTCTCCAGCCTCCACCACTCCCGCTGGTTCTCCAGCCGCCACTACTCCCGCTGGTTCTCCAGCGGGTTCTCCCGCCGCCGAGGTCTTTGCCCACATCGACGGCATCGGCCCTGAGAAGTCTGCGTCCTTCGTCCGCTGGTTCCGCGATGACCGCAACATGCAGCGCTACCAGCGCCTGTTGGCCAAGCTCGAAGTCACCACTCCCGATGTAACGCCGTCGGGCTCGCTCTGCGAGGGACTGACCTTCGTCATCACGGGCGACGTCCACCACTACAAGAACCGCAACGAGCTGAAGGCGTACATCGAGTCGCAGGGCGGCAAGGTATCCTCCGCCGTCAGTGGCTCCACGTCGTTCCTCATCAACAACGACATCACGTCCACCTCGGGCAAGAACAAGAAAGCCCAGCAGTTGGGCGTCCCCATCCTCTCCGAGGACGACTTCCTGGCCCGCTACACCGCCCCATAAGACCCATAAGGCCTATTAGGCCCATTAGACCCATTAGACCCATTAGACCCATCAAAAAAAAACAAAACAATATGTCCCAGAAATTGAAAACCGCCACGCTCTGCGTACAAGCAGGCTGGCAACCCAAGAATGGAGAGCCTCGTGTGCTCCCCATCTACCAAAGCACCACGTTCAAGTATGACAATACCGAGGAGATGGCCGACCTCTTCGACCTGAAGAAGGAAGGCTACTTCTACACCCGTCTGCAGAACCCCACCAACGATGCTGTAGCCGCCAAGATTGCAGCCCTTGAAGGCGGTGTAGGCGCCGTACTGACCTCCTCTGGTCAGGCTGCCAACTTCTACGCCGTGTTCAACATCTGCGAGGCTGGCGACCACATCGTCACTTCCAACGAAATCTACGGAGGCACCTACAACCTCTTCGGCGTGACCCTCAAGAAGCTCGGCATCGAGTGCACCTTCGTGTCACAGGAGGCCAGCGAGGAAGAGATCTCCGCCGCCTTCCGTCCTAACACCAAGGCACTCTTCGGCGAGACCATCAGCAACCCAGGCTGTAAGGTCCTCGACATCGAGAAGTTCGCACGCATCGCCCACAAGCACGGCGTGCCCCTCATCGTCGACAACACCTTCCCCACTCCCGTCAACTGCCGACCCTTCGAGTGGGGCGCCGACATCGTCACCCACTCCACCACCAAGTACATGGACGGTCATGCCACACAGGTTGGCGGCGTAGTCGTCGATAGCGGCAACTTCGACTGGACTGAGAAGTTCCCAGGCCTCACCACCCCCGACGATTCCTACCACGGCCTGACCTACACGAAGGCCTTCGGCAAGATGGCCTACACCACCAAGCTCGTTGCACAGCTCATGCGCGACCTCGGCAGCATCCCTGCACCCCAGAACTCCTTCCTGCTGAACCTCGGACTGGAGACCCTGCATCTGCGCGTACCCCGTCACTGTGAGAATGCCCAGCGTGTTGCCGAGTTCCTGCAGAACGACCCGCGTGTGGCCTGGGTACACTATAGCGGACTCCCTGGCGACGAATGCTACGCACTGGCACAGAAGTACCTGCCCAACGGTTCCTGCGGCGTCATTGCTTTCGGACTCAAGGGCGACCGTCAGACCGCCGTGCAGTTCATGGACTCGTTGCGCCTCATCGCCATCGTCACCCACGTAGCCGATGCTCGCACCTGTGTACTCCATCCTGCCAGCCACACCCATCGCCAGCTCTCCGACGAGCAGCTCCGCGAAGCCGGCGTCGCCCCTGACCTCATCCGCCTCTCCGTAGGTATCGAGGACTGCGACGACATCCTTGCCGACATCCGCCAGGCCCTTGACAATATCTAGTGTGTCAGACGGTTCACCCGTCTGAACATCACCCACCCGCCTCAGACGGTTCACCCGTCTGAATAAAAAGCATGAACACCCTCTTAATGATACTCCGCGCACCGCGGCCCAGCCACAGAGACCACATGCAGGTCATCGTCAAGCCCCACTGGATACGTAGGGGCTACGAAGCCCTGACGCTCTTCGGCACCATCATTACCCACAACCAGCAGGACGCTGATGCCTTTCGTGACACCAGCGTCCTGTACAATCACGAGCGCATCCACCTCTACCAGGCCCGCTCGTGCCACGACTCCTGGTGGCTGTTCTATCTGCGCTACGCCTACTACTGGCTCGCCGCCCTGCCCCACACCCACCATTTCCGTGATGCCGGCTATCGGCTCAACCCCTTCGAGATGGAGGCCTATGCCAACCAGCACAACCTCCACTACCTCGACGACAAGCAGGCGGGAGCCAACCAGTGGCGCACCTATGCCCGCATGTCTCTTCGCGAGCGTCGCAAAGCCCTCGGAACCATCAAGTCCGCAGCCTGCTCGCACCCCTCACAGTGTCAGACGGTTCACCCGTCTGAACATCACCCGCCTCAGACGGTTTCCCCGTCTGAATAGCCTCTCCGACAGCACAAAATACAGTTTTTCCGAAAAAAGTCCGTCAAATATTTGGCCGTCTCGATTATTTGCCGTACCTTTGCACCCGCAAAACCGCTAAGGTGTAGCAATTGTTCTTAGTTTATGGTGCCCGTAGTTCAGTTGGTTAGAGCGTCAGATTGTGGTTCTGAATGTCGACGGTTCGAGTCCGTCCGGGCACCCCAACAAGAAAAGTCCTGTAATCCAAGAGATTACAGGACTTTTACTTTTCCAAAACATCAAATTTTGATGGAACATTGATGGAACATTTTTAGGTTGTTCCATCAATTTGGGAAGTTAGATTCCACCAAGATTAGCAAACAATCAAGCCAAAATGTGGATACTTCCATAAATGTTCACATACTTGCGCAAGGAATCAACTCTTATTATTGGAACTTCTTTTCACCTCTCATTGCGTCCTCGTACATGCCAATTGCAAACCGTCTTGGTTCTTCAAGTTTATCATACATGTTTTTAATCTCAGGGACCAATTTCATGTAATCTACGATGAATATACTCATGAACGCTAATACACATTGTGTAGCATGTGGAGCCATAATAGATGTGTCTGCACGATTGTCGTTCTTGAAAGCGTCACGAAATTGGAAAATAGATACGTATGACGGATGGCCATGAAGACTAAAATATGAATATGTACCTTTCAATATATCATTTTTTATACGTAGTAGATTGTCTGCATCATCATAATTAACAAACTCTAAAGAGTTGTCTTCTTTAAAAATATAGCGGAATTTCTTGCCAAATGCATTATGAATTATATTCTTTGTCTGTTGATCCAATTTTGAGTATAACTCAGTACTTTCAATTTCTTTCAGGCATTCATCAATATCCTTTTGTTCTTCAGCTACTCTTTCTGGATTGTGACTGCGCATCTTTTCATCCAAGTTCTTTAGCCTTTCAGAAAGGCCATGAGCCATAAATAAGTTATATAATATAGTCCTTTTATCTTCTGAGTTTGGAATTATGAATAAGAGTTCAAATGCAATAACAGACTCATAAATGCGTCTTGCTATCGAAAATAGGACAGATGGATCAATAATAGGGTTTAGTCTATCAATCCCTTTATTATACCCAATACCGTCTAACAATGATAGGAAATGAAAACCTTCGCTAAACAATGTCTGCATCCAGATATTGCGATCGTCCTCAATATAGGATGTGGCTTTACGCCCTTCGGGTGATTTAATGACATCGAAATAGAAGTCAAGCATCACCCTTAGATATTGTTTACAATCATCAAGCGTGTCCAACTGAATAAATTTTTGAACTTCTTCAAAAGAAAGTTGCTTGACAACCCTAGCTTTTATCATTTTTATTAATGTTTCAAGTTGCTCTCTGTCTAATCCCATTAACTCACTTACTAATTTTGATTTCCCATCGACCATTTTTCCGACCGTCTTTACGTACAATGTCAATTCCAAGTTTCCTGATGGCTGTAAATTCACGCTGAATGGTCTTGTCAGAGACCTTTAGCTTTTCGGACATTTCCATCCAAGTAGCTTCTGGTGAAGCACATACTATTTCAAGTATACCTATCTGTCTATCAGATAGTTCTTTTAGGACATCTTTCCGGACATCTTTTAGGACATTCTTTAGGACATCGGGTAATTCTTTGGCTTCTTCTCCTGATACAAGAGGTATTTCTTCCTTAGTCTCGATAGACAATATAAGCTTTACCTGCATCAGTTCACGCTGTTCAATGAGTTCTGGCTTCAGCCAGTGCTTCTCGTTCCATGCACTGAGGATGAGCGGGAATCCAGAACCAAGATTTTCACCAAAGCCTATCATACGGAACATATTTTGAATACGCTGATTTCTTGCTCTCGTTTCCTCACCAGCATAAATCTGTTCTACGGGTAGTCGTAGCAGGCCGGGATTGGTGAATACAAACTTGTTGTCGTATTTCTCCACCTTCAGCACACTGTTCAACATGAGGTCAGCATGAATGATGCAGTTTGTCATGGCCTCACGTATAGCTTTGTGCTGTGGCGTGTCATCGTCTCGCTCCAATCCTACCATCTTGAATGGACGTGGTAATTCCTTTGTCAACTTGGGAAGCACCATTGTAACGAAGTTATATAGGTTGTTCTCCCAAGTACCGTCATAAGTCAAACGGTCGCTGTACCGCTGGTCACCTATCAGTCCCGACTTGTCGATATAGTCCAAGCGAAGATTATCAAAACGGTCACGAATGGGCAAACCCTTACCAAACATCAGCAAACCAGCCATGTTCAGACATTCCAATCCATTCTCACGATCCTTTGTGAATCCACCCATCTGACGTAAGAACTCCTGATTGTCAAGATCATTGAACGGGTGTTCGGCATATCTGTTATGAAACCTCTGACGATAACGTTCTAATGTCGGAATGTCAATGTCATCCATCGTGTAGTTCTTCAGAAATAGACGGTCATTGCCATCATGATTAGCATCGCGCATCATCATCGTGAGCATTTCTTCGGGGCAATGATAGTCTCCTTCGTGGTTACGGATGAACGTTCCTCTTATTGGATTGTTGTTGATATAGACTGGACGAGTATTGTAGTCTGCCTGCGGTATCTTGATGGCAACAATAGTTTTGCCGTCGATAACAATCGTCTCGACATCCTCGTCTCTCAACAAATTCACATTCACCTTCTCTGGGTTGTTGACGATGTTCCAAAAATCTTTGCGTATTTTATCTGCATCATCCACACCAGTTATTGTGAATCGCTTGCTGATGTCCTTTTCCTTCAAGTCCTCATACACGCCTAAAAGAATAAGTCCGCCATAAGTGTTGGCAAATGCAGAATACGTTTCCCATACGCTACCAGGAATATTCGACTGCGCTTTCTTGCATTCCAGCGTTACTCGTTCGCCTTTCTGCAATGTCTCTTTTATCGTTTTCTCGTCCATATTCATATTTCGCTTGCAAAGTTACACATTATATTTAATTATGTTGTTGATAAAACTAATTTTTCTCAATTTCCTTAAGGACTTTAGCCATCCCGTTTGAGTATGAATTCAACATCATGTTGTCAAATACATCCATAACTTCATCTGCTTTTTCGTAATCCTCATCATCCATAAAAACACGATAGCACGATAATAAAATCTTTAGCAATTCCTCCTCAATATAATAGGTGATATTTTTTTTGCTATCTATCAACATCTTTACACATTGATAACTTTCATACGGATAATTGTTATAGCTCTTTTCAAGATACTTGACAATATCATGGAAACCACTCTCTAAAGAGCTATTAAGCCATAAAGCCAGTAAGTCCTTAAACAAATCTATTCTTGATTCGGACATTTTGTCACACTGAATTAAATAAGAATGCCTAATTTCATCCCGATTATCATTGGCAAATCTTCGCAAGAAAGCTTCACTCTGTTCTTCATACGTCTCATCAGACAAATGTTCGTATGCTAATGGAATGACTTTTCTTATTGCCTTTTCTTCATTTTGAGAGAGTATACTCTCAAACATTTCCTTTGATATATCTTTCGACTTCTCATACTGCATTCCGAAAAACATAATTTGAACTAAAATTGGTTTTGATCGTCTCTTGGGAAGTATCATTTTGAAATATGGAAGTATCTTTTCAGGATTGTTACACCAAAACCAATGCATTCTATCTGCATTTAAAAACAGATAATCGGTAATAGGTCTATTGGCATATCTAAACATAACTTTATTATATAAATCATTGTCATAGCACACTCTTTGCAGATAAAGCATGGCGGTTAATTGATGTTCTATAGAAAGATTATCGCATGTATCCATAAAGAAATCATAGGTCATCGTTTTTCTCTTCTGTAGCTTTCCAATCTTAGCCAATGATTGTATAGCATGTCCTTGAGTGCTATTAACACCAGCATTTAGCGTGTCATTTGTAATTGCATTGTCAAATTTGTCTTCAATACTCGCATCATATTTCGAGTTATATTCAGAAAGAATGATCCTTTTTAAAAACTCTACAATTTTATCAATATGCTCTCCTTCTTCAGTAGTAAAAATATCAATAACATCAAATAACCTATATCCATAACCTTCTTTACGCAGTTGGTCAAACATATCCACACACTTCCAAAGAAGAGTCAATAATTGACTTGTAGGATATTTCGCCAACGCCAAGCCATCGAGTCCAGACAATTTGTAAATAGCAGGAATATGCTCTTCCTCAAATATCTGGAATACGAATTTCTCAAAAAAATGAGGCCGTTCGCTTATACATTGCTTGAATGCATCAGCATGTGCACGACTGTCAAAATGGCGGAATTTCCCTTTGGCGAAATCATTGATGCCATAAAACGATTTCCGCCAATCTTCACATGACACAGTCTTGTATTGTTCTGCAGACATGAGTCCACCGCATACATAAGCGGCAGTTACATCGTGATCAGGTTTCTCGTTTTTCCATTCACCTCCATATTTTCTCTTCAGTTCTTGTAGCCTGCGTTTTATCTTACTATCCCTCAGATTCTCTGGTATGGCCCAAATCAATTTCCTTTGCTCATAACCTAATTGTGGATAAAATGCCCCGGTATATGATCTTTTCTTATCTGGTTGCATATCAGAATCCGACTTAAAGTCGTATATAAGTTCCTGGCATAAGGTCAATGTGTCACTATCAATGAACGGGAACCAAGCTCTTAACATCTCCAAGAAATAATATGTAGCATCACTATAAGATAACAAATCATCCACCAACTTTGTATCTTTAAGAATCGCAATGATATCATCAGTAAACAAGGATGGGGATTCTTTCATTGCTCTAAAAGCAAAGCAATAGCAACTTGCCTCCCTTTGACCCAACAGATATTTTATGTCTGCAATAGCATTAGTAGTTTGATGCTGAACTTGTCTCTTCAACATCTCTCCAAACCATTCATGCAGAGCATATGCATGATGATGCTGATCCATCATTAGGGGGAACACATTGTTATTGTCAATAACATCTCTCCACGAAGGTGTCCTATTTGCATTTATAGCATAAAGTATTCTATCACGTAGAATTGGATAAAAAACTTCGGGGTACTTTTCCTTTAGATGAGTGCAAATCTCCTCTAATGTTGTTTCGACAACTCGCTCTTCATGTTGATTCTCTTTCTTTTGCGGAGTGAGAATATAATCTATCAATTCAGATATGTTGTCAAGCACGAATTGAGGATTAGATGGCAAAGCCCTTTCTAAGAAATCTGCTTTATAATAGGGGGTATCACATAAGACTTTGTACCATTTCGTTACAATACCAAATGTGTAATCAGGAGTTGCACGCAGAATATTTCTGGCAATAGCATTTCGTGTTTTTTCATCCTTTATGCTATCAACCAGCATGAAGACATCTTCTGTACTCTGCTGAACATGATTCCAGAAATATCCATAAACATTCTCATAGACAGCATCTCCGATTCTCATCGTCTTAATCTCCTTAG
>ONQT01000022.1 GCA_900320045.1 uncultured Prevotellaceae bacterium | reverse complement strand
GAAGAATGTGTGGGAGGTCATTGTGCGTGTAGTCATCGCAGCACTGTCGGCAGCACTGACCGCTATCACCACCACGAGCTGCATGGGCCACGGGCCATTTTGAAAATTAAAGATTAAAAATTAAAAATTAAGAATTGGATTTTCTTCGATGATGGGTTTGGGTCTGCTGGATGGCAGACCCGAATTTTTTTCCAAAAATTCTTTTGGTTTTCTCCTCGCTTATTCGTACCTTTGTAGGCTGAAAAAGAAAAGGCGTGGAGAAAACTGCACTAATCCTATTTGCCCTGATAGCGGGGAGCATCGGTCTGATGGCTCAAGAAGCTGACAGCACCTCGTTGCGCCCGTCGTTCGGAGTGGACTATACGGGCGAGGTGCAGACGGACTTTGAACGGTTCCGACAGGCTAACCTGCTGGAGCTCAAAGCCGACATTCCGTTTTCCAAGGCGTTGTCGTTCCAGGTGTCTACCATCACGGCATGGACGACGCGACCCTATCTGGACGTCAACGATCTGCAAGTATTCTCCAATATCGATGTCTATGCCCTGCGTGTTCCGTTTTCACTCGCGGTAGCAGGCTTCACCTGGCAGATGAACGACCGCCATTCGCTCTTTGCCGGCATCCGTCGCGTTGACGAGGACTACTTCTGCAGCGACGTCATGGGGCTTTTCACCAACTCGTCGTGCGGCATCTTCCCCACCCTCTCCTACAACGAGCACGCCAACACCTTTCCCTTTGCCGCCATGGGGCTACACTATGTCTACGACCACAAGAACATTTGTCTGCAGGCCTCGCTCTATAACGGCGACTGCGATTATCATTTAACCGGTCGCTATAACATGTTCCGCGTCTGTCCCCAGAGCGACGGTGTCTTTGCCATCGGTCAGGTGGAATACCGCCATCGCGACAGCCACTATTACCTGGGCGGCAGCCTGAACAGCGGGCCAGACTCTGCACCAACCATGTGGGCCTATGCCGAGCAGGCCCTGATGCCCAACCTCACCATGATTCTGGTCTACAGTCATGCTTTCGGCAAAAGACTTTACTGCAACGATTTTTGCGGCATTGGAGCCAGATACGTCTACAAGCGGGCTGAGTTTGGTATTTTTTCAGACTTTACCAGCGTGGTTGATTTCGAAGAAGACCCCTCTGATGAAATCGACGAGTTTGCCACGGAGTTCGTTTGCGAACTCCACCTCACCGACTATCTCTCCGTGAAGCCCGTGCTGCACATCATCACTACCGACGACGAGACCAAGTACGTTGGCATGCTCCGCGTCAAGTTATCCTTCTGACGAGGAATACATAAGTAAACCATATAAAAAGACACTAATAAAATGATTAGCAAATGAAAAGGACATTAACAATGCTTGCGCTCATGCTGCCTATGATGGCGTTTGCCCAATGGCGCGTGGGTGTCAACTGTGGTGCAGACATGAACCACTTCATTATTGACAAACAGTATCAGACCGACTATCAGTACAAGGACCGGTGGGGTGTCACCATGGGTATTATGGGACAGTACGACATCACCGACTGGGCCGGAGTACGCGTAGAGTTGGACTGGACACAGAAGAACTACCGCCAGAAGCGCGAGAACCTGCAGATCTGCGACTACAAGTACGTCAACAACTACCTGCAGTTGCCCGTCATGGGCTCGTTCAGCTTCGGCGGTGAGAAGCTGCGCGGCTTCTGCAACCTCGGTATCTACACAGGCTACTGGCTGAACAGCAACCGCAAGGGTATAGACTTCAACGCCCTCACGGAGACGAGTTACGACTTCAGTGAGAAGGTGGAGTTCATGGATGAGCGCGACCGTCGCTGGGACTTCGGTTTCGTGGGCGGTGCCGGTGTGGAGTACCGCTTTGCCAGCCACTGGGCAGCCCAGGTGGAGCTGCGCTACTACTACAGCACGGTGAGCACCGTGAAGGTGAACGACCTGGTCAAAGACTATCGCTACAACTCAACGATGGCCTTGCAAGCCGGCATTTGGTACAGATTTTAAGGGAAAAGTGAAAAGACAATGAAAAACAGAATCATGATATTAGGAGCACTGATGTTGACACTGGGTATCACATCGTGCCACAAGGACAGTGACGTCGTGCTGAACTACGCCTACAACGACGATATGGCCTTCAGCAAGGCTAAAGACAGTTATGCCGAGAAGTTTAAAGTATTCTGGCATGGTATGAACAGCACCTATTCGCTGTGGGACTATGAGAAAGAGTGCGGTCTGGACTGGGACGAGTACTACAACGTGATGTTGCCGAAGTTCGAGAAGCTCGACGAGCTAGGCGGGGTTAGCGACGAGGACCTGCAAGAACTGATGGAAGAGATGGTTGCCCCGCTGCACGACGGCCACATGAGTGTTGAGTTCTATAACCATAAGACTGGCGGTTTTGTGCGTGTGTTACCAAGTATGCTTCGCAACATGTCACGTCCGGACTTCGCACTCAGGTCATTTACCCCCAACCTGAAGCCCTACGTCAACAATACCAAGTATAAGTTGAAGGACTGGAAAGAGACCAACTCGTATGCCTGGGCACAGCTGAACTATGTGATGCACACGCCAGGTATCGGCTATCAGTGGGCAGTGGCTAAGCAGCAAGAGCTGTCGAGCAAGGAGAATCCTACGGAGACTGAGGCCACCACACTGGCCTACCTGAACAGCTTGATCAAAAACATGGCAATCCTGGAAATAGAGGATGTCTCGGATAAATCCATTCAGATGTACAACAACCTTGTTGCGATGTATGGCTTTCTGAACATTCCGTTCCTGGAGCCTATCAACCCAGCGCTCGTCGAGGGCGGTATCGACATCAAGTACGCTTTGTTCGATGACAACATCGCCTACCTGTACATCAGCGACTTCTCCCTGTCCACCTACTTGAATGACCTCTATTTCGAAAGGTTCTTCAGCGGCTCCAAGCACGACACCGAGGTCGCCACCAGGGTAAAAGACGTCTATAACGCATGGTTCGGAGCCATCCAGCGTCTGCATAAGCAGAAGAAGCTGAAGGGCGTCGTCATCGACCTGCGCTCCAACGGCGGCGGTATCGTCGACGATTCCAATTACGTGCTGGGCAGCCTGGCTCCCCAAGGCGGCATCCAGTATGGCTATGCACGCTTCAAGCGTGGCGCCGGCCGCTACGACTATTCACCCTTCATGCCGCAGTCGGCTTCGACGATGGCTGACGAACATGAGATCATCGACGATGTTCCCATCACCATCCTCATCAACTGCTGGTCGGTCAGCATGTCTGAAATGACGTCGCTGTGCGCCAAGCAGCTGCCCAATGCCCGTTTGATTGGTACGCGCTCGTGGGGCGGACTCTGTGCACTGGCTGGACAGGAAGAGTTCTCCGTCAACTACACCGGTCACATCGGCGTGAAGCATCAGACTCCCGTTTACGTCTACCTCCCCATGGTTGCTATCCATGACATGAACAAGAAAGTGCTGGAGGGCTACGGTGTCGATCCTGACATCGAGGTAAGCCTTGACGCCAAGAACCTGGATAAGTGGGACACCCAGCTGGAACGTGCTCTGGACTACATTCGCACGGGAAATTAAAGTAGTATTGAAGAATAAAAAGTATTGAACTATGAAACAAATCAGATATTACATGCTGGCCGCACTGGCCACGATGATGCTTGTCGGCTGTACAGAGGACAACAACATGGATGCCATTCCTCAGCCAGTACCTGCGGGCATTCCTGAAACCGACGAAGTGATTAAAGCCCTGTCGGACATTCCTGGAGTCACCAATGTCAGACTCGTCGACGAAGAGAATACCGACGACTACAGCGGAGCCGGAGAGACTGAAAGCCTGGAGGCTAACCGCAGAGCCGGCGAAACCGCGTACGTACCCAGCTACACGTTCAGCTTCGAACAGCCCATCGACCACAACAACCCCGAGCTGGGCACCTATCTCCAAGCCTGTCGGCTCAGGTACAAAGGCGCAGAGAAGAATGTCGTCGTGCTGACTCACGGCTATAACATGGAGTACTACGACACCGACCTGGCAACCCAGCTGGACGCCAACCAGCTGAGCATTGAGCACCGTTACTTCGGACAGTCGCTGCCCGAGCCCTTCGACAACGTCGACATGACCTACCTGAACTCCTATCAGCAGGCGTGCGACATTCACAACATTGTCAGCACCCTGAAGAAATACCTCTTCAAGACCGGCAAGTGGGCCAGCACAGGTACCAGCAAGGACGGTATCACCACAGCCCTGCAGGCCTATTGGAGCGACTACTACAAATGGACTGACTTCAACGTGTATGTCCCCTTCTGCGCACCCTTCCTGACCGGCACCGACTACACTGACGGCACCCACAGCTGTAACGACATCACACCGGGTACCTACCTGAAAGACGTGTGCGGCTACGGCTACGAAGCCGGCTCGAAAGAAGCCATCGCCTACGAGCGCTTGAGAAAGATTCCCCAGCTGATATGCACCAACGCGAAGATTCGCGCAGCAGCCAACAAGGCCGTCTATCAGGCTGACCCTGTTTCATATCAAAAGATTCTTGAGCAGTACAACGCCAAGAGTCCGATGAGCACAGGCGACCAGACCAAAGACGTGACGGCGTTCACCCTCTATAACTATTATAACGCATTGTTCTCCAAGTTCTCGTATGTACAATTCTACACGTGGGCCGATATTGTTCCCGACTTGGAGCCCCTAGAGAAAGGCACGGCAACGGAAGACCAGTGGATCTTCTTCATGCAGTTCATCGTCATGGACAGCAAGGCGCTGGACAAATACCTCGCCGACCAGCAGAAGAAGAAGACTTCCCAAGCCATGAGACGCGGCCTCACCAAAGAAGAAGAGCAGTGGGACTTCCTGCGATTCCGTCGCGAGTCGCCCAAAGCTCCCTACAACATCCAGTCCTTCACGGAGCTGGGATCTGCCGACAACGACTACTCTATAGTAAATACCACAGGTTATCTGAAAGCTGACGACTGTTTGAAAGTCAACTACATGTTCACCACCCAGGCCCTATACGAACAGTGTGGAAAGGCAGGCATCTACAAGCAGGATGGCGGCTACCTGATGAAAGACTTCCGTAAGTGGGCGGAGACGGAGAACACACAACCCATCATCTTTGTCTATGCCTACAACGACCCCTGGACGGGTGGCGGCATCAGCGACGAGGCTATCTCGAAGAATTCCAACATGTTAGTAAAGGTTGTTGACGGATTAGCCACACACACCGACGTGTTCCTGCACCGCGAATTCTACACGAAAGACTCAGAGACCAAAATCGTCAACGCGCTCAACAAGTTCCTGAAACTGAAATAAGACAAAAAAAACAAGCCTGCTCATTCCAGCGGGCTTGTTTTTTGCTTACAGCGCATCAAAGGTTCCCTCGTCGGGATTCATCTGGAAGTCGTCCAGCGGAATGTCTATCGTCTCTTTCCCTGCATAAGGGTCTATATCTTTAGAGGTCATCAGCAGCGTCTTGCAAGGCAAATCCATTACTAGGCAGACCGGGCGGGAATATTCTTTCTTAGCAATCTTTTCCATAGCGGTAGGTATAATGGTTAATTGTCGTTGCCATAGGCGTTAGTAACAATACATATTTTCTGCAAAGATACAACAAACCTTTCAAACGACCAAGGAAAAAGAGGGAAAATGCACAAAATATCGCATTTAGCGTGTGTATTAAGAAAAATAATGTGTATATTTGCACCATCTTTTACTAACAAAATGAATATGAAGACATTCCTACTAAGCTTGTTGGCTGTTGTGCTGTGCGGCAGTGCCAGTGCTGCGCAGGTGAAAGAAAAACTCAACCGCGCCCCTGTGGCAGTGAAGACCTCGCAGGGCATTCTCGTTTCGTGGCGCTATCTTGGAGCCGACGGCGATGCTACATTCTCTGTGTATCGCAACGGAACACTTGTGAAGAGCGGCATTGCCGATGTTACTAACTATCTTGATGCCGACGGTAAGCCTGGCGACACCTACAAGGTGCAGAGCAGCAAGGGCGGCGAGGCCGAGTGCAAGGCCTGGGACAATATGTTTACGACGATAAGCCTTCCTCGTCCGGCAGCTATCAAAAGCGGAGACACGACAGGGCGCTATCGCCCTGACGACATCTCTGTAGGAGACCTTGACGGAGACGGCGACTATGAATTCGTGGTAAAATGGATGCCTGATAATCAGCGAGACAATGGCGAAAAGGGTTATTCCTCGCCTTGTATCCTGGAGGCTTACGAGTTTGACGGCACACGGATGTGGCAAATCAATCTCGGCTTTAACATCCGTTCGGGCAATCACTACACCCAGTTCCTGGTCTATGACTTTGACGGTGACGGCAAGGCAGAGATAATCTGCAAGACTGCTCCTGGTTCCAAGGACGGCAATGGCAACTATGTCAGCGCTGCAGGCGATGCCACCATCCAGGCTGTTGACAATACTAAGACTTATGTAGTGGCAAGCGGAAGCTATATAGGTCACATCATGGGCGGCGAGGAGTTTCTTACCGTCTTCAATGGCAAGACAGGTGCAGCCATGAATACAATATGGTATTCTCCCAGTCGTGGTCAGAAGGATTTCCCTACAGCAGCTGATACCTATACTGGCTGGGGTGACTCCAACTATAATCGCGGCAACAGACACAATGCTGCCGTTGCCTACCTTGACGGACTTGACAAGCTCCCTTCTGCCATCATGCAGCGCGGATACTATACTGCATGCTACCTTTGGGCTGTTGACTGGAATGGCACAAGCCTCAAGACCCGCTGGCTGCACAAGGGCACTTCAAAGACGGCATGGAGCCTTGTTGATGCAGCAGGTACAGAACTGGCTAACGAGACCACCAACCCTGTGACATCACAGGGTAAGTCAAGTTATGGACAGGGTGTGCACGGCATCAGCATTGGCGACGTTAACAATGACGGTAAGGACGACATCTGCATTGGTGCTGCCACCATAGGACATGACGGTAAGCTGCTCTGCGCTACAGGCTTCGGTCATGGTGATGCCATACACCTCGCTGACCTCTGCCCCGACCGCCCAGGCCTCGAGGTGATGATGCCTCATGAGGAGAAATCGTCTTATGGAGACTATGGCTGGGATGTGCATGATGCTACCACAGGCGAAATACTTGCTTCTGCCACCGGTTCAGCAGACAACGGCCGCGGACTGGCTTGTGACTTCATTCCCAGCAAGCGAGGCTCTGAGTTCTGGTCTTCTGCCGACAACAATGTGCGTTCCTGTGCTGACGGCTCGACAGTATCCTCTTCAAAGCCTGACACCAACTTCCGCATCTACTGGACAGGCGACCCATACGACCAGTCGTTCGACGGCAGATATGACGCAACGAACGGTTGCTCGCCACGCATCCGCTCGTGGAATACGGCCAGCAATGCCACAAAGGTATTCCAGGAGTTTGCCGACTACGGCAAGCCACAGGCCTGCAACACCACCAAGGCTACACCTTGTCTGCAGGCCGACCTGCTGGGCGACTGGCGCGAGGAGATTATCATGACGAACTATGAGGCAGACTGGAGCGCTCCCACCTGCGACCTCCTGATCTACTCTACTCCAGAGCCAACCCTGTATAAGGTGCCTTGCCTCATGGAGGACCACATGTACCGCATGGGCATAGCATGGCAGAACTCTTCATACAACCAGCCTCCTCATCTGGGCTACTGCCTGCCTGACTATCTGGGCGTAGATGGCAGCACCTACACCACGCAGACAGCCAACCATGCTCCTGAGAAGGTCATACCCCCTGCTCCGGCGTCGGGCGAGGAGAAGCTGAAGGCAGCCGCTGAGGACAAGGCAAAGGTTGTAGGAACATGCTATACCGCTGGCGAGAATGGCGAATTGACAAACAGCGCATCGGGCGACCTCATCAAGATTCGCACCAACAACAACGGCGAGACCATCACCTTCTCTGTCAATGAAGGCTACAAGATTACAAGAATGACCCTGAAGGGCTACTCTAACAACACCTCTACCCTAGCAGACCGCTCCATCACCATGACGGGCGTTTCTGTCGACGGCGTAAACATCAATGAAGCGCCATTGGTATTCCCCGGTGGTACAGCAGGACAGACACCAGTATCGAGGGAAATCAGCCTGGAGGCCACTCAGAAAATCGTGCTGAGCTTTGACAACTCCAAGATTGTCACTAAAGAAGAGGACCCCAATGGTAAGAACAAGCAGCTCTATCTCGGCGTAACCTTCAGCTATGAGCAGACAACCGGCGTAAAAGATATTACGGTTCAGACCTCAGCCATCAAGGGTCAAGTCGCCAGGAAAGTCATCAGCAGCGGCAGACTCATCATCGTCAAGGATGGCAAGGAATACAATGCCATCGGCCAGACGCTGAGGTAAAATCAGGGGGCCTTGCGATACAAGGTCTGTGGGGTCTGTGCGACAAACCTATCCTTACTTGAACAGATTTGTGATATCCATGGACAAGAAATCCTCAGCACTGATGCCGCCGTCGCCTACTATGAAAGCTGACTTGGGGGAGAACCTTTTGCGAAACACGTCAAATCCCTGGGTGTTCTCATCAAGATGTCCTTGTTGATGGTGGCATAATGAACTTTCTTTGCTCTTTTAAGCGTTCTGTAATTTGTTGATACTCAACCCTTTTGTACATAGCTTTACAATTTACTCAGTGAAGTGAGTATTTTTACTCAGAGTGCAAAGGTACAACAAACATTTTAAACGACCAAGGAAAACGGGAAAAAATGCACAAAATCAGCACATCAGAAAAGCTTCTTGTCCTCCTTGGATATATATGCTGGTTGAAGCTACTCCTGGCTGAAGTCGTGAACCATCTTGCGGTACATGTTGTACAAGCGCTTGCGGGAGATGTAGCCTTTCAGGTGGTTGTCGCTGTCGAGGACGGGCAGCCAGTCGGCCTGGGTGCGCTCGAAGGTCTTCATCACCTGCGTCATGGGGGTGTCGTCGCCCAGCGTAGCAGCAGGCTCTACCATGAGCTGATGGGCCTTGAAATGGTGGTAGAGCTCGGTGCGGAAGACGACGTGGCGAATTTTCAGGATATCTATCTCGCCCAACAGGGTTCCTGCGGCATCGGTAACGGGCAGCACGCTGTTGCGCGAACGGCTGATCTTGTGAACCATCTGTCCCAGTTCCATATCGGGATCGACGGCCTGGAAGTCGCGCTCGATGACGGAGTCGAGACTCATGAGCGTCAGCACGGCATGGTCGGTATGGTGCGTGACAAGCTTACCCTGACGCGCCAGTCGCATGCCGTAGATGCTGTGCGGCTCGAAGATGTTGATGGTGAGGTAGGCGCTAACGGAGACAATCATGAGCGGCATGAAGAGGTTGTAGCCGCTGGTTATCTCGGCAATGAGGAAGATGCCGGTCAGGGGGGCATGCATCACGCCCGACATCACGCCGGCCATGCCCAGCAGGGCGAAGTTCTTCTCGGGCACATAGACACCGATGTCGTGGATGTTCCACAGTCGTGCAAAGAGGAATCCGGTGAAGCAGCCGATGAACAGCGAGGGTGCGAAGGTACCGCCGCAGCCGCCGCCGCCATTGGTGGCCGAGGTGGCAAAGACCTTGGTGAGTACCACCATACCTATATATAATATAAGGAACTCGGGGTGACCGTAGAACAGCGAGCCGTCGAGCAGCTGGTTCCAGTCAGCTTCCGTCTTGCCGTTCAGCAGCAGGTTGATGCTGTGGTAGCCTTCGCCGTAGAGCGAAGGGAAGACGAAGATGAGGGTGCTCAGTATGATGCCGCCGATGACGAGCTTGACATAGGGTTTGTCCTTGAAGCGGGCAAACATGTCCTCGCAGGCGTTCATGGTACGGATGAAGTAGAGGCTGACCAGTCCGCAGGTGACACCCAGCAGGATGCAGGCGGGTACGCGCTCGACGGTCCAGTCGCTGTCGAGATGGAACGTGAAGAGCACGGCATTGCCGCTGAAGACGTAGGTGAAGCAGGTGGCAGTGACGCAGCTGACGAGGATGGGCAACAGCGAGGCCATTGTCAGGTCGATCATGAGCACCTCGAGGGTGAACACCAGACCGGCAATGGGTGCCTTGAAGATGCCTGCGATGGCTCCTGCGGCACCACAGCCCACGAGCGTCATCAGCGTCTTGTTGTCCAGGCGGAACAGCTGGCCGAGGTTGGAGCCGATGGCCGAGCCCGTGAGCACGATAGGCGCCTCGGCACCCACCGAACCACCGAAGCCGATGGTGATGGCCGATGCGATGACCGACGACCACGTGTTGTGGGCCTTGAGCCGCGAGCGGTTGGACGAGATGGCATAGAGGATGCGCGTGATGCCGTGGGAGATGTTGTCGCGGACGATGTAGCGCACGAAGAGCGACGTCAGGTAGATACCAACCACGGGATAGACCAGGTAGAGCCAGTTGTAGGAGTCGGCGGCAAAGCGACCGGTCAGCAGGGCGACAATCTGGTTGATGAGCCCGTGCAGCACGAAGGCGGCAACGGCCGACAGCAGGCCGACGAGGAACGCCAGGATGAGTAGGAACATCTTGTCGCTCACGTTGCGGTCGCGCCAGTCGAGGAGCTGTTGCAGCCACTTGGGACTATCTATTTCTCGCACATGATTTGCCATTACGCCCACAAAGGTACGGATAAAAAATGAGCTGACCAAACGGACAGCACATTTTTTTAGAGGTAAGAGGTGAGAGGTGAGAGGTGAGAGGTGAGAGGTGAGAGGTGAGATTAGAAGCGGGGACGGCCTCCACCCCATCCTCCTCCGCCACCGGGACGACCTCCACCGCCAGGACGGCCTCCGCCCCAGCCGCCAGGATGACCGCCGCGACCATCACGACCTCCGGGACCCTTCATGTTGGACATGCCGCCAAAGAGGTTGAGCCTATAGATGACGTTGAGCATGGCATAGCTGGTAATGGCATTATACTCAGTATCAGCGCGTTGCATGGCTGTCACGGTGCGGCTGAAGGTGGACTGCTGGTGCAGCAAGTCGAAGAACTGGAGCGACAGCGTCAGCGCCTTGCCCCGCAAGAACGACTGCGAGAGCTGGGCATTCCATATCAGCTCGTTGGTGTTCATGGCGGCATCGTTGTAACCTCGGCGACTCTGCATATTCATACCCGTCGATAGCTGCGTGCCCCACGGAGCCGTCACCTGCACGGAAGCACCGTAGGAGAAGGTCCACGTGTCGAGGTTGTTGTTCTCCTGCAGTTCGCTACGAGCCCGCAGATAGTCCAGCTGGCCATTGAGTTCCACCTCCAGCCAATCGTTGCGATAGGCCGTGGCCAGACGCTCGCCGATGGTCATGGAGCGTGTCGTAGAACGCTCGGAATCCCGGTTCTGCAGACTGACATAGCCCACATTATGGACGTAGCGCAGGGTGGTGAAGGTGTTGACGTAGAAGTTGGCAGCGGAGTCGAGCGCTGTATTGAACATCAGCATGGCAAAGCTGTTCCAGTTGCCGTCGATATTCTCAGGGCGTGTCGTCTTGGCGCCCGTTGCATCATCGTAGGTAACTTTGTTGGAAATGTCGTTCTGTGTGATGTTGAAGAACAGGTGGGCCATGACGCTACGCTGGTATTTCTGCCAATAGTTGTTGTAGAACAGGCGGATGTTCTGCGTGAACGACGGCTTCAGTCCCGGGTTACCCTTGCGGATGTTCAGCGGGTTGCTGTTGTCGGTGATGTCCAGCAGGTCGCTCATGGAGGGCTGCTTGGTATTGGCACGGTAGGTGAAGCGCAACTGGCTGACATCGCTGAACTTATAGCGGAAATCGGCCGTCGGCGTCACATTGGTCACGGTACGTACCGTATCGGTGTGCACGCCCTGATAGTCCTGGATAAAGTGCGACCGCTGCGGAATAATCTGCACACCGACATTCAGCTGATAGGCCTTACGAGTCACACGCAGCATGGCCTCGGCGGTATGGGTATAGTTCTTGTACTGCGAATAGCGGCTCAGGTTGGGGTCGCGATAGTCTTCGTACGACCGACCACCCAGCAGCGCCAACTCGTCGTCCCAGCCGCGATACTCGGGAGTGACGCTGAAGAAGTCGAGTCCCAGCTTGCTGAAGTCGTAGGTGCCGCGGTCGCTCTTCGTGTACTTATATTCATATTGGTACGAGAACTGCAGGTAGGTCTTGGGGAAGATAGGCTCGCTGTACGTAGTCTTCACGCTGTAGTCCCAGTTCTTCGTAGGCGTCACGGCGTAGCGGTTGGCCAAGTCGTCGGGCTTGGTACCGTAGTAATTCACCGCATTGTTGGAGAACGAACGGCTCATGCCCTCACCGTAGTTGCCCGACAGTCGCAGGGTGATATTGCGCCCCGTGCTGCTCAGTCGGCGATTGATCTGCAACCGACCACCGAACGACTTGTTGTCGCTATAGCCGATGCTGTTGTTCCGGTTGCTGTTCTTCACCAGCTTGGCATCCACCAGCTGCTGCAACTGAGCACCATCCAAGGGGTCGGAAATGCCGTTGACGCTGTAGGGGTCGGAGCTAAACGTAGCACTACTGCCTGCTGCCAGGTCGTCGTTGCTATTATATTGCCACTGGGGACGGAACAGGATGTTCCACACAGAGTCTGGGCGCCACTCCACGCGAAGACGACCGTCCCAGCTGTTGCTGCGGGAGTACTTCTGACTGATGCTATTGCCGAAGGTCGACGCCGACGAGCTCATGAAGTTCTCCGTCGACTGGCGCTGCTTGGCATCGACATCGCTATGGTTCCAGCGGATGCTTCCATCGAGCGTCAGGCGGTCCTTCTTCTCGTAGTTCAGGTTCACACCGGCCATCTTCGGAGCCGTCAGCCCTTGCCGGCCAGCGCCCCACCGGCCACCGCGGTTGGAGAATCCCATGTCGTTGACATTGTTGGCGTTGGTCATGAGAAAAATCTTCAGATCGTCCTTCATCCATCCGCCGAAAATGCGACTGGCATAGCGATCCTGCGTACCAACACCCATATTGGCATTGAGCATCAGGCCCTTGTTCATGCCTTTCTTGATGCCGAAGTCGAGCACCGTCTCCTCCTCGCCATCGTCGACACCGCTGATGCGAGCCTGGTCGCTCTGCTTGTCATAGGCCTTCACCCGTTCAATGATGCTCGAGGGCAGGTTCTTCAGGGCTGTCTTCGTGTCGCCCACCATGAACTCCTTGCCGTCGACCATGATTTTCTTCACCTCCTTGCCGTTGATGGTAATCTTGCCATCGTCGTCAATCTGAGCACCCGGCAGGCGCTTGACCAGTTCCTCGATGGCCGAACCTTCGGGCGTACGGAAGGCCGAAGCGTTATAGACAAAGGTGTCTGCCTTCATCACGACTTTCTTGGCTTTGCCCGTCACCACGGCATCGTTCAGCATCACGGCGTCCGACTCCATCGAGACGGTACCCATATCGAAGTTCTTGTCGCTGCCCAGACGCATCTCCAGCGACAACGGCTTGTAGCCCACACAGCTAATCTGGATGGTATAGCGCCCCGTCTTGGGAATCTGCACGCGGAAGCGTCCCATGACATCGGATGCTGCACCCGACTTCACCACATTCTTCTTGTCCAGCAGGCGGACGGTGGCCTGCACCAGCGGTTCTTCCGTTCCGTTTTCAACGAGGACACCCGTCACGTAGTGCTGTGCCATCAGCGCAACGGTACTGCACAACAAAAGAATGACGAAAATATATCTTCTCATGTGTATTGTTTAGTTTCGTTTTCCATTTATATCCTTATGATGCGCAAAATTAGCAAAAGTTTAACGAACAACGTAGAAAAATGATGCTTTTTTGCTAAATTCTTTGCATTTTGTATAGATTATTAGTAAAATTGTCGTATTTTTGCACTCTCAAAGAGCTAAACAACGATGGAACAACAACGTGTCATTTTCTCCAAAGACCTGCGTCAGTCACTGACTGATGCCATCAATCTGTGCCCCCACGACCGGCTATTCATTCTGACCGACGAGACAACGCGCAACTGCTGCCTGCCCGTCGTCAGCGACTTTGACTGTCTGCGGGGAGCACGCGTCATCACCATCGGTGCCACCGACCAGCACAAGAACCTGGAGTCGCTGAGCCATGTGTGGAGCGAACTGCAGCAGGGCGGTGCCACCCGCCATTCGCTGATGGTGAACCTCGGCGGCGGCATGGTGACCGACTTGGGAGGATTTGCCGCCTCGACGTTCAAAAGAGGGTTGGCGTATATCAACATTCCCACCACCCTACTCTCGATGGTCGACGCCTCCGTGGGCGGAAAGACGGGCATCAACTTCGGCGGACTGAAGAACGAAATCGGTGTCTTCAACAACGCCAGCAGCGTCATCCTCGACGCCACGTTCCTCCATACCCTCGACCACGAAAACCTGCTCTCCGGCTATGCCGAGATGCTGAAGCACGCCCTCATCAGCGACGAGAAAATGTGGGCAGCATTGATCGGTGAAGATGTTGAAGTGAAAAGTGAGCAATTTGTTTCCGCCATAGAAGACAGTGTGGCCGTGAAGCAGCGCATCGTCACCGAAGACCCGACGGAGAAAGGCCTGCGCAAGGCACTCAATCTGGGACACACCGCCGGACACGCCTTCGAGTCGCTATCGTTCGAACGCAGCAACCAGCACCCTTCCCTTGGGGAGAGGACGGGGGTAGGTTCCCCTATCCTACATGGCTATGCCGTAGCCTACGGCCTCATCGTCGAACTCTACCTGTCGGTCATCAAGACCGGCTTCCCCTCTGACCGCATGCACCAGACCGTGCAATACATCAAGGAGCATTACGGTCGCATGGCCATCACCTGCGACGACTATCCCCATCTGCTGGAACTGATGCACCACGACAAAAAGAACGAGGGCAGCACCATCAACTTCACCCTTTTGGGTGGCATTGGCGACATCCGCATCAACCAGACAGCCACCGAGGATGAAATAAAAGAAGCACTCGACTTTTACCGCGAGTGCTAATCCTTATTTCCTGATAATCGTCACCTGCCCATCGGGGCGTAGTCGAATGATGCTGCTGGGCTGATGGGGCTTATGCTCCTGGCGGCGTGACCAGCAGACATAGTCTACCTTTTCGATGATGCGAGGGTCGATGTCCTGATAGTTCTGCGCAGCAGGCTCGCCGCTGATATTCGCCGAGGTGGACACCAAAGCCTTCTGGAAACGATAGCACAGCTCCTTTGAGAAAGCCTCCTGTGTGATTCGCATACCGATACTGCCGTCCTCTGCTATCAGGTTCGGAGCCAGGTTAATGGCTCCGTCAAGGATGAGGGTAGTTGGCTTGGCATCGCTGTCCTGCAGACTGTCGATGAGTTGCCAAGCGACATCAGGAACAGTCCTGACGTAACGCTGCAGACGAGCATCGCTGTCGACCAGACAAATCAACGCCTTGGAGTCGTCGCGCTGCTTGATGTCGTACACCCGCTTCACAGCCTCAGCATTCGTAGCGTCGCAGCCAATGCCCCAGACCGTGTCCGTCGGATAGAGTATCACCCCACCCTTGCGCAACACTTCAACGGCATTCTTGATATCTTCTTCTCTTGTCATTCCCAATTCTCAATTTTCAATTTTCAATTCTCAATTTCCAATTCCCACCTAAAACTCGCTGGTAAAGTGGAACTTGATATGCTTGAAGTCCTCCTGCGCCATGGAGAGCACATAGCCGGAGTCGGCGAGGAACACGTCGCGGCCCTCCTTGTCTTTGGCCATATACTGATACTTGCGCTTCTTGAAGTTCTCCAGTTCGGCAGCATCGTCGCTCTCTATCCAGCAGGCTTTGTACAGGTGGACGGGTTCCCAGCGGCACTTGGCATTGTATTCGTTCTCCAGACGGTACTGAATGACCTCGAACTGCAACTGGCCGACGGTACCGATAATCTTGCGACCATTGAACTGATTGACGAACAACTGGGCGACACCCTCGTCCATCAGCTGGTCGATACCCTTCTGCAGCTGCTTCGACTTCATGGGGTCGTCGTTCTCGATGTACTTGAAGAGTTCGGGCGAGAAGGACGGCAGACCGCGGAAGTGTAGCTGCTCGCCCTCGGTCAGCGTGTCGCCAATCTTGAAGATGCCGTTGTCGGGCAAACCGACAATATCACCGGGCCAAGCCTCGTCGATGGTCGACTTGCGCTGAGCCATGAACTGCGTGGGACTAGTGAAGCGCAGCGTCTTGCCCTGACGGACATGCAGATAGGGCTGGTTGCGCTGGAACCGACCGCTGCAGACCTTGCAGAAGGCAATGCACGAGCGGTGGTTGGGGTCGATGTTGGCCGTAATCTTGAAGATGAAGCCCGTGAACTTGGGCTCGTCGGGCTGCACGTCACGCTCCTCGGCCTTGGTGGGCTTGGGACTGGGGGCTATCTTGACGAAGCAGTTCAGCAGCTCCTGCACACCGAAGTTGTTCAACGCCGAACCGAAGAAAACGGGAGCCACCTCGGCACTACGGTATGTCTCGACGTCGAACTCGGGATAGACGCCGTCCACCAGTTCCAGGTCTTCGCGCAGCTTGGCGGCATCCTGCTCACCGATGTGCTGGTCGAGCTCAGCAGAACTGAGCTCCACACTCACCTTTTCGGTGACGCGCTGCTTGTCGGGCGTGAAGAGGTCGAGTTTGTTCTCGTAGATGTTATATACGCCCTTGAACTTGGCACCCTGGTTGATAGGCCACGACAGGGGGCGAACCTTGATTTCCAGTTCCTGCTCGAGCTCATCCAAGAGGTCAAAGGGGTCACGACCCTCACGGTCCATCTTGTTGATAAAGATGATGACGGGGGTGTTGCGCATGCGGCAGACCGACATCAGCTTGCGGGTCTGGGTCTCCACACCCTTGGCGCTATCCACCACGATGATGGCTGAGTCGACGGCCGTCAGTGTACGGTAGGTATCCTCGGCGAAGTCCTGGTGACCCGGGGTGTCGAGGATGTTCACCTTATACTCTATATCAGAGCCGTCGGGCGTATAGTCGAACTCCATGACCGAGGTGGACACGGAGATACCACGTTGCTTCTCGATGTCCATCCAGTCACTGGTGGCCGTCTTCTTAATCTTGTTGTTCTTGACTGCACCTGCTACCTGTATCTGTCCGCCGAAGAGCAGGAATTTCTCTGTCAGCGTGGTCTTACCGGCATCAGGGTGCGAAATAATCGCGAAGGTTCTTCTTCTCTCTATTTCCTGATTCACAATACTAATTTACAATTTGACGATTTACAATTTACTATTTATTTGGGAATTGTATGATTTTACAATTTAGCGATACACTCGGCAAGGCTCTCCTCCCAATAGGGAATCTCGATATTGTAGGTCTGCTTGAGCTTGGTCTTGTCGAGCACGGAATAGTGCGGACGATGTGCCGGCGTGGGGAATTCTGCCGTATGGAGGGGACGAACATGGCACGACGTGATGCCTGCCAGCCGATGGATGGCCTTGGTGAAGTCGTACCAGGAAATGACACCCTCGTTGGAGAAATGATAGACTCCCGGTTGGATACCTTTCTCAATGGCGACCATGATGACACGAGCCAGGTCGCGGGCATAGGTCGGTGTGCCAATCTGGTCGAAGATGACACCCAGCTCAGATTTCTCCTTGCCTAAGCGTATCATGGTCTTGACGAAGTTGTTGCCATATGTCGAATAGAGCCATGCCGTACGGATAATCATGGAACGCTTGCAGAACTTCGAAACGCCCAGCTCGCCAGCCAGCTTGGTACTGCCGTAGACGCTGTCGGGACACGGTGTATCGGTCTCGACGTAAGGAGTGTACTTGGTGCCGTTAAATACGTAGTCGGTAGAAATCTGAATCATCCACCCACCCCGCTTCTCAATAGCAGAAGCCAAATACGACGGCGCCACGGTGTTGAGTGTGGTGCATAGTTCCTTGTTGTCTTCGGCCTTGTCGACAGCCGTATAGGCGGCACAGTTGACGATGCCGTCAATTTGGTTCTCGGTCACGAACTGCTCAATGGCCAACAAGTTGGTAATGTCCAATTCGTCGACATCGGTATTAAAAAAGGTATGCTCCGGATGCTCCTGCTCCAGCATCCGGATTTCGCTTCCCAATTGGCCGTTACAGCCAGTAATCAGTATATTCATAGTATTCTGCTTTGATTATTCAAACTCCAAAGGTTGCTGCTTGTCCTTGAGATAATAGTCGTTCAGCATACCGATGAAGGTGGTTATCTCCTTGATGGCATGCTGGGTGTTGGGCGTAATCTCCTTCTTCTGCAGTCGCAGCATCATGACTCCATAGAGCGAGTTGAAACAGGTTTCAATCTCGTTCTCGTCCTTGTCGGCGCCATGGTTGCGCAACTCTACGATGTAGGGCAGCACCTTATAATATTCAGCATGATAGAACGGGAACTTGGTGGACGAGAGCAACTGGGCATGCAACTCGCAGAGCTGTTGCATGGTAACCTTGTTAATCTGCAAGTGGCCCTGCTCACGGCAGCCTTCCGAGTTCATCATGCGAATCAGGTTGCCGAACCAGTCGGTCTCCTCCTCTTTCTGCTCGTCACTATAGTCGAAACGGTCGATGTATTCGTGACGGATACGACTGATAGAGCACCCAAAGGCTCGGATGGTGTCCTCCACCTGCCACATATAGAGCAGGTATTCGGCTATATTCGTCTTACGCAGTTCGTTGGCAATAAACATCTATTTGATTTACAATTTGACAATTTACTATTTACAATTTATGGGGCAATTTACAATTGATGGGGATGCTTTACCCGCTAAAAGAAGGTAAAGAGGTTCGTCATGGTTCCGAAGAGGAAGATGACGGAAAAGACAATCACCACGGTGCCGATAATCTGATTGATGATGCGGATGCCGCCCTCGTCGAAGATGGTGCGAGCCTTGTCAACCAGCCAAGTCAGTCCATACCACCACAACAGGGCACCGCCTACAATACTGGCAAAGCCCACCAGCATCTCGATGGGACGGTCGGGAATGACAAAGGCAAACTGGGCAAAAAGACCCATGAAAAGGAAAATGATAAGCGGATTGGAGAACGTCACCAGAAAGGCCGTCCACATGTTGTACCACGTATTGCCCTTCTTCTTACCCGACTGGTGGATATTCTTCGTGGGGTCGCTGCGCCAAGTATAGATGCCAAAGGCTAACAGCATGATACTACCGATGATCTGCAAGTAGAACTTGTTGCGGTCGTTGTTGATGAAATCCATCACAAAGGCCATACCGAAACCCGTGATACCGGCATAGATTATATCACTAATGGCAGCACCGATACCCGTCATGAATCCCAGCCAGCGACCCTTGTTTAGCGTTCGCTGCACACAAAGCACACCTACCGGTCCCATGGGAGCTGAAGCTACCATGCCTATCAGCATGCCTTTCAGGACGAGATCGACAATATTTATATGTATCGGAAATGCCATATCGAGTGCAAAGGTACAAAAATTATCCGAAACTACTTGCTATTTCAGAATAAATTTGTAACTTTGTGCGCTGAATCAGCAAAACGTCAACTATTTATTACCATATTATGAACGATCAACAGAACATCAAGCCACATGTGATTGGTTTAGACTTAGGAGGAACGAACGCCGTCTTCGGCATTGTAGACCAGCGCGGAGACATCAAGGCCACTACCGCTATCAAGACTCAGGATTACAACACGGCAGAAGCCTTTGTAGACGCATCGGTTCATGCCTTGGAGGCTATTATTGAACAGACCGGCGGTCTCGACAAGATTAAGGCCATGGGCATTGGTGCCCCTAACGGCAACTTCTATAACGGCTGCATTGAGACTGCTCCCAACATCAAGTGGGCCCACGAGACAACCGTGCCGCTTGCC
Organism: uncultured Prevotellaceae bacterium; assembly: GCA_900320045.1. Classification (GTDB taxonomy): domain Bacteria; phylum Bacteroidota; class Bacteroidia; order Bacteroidales; family Bacteroidaceae; genus Prevotella. The sequence goes on along the minus strand of ONQT01000022.1, from coordinate 28,156 downwards.
AAGATGTTCAGCGACCGGCTGAGCGGACTGCCTGTAGCCATCACCAACGACGCCAATGCCGCTGCTATCGGAGAGATGGTCTATGGCGTAGCCCGTGGCATGAAGAACTTCATCGTCATAACCCTCGGAACGGGTGTCGGCTCGGGTATTGTCGTCAATGGCCAGCTGGTGTACGGCAGCGACGGTATGGCAGGCGAGTTAGGTCACGTCAGAGTGGTTAGAGGCGAGGAAGGCCGTCTGTGTGGATGCGGTCGTAAAGGCTGTCTGGAGACATATTGTTCGGCAACGGGTGTGGCCCGCACGGCTCGTGAAATGCTGAGCAAGACCGACCGTCCCTCCTTGCTGCGTGACATGAACCCCGAGGACATCACCTCACTGGATGTCAGTATTGCTGCTGGAAAAGGGGACACCTTGGCCAAGGAGATATACGAATTTACCGGACGCATGCTCGGCGAGGCCTGTGCTGACTTTGCCACGTTCTGCTCTCCCGAGGCATTCATCTTCTTCGGTGGTATGGTGAAAGCCGGCGACCTACTGATGAACCCCATCAAGCAAGCATACAACGAAACCGTCATGAATGTCTTCAAGGGCAAGGCACAGTTCCTGGTCAGCGGTCTGGACGGAGCATCGGCTGCCGTACTGGGGGCTTCAGCTATCGGATGGGAAATCTGAGACCTTACTGATTACAGAACAACAATAGACTTTAGAACATAAAAAGAGGTTGGTGCAGGACGCTACCAACCTCAACTTATGAATGACGATAAGGACGTCAGCAATGGCCGGCGCAATGCTTATCGGGGGCAAATTTAGACAATAATTACATAAAAAACAAATTTTTTGCCAACTTTTTTTAATTTTCTTTTGTTTTTGTCCTTATTCTAATTATCTTTGTGTCATGAAACTTTTTTACATCATAGGAGTATTATTATCGGTTCTTCTCTTGTCGGGTTGCGAGAAAGGCATTGGCACAAGCGAGAGTGACCAAGGAGCACCAGAAGTCGGTATCACCGCAGAATCCAAACAGGGTGCATTAACGGTTGCAGAAGTACAAGAAGCTACTTTGGGTAGTCAGATTTGCGTCAAATGATTCATCGTTGCCGCAACCACACGGTTTATGAGCAATGCCGAGTTCTCTGCACCGTTCACCGGGAATACTGCATTGGTTTTAGCCAGCAAAAAATCGGACGGAACGACAGAGCAGTTCACTAACGACGAATTATTCCCTGTTTCATTGTCCGATGCCAGTAAGGGCATTAAGGATGCCTACAATTTAGCAAGCAACCCGCAATACCACAATCAATACGTATATATAATCGGTACGCGAGACACCTAATAAGTGGAATAGTGGGCTTCTATTACGGAACGAAATTGATAATAGAAGTAAAAGACTACGATTGGATTACTCCGTAGGCAACTGCGTATTCTTTCGATAGCCGATGCCTGTGACGTGGCAGATGACTTGTCCTTCCTGATTGGTAACGGTCACCTCAACGGAAGGAATCTTATGATGGTTGCAGACATGGACGGCCTCAGCTTTCAGAACATCACCTTCACGAGCACTGGAGACAAACATGATATTGTTTTGAATGCCAAAGGTCAGTTGCCCTTGATAATTCATGAGGGCTGCAATGGCCAGGTCGGCCAAGGTAAAAAGCGCCCCACCCTGACAGACGTTTCCGCCATTGAGGTGTTGGCGAGTCACTGTCATTCGGGCAACGGCATGATGTTCGTCCACTTCAGTTATCTGGCAGCCGGCATTGGCTGCAAAACGGTCGGTCTTATTCAGTAATTCTTGTATGTTCATGTATACATCATTTGTAATTCAGCGGCAAAATTACACTTTTTCTATCAAAATATAAAAATAATTGCCGAAAAATTTGCAGATTAAAAGAAATATGTGTACTTTTGCCACGAAATCAAAAAGCAAACTAGGAAACAGCATGAAAACGATGAACAATATTTGGTGGTGGCGTAACTCGAGATTCAAATAGTCGCGGGTACGTTGCCTTCATGTATTCAAAACATCATAGAAATAAGAGGCTCGTCGTTATCGCGACAGCCTCTTTTCCTTTTACATAGTAACCAACACTACAATATACATACACAACATGAGCTATTTAGTAGACAACAAAGGCTTTTACGGAGAATTCGGCGGTGCCTATGTACCAGAGATTCTCTATGCAACGGTCAAAAACCTGCAGGAGCAGTATTTGCCCATCATCGAGTCAAAGGAGTTTCAGGACGAATACCGCACCCTGCTGCGCGACTATGTAGGCCGTCCCTCTCCCCTGTATCTGGCCAAGCGCATGAGTGAGAAATACGGCTGTCAGCTGTATCTGAAGCGCGAGGACCTGAACCACACGGGAGCTCACAAAATCAACAACACCATCGGCCAGATTCTATTGGCCAAGAAGATGGGCAAGAAGCGTATCATTGCCGAGACTGGCGCTGGTCAGCACGGCGTGGCTACCGCTACGGTGTGCGCCTTGATGGACATGCCTTGCGTGGTGTATCAAGGTGCTTTGGACGTGGAGCGCCAGCATGTCAACGTGGAACGTATGAAGATGCTGGGTGCCGAGGTGCGTCCCGTCAAGACTGGCAACTGGACGTTGAAAGACGCTACCAATGAGGCTATCCGCGACTGGTGCTGTCACCCTGCCGACACCTTTTACATTATAGGCAGTACGGTAGGTCCCCACCCCTACCCCGACATGGTGGCTCGTCTGCAGAGCATCATCTCCGAAGAGATTAAGGAACAGCTGCAGGAGAAGGTGGGCCGCGACTATCCCGACGTACTGATGGCCTGCGTGGGTGGTGGCAGCAATGCCGCAGGTACCATCTATCACTACATCGACGACGAGCGCGTCAGGATTATCCTGGCCGAGGCTGGCGGACAAGGTGCCGACACGGGTCATACCGCTGCCACCATCCATGCTGGCAGATTGGGAATCCTGCATGGTTCGAAGACGCTGGTCATGCAGACTCCCGACGGTCAAATCATTGAGGCAGAAAGTATCTCGGCGGGTCTCGACTACCCAGGCATCGGTCCCATGCACGCCAATCTGGCCACGCAGCACCGAGCTACCGTCTATTCGGTCAACGATGACGAGGCCGTTCACGCCGCCTACGAACTGACTCGCCTGGAGGGTATCATCCCCGCCTTGGAGAGTGCTCACGCCATCGCCGCCCTCAGCAAGGTGCAGTTTCACAAGGACGACGTGGTAGTGCTGACTGTCAGCGGTCGTGGCGACAAAGACGTAGAGACCTATCTAAACAACAAGCAAATGGCAGGAGAATACGGAAACTTTTAACTTTGAATTTATGAATACCTTTAAGTATAAAACGGTGTCGCAGACTATTTTGGCAGACCTCTACACACCAGTGTCGGTCTACATGCGACTGCGCGACCTCTATCCGCAGAGTGCGCTCATGGAGAGTAGCGACTATCACGACAAGAACAATGCCCACTCGTATATCGGCATCAACCCCTTTGCCAGCGTTGCCATCGGACACGGCATCGCCACCATCACCCTTCCCGACGGCCGCAAGCAGCAACAATCCTTGTCTGCAGACTTCAGCACAGCTGAAGCCATTCATGCACTTACTGACTGCGTGAAGGTTGAAGGCAATCACTCTGAATACTTCGGACTGTATGGCTATACATCGTTCAACGCTGTTCGCTACTTCGAGGGCATTGCCGTCAAAGACGAGACACAGGAGAAGAACGATGCACCAGACATGCTGTACATCCTATACAAGGACGTCATCGTCTTTGACCATTTCAACAACCAGCTTACAGTAGCATGTCTTGTTGCAGACGACGAGTCGTCCCATGATGCAGAACTCTCTGCCATCTTCAAGAGCATGAACCGCAGCAATATCCAGCCCTACGACTTTCACCCTGTGGGTGACGTCCGTTCCACGCTGACGGACGAGGAGCACAAGGCCAACATCCGTCGCGGCATCCAGCATTGTCTGCGCGGAGACGTGTTCCAGATTGTACTGTCACGCCGATTCATCCAACGCTTCGAAGGCGATGACTTCAAGCTCTATCGCGCCCTGCGCAGCATCAATCCCTCACCTTATCTGTTCTACTTCGACTTCGGTGGTTTCCGCATCTTTGGCTCGTCGCCCGAAACACACTGCCGTATTATTAGAGGTGAAAAGTCAGAGGTGAGAGGTGACAGGAAAGCCTGTTATCGTGCTTATATCGACCCTATTGCCGGAACTACGAAGCGAACGGGCGATGCCGAGGCAGACCGCCGTGCGGCAGAGTTTCTGCGCAACGACCCGAAGGAGAATGCCGAGCATGTCATGTTGGTCGACCTGGCTCGCAACGACCTCAGCCGTAACTGCCACCATGTACAGGTCGACTACTACAAGGACATCCAGTACTACAGCCATGTGGTACATCTCGTCAGTCGTGTCAGCGGCGAGGTAGATCAGGACAAGGATACCATCAAGGCATTTATCGACACCTTCCCCGCCGGAACCTTGAGCGGTGCCCCGAAGGTGCGCGCCATGCAACTGATTTCTGAGTACGAGCCGCACAATCGCGGTGCCTACGGCGGTTGCATCGGCGTCATCGGACTGGACGGTTCTCTCAACCAAGCCATCACTATCCGCACCTTCGTCAGTCGAAACGGCGAGTTATGGTTCCAGGCCGGCGGTGGCATCGTGGCCAAGAGTGACGAGGAATACGAACTGCAAGAAGTCAACAACAAACTCGGTGCCCTGCGCCACGCCATCCAACTGGCAGAAACCCTCTAAAACCCATAAGGCCCATAAGTCTCATTAGCCCCATTAAACCCATTATGAAAATAGTCATCATCGACAACTACGACTCGTTCACCTACAATCTGGCACACCTCGTCCGTGAGCTGGGCGCAGAGGTGACAGTATTGCGCAACGACCAGTTCCGTCTCGAGGACCTCGAGGCCTACAGTAAGATTATCCTCAGTCCCGGCCCCGGCATTCCCTCGGAGGCAGGACTCCTGCTTGACGTCATCCGCACCTATGCCGGACGGAAGCCCATCCTCGGGGTCTGTTTAGGTCATCAGGCCATCGGCGAGGTGTTCGGCGGCCGTTTGGAGAACCTCAGCGACGTTTTCCACGGCGTGGCGACCGAAGGAACACAGTATGAGAACGACGAAATCTTCTACGGTCTGCCGCGTCGCATTACCATGGGACGCTACCACTCGTGGGTCGTCGCCAAGGAAGGTTTGCCCGACTGTCTGGAGATTACCGCCGAGAGTGACGAGGGGCAAATCATGGCCCTCAAGCACAAGACGCTGAACATCCGCGGAATCCAATTCCACCCTGAGAGTGTACTGACACCCGACGGCAAGAAGATGTTGCAGAATTGGCTCTTTCTTTAAAGTCGAAATATAGAAATATCGAAACAACACAACACCATACTATATGAAACAGACAATGAAAGACATCCTGAACAGGATGCTGAACCACGAGGAACTGACTCGTGAAGAAATGAAAGGAATCCTTGTCGGTATCACGCAGAGTGAATACCCGACAGAACAGATTACCGCCCTGCTGACAGCCCTGCAGATGCGCGGTGTGACCGTCGACGAGCTGCTGGGGTTCCGCGACGGTATCTTAGAGACCGGCGTACCCGCCCTGCTGCATGCCGACCGCTATATCGACGTAGTGGGCACAGGTGGCGACCGCAAGAACACGTTCAACATCTCGACGACGTCGTGCTTTGTCATTGCCGGAGCAGGTTACAAGGTGGCCAAGCACGGCAACTATGCCGCCACATCCATCAGCGGCGCGTCGAATGTCATCGCCCAGCACGGGGTGCAGTTCACCGACGATTTGGATAAGCTAAACCGCTGCATGGACGAGGCGGGCATCGTCTACTTGCATGCCCAGCTCTTTGCCCGTGCCATGAAGTTCGTCAGTCCCATCCGCAAGGCCCTGCAGTTTCCTACCATCTTCAACCTATTGGGTCCGCTGGTCAATCCCTCACAGCCCCAATGTCAACTGTTGGGCGTAGCCAACCTCGACCAGATGCGCCTCTATCACCAAGTATACCAACGTCTGGGCATTGACTACGGCATTGTCAACAGCATCGACGGTTATGACGAGATTTCGCTGACCGGCCCCTTCAAGGTTACTACCAACCAGTACGAGCGCATCTTCCAGCCTGCCGACCTTGGTTTCAGCGAGGCGCGTCCCGAGGAGTTAGTGGCCGGTGCAACAGAAGAAGAGGCGAAAGACATCTTCGATGCCGTGCTGGAGAACCGGGCGATGCCTGCCCAGAAGAACATCGTGCTGGCTAATGCCGCCTTCGGCATACAGGTACTGGAGCGCGGTCAGAAGCCTATCGAGGAGTGCATCGACATGGCCCGCGAGAGCATCGACAGCGGAAGCGCCCTCCGCACCTTCAAGAAATTCGTGGAACTGAACAGCTAATCGAATATGGACATCCTACAGGAAATAATCGCCCACAAGCGCCTTGAACTGCCCGCTATCCGTGCTGCTTTATCTGTTAGCGGTGGTTTTGCCACCGCCGCTATTTCCTCCCCCAAGCCCTCGTTGCGGCAGGCGCTGCTTACGTCCCCGACGGGCATCATCGCCGAGTTCAAGCGCCGCTCGCCCTCCAAGGGCTGGATCAAGGAGGACGGCCGGGCCGACATCATCCCGCTGAGCTATCAGGAGAACGGTGCCGCCGCCCTGAGCATACTGACAGACGAGCAGTACTTCGGCGGCTCGGACGACTTCATCCGTACGGCGCGACAGAGTGGCGTCACCCTGCCCGTGCTCTACAAGAACTTCGTCATCGACGAGGCGCAGCTCTATGCAGCAGTCCTGTGCGGAGCATCCGCCGTATTGCTCATCGCCGCCTGCTTGACAAAGCAGGAATGTAAGACGCTGCTGGACAAGGCGCATGCCTTAGGGCTGGAGGTACTGCTCGAGATGCATAGCGAGGAGGAACTGGAGTACGCCGAACTAGGTCCCGACCTCTGCGGCATCAATAACCGCCATCTGGGCAGCTTCGTCACAGATGTCGAGACGTCGTTCCGTCTGGCAGAGAAACTTCGTGCCGCTATAGTGTCCAGCGGTTCAGCCGTTGGAGCGCCCGTTCTGGTCAGCGAGAGCGGCATCTCTCATCCGGATACCGTCCGCGCCCTGCGGCAGGCAGGCTTTCGCGGCTTCCTCATCGGCGAGAATTTTATGAAGACTGCCGACCCGGGTACCGCCCTTCACGATTTCATCAACCTGCTAACCCATTAGCCCCATGAGTCCCATAAGTCCCATAAGCCCTATGATTATCAAGGTCTGTGGCATGCGAGAAGCAGAGAATATCCGCGAGGTGGAGCAACTCTTCACCCATCGCTCTTCATTCTTCACGCTTCACCCTTCACCCTTCACTCCCTTGATGGGCTTTATCTTCTGGCCCAAGTCAAGCCGGTATGTAAGCGAGCGGCCTGCCTATCTGCCATCGAAGTGCAAGCGCGTCGGTGTCTTCGTCGACGCCTCTATCGAGGACATCCGCCAGCACGTTGCCGACTACGCCCTCGACTACATCCAACTGCACGGCCAAGAGTCGCCCGCCTTCATTCAGACGCTCCGTTCTTTGTGTGGCGATTCCATCGCCATCATCAAGGCCTTCAACATCGCCACCGTCGCCGACCTCGCCCAGACCGAGCCCTACGAAGGCATCGTCGACTACTTCCTTTTTGACACAAAGTCGAAGCAGGTAGGCGGCAACGGAACGAAGTTCGACTGGACCGTGCTCGCCGATTACGCCGGCGAGACCCCGTTCCTCCTCAGCGGCGGCATCGGTCCTAATGATGCAGAACGTCTCCGCGCCCTCCGAGTGCTCAACGGTTTCCCCGTCGAGAAATGCGCCGGCATTGACCTCAACTCTCGTTTCGAGCTCGCACCAGGGCTCAAGGATATTCAACAACTCAAAACATTCATCCAAGCACTATGAATAAGATCAATCAACTGTTCTCCGAGAACAAAAACAGCAAGCTGCTGTCGCTCTACTTCTGTGCCGGAGCTCCAACGCTGGACGGCACCAGCGATGTCATCCTGACCATGCAGCGTCGAGGCATCTCCATGATAGAAGTCGGTATTCCCTTCAGTGACCCCATGGCCGACGGTCCCGTCATTCAAGATGCCGCCACCACGGCCCTCAAGAACGGCATGACGCTACAGCGACTCTTCGACCAACTGAAGGCCATCAAGGACGAAGTACACATTCCCTTGGTGCTCATGGGGTATCTGAACCCCATCATGCAATATGGTATAGAGCGTTTCTGCCAGGCATGCGTCGACAGCGGCGTCAGCGGCATAATTATTCCCGATCTGCCCTTCAAGGACTATCTGGAAGAGGTGAAGCCCGTGGCGGACCGCTACGACCTGCGCGTGGTGATGCTCATCACGCCCGAGACGTCCGAGGAACGCATCCGCTTCATCGACGAGCACACTGACGGCTTCATCTACATGGTGTCGTCGGCTGCTACTACGGGTGCCCAGCAGTCGTTCGACGAGCAGAAGCAGGCCTACTTCCGACGCATCAACCAGATGAATCTGCGCAATCCCCGCATGATCGGTTTCGGCATCTCGAACCGCCAGACCTTAGAGTCGGCCCAGCAGAATGCCGCCGGAGCCATCATCGGTTCGAAATTCGTCACCCTGCTCAGTGAGGCTCAGGGGGATGCCGACAAGGCACTCGATGCTCTTTTTGAGGCCTTACGTCAATAGGCTGAACGCATCATTACAACAACCTTTAATAATAAATAATGTGAAAGAGGGCGAAGTTTCGTCCTTTTTTTCGTACCTTTGTAGCCAAATACGAACTATTACTAATTGATTTGAACAATGAAGAAGCTATTTCCCTTGCTGATGTTGTGCATCGTCGCCTTAGGTCTGCAGGCCCGAGGATGGAACGAGCAGCAGTACAAGCAGATTGAGCAGAGTATTCGCGTACCGCAGTTTGCCGACCGCGACTTCCTGATTACCAAGTATGGAGCCAAAGCCACCAACACGGCGTCAAAGGCAACCGAATCGGCCAAAGACCTTGCCGCCAAGAACCAGAAAGCCATCAACAAGGCTATCGAGGCCTGCTCAAAGAAGGGCGGCGGTCGCGTCATCGTTCCTGCCGGCCAGCACTTCCTGACGGCTGCCATCACGCTGAAGAGTCACGTCAATCTGGTTGTCGAAGAGGGTGCCGTGCTGGAGTTTGCCTTCGAGCCGGAGCTCTACCCCATCGTTCCGACCCGCTGGGAGGGCGTTGACTGCTGGAATCTGCAGCCCTGTATCTATGCCTATCAGCAGAAGGATATCGCCATCACGGGCCGTGGCACCATCGACGGCGGCGGCTCCAAGGAGACATGGTGGCCATGGGTCAGCAATGCCAGATTCGGATACAAGGAGGGCATGAAGGTTCACCAGTGGAACGGTGCCCGCCAGCGTCTGCTGAAGGCCGCTGAAGACGGCGTCGACATGGATCAGCGCCGCTTCGGTACGCAGGACGGACTGCGTCCTCAGCTCATCAATCCCAACCAGTGCCAGGGCGTGCTCATCGAGGGCGTCACCCTGCTGCGCTCACCCTTCTGGGTCATCCACCCCCTGTTGTGCGAAGACGTTACCGTTCGTAACGTCCACGTCATCAACGACGGACCCAACGGTGACGGCTGCGACCCTGAGAGCTGCGACCGCGTGATGATAGAGAACTGCTTCTTCAACACCGGCGACGACTGCATCGCCATCAAGTCAGGACGCAACAACGACGGTCGCGAGGGCGGTCAGGGCCGCTATGCCGGACGCCCATCGAAGAACATCATCATCCGCGACTGCAAGATGGAGAACGGCCACGGCGGTGTGGTCATCGGCAGCGAAATCAGCGGCGGATGCCAGAACGTGTTTGCCGAGAACTGCCAGATGGACTCGCCCAACCTGGACCGCGTACTGCGCATCAAGACCAATTCGTGTCGTGGCGGCATCATCGAGAACATCAACATGCGCAACGTCACCGTCGGCCAATGTGGCGAAGCGGTGCTTAAGATCAATACCGACTACGAGCCGCGCGAGGTGTGCTGCCGTGGTTTCAACCCCACCGTGCGCAACGTATGGATGGAGAACGTGACGTGCCAGAAGTCGAAGTACGGCGTGATGGTTGTCGGCATGCCCGATGCCTGCCAGGTTTATGACGTCGACGTCAAGAACTGCCAGTTCAACGGTGTGGCAGCAGGCAACTCCATGACCGGCCAATATCGCGACATCCGCTTTGACAATCTTTTCGTCAACGGTTCGCTGGTGCTGCAGGAGAAGCCCTACAAGAACTACTCGCAGTGGATGACCTACTCAGAGATGAAGCGTGTGCCCGAGCCCTGGATGCTCGACTTCGCCACACAGCCTAAGTGGGGATACGTCGTCGGCATCGAGCTGGAGGCCATGCTTGACACCTATCTGAAATACGGTGGCGACGACATCCGAAAGTACTGCCAGGACTATACCGACAAGATGATTGACGAGCAAGGCAACATCACGGGCTACAACATCCTGGACTACAACCTGGACAACATCCGCACGGGCCACTTCGTCAGCCGCATGTACAACCAGTGGCCGGAGCCGAAGAACCTGCTGGCCATGCAGACCATGATGAAGCAGCTGCAGGATCAGCCCCGCACCGTGGCCGACAAGGTGTTTTGGCACAAGGCCATCTACTCCTATCAGGTGTGGCTCGACGGCATCTTCATGGGCTTACCCTTCCGCTGTCTGACGGCTCCCGTGACGGAGAAGAGCCCTGCCAAGGGAAAGAAGAAAGTTCAAGCATCACAGCTCAAAATACAGAGCATTTACGACGATGCCGTTAACCAGCTAAAGATTACCTACCAGCGCACTCTGGATCCCAAGACCGGTCTGAACCGCCACGCCTATGACGAGACGCGCAAGACTTTCTGGGCCGACAAAGAGACGGGCCTGTCGCAGCATTGCTGGGGACGTGCCCAGGGCTGGTACACCATGGCCCTCATTGAGATACTCGACGCCATGCCGAAGGACTATGCCCGTCGCAGCGAGCTCATCGACCTGCTGCAGAAGGACTTCGACGCTATTCTGAAGTGGCAGGACGCGAAGACCGGCCTGTGGTATCAGGTGATGGACAGCCCCCTTCGCGAGGGCAACTACCTGGAGTCAACCTGCTCGGCCATGTTCACCTACGCCCTGCTGAAGGCCTATCGCTTAGGCTATGTCGGCGAGAAGTACCAGCAGGCAGGCATCCGTGCCTACAAGGGCATAATCAACAACTTCATCAAGGTCAATGCCGACAAGAGCATCTCGCTCACCAACTGCTGCGCCGTAGCCGGCTTGGGCCCAGCTGCCATTCCTGAGGTGGTAGAGGCCCTGAAGCGCATCAACCCCAAGGGTACCGTCAAGGAGAACCGCCGTCGTGACGGTTCCTTCGCCTACTACCTCAGCGAGCCTGTCCGCGACAACGACGGCAAGGGCATCGGCCCCTTCATCTGGGCAAGCCTCGAAATGGAAGCATTAGGATATAATACTGATAGTAACTACTAAACAAACAAGCAATATGAAAAAGACATTTGTATCAATAATGGCCGCACTGCTGTCGATGACTGCCGCAGCACAGAGCACTTACGACCTGAACAAGCCCTTCGGCTTCTGTACCGTATCGTCACGCACCGACGACAGCAAAACTTACGACGTCACTGGTGGCGGCGTTTGGACTTATCCCATTCCTGATGGATTTACGGGCAAAGTCGCCACTCTGAAATCCAACGGATTAGACATGAAAGGCGATATTCAAAATGCTATTAAGAATAACGACGTCGTCATTCTTGACGGTTCACAAGGCGAGTTCATAGTATCGCAACCTGCAGGTGTTACAAATTCTAACAGAACCATCATCGGTATCAACAATGCATGTATCCGCACCCAATGGTATCTCACCGAACAGATTCAGGCGGCACTTGACGCTGCTGATGTACGATCAAAAAGCACATCCAGTTCTAGTAAAGCATCCAGAAAGTTGCCTAACGGACAATATATAGAAACCGAGGAACGAGAATTCTACACCCGCAAAACCATCATCGAGCAAACAGGTGACAACAACGAAAACTATCGTAGGTCAGGTATTTTCGAGGTTCGTAGCCAGAACATCATTATTCGTAATTTGAAGTTAGTGGGACCAGGTTCTGCAGATGTAGGTGGAGTTGACTTGATATCATTCATTGGTGCCAAGAACTGCTGGGTAGACCACTGTTCTTTCCAAGACGGCCAAGACGGCAACTTCGACATCACCAATTCAGCTGACTTTAACACTGTCAGCTGGTGTACATTCAGTTATACCAGTCGCTCCTACGACCATATGAATACCAACCTCATAGGCAGCAGCGACAACGAAGCGACAGGATACCTGAACACCACCTTTGCTTTCAACTGGTGGGGCACGGGGTGTAAACAGCGAATGCCTATGGCGCGAGTCGGCAAAATACACCTGCTGAACAACTACTACACCTGCTCAGGCTCCAGCAACTGTATCAACCCGCGTAAAAACTCTGAGTTCCTTATTGAAGGTAACTATGTTGACAACGCTGTATCAAATTTCTATAGCCAAACTGATGCAAAAGCAGTAACATGGGCAAATGACAATTATACGGCAGGACAGAGTAAGCCTGCCGATGTTGGCAGCCAAGCTGTGACCGTTCCTTATAACTATACTGTTGCGCCCTATAGTGATGTTCCTACTACCACCATAAGCTATGCAGGTCCAAAACTACCATATGGAGACAATCCTGAGCCTACTGTCAACAGCTTCATCACATGGCCGTTTAGCACTGGCGAAGCCATGCAGACTGCAACACTCAGTGGTGAGGCGACAGCAGGCATTGCTAGTGCGACGGTAACCATAGGTTCTGAACTTACTTATGGAACAGGTGCTGACCCGACAAAGAATAAAACACTGACCGCTGGCGGTTATAAAGAGACTCTTATTTGGCAGAAGGAAATTAACACCTCGGCCGCTGACGGCAACGCCATTACATTCAGCATCAAGCCCAAGAACGATTATACGCTGAAAGCTACCAGTGTATCCTTTACTGCTACACGCAATGGTACTGATAAAGGAAAAATCGACGCCAAGTGGATTGACGGCAACGGAACAACTCTTCTTTGTCAGGGAGCTACACCTAAACGTAACAGCACACCAAGTGGAAAACCAGATGAATCACCCTACTACACCACCTATACCCAAGGGTTGGACGGCAATGCAACTTCCGGCGAGGCAAAGTTAGTCATTAACCTCTACGACTTGGCTTTCGAAGACTCCAATACGCACAATGTAACGCCCAAAAGCTATGGTTTCTGCAATATCGCCATCGAGGGTCTTATCACTAATGCTTCCGGTATCTCGACGCCGGTTTCGTTCAAGGCGCCGCTCTCCAATACCTATTATAATTTGAAGGGACAGCGTGTGGCAAGCCCGACGAAGGGACTGTACATTGTTAATGGCAAAAAGGTAATCATTCAATAAATTAATTGTTAAACAAGAATCGCTTTAGCACCCGCAAGTGGTGTTAAAGCGATTAACAGTAATTATGACACAAACTATTCAGAAAACACTGCGCGATTCAGCGGCCATGCGCTGGACCGCCTTGCTGCTGCTGGCACTGGCCATGTTCTGCAGCTACATCTTCATGGACATCCTCTCCCCCATCAAGGACTTGATGCAAGAGACGCGTGGTTGGGACTCTACAGCTTTCGGCACCATGCAGGGCTCAGAGGTATTCCTCAATGTCTTTGTCTTCTTCCTCATCTTTGCCGGTATCATCCTCGACAAGATGGGCGTACGCTTCACCATGGTGCTCTCCGCTGCCGTTATGTTTATCGGTGCCTGCACCAAGTGGTATGCCGTCAGCGAGAGCTTTGCTGGTAGCGGACTCGAGACTTGGTTCACGAACAACCTGAACTACATCCCCGTCTTCGACGAATTGGGAGTCTCGCCATTCTATGAGGGCATGCCCGCCTCAGCTAAGTTTGCCGCCTGCGGCTTCATGATTTTCGGTTGTGGCTGCGAGATGGCAGGCATTACGGTGAGTCGTGGTATCGTGAAGTGGTTCAAGGGCCGCGAGATGGCTTTGGCCATGGGTTCAGAGATGGCTTTGGCCCGTCTGGGCGTTGCCACCTGCATGATTTTCTCGCCGTTCTTTGCCCGTCTGGGTGGCGTGGTCAGCGTCAGCCGCAGCGTAGCCTTCGGTGTCGTACTGATGTGCATCGCGCTCATCATGACCATCGCCTATTTCTTCATGGACCAGAAGCTGGACGCTCAGACCGGTGAGGCCGAGGAGAAGGACGACCCCTTCAAGGTCAGCGATATCGGTAAGATTCTCAGCGACAGCGGTTTCTGGCTCGTAGCCCTGCTGTGTGTCTTGTATTATTCGGCTATCTTCCCCTTCCAGAAGTATGCCGTTAACATGCTGCAGTGCAACCTGACGCTGACGGAACCCAACGCTGATTCCTTCTGGGCCAGCCCTGAAGTCACCATCGTCCAATATGTCATCATGCTCGTGGTAGCTGCCGCCGGCTTCGCCTCTAACTTCCAGAAGAAGAGTGCCAACAGGTTCTTTCTGTTAGCCATCAGCATTGCCGCCCTCATCTGCTACTGCTACATGGGCTTCATGCGTCAGACGGCCGAGAGCATCTTCGCCGTATTCCCCCTGTTGGCCGTGCTCATCACTCCCATCCTGGGCAGCTATCTCGACCATCACGGCAAGGCAGTATCCATGCTCGTATTGGGTTCGCTGCTGCTCATCTTCTGCCACCTGACGTTTGCCTTCATCCTGCCATTGTTCAAAGGCAGTGCTGTAGGCGGCATCATTATTGCCTACATCACCATCCTGGTGCTGGGCGCTTCGTTCTCACTGGTTCCCGCCTCGCTGTGGCCCAGCGTTCCGAAGCTGGTGGATGCGAAGGTTATCGGTTCGGCCTACGCCCTCATCTTCTGGATTCAGAACATCGGTCTGTGGCTGTTCCCCCTACTCATCGGCAAGGTGCTTGACGCCACCAATCCCGAAGGCACCAGTGCTACGGAATTGGACTATACCGCTCCGCTGGTTATGCTGGCCTGCCTCGGTGTTGCCGCCCTTGTCCTCGGTTTCATTCTGAAAGCCGTTGATAAGAAGAAGGGCATCGGCTTGGAACTGCCGAACATCAAGGAGTAAGACACATGCGTTAAACATCAAGAGCCCCGACACTCTGGTTGAGTGCCGGGGCTCTTCTGTATATTGCGCTAATACTGCTTAGCGCTTGGCTTTCTCTGACAGGCGCTGGAACTCCTTGCGGGCCTTGGCCATCTGCTTCAGGAAGGCGTCGCTGGTGTGCATCTTAGCGTAAGCAGCACTCGCAGCCAGTCGGCCGGCATCGACGTCACTCTGCCAGTGGGCACCCACGATAACGCGGCTCTCGCCATACTGGTAGCCACGAGCCAGAATCTCGTTGGCACGGTCGGGGTTAATCTCCATCATCAAGAGCGCTGCACTCCATCCCAGAATAGTATGTCCCGAAGGATAGGAGCCATTGTGGCGCAAGTCCTCGTCGTCCTTGGGATAGAGCGTAGACTCGTTGAACCGCATGAAGGGACGACGACGCATGTAGTAGCGCTTGGGATTGCTGCCAATGTTGTGTGCAGTCTCCGTGCCGTCGAGCAGCACCTTGTAGATTTCAGGCGTTCCCTCCTTGGTAATCTTCATGCCGAAAGCCTCCTCATACTCCGTCAGGATGGTCTCCAGCGAGAACACCGCATCGCGAAGGGCCATAGCGGCGCGCTCAGGGTTGTTACGCATCTCCTTACCCCAGAAGTAGCGATGCAGGTCGCGGGCAAAGTCCACCGATGTACTGTCGGGCGGTGCCGGCAGGAACTTGACCATGTCAGGCATCTCGTCCTTGGTGAAATACGGCTCGCCCTTGGGCTGAGCTTGCAAAGTGAGGCCGTAGCAAAGGATGACGGCCAGCATCCATAGTGTCTTTTTGTTCATACGTCTTATGGTTTTAAATTCTTATACCTTTATTATATTGTTATTGCGAAGAAGGAAAGCGAAAGCGTACTACCAGCGGCAGGTGGTCGCTGAAACCTCGTTGATACCAGCACGTGGTCGATGCTCTCCCAACGACCTTGATAGCGGTACGTTGCCAGCACGGCATCACGCCGTTTTCCTTCTTTGGCACGCAAGCCCTGAGCACCGGCTGTGACGTTGTGCAGTCCCTGCTGTTCCAGATACCGGAGGGCAGGGTCTGTGGCATAGTCGTTAAAGTCACCGACGACTATCACTTGAGCCTTTGAGGGCAGGCGCCGGATAGCGTTTGCCACACGGTCAGCTACCAGTCGGCGGTTGGGACGTGTAGCCTTCTCTCCGCCAAAGCGGCTGGGAGCGTGCACGACGAAAACATGCAGCGTGTCGCCACGCAGGGTTTCCCCTTGTACATACAGGATATCTCGCGTAGGACGCATCCCCTCCAGAGGCTTAACGTCCAGATAGTCGTAGCATATAGGACGGAAAGTAAAAGGCTGATAGAGCAAGGCGACATCAATACCACGGACGTCGGGCGACTGCGTCATCAGATATTCATACCCTGCATTTCTCAACAAAGAGCGCCTCGTCAGGTCGAAGAGGCACGAGTCGTTCTCCACCTCCACCAGTGCCACCAGGTCGGGAACGCCTTCCTCCTGGCACGAAAGAATCTCCTGGCCGATATGGTTCAGTTTTCGCCAATATCGGGCAGGAGACCAACGCCGTTGTCCATTAGGCAGCCACTCCGTATCCTGCTTCAGGGAATCGTGTTTGCAGTCAAACAGATTCTCGCAGTTCAGCTCCACGAGCGTGAAGGATTGTGGAAATGAGAGAATGAGAAAATAAGACAGAAAGACGAACGTCAAGAATAAACGCAGACCACAATCTCTCATTTTCTCAATCTCTCATTTTCTCCTTTTTTAGCACACTTTCTCCAAGCGCTTCATCATAGCAAACATAAAGACAGCTGCTACGAGACAGACACCGAGGAAAACGCACCAGCATACCCACAGGGGCACAGCTCCCCACAGCAGACCGCCGACGACAACAAGCTGGTTACCAATAGCCGTAGCCACAAACCAGCCACCCATCATCATGCCTTTATACTTGGGAGGAGCCACCTTCGATACAAACGAGATACCCATGGGCGACAGCAACAGTTCACCAAAGGTCAGTACGAGATAGACCATGATGAGCAGGTTCGGTGTTACGTCGGCAACATGCACAGCCACAGGATTACCGTCGGCACCCATCTCCGTCTGAGGCATAGGCAGTCCGAAGGAGCCGAAGGCCATCAGCGCATAAGCCACAGCAGCCACAATCATACCATAGGCAATCTTACGCGGTGCAGAGGGTTCCTTGCCCTTGGCAGCCAACGCGCCGAAAATAGCCATCGACACAGGCGTCAAGGCTACCACATAGAAGGGGTTGAACTGCTGGAAGATAGGAGCAGAGACCTCAACAGCACCCGTCACATTGTCATACTGCAGACAAAGGAAGGCGAGGGCAGCCACAATGACTACGCCTGAAATGGTCTTGCCCTTGCTTGTCTTCGACTGGAACAGCGAGAACAAAGCGTAGACGATGAAGATGACAGCCACGAGGTTCCACACGTTGAAGCACATCGCCTGCAGGCCTTCAGCCGATTGTGCGGTAAACTCGTCGGCAAAGTACGTCAGCGAGAGACCGTTCTGGTGGAAGGCCATCCAGAAGAAGATAACGACGGCGAACACGAGGCAGAGCGCCACAATGCGCTGCTTGGTTTCTTCCTTGGAAAGCTCTTCTACAGGAGCCTCCTCACTCTTGACGGCAGCCTTCTTGCCACCCTCGGTATGACGGAAAGTCGAACGGAACACATAATAGATGGCAATGGACAGGATGAGCGATGCACAAGCCACAGCAAACGAGAAGTGATAGGCATCATTGCTGGAATAGCCTAACGACTGCTCGGCATACTCCTTAATCTTAATGGCTGCCGTAGGAGCAAACAGGGCACCGATGTTGATAGCCATATAGAAGATAGAGAAGCCGGCATCGCGCTTGTCCTTATACTGGGGATCATTGTAGAGGTCGCCCACCATCACCTGCAGGTTGCCCTTGAACAGACCTGTTCCGAAACCAATGAGCAACAGGGCTGCCAGCATCACAATCAATGCCACGCTGTCGCCGCCCAGGGGAACAGACAACAGCAAGTAACCGACAAACATGATGATGATACCCGTGGTCACCATCTTGCCGAAACCGAACTTGTCCGCCATCATACCGCCGATGAGCGGGAAGAAATAAACAAACATGAGAAACGCACTGTAGATAGTGCCTGCCATAGCGGGCGACAATCCATAGTTGGCTCTCAGGAAAAGAGCAAATACGGCCAGCATGGTATAGTAACCAAAACGCTCGCCGGTGTTGGCCAATGCCAACGCGAATAGTCCTTTAGGCTGTCCTTCAAACATAATGCTTTGATTTTATAGTTTTATTACTTGATTTTGTCATTCTTGGTGCGGATGATGTCGAAGAGATAGGTAGCCTTCACGACGATCTGACCGAAGTTGGAACGTCCGAAGAAGTCGCTCTTCGAGTTGTCGAAGATGTCGCCAAGTCCATAGTAGTAGCGGCCCTCTAAGATGAAGTGACCGACCTTGGGCATGGACAACTCTATACCGGCGCCCACCACAATGCCGTAGTCGAACTTGCGCTGTATGGCCATCGAGTCCTGTGCCACAATGACCGACGAGCGCAGGGTCTCCGTCTCGGCATCTTTCACGATATTGCTCTTTGTCGACTCACCCAGACAGACGCCAATCTGCGGTCCCAGCTGAATGAAGCCCTGCAGTCCGCGACGCTCGCGTCCCCATCCCATCCTAGCCAGGAAGGGCATCTGCAGATAAGTCAACCGACGTTCGTACTGCAGCGGATTACTATGCTGCTTGTCGCTCTCGTAATACACCTGATTGCCGTCTATGTCACGGATATCTTCCTTCCATCCCGTCTGGGCAATGTTCACCTCAGCCACGACGGCACAGATGCTGCTGAAATACTTCTCGCAAGTGTAGCGGAACGCCAAGCCACCTATCACGCCGCCCAGTCGGTTCTGCGGCACCTCGGGTACGAAGGCCACCTTGCTCGACAGATAGCCTGCCGTAACGCCCATCGCAAAGTCCGTGCGATACTCACCCACCTGGGCGCTGGCTGTCACGGCCGACAGATGGAAGGCCAGCAGCACCGTCAGCACCCTTACCATCCTCATGGCTATCACCTTATTATATATATTACGGTCTTTCACTGCTCACTTAGAAGTTGATGACGTCAATGCGGTTGGCAGGCGTGTAGTGTACGAAGAGAATGGCTTTATTCTGCAGTCTGCCATTGCCGACGCGCTCAAACTGCAGCGGTTTCTGCATGGGGGTATAGCCCACCATGCCGGAAGCGCCGATAAAGTGGGTGCCATACATGTGCAGACCCTTAATCATGAAGAATGCCTGGTCGAAACCTGTCACGGCAAAGGGCTGCGGATAGTTCTGCAGGTCCTGATGGAAGTTCCAGCGGTACTTCTTCTTGAAGTGCTCTACCCGGCGCGACAGCGGATTCAGATAGTACACCGACGGCACATAAGTATCAAACTTATACATGTTGTCCAGATGCTGGCGGGTGTACTGCAGCCATTCCTGGTAGCCGAAGACCGAGATCCTCAGGCTGGGTGTCGTCATCGCCAGGCCGTTCAGCTTGGCAAAGGCCACGTTCAAGTCGGCCGAGCGGCTGGTATTCAGCACCACCACGTTGCGCTTGCTGTCAGAGAAGCTCTTCTTGAAGGCTGCCTCGCTGGAGCGCAGGTTGGTAATGGTGTATGAGGCGCCCTCCTGCTCCAGCTTGCGACGCAGCGCACTGGTAAAGGCACCCTTGGTACTGGTCGAGTCGTTGCAGTCGATGATGACAGTATGGCTGTCGCTGAAACGCTGATAGTAGCGACTCACATAAGACTGATTCAGCATGCTGCCGTTCTGATGCACCTGGAAGACATTCGGATTCTCGTTGACGTCCGTCGAACTGATGCTGAAGGGTATCAGCAGTCGGATGTCGTGCTTCTGGGCAAAGTCGCCTAAGGCCTTCACCTGCTTGCTATACAGCGGACCGATAATCAGGTCGCGGTTGGCGGCATTCGGGTCGCGCAGCACCTTCTGGATATCGGTATCCTCGGCCACGTTCCAGGCACGGATGTCGGTGGAGATGCCGTTAGCCTTCAGACTGTCGCAGGCCATCAGCACGCCACGATAGTACTCCACCATGCGCTTGCCGTCGCCATTGATGTTATGCAGCGGCAACATGATGCCCACGCGGATTTCCCTTTGTCGCATATCGGTAGCCGTCACCACGGGCTTGGCAGGCATCTGGGGCTGCTGGGTAGCAGCGGTGGAGACAGGAGCTGCCGTCGTGGCTGAAGGGAAGGGTATCTTGATGTAGTCGCCCTTCTTCAGCTCATAGCCAGGCGTATTCATCTCGGGATTGGCCTTGATAAGGTCCTGCACGGTGACACCATTCTCGCGGGCGATGCCGAAGATGGTTTCCTTGCGCTTGACCTTGTGCAACTCCTTGAAGTTCTGCACCTGGGCCAGCAGCGTTTCTGTCGTCAGGCAGAGCGTTGTCAGTAACAAAAAATATCTTAATAATCGTATCATAATCGACAATTTTTCTGTTTTGCGCTACAAAATTACAAAAAAGATGCGGAAGTTCCCGCTTTTTTCCTTAATTTTGCAAAAATATTCGCACATCAAGATAAAAATGAAGAAGATATTAGCCTTTTTGGTGGTCTTTTTGCTGGCCACTCACGCTTTTGCCGACATCACACTGAAGGCAACGTACATCGACAAGGATGGCAACGAACGACGAGAACATCGACTACACCTTCGTTGAGACGGGACTGCATACCATCACCCTGCAGGTGCGCCAGAACGACATTATTGAGATTTCCGAGTCCATGAGTATCACCATTAGCGAGAGTCATCTGGAAATGCCCAATGCCTTCTCGCCCAATGGCGACGGCATCAACGACTTCTATCAGGCCAAGACCAACCACAAGAGCATTGTCGAGTTCCATGCGTACATCTTTAACCGCTACGGACAGAAGCTCTACGAGTGGACCGACTGCACCAACGAGCGTAGCGGCTGGGACGGCACCTATCACGGCCACCCCGTGAAGGACGGTGTCTACTACGTCTATGCCAAGGCTCGCGGTGCTGACGGCATCGAGTATAACATCAAGCGCGACGTCAACCTGCTGCGCAACTTCAACACCCTCGATACCACCAACCCCTAACATCCATCAGACATCATCCATCAGACATCATCCTTCAGACATCATCCTTCAGACATCACCCTGTTCATGGACAAAATACAAGTCTTCGGTGCCCGTGTGCACAACCTCAAGAACATCGACGTCGAGATTCCGCGCCACTCGCTGACCGTCATCACCGGTCTCAGCGGCAGCGGCAAGTCCAGCCTGGCCTTCGACACCATCTTTGCCGAAGGACAGCGCCGATACATCGAGACGTTCTCGGCCTACGCCCGCAACTTCTTAGGAGGTATGGAGCGTCCTGACGTCGACAAGATTACCGGATTGTCGCCCGTCATCAGCATCGAGCAGAAGACCACCAACAAGAACCCGCGCTCGACGGTGGGCACCACGACGGAGGTCTACGACTACCTGCGACTGCTCTTTGCCCGTGCCGGCAAGGCCTATAGCTATGAGACCGGCGAGCCGATGGTGAAATACACCGAGGAGAAGGTCATCGACATGATTCTGCACGACTATGCCGGTCGCAGGATTCTCATCCTCGCCCCTCTGGTTCGCGGCCGAAAGGGACACTACCGCGAGCTCTTCGAGAGCATGCGCCGCAAGGGCTACCTCTACATCCGCGTCGACGGCGAGGTGCAGGAGATTACCCGAGGCATGAAGGTCGACCGCTACAAGACGCACGACATCGAGGTGGTCATCGACCGGCTCATGCCCCCTAAGTCAGAGGGCGACAGGGGTCTGAACGAGGGCGCTTCAGAGCGACTGAAGAAGTCGGTGCAGATGGCGATGAAGCAGGGCGAAGGACTCATCATGATTATGGATCACGAGACGGGCGACGTCAAGTTCTTCTCCAAGCGCCTGATGTGTCCCACGACGGGCATTTCGTATAGCGACCCTGCCCCTAACACCTTCTCGTTCAACTCACCGCAGGGTGCCTGTCCACGCTGCAAGGGACTGGGCTACATCAACGAGATAGACCTCACGAAGGTCATCCCCAACCGCAAGCAGAGCATCTACGAAGGCGGTATCGTACCGCTGGGCAAGTATAAGAGCCAGATGATCTTCTGGCAGATTGACGCCATTCTCCATAAATACGACTGCGACCTGAAGACGCGCATCGACGACATTCCCGAGGAGGCGCTCAACGAAATCCTCTACGGCTCGTTGGAGAGCGTCCGCATCGACAAGGATCTGGTTCACACCTCCAGCGACTACTTCGTCGACTACGACGGCGTGGTGAAGTACCTGCGCTCCGTGATGGAAAGCGACGACAGCAATGCCGGTGCCAAGTGGGCCGACCAGTTTCTGGCGGAGTGCGAGTGCCCTGAATGTCACGGCATGCGCCTGAACCGCGAGGCACTGTCGTACCGCATCTGGGACAAGAACATCTCGGAGCTGGGCAACATGGACCTCGGCGAACTGCGCCAGTGGCTCGACGATACAGAATCCCACCTCGACCACCAGCAACAGCAGATTGCCGCCGAGATTCTCAAGGAAATCCGCACGCGCCTGGACTTCCTCCTGGAGGTCGGTCTGGACTATCTGGCGCTGAACCGTCAGTCGGCCTCGCTGTCCGGCGGCGAGAGCCAGCGCATCCGACTGGCCACGCAGATTGGCTCGCAGCTGGTCAACGTGCTCTACATCCTCGACGAGCCCAGCATCGGACTGCACCAGCGCGACAACGACCGTCTGATTCGCTCGCTCAAGGAGTTGCGCGACCTGGGCAACACCGTCATTGTCGTCGAACACGACCGTGACATGATGCTGGCTGCCGACTACATCGTGGACATTGGTCCCAAGGCCGGTCGCAAGGGCGGCGAGGTGGTCTTTCAGGGCACCGTCGACCAGATGCTTCAGGCTAACACGCTGACGGCCCAATACCTCAACGGCAGCATCTCCTGCGACTCGGCAGCGACACCTTCCAAGCGCCGCAAGGGCAACGGACACAGCCTCGTGCTGAAGGGTTGCCGCGGCAACAACCTGAAGAACATCACGGTGGAGTTCCCTTTAGGAACGCTCATCGTCGTCACCGGCGTCAGCGGCTCGGGCAAATCGACGCTCATCAACGAGACCCTCTACCCCATCCTCTCCAAGCACTTCTACCGCTCGCTGCAGGCGCCGATGCCCTACGACAGCATCGAGGGACTGGAGCATATCGACAAGGTGGTCAACGTCGACCAGACGCCCATCGGCCGTACCCCGCGCAGCAATCCCGCCACCTATACCGGTGTCTTCAGCGACATCCGCTCGCTGTTCGTCAACCTGCCCGAGGCGCAGATTCGCGGCTACAAGCCCGGCCGTTTCTCGTTCAACGTCAAGGGCGGCCGCTGCGAGACGTGTGGCGGCAACGGCTACAAGACCATCGAGATGAACTTCCTGCCCAACATCCAGGTGCCCTGCGAGGAGTGTCACGGCAAGCGCTACAACCGCGAGACCCTGGAGGTGCGCTTCAAGGGCAAGAGCATTGCCGACGTGCTCGACATGACCATCAACCAGGCAGTGGAGTTCTTCGAGAACGTGCCCAACATCCTGCAGAAAATCAAGACCATCCAGGATGTCGGACTCGGATACATCAAACTGGGACAGCCGTCGACGACACTCAGCGGCGGCGAGAGCCAGCGCGTCAAGCTGGCTACGGAACTGTCGAAGCGCGATACCGGCAAGACGCTCTATATCCTCGACGAGCCCACGACGGGTCTGCACTTCGAGGACATCCGCATCCTCATGGACGTGCTGCAGAAGTTGGTAGAACGCGGCAATACCGTCATCATCATCGAGCACAACCTGGACGTCATCCGTCAGGCCGACTACATCATCGACATGGGTCCTGAGGGTGGTCGCGGCGGTGGCACGGTACTCTCCACCGGCACCCCCGAGCAAGTCGCCAAGAGCAAGAAGGGCTACACGCCGCGGTTCCTGAAGGAGGAACTCGCCCGATAGCCGCTATCCTCTGATTCTTTTTCTCAACCGTTCCACCACGGGCTGCAGCAACAGACTGCAACCCAACGACACGATGGTCAGCACAAGGAACATCAGCAGCGGATAGCGCAGCTCGTAGATCAGCATTCCGAAGATATAATAGAAGAAGAAGTGAATGAGCCACATGTTAGTTGAATGGCGCCCTAAGAACGCCAGTGCACCGTGCACCCACTGCGGCCAGCGCACAGCCGTCAGCAGCGGGATGAGCAGCAGGATAAACGGTACGTTCAGCAGACTGCTGCCGCCCAGCGCCATCTTCACCAGACACAGCACGACGAGCACCAGCACCAGCGCCCCTTGCGGACTGCCCGAAAGCCGCTGGCGCAGACGGTCCATCCAGTCGTACTTCACCGCCATCACACCCATGCCGAAGAGGAACAGCATCGACAGCGTGTTCAGCAGCACCGACACGCCGGGCAACGGCCACGCATCCGTCACGTTGGTAAAGGCCTGCACCAGATACACCGCCACGTGTATCACGGCCAACGCGCTCATCCATAGCGTGTTCGACCGTCGGGAGCCCTCCATAATCCGTCGTATCACACAGGGCGACATCAGCGTCAGCAGCACGTAGGGCAACAGGAACCACCAGGCTCCGTTGTAGCTATGCCGCACCGCGATGGCATTGAGCAGCAGCGTCCAGCCGTCGCCCGGATAGCGCAGCGGGTTCACCCAACAGCCGATGGGTATGAAAATGACGAATACCAGCCAGAAGTTCACCATCAGCATCAGAGCCCTGCGCCCTGCCTGCAACCGGTGTCCGTCAGCCGTCAGATACGTCGCCGCCAGTCCGTAGCCGCCCAAGAAGATGTAGATAGGCACGCAGGCCGATGCCAGTCGTGTCAGCGAGTACACCAGCGGCAGTCCGTTCATGAAGCCCAGCCAATAGTCCAGCGTCCACACCGTCTTCAGGTCGGAGAACAGGTGCAGCCACAGCATCATCAGTATGGCCAGCCCTTTCAGCTGTCGTGTGTCACTCTTGGTCATTGGCCTGCAAAGGTACGAATAAGCGAGAAGAAAACCAAATTAAATCACCATTTATTTTCTCAGAAACCCATTCTCGGCCTCTGACGTGGAACCTCTATGGGCACAATGTCCTCGGCGGTTATCTGACGCAGGCTGAGCTTATCCACGGGTTGCAGCCTGACACAGCGCGCGGCGTGCTGGATATAGATGCGCTCCAGCTGGTTGGCAACGAAACGGGCATTACCCCATGTCTGCGGATCGCGCACCTGATACGCCTGTGACAACACGTGGCGGTATTTCTCCCAGGCCTCCTGCGTAAACTGATACTCATAGTCCTGCACGCGGCAGCGGGTGATGTCCAACAGCTCGTCCACAGAGAAGTCCTGGAACTCGAACCTGTTGGGGAAACGCGACTCCAGGCCCGGGTTGCACTGCAGCATCTTCTGCATCTGGTCCTTATAGCCGCACAGCACTACGGCGATGTCGCGCTGGCTCTCGTCGGCAAGGATATTCATCAGCAGCTGGACAACCATTCTCCCCGGGTCGTTCTCGTTCTTCCCGTTCAGCAGATAGGCCTCGTCTATCATCAGCACACCGCCCTGGGCTTTCTCCACGACCTGCCGCACAGCCCGTTCCTCGTCGCCCCACAGCGTTCCGATAAACGTCCCACGGTCGCACACTACCACATGCCCCTTCGACAAGGCACCGGCCTGATGTAGCAGCGAACCAAAAATCTTGCACACCGTTGTCTTGCCCGTTCCGGGTCTGCCCAGAAACACGCTGTGCAGCGACACCTCATGCTGTTTGCTGCCGGGAAACTGTTCCTGCATCAGTTTGTTATAGCTGGTCAGCGCCACCAGTTCGTCCATCCTGCGTTTGATATCGTCACATCCCACCAGCTTGTCCAGTTCCTCGCGCGGCTGGGCAAGAGGACGCAGAATCTTCACCTTCACGCTCAGCGTCTGGTTCTGCTCTATCTCCCCGTCAGGAATCTGGACATCGTCCACAGGGTCGTCAGTGTCCACAGGAGTTTCCGCTTCCTCCTCTTCTTCGTCGTCGGCATTTTCAGCGTCATCATCTGTCCGATCGTCCTCCTCAACAGGTTCCATTTTGAACGGCCCGTCGATGAACTCCTGCAGCAATCGGTCAAAGTCATCCTCGTCGTCCAGCGTGGACTGCGGTTCCGCCGGCACATTGGCGGCATCCAGCTCGCCATCCAGTCCGCTGTCCAGTGCGGCACGGCAATAGATATGCCCCCTCAGCCCCTCATCCGCATTCACCGAAGCCCTGCGATGCCTCAAGTCCCTAAAACCCTCAAACACCTTGATGTGGTTTGCCTTCCACATATCCTCCAGGTCGTCGGCATTCGTAATCCTGGCCTCCGTCAGCAAGATGCCATAGACATTCAGGTCGAAGCGGCACAGGCTCAGTCGCCGCTGCATGAGGCGCATCGTCTCCTTCAACTTCCACACCACGCTCTCCTGAGGCTCCTGCCCGTGAAGCATGACCAGCGGCTCGATGCTCTCACCCTCCTCGTACACCGGTTTTTGTTTTTCATGATAGCAGTCCAAGCACACCACCACCAGGTTTTCCTCATTGCCATACACGTAGACATCCTTTCCTGTCAGATAGGGTTCTACGCTCATCTTATGAACC
Source organism: uncultured Prevotellaceae bacterium (assembly GCA_900320045.1). GTDB lineage: Bacteria > Bacteroidota > Bacteroidia > Bacteroidales > Bacteroidaceae > Prevotella. Next base: position 1,207 of record ONQT01000022.1, on the reverse strand, counting down.
GAGTAGACGGCATAGTTCACCGCCATCGCCTCCATGTGTTTCCAGATGGAATACTTTTCCTGTTTCCTAAAGTCGTTAATAAGCCTATTCGATTTCATCATAATTCCACACATTAAAACATACACACGCAATCAATAAATAATTAGGTATCAGTCCCCCACCGTTTGAGGGACACAAGAGTAACAGGCCCAGTGCCTCGGCACCAGCCTGTGGTATCTATAGAGTTTCTTCGATGAAGATACTCTATCACATCACCCGACTTTGTTGTAGCAACATGTCAAAGACCACAACAGCGAGGAAAGAGTGAAAGCATGCTTTCATGCTCTTTCGAGCGCCAAGGTCTTCGAGACGAAGTCTCAAAGAACGCTCGGAACGACAAGATACAGTCCTCCCGTCGATTCACAGACTCAGTATTACCTTCGCCTTAGAACCGCTCGGCACCGGACCGTGTCAATTGTCATTTCGTTCATTCTTGTTGCTACAAAATTTTTGTTGTTTGTGTGATAGAATTATGCTTTTGCATCATTTGCGGCTGCAAAGATATACATCATTTCCGATTCCTCCAAATATTTTTTGCTAAATTTGATTTTTTCTTTTTATTTTTTTGGGAAAGGAATCAGGGGACGGTTCTGATCCGTAAGAGCCGTCATAGCACACGGGGACAGGCTCACACAGGCACCCTGTGTGCTCGATGAGGGCGATATAATGTTTTCAACACTTATACGATAAAGTATTTGGGCTGTACAAACAGCCCAAATACTTTTTTATAAACCCTTTAAAGCAAGTAACGCAATGAAACAAAGGGAAAAAACGTGAAGAATTATTTGCGTATGTCAGAAAAAAACGATATATTTGCACCGTGAAAAGTGCACGAAAACAATAATAATGCACTTTGTGGAGTGCGAATAGTTAGAGTGCACAGCGGAACCCTATTGTGCACTTTGACCTTCGGTCGACCGAAGGTCAAAGGTAGGAATAAGCGAGAAGAAAACCAAAAGAATTTTGAGAAAAGTTTAGGCCTGCTTCACAGCAGACCCAAACCAAACTCAAAACAAAAATGAAAACAGATTCAATTAATAAATCTTTAATTTTTAATCTTTAAAACGGGCCGTGGCCCATGCAGCTCGTAGTGGTGATAGCGGTCAGTGCTGCCGACAGTGCTGCGATAATCACACGCACAATGACCTCCCACACATTCTTCTTTTCA
>ONQT01000001.1 GCA_900320045.1 uncultured Prevotellaceae bacterium | reverse complement strand
GGCCTGATGCCTAACCCCAAGAGCGGTACTGTTACTATGGACGTTGCTAAGGCAGTCAAGGAAGTTAAGCAGGGTAAGATTGACTTTAAGGTAGACAAGGCTGGTATCATCCATGCTTCTATCGGTAAGGTTACCTTCACTCCGGAGCAGATCTACGGAAACGCTAAGGAGTTCCTGCAGACGATTATCAAGCTGAAGCCGGCTGCTGCCAAGGGTACCTACATGAAGAGTATCTTTATCTCCAGCACCATGAGCGCTGGTATTAAGGTTGATCCTAAATCAGTTGAATAACTCGTAAAAAGTTTGGTAACATGAAAAAGGAATTAAAAGATACTATTGTAGTTGAACTTGGTCAGAAGCTGAAGGAGTATCCTCACTTCTATCTGGTTGACACAGCCGGACTGAATGCTGAGCAGACGAGCAATCTCCGTCGCAAGTGCTTCAAGAACGAGATCAAGATGGTTGTTGTGAAGAACACCCTTCTTCACAAGGCTTTCGAGGCTTCCGAGATCGATTTCTCTCCGCTGTATGATAGTTTGAAGGGTAACACGGCTGTTATGTTCACACAGTCAGCTAACGTTCCCGCCAAGCTCCTGAAGGAATATAAGAAGGACGGCATCCCCGCACTGAAGGCCGCTTATGCTGAAGAGGGCTTCTTCGTAGGTGCTGACAAACTGGAAGAGCTGGTATCTATCAAGAGCAAGAACGAACTTATTGCCGATGTTGTGGCTCTGCTGCAGTCTCCGGTCAAGAACGTTGTTTCTGGACTGAATGCCGGTGGCAAGATCCATGGCCTGCTTGACGCTATCAAAAACAATTAAAATTTTAAATAAAATGGCAGATATTAAAGCTATTGCTGAGGAGTTGGTTAACCTCACAGTAAAAGAAGTACAAGAGTTGGCAACTGTCCTGAAGGACGAGTATGGAATTGAGCCCGCCGCTGCAGCTGTTGCTGTTGCTGCTGGTCCCGCTGCTGGCGGTGAGGCCGCTGCTGCTGAGGAGAAGACTTCTTTCGACGTTGTTCTGAAGGAAGCCGGTGCTGCTAAGCTGCAGGTTGTAAAGGCCGTTAAGGAAGCTTGCGGTCTGGGCCTGAAGGAAGCTAAGGACTTGGTAGACGGTGCTCCTTCTACTCTGAAGGAAGGTCTGGCTAAGGCTGAGGCTGAGAACCTGAAGAAGGCTATCGAAGAGGCTGGTGCCGTTGTTGAGCTGAAGTAATTCAAGCACAACTATAAACATGGTGGTTGGGAGCTCTCCAGTAGAGGGTTCCCGACCATTTTCTTGTCTCAGTGAGACAACCCTATAGGTCCTATACGTCCTATAGGCCCTATAAGACCTTTAAGAAAAAACATCATTTTATGGCTTCAAAAGTAATAGACAACAGAGTAAACTTTGGCAGCGTCAAGAATCCGATGCCGTTTCCGGATTTTCTCGATGTGCAATTAAAGTCTTTCAAAGACTTCCTACAGTTGGACACTCCGCCTGAGGAACGCAAGAACGACGGTCTGTATAAGGTGTTCGCAGAGAACTTCCCTATCACCGATACGCGTAACAACTTTGTTCTTGAGTTCCTGGATTACTATATCGACCCGCCCCGTTATACCATTGATGAGTGTTTGGAGCGCGGCCTGACATATAGTGTACCCTTGAAGGCTAAGTTGAAACTCTACTGCACGGATCCCGATCATGAGGATTTCGGCACGGTAATTCAGGATGTATTCCTGGGCCCCATTCCCTATATGACAGCCAACGGTACCTTCGTCATCAATGGTGCCGAGCGTGTTGTTGTATCACAGCTGCACCGTTCACCCGGCGTCTTCTTTGGTCAGAACGTACATGCCAACGGTACCTTGTTGTATAGTGCACGTATCATCCCCTTCAAGGGCTCATGGATTGAGTTTGCTACGGACATTAACAATGTCATGTATGCTTACATTGACCGTAAGAAGAAGTTGCCTGTTACTACTCTTCTTCGTGCCATCGGCTTCGAAACCGATAAGGACATCCTGCAGATCTTCGACCTCGCTGAGGAGGTGAAGGTTAACAAGACAGCCTTGAAGAAGGTGGTAGGCCAGAAGCTGGCAGCACGTGTGCTGAAGAGCTGGAACGAGGACTTCGTTGATGAGGATACCGGCGAAGTTGTATCCATTGAGCGTAATGAGGTCATCATGGAGCGTGAGACAGAGATTACCGACGAGAACCTGTTGGATATTCTCGAGAGCGGTGCACAGACCATTCTTGTTCACAAGGACGAGTCAATGGCGCAGGACTACTCTATCATCTTCAACACGCTGCAGAAGGATCCCTCGAACTCTGAGAAGGAAGCTGTGCTCTACATCTATCGTCAGCTGCGTAATGCTGATCCTGCCGATGATGCCAGTGCCCGTGAGGTCATCCAGAACCTGTTCTTCTCTGACAAGCGCTATGACTTGGGTGATGTAGGCCGCTACCGTATCAACAAGAAGCTCGGCTTGAATACCGAGATGGATGTCCGTGTGCTGACCAAGGAGGATATCATCGAGATTATCAAGTACCTCATTCAGCTCATCAACTCCAAGGCAACGGTTGACGATATCGACCACCTGTCTAACCGTCGTGTACGCACCGTCGGCGAGCAGTTGTCCAACCAGTTCTCAATCGGTCTGGCCCGTATGAGCCGTACCATTCGTGAGCGTATGAACGTTCGTGACAACGAGGTGTTCACACCGACCGACCTGATTAACGCAAAGACCATTTCCAGCGTTATCAATTCGTTCTTCGGTACCAATCCGTTGTCACAGTTCATGGACCAGACCAACCCGCTGGCTGAAGTGACGCACAAGCGTCGTCTCTCTGCCCTGGGTCCTGGCGGTCTGTCTCGTGAGCGTGCCGGTTTCGAGGTTCGTGACGTACACTATACGCACTATGGTCGTCTCTGCCCGATTGAGAGCCCTGAAGGTCCTAACATCGGTCTGATTTCGTCGCTGTGCGTCTATGCTAAGATTAACGAGCTTGGCTTCATCTCTACTCCTTATAGAAAGGTAGAGAATGGGGTTGCCAACCTGAATAATGACAGTATCGTCTATCTGACAGCCGAGGAGGAAGAGAGCCACGTTATCGGTCAGGGTAATGCACCGCTGAACGACGATGGCACCTTCATCCGTCCTGTTGTCAAGTGCCGTCAGGATGCCGACTTCCCCGTCGTTCCTCCTGCACAGGTCGACCTGATGGATGTCTCTCCGCAGCAGATTGCCTCTATCGCAGCATCGCTCATTCCGTTCTTGGAGCACGATGACGCTCACCGTGCACTGATGGGATCGAACATGATGCGCCAGGCAGTACCCCTGTTGCACAATGAAGCTCCTATCGTCGGTACTGGTATCGAGAAGCAGGTCTGCGAGGACTCTCGTACTATGATTACTGCTGAGGGAGACGGTGTTATCGACTATGTTGATGCCACCACCATCCGCATTCTGTATGACCGTACCGAGGACGAGGAGTTTGTTAGCTTCGAGCCCGCTTTGAAGGAATATCGCATTCCCAAGTTCCGTCGTACGAACCAGAATATGACCATTGACCTGCGTCCTATCTGTGACAAGGGTCAGCGCGTGAAGAAGGGTGACATTCTGACCGAGGGTTATGCTACCGAGAATGGTGAGTTGGCTCTGGGCCGCAACCTGCTGGTGGCTTACATGCCTTGGAAGGGTTACAACTATGAGGATGCTATCGTGCTGAACGAGCGCATTGTCCGTGAGGACGTGCTGACTTCTGTCCATGTTGATGAGTATTCGCTGGATGTCCGCGAAACCAAGCGTGGCGCCGAGGAGTTCACTGCCGACATTCCCAATGTCAGCGAGGAGGCCACTAAGGATCTCGATGACAATGGTGTTATCCGTGTCGGCGCTCGTGTGGAGCCGGGCGACATCCTGATTGGTAAAATTTCGCCGAAGGGTGAGAGCGATCCTTCACCTGAGGAGAAACTGCTGCGCGCCATCTTCGGTGACAAGGCTGGCGACGTGAAGGACTCTTCACTCAAGGCCAATCCGTCATTGACTGGTGTTATTATTGATAAGAAACTGTTCACCCGTGCCGTGAAGACTCGTCAGACCAAGCAGCAGGACAAGAAACTGCTGGAGAAGATTGACGAGGAGCACGAGGCAAAGATTGACGACCTGAAGGATATTCTGGTCGAGAAGTTGCTGACGCTCACGAAGGGCAAGACCTCTATGGGTGTGAAGGACTATACTGGTGCCGAGATTATCTCCAAGGGTGCCAAGTTCACGATGACAAACCTGAAGAACCTCGAGTACAGTGATATTCAGATCAGCCACTGGACCAGCGACGAGCACAAGAACGAGCTGATTGGTAAGTTGATCATCAACTACCTGAAGAAGTTCAAGTTGCTCGATGCAGAGATGAAGCGCCGCAAGTTTGCCATCACCATTGGTGACGAGCTGCCCTCAGGTATCCTGCAGATGGCTAAGGTTTATGTTGCCAAGTGTTGCCAAGAAGCGTAAGATTGGTGTCGGTGATAAGCTGGCCGGTCGTCACGGTAACAAGGGTATCGTCTCTAAGGTGGTACGTCAGGAGGATATGCCGTTCCTCGAGGACGGTCGTCCTGTTGACCTGGTGCTGAACCCGCTGGGTGTGCCCTCACGTATGAATCTGGGTCAGATTTTCGAGGCTATCCTCGGAGCTGCCGGTAAGCGTCTGGGTGTGAAGTTCTCTACGCCTATCTTTGACGGTGCCAAGTTGGAAGACCTCGCTGAGTGGACTGACAAGGCCGGTCTGCCCCGCCTGTGCTCAACTCATCTGTACGATGGTGAGACCGGTGAGCGTTTCGACCAGCCTGCTACGGTAGGTATCACTTACTTCTTGAAGCTGGGTCACATGGTCGAGGACAAGATGCATGCTCGTTCCATTGGTCCGTACTCTCTGATTACTCAGCAGCCGCTCGGCGGTAAGGCTCAGTTCGGTGGCCAGCGTTTCGGTGAGATGGAGGTCTGGGCACTGGAGGCCTTTGGTGCCAGCCATGTGCTGCAGGAGATTCTGACCATCAAGTCTGATGACGTTGTAGGTCGTGCCAAGGCCTATGAGGCTATCGTCAAGGGCGAGGCTATGCCTACTCCTGGTATTCCTGAGTCACTCAATGTGCTGTTGCACGAGTTGAAGGGTCTGGGCTTGAGCATCAAGATGGACTAAGAGAATTGATAATTGATAATTGACAATTGACAATATTGAAATATGGCTTTCAAGAAAGATTCAAAGATAAAGACGAATTTCACCAAGATTACCATTGGTCTGGCATCGCCAGAGGAAATTCTCGAAAGTTCGTTTGGTGAGGTGACTAAACCCGAGACCATCAACTATCGTACCTACAAGCCCGAGCGTGACGGTTTGTTCTGCGAGCGCATCTTCGGTCCTACCAAGGACTACGAGTGTGCCTGTGGCAAGTATAAGCGCATTCGCTACAAGGGCATTGTCTGCGACCGTTGTGGTGTCGAGGTAACCGAGAAGAAGGTCCGTCGTGAGCGTACCGGTCACATCGAGCTTGTTGTGCCCGTAGCCCACATCTGGTACTTCCGCTCGCTGCCTAACAAGATCGGCTATCTGCTGGGTCTGCCCACCAAGAAGCTCGATGCCATCATCTACTACGAGCGCTATGTGGTTATCCAGCCCGGTGTCATGGCCGGTAAGAAGGATTCAGAGGGCAATCCCGCCCTGGGCTCTCAGATGTACGACCTGCTGTCCGAGGAGGAGTATAACGAGATTGTTGACAACCAGCTGCCTGCTGATAACGACTACCTGGATGACAGCGATCCCAATAAGTTCATCTGCAAGATGGGTGCTGAGGCCATCTATGACCTGCTCGTCCGTCTTGACCTCGACTCACTGAGCTACGAGCTGCGCGACCGCGCCAACAGCGACTCTTCAGTACAGCGCAAGAACGAGGCGCTGAAGCGTCTGCAGGTGGTAGAGGCTTTCCGCAGCAGTGTCGAGAAGGGTATCAACCGTCCTGAGTGGATGATTATGAAGATACTCCCCGTCACACCTCCTGAGTTGCGTCCCCTGGTGCCCCTGGATGGTGGCCGTTTCGCTACCAGCGACCTGAACGACCTCTATCGTCGCGTCATCATTCGCAACAACCGTTTGAAGCGTCTGATGGAGATTCACGCTCCTGAGGTCATTCTGCGCAACGAGAAGCGTATGTTGCAGGAGGCTGTCGACTCGCTGTTCGACAACAGCCGCAAGAGCAGTGCCGTTAAGAGCGACTCTAACCGTCCTTTGAAGTCTCTGTCTGACTCTCTGAAGGGTAAGCAGGGCCGCTTCCGTCAGAACCTGCTCGGTAAGCGTGTCGACTATTCAGCACGTTCGGTTATCGTCGTCGGTCCTGAGTTGAAGATGGGCGAGTGCGGTCTGCCGAAGCTGATGGCTGCCGAGCTGTATAAGCCGTTCATCATCCGTAAGCTCATTGAGCGTGGCATCGTCAAGACCGTGAAGTCGGCCAAGAAGATTGTCGACCGCCGTGAGCCCGTCATCTGGGATATCCTGGAGAATGTGATGAAGGGTCACCCCGTATTGCTCAACCGTGCACCAACACTGCACCGTCTGGGTATTCAGGCTTTCCAGCCTAAGCTCATCGAGGGTAAGGCTATTCAGTTGCACCCGTTGGCTTGTACGGCGTTCAACGCCGACTTCGACGGTGACCAGATGGCTGTTCACCTCCCTCTGTCTAACGAGGCTATTCTGGAGGCACAGATTCTGATGCTTCAGAGCCACAATATTCTGAATCCTGCCAATGGTGCTCCTATCACCGTTCCTTCACAGGATATGGTGCTGGGTCTGTACTACATCTCTAAGATTCGTCCGGGCGCCAAGGGTGAGGGTTTGACCTTCTACGGTCCTGAGGAGGCTATCATTGCCCACAACGAGGGCAAGTGCGACCTCCACGCTCAGGTGAAGGTGGTTGTTGACGACATCGTCGACGGCAAGCCCTGCAAGCACATGGTCGAGACCTCTGTGGGTCGCGTTATCGTGAATGGCATCATTCCTAAGGAGGTAGGCTATGTCAACAAGATTATCTCTAAGAAGTCTCTGCGTGACATCATTGCCGATGTCATCAAGAACGTAGGCTTCGCTGAGGCTTGCGAGTTCCTGGACGGTATTAAGAACCTCGGTTACCGCATGGCTTACGAGGCCGGTCTGTCGTTCAACCTTGACGATATCATCATCCCTGAGTCCAAGAAGGACTTGGTGGAGAAGGGTAACGAGGAGGTTCGCCAGATTACCGAGAACTACAACATGGGCTTCATCACTGATAACGAGCGTTACAACCAGGTCATCGATACCTGGACACATATTAATAATGACTTGGGCAATGTCCTGATGAAGGAGATGACCGAGGCCGACCAGGGATTCAACGCCGTATTTATGATGCTTGACTCTGGTGCCCGTGGTAGTAAGGACCAGATTCGTCAGCTCTCCGGTATGCGTGGTCTGATGGCCAAGCCCCAGAAGGCTGGTGCCGAGGGCGCTCAGATTATTGAGAACCCCATTCTGTCAAACTTCAAGGAGGGTATGTCCGTGTTGGAGTACTTCATCTCTACCCACGGTGCCCGTAAGGGTCTGGCCGACACCGCCATGAAGACGGCCGACGCCGGTTACCTGACACGTCGTCTCGTCGACGTCTCTCACGATGTCATCATCAACGAGGAGGACTGTGGCACGCTGCGTGGTTTGGTATGCACCGCCCTGAAGAATGGCGACGAGGTTATCTCTACGCTTTATGAGCGCATTCTGGGTCGTGTCTCTGTTCACGATATTATCCATCCCTCTACCGGCGAACTCATCGTTGCTGCCGGCGAGGAGATTACCGAGCCCATCGCACAGGCTATTGAGGATTCTCCCATTGAGTCTGTCGAGATACGTTCCGTACTCACCTGCGAGTCTAAACATGGCGTCTGCATGAAGTGTTACGGTCGTAACCTGGCTACCCGTAAGATGGTCCAAAAGGGTGAGGCTGTCGGTGTCATCGCTGCACAGGCTATCGGTGAGCCGGGTACTCAGCTGACGCTGCGTACGTTCCACGCCGGTGGTGTGGCTGCCAACGCTGCTGCCAACGCTTCTATCGTGGCTAAGAATGATTCCAAGATTGAGATGGAAGAGGTTCGCACCGTACCGTTCGACGAGGACGGCCGTGAGTGCGAGATGGTGGTCAGCCGTCTGGGCGAGTTGCGCTTCGTTGACACCCATACCAACATTGTGCTCTCCTCTGTCAACATCCCCTACGGTTCGTCACTCTACTTCAAGAACGGCGACGTGGTGAAGAAGGGCGACAAGATTGCTCAGTGGGATCCCTTCAACGCCGTCATCGTTACTGAGTATGCTGGTACGCTGAAGTTCCACGATGTCATTGAGGGTGTTACCTTCCGTGCTGAGACCGACGAAACGACCGGTTTGACCGAAAAGATCGTTACCGAGTCTAAGGATAAGTCAAAGGTTCCCACCTGCGACATCATCGATGCCGATGGCGGTATTATCGGTACCTATAACTTCCCTGTGGGTGGTCACGTCGTTGTTGAGGACGGCCAGACTGTCAAGACTGGTGAGACCCTCGTCAAGATTCCTCGTGCTGCTGCCAAGGGTGGTGATATCACCGGTGGTCTGCCCCGTGTCACTGAGCTCTTCGAGGCCCGTAACCCGTCCAACCCCGCTATCGTATCTGAAATCGACGGTGAGGTCACTATGGGTAAGGTGAAGCGTGGTAACCGCGAAATCGTCGTTACCTCAAAGACGGGCGAGCAGCGCAAGTACCTCGTATCACTGTCCAAGCAGATTCTGGTACAGGAGCATGATGCTGTTCGTGCCGGAACACCTCTGTCCGATGGTGTTATTACGCCTGCCGACATCCTGGCCATCAAGGGTCCCACGGCTGTACAGGAGTATATCGTCAACGAGGTACAGGACGTCTATCGTCTGCAGGGCGTGAAGATTAACGACAAGCACTTTGAGATTATCGTTCGCCAGATGATGCGTAAGGTACAGATTAATGATCCGGGCGATACTTCGTTCCTGGAGCAGGAAATTGTCGACAAGCTCGACTTTGCCGAGGAGAACGACCGCATCTGGGGTAAGAAGGTAGTCATTGATGCCGGTGACTCCGAGAACCTGCAGAAGGGCCAGATTGTTACAGCCCGCAAGTTGCGCGACGAGAACTCTATGCTGAAGCGACGCGACCAGAAACCCGTTCAGGTTCGCGATGCTGTGCCCGCTACGTCGACTCAGATTCTTCAGGGTATCACACGTGCTGCCCTGCAGACCAAGTCATTCGTATCTGCCGCATCGTTCCAGGAGACCACCAAGGTCCTCAACGAGGCTGCCATCCGTGGTAAGTCCGATAATCTGGAGGGTATGAAGGAGAATGTGATTTCCGGTCACCTCATTCCTGCCGGTACCGGTCAGCGTGAGTTCGAAAAGATTATCGTCGGCTCCAAGGAGGAGTACGAGCGCATGCAGGCTAACCGCAAGAACGTGCTCGACTTTGCTGGAGAGTCCGTGCTCGACGAGCGTTAAGCAGTCGCAGCAATAAACAACCGAGAGCGGGTGGGTTCATCGACAGCCCACCCGCTTTTTTTTTAACGAAATACATCATCATTCAGTTATGAAGAAGTCTTTATTTGTTATACTGGCCGTCGTGGCTCTCTGCGCCTGTGGCGGTAAGGACAGCGCACCGTTCAACTATCGTGGCCTGGCGTTTACCATGCCCGTCACTCAGTTCGTCGACTCCATGCAGGCCCGTGGTTTTGCCGTCGACTCTGCCGCCTCCGACAGCGGACGTACCGTTGTGTTGTCAAGCCATGCGGTCAAATACCGCGTGCTGGCTGCATATCAGGGTGAGCAGCTACAAGTTGTCCAGGAGACCTATAACCTGTCCACCAACGACAGCACGCGCCGCATGTGGCAGGAGTTGCGCGACGGCCTGGAGAAAGAGTTAGGAGCCTGGCCCGACTGTCCGTTGCTCAGCGACGACCACAAGGTGGCCAACTTCGATGCCGGCGACGGTCTCATTTCTGTGTTGTTAGAGAATACCTACACTCCGACACTCACCGTTCGCTACACCAGGAAGGCCGAGCAGAAGTAGGGCAAACATTTAAATCTTGTCCGAAAACCCTTTAAATGTTGTCTGTACTATTGCAGTACAGACATTTTTTATATACTTTTGCCACAACTATTCTCATAAGGAATGGAGAAGAACAGCCAGTGGGGAAGGGTAGAGGGTTTGCACTACAACCTTCGTCATCTCGTAAATAGTTGCAAAGACCATCGTCTCACCCCTTGCTGTCTTCTCCTTTTTATTGCTTTATCCCAGTCGGATGATGTCTGAGCAGAGGTCGCTGACGGCAGGACGGTGGGTGATGAAAATCATGGTCTTGTCCTTGCAGAAGTCGAAAAGGCGACGGAAGAGCTCCTGCTCGGTGTCGCTGTCGAGCGAAGAACTGATTTCATCGAGCAGCAGGATGCTACCGGGACGCAACAGGCCGCGTGCAATGGCGATACGCTGCGCCTGGCCCTCGCTGAGACCGATGCCGCGCTCACCCAGCAGCGTGTCGATGCCATCGGGCAGCTGATAGACGAAGTTGGCCATGGCGACATGAAGCACCTGACGCAGTTCTTCGTCGGTAGCCTCCGGACGGGCCAGTTGGAGGTTGTAGCGCACCGTACCGCTCATTAGGGTATTGCCCTGGGGTACAAAGACGAAGTGCTGACGGGTAGCCTCGCTGACGGCTTGCTGTTGCCCGTTGGCGTCAAAAAGGGCGATTTCACCGCTATTAGGTTGGATGAAATCGAGCATCAGACGGAACAGAGTGGTCTTACCAATGCCAGTGGCTCCCATGATAGCGGTCTTGCTACCTGGTTGGAAATCATGGCTGAAGTGATGCACCACGGGACGGTCGCCGGTGGCGTAGCTGAAGGAGACATCGCGTAAAGAAAGACCTAGGTCAGAGGTGAGGGGTGAGTGGTGAGAGGTAAGAGATGAGGGGTGTGAGGCGCTCTGCTCCAGTTCTTCCAGTCGGTCGATGCTGGCTGATGCGTAGAAGAACTGGGGCAGCATGTTGAGCAGGCTGAGGATGGGGTGCTGAATCTGGCCGACAAGCTGCAGGAAGCTGGTCATGACACCGAAGGTGATGACACCGCTACGCAGTTGCAGACCGCCCCAGACGAAGGCTAACAGGTAGCCAAGACTAAAAGTGAGTCCCAGCAGTAGTCGGCTGACAACCGTGAACCGTGTACGTCGTAGCACGCGACCCATGAGCTGGTCCTGCTGACCGCTAAGACGATCGGTCACCCACTGTTCGCTGCCCAGCGAGCGCAGCACAGCATTGTGCTCCATGCCCTCCTGAACCTGCATCTGGATGAAGCTCTCCTGTTGGCGAATCTCCAGCGTCATGTCGCGCAGCTTATGGGCGAACATCTTGCCGAAGCCCACCACCAGTGGGGTGATGAACAGCAGGACGATGGCCAAACGGCTATCCATGGAGTACATCAGCAGGAAGGCTCCCGTCAGTTGTACGCCGGTAACAGTGAACTGTGGCAGCAGCGTTGTGGTGACGTTGGCCACGGTATCGATGTCCTTCGACAGGCGTGAGGTGACGTCACCGGAGTGCAGCTGGTCCTCGAACATCTGACGACGGAACAGGCTGCTGAAGACTCGCAGGCGGATGGTGTTCGACTGGTACGTGGCGGCCTTAGTGGTCATGTAGTAGAACAGCTGGCGCAGCAGGATGCCTGCCACCACGGTAGCGAGCAGCATGGCTACCATGCGGATGATGTCGTCGGTGGTGCCTGTGCGAATCGTGACATCAATGAACTGCTTGCTGAGCCAGATCATTATCAGACCCAGCATCACTTGCGTGATACCTGCTACGATGCGCACCAGGGTATTCCACCGGATGCCCGCCATGTTGCGCCATATCCAGACGATGTATTTCATGGGCTGTCAGCTGATGGCCGTTAGCTATTGACTATTCGACGATGCCGAGTTGCTGCCACTGAGCAACCATTTTCTCCACGTCCTGACGCGCGGCTTCAGCGGTCACCTCGTACTCTTCGCAGAGAGCAGCAGTAAGCCCGTCAATGTCGAAATCGCCCATTTCACCGGCTTTCTTCCATAGCCATGCTGCAGTCTCGTTGAGGCTAATGAGTTTGCCGAAGTCAATGGTACCCAGACCCTCACCGACGATTACGTTTTCGCCGCACACCGTGCGCAGCACAAATCCTTCTTTCTGTTTCATTGTTTTTTTGTGTTATTTCGTTATTTCGGAGGTAGAGGCGCGTTACGCCACTACTTTCAGCCATGTCCTTCGATAAATCGCTAGTATCCAACGGCGAACGGGTAGCAGTCGCCACCAGAGACGACTAGCCTTCACGCGCCAGGAATTATACAGCGGATGGTGCTTTCCCTTGGCTGTCACCACGTTGATGGCCAGCGCAGCAACCTCGTCCAGTCGGCAGTGTTCTACACCTGCTATGTTGCCATCGCCCATCAGTGTTACCTGAGTGCCGTCAATACGGATGATGCGGTGTACCACATAGCGGCAGCCCTCTACCCAAGCCAAGACAATATGGCCTACCTGTAGGTTTTCGGGTTTGATAAGGTCAACGCTTTCCTTGCTGCCAATGATGAACGGCAGCATGCTATAGCCTTTTACAGGGAAGGTGACGCGCAAACCTTCGTTGACCAATGCTACTGCATTATGGATAATCTCGTTGTCGCTAATCATCGCCTTCATTTCTATCCTTTCTTCACCGCTTGGTTGCAGACGTATGCGGCATCTGCATCGGGCAGACACTCTAAATGCCATACGGCTACTTCGCCAGCCATCATATCCTCCATCTCATGCAGACCCTCGGCCACCGTCTTGTCCCATCGCTTTCCTGAAATGGAGGGCACCAGTGCCGCATAGGCTGCTAACGGGCGCAGGCGTTCTATTTTATTAAAGGGAGCCTGGCTCAGCTGCACAATGCCGCCAATGGGGTAGCTGATGTTTCGATAACAGGGCGTTTTGCCGCTCCATGGAGAGCCAAAAACATAGAATCCATCGGGCATACGACGCACTACAGGATTGTCGTCGTTCACCAGTTCGGTGCCTTCGATATGTTTCAGCCACAGTCTGGAGTGTGTGCTCTTTCCAGTGCCGCTCTTGCCCAGGAACATGTAAGCATTGCCCTGATAGCTGACAACGGACGAGTGAAAAAGCGCTGTTTGGCGGTTGGCAGTAGCTAGGGCGTACATTACCATCAGGGCGTTGTTGATGCCAAACAGTGGTTCGTCCACCAGTAAGACGGTTGCTTTGGTATATTGCTCGTTGGTCACCATACGCGCTGCACAGCGTCCCCAGAGCTGGAACTCAAAATAGGGCTTGTCACCGGCGCGACCGGCCAAAATCTGCGAGCCGTCATCGTCTTGGTGCAATTCAATCGTCATGTCGCTTGTGTCGGGGAACTGTTCTGCGGGTACAACCTCTACAGCGAATGCGATGTTGTCAGTCGCAGGGACGACAAACGGGGCATATTGCCCCATTTCATCGATAATATGCTGGTTTGTAGGTAGCTCCAGCAAGAAGACGTGGTCGGCTACCTGATAATAGAATTTTTGTGTCATTCTTTGCTCTTGGGTTTATAGAAGATTTTGTTGGCACCCGATGTGATGGAAATTTCGTCTCGATGCTTCTCAATGAAGGTGTCGATGTGGCGCTTGCGCTTTTCTTCCCAGATTTCATCGACAGCAATAAGGATACCTGTCTCCTCCACGTCGCCGAAGCCGTAGTTGATGGCTGTGCCGAACAGCTTCATCGTAGGCGACAGACCCATGTACGCGTTTACCAATGGAGGAATGTTGTAGCCCAGCTTACGTACCTCTGTGTTTAATATACGATAGTCGTCCTTGAAGTTGTTCATACAGAACAGGTTCTTTAATTCCTCTTCGTCAGTTTCGATTTTTAGCGGTTTCAACGGAATAATCAGGTTCTCTTTGTCGTCAAAGTATTTGCGCAGGAAATAGAGAATCATGTCGCGTCCCTTTCGGATATAGGAGGGGTACATGGTCATCTTTCCAAACAGATATTTGATGTTCGGACGGATGACGGTGAGTGCTCCTAAGCCATCCCACAGGTTGTCGAGGGCAAAGAGACTTTTAGCTCCCATGCGTGACGACTGATAGGGCAGTGAGACGAAGGAACGCCCCAATTCAACGGTATGTGGAGCGTAATCCTTTAGAAATTTCTCAGAGAAGTGGAACATGTGGCTTGTGGCCAAAATGGGTTGTCCTTTGTCATCGTATTCCCAGTCTGTTCCCAAGAGGTAACGGTATCCGCCAATAATCTCTTCGTGTTCGGGATTCCAAACGATGAGTTGTTTGTAGCAGTTGTCACAAACATCGAATTCATCGATATCCGCTGCTTTGCCTGTTCCTCCGCCAGCCTCGCGAAATGCAATCTCGCGCAGTCGTCCAATTTCTTGCATGACGTTGGGTGCATTGTGGGCGGTGATGACGTAGACTTCATTGTTGCTCTTGTTAGTAAGACGCAACTGTCGGTCAGAGGTGAGTTCGCTCTTGAGGACATCCTTGGCAATGGGTTCAATAATGGGCTGTTCCATTTTCTTTGGTGACGTTTTTAAGTCCTTGGTTCTTTTATAGGGAATATACGATATTTTTTACATTTTGAGCCCATTCCAACGGTTTTTTGCTTTTGTCAAAGGTCTGCCAGGGTATGGGCTTGCCGATGGCTACACGAAAGGTCTTCCCGACGTTCTTGTACATCTCGTCGACCAGATAGAGCATAGCCAGGTTGAAGGGTAGAAAACGATCGGAAATATTGGCCAGTCGGTAGAATGCATCTGAGTTCTGTCCGCTGAAGTGGATGGGTACAATGTCCCGTTTGTATTCCACGCTTTTACTAATGAATGTCTTTGTCCAGGGAATGTCACTGATGATGCCGTTATGGCGACGTGAGCAGATGCCGGCTGGGAACATCAGCATATGGTTGTCGCTCTCGAAGCCGGCTTTGACCATAGCGGGAAAGTCGCGCCCTTGCTTGCCGGTTTTGTTGATAGGGATACATACTGGTGCCAAACCGGGCAGGTACATGAGTAGATCGTTGACCAAATAGCGAAAACGACTATCATAGTGTCGACCGATGATGGCTCCTAATGCAACACCGTCGGCTCCGCCCAAGGGGTGGTTGGATACGAAAGTGTATAGTCGACCGTCGTTCTTGTCGGGTAGATTTTCCTTACCCTCCACCTGTAAGGTCATCTCCAGATATTCCACGCAAGCCTCCAGCCAAGGGGTTCCAACCTTGTCTCGTGAACGCCAAAGAAAACTGTTGACTTCGTCCTGATGCACGATGCGTTTCAGGTATGATACCAACATTCCAGGTACCCACTTTGCCTTGGTACCCAGTTTGTTGTGCAGGATGCTTTCGATGTCAATCGTTTTTTCTGAAATCTGTCCCATTTCTCTCAAATTATTACTAACGGCCTGCAAATATACGGAAAATAGCTGAAAGGAGTTTCACTTTTAAGGTTATTTCACAAAAAAAGGTGGAGAAAAGTGGGGGATTGTGGAGAAAAATGTCTACCTTTGCATCCGAATTTATTTTTATAAAGATGTACACATGCGATTTTTAGGTAACATAGAGGCCAAGGTAGATGCCAAGGGACGCGCTTTTCTGCCTGCTGTTTTCCGCAAGCTGTTGCTGGCGGAAGGCGAGGAGCGGCTGGTGTTGCGCAAGGATGTTTTCCAGGCTTGTCTGGTGCTCTACCCTGAATCGGTGTGGAACGAGCAAATGGATGCGTTGCGCCAGCGATTGAACCGCTGGAACAAACAACACCAGCAGGTGTTTCGCCAGTTTGTTAGTGAAGTGGAGATTCTGGCGCTCGACGGTAATGGTCGTTTCCTGATACCGAAGCGCTACCAGCGCATGGCTGAAATAGAGCAGGATGTCAAGTTCGTGGGCATGGGTGACACCATAGAGATATGGAGTAACAAGAAGGTTGACGAGCAGCAGATGGCGCCCGAGGATTTTGGAGCTGCGCTGGAAGAGTTGATGGGAACCGAAGCTGCAAGCAGCGAATAATACAACGATAAAGAATGGGGGTCACGACGGCAGAGACATATCATGTTCCTGTACTCTTGAAAGAGAGCGTCGACGGGCTGGACATCCGGCCCGACGGCATTTATCTGGATATGACCTTCGGTGGTGGTGGTCACTCACGGGAAATTCTGTCAAGGTTGGGAAAGAAGGGTCACCTGTATAGTTTTGACCAAGATGGCGACGCAGAGAAAAATATCCTTGCTGATGATAGATTTACCTTTGTCAGAAGCAACTTCAGATATGTCAGCAACTGGATGTCGTACTATGGTGTGGAGCAGGTGGATGGCGTGTTGGCCGACCTCGGAGTGTCGAGTCATCATTTCGATGATGAAACGCGTGGGTTTTCCTTCCGTTTTGACGATGCACCGTTAGACATGCGTATGAATAAGCGTGCAGGGCAGACGGCAGCGGACATCCTGAACAACTATAGCGAAGAACGACTGGCTGATGTGTTTTATCTCTACGGAGAGATGAAGAATGCGCGCCGATTGGCCAGGGTCATCTGCGACAGTCGTTGTCAGCAACTCGTTCGAACAACGGCTGACTTCGATAAGGTAATAGGTCCGCTGATAAGTGCCGAGCGGGAGAAGAAAGAATTGGCAAAAGTTTATCAGGCCCTGCGCATTGAGGTGAATCATGAGATGGATGCCCTGCGCGACATGCTGAAAGGTGTTACGTCGCTGCTGAGACCGGAAGGCCGGCTGAGCGTGATTACCTATCACTCGTTGGAAGATCGCATCGTGAAAAATGTGATGAAAGCCGGCAATGCAGAGGGTAAGGTAGAACAAGACTTCTACGGGCGCATTAGTTGTCCCTTCCGACTGGTCAACAAGGTCACAACCCCGTCAGACGAGGAACAGGAGCGCAACCCACGCAGCAGAAGCGCCAAGTTGAGAATTGCAGAAAAAGTGTAAGAGAGTATGGTAGACGACAACAACATAAAAGACGAAGAGGCCCTTCAGGAAGGCACCGTCGAAACGGCTGAGAATACTCAGAACGCCGAGGACAAGCTGAAGGAAACGCTGAAGAAGATTGAGGAGACGGCTCGGGAAGAAGACCCGCGCCCTTCGCAACAATTGACGCTGCGTACAATTTTGGGTGGCGACCTGCTGTCAACGCATATGGTACGTTCGCAAATATGGTTGTTCGTCCTCATTGTCGCTTTTACCATCGTCTATGTCGCCTTCCGCTATCAGTGTCAGCAGGATATGCTGACCATTGACCGCATGGAGAACGAGTTGAAGGATGCCAAGTTCAAGGCCCTGTCGTCGTCGAGTACGCTGACGGAGAAATGTCGTGAGAGTCACGTGTTGGATATCCTGAAGCAGAGCAATGACTCGCTGCTGCATCAGGCCGACCAGCCACCTTATATAATAGAGGTACCCGAATGAGTAAGTTCAGCAACGAAAAAGTAATGCCCCGTTACATGGCCATCGCCTTGGTGCTGACGGTGATTGGTTTTGCCGTGATAGGCAAGGCCTTCTACATCATGACCGCCAAGAAACAGTATTGGACGGAGGTGGCCGATCGCCTGAAGCGTGACAGTGTGCTGGTGAAACCCAATCGCGGCAACATTTTGAGTTGCGACGGTCAGCTGATGGCCAGCACCATTCCCGAATACCGTATCTTTATGGACTTCCAGGCTGCCGCCTTCGAGAAAGACGACTCGTTGTGGCAGGACAAGCTGGACTCGGTTTGCGACGGACTGGCCAGAATCTTCCCGACGAAGACAGCGATGGAATTCAGGGAGGATTTGGAGAAAGGCCGCCAGAAGGTCAATAAAAACGGCAGTGTGGGTGCACGTCACTGGCCTATCTGGAAGCGCCGCATCAACTATAACACTTATAAAGAGGTGCAGAAGCTGCCCTTCTTCAATATGCCGAAGTATAAGAGCGGCTTCCACGAGGAGGAGTTCATCTCCCGTAACCGTCCGTTCGGAACGTTGGCACTGCGTACCGTGGGTGGTATGTATGGCGCCAAGGACTCGGCCTACTATGGTTTGGAGCTAAGCTACGACTCTGTACTGCGTGGCACACCGGGTATCACTGGTCGCCGCAAGGTGCTGAACAAATACATGAACATCCCCGTCACGTTGCCTGTTGACGGTGCGGACATCGTAACTACTATCGATGTCAACATGCAGGATTTGGCAGAGCGCGCCGTATTGGACGAGTTGAAACTCATTGGCGGTGAGATGGGTGTGGCTATCCTGATGGAGGTGGCGACGGGCGACGTCAAAGCCATTGTCAACATGATACGCACCACTGACGACCAAGGCAATCACCATTATATAGAAGCTGTGAATTCCGCCATCAGCTACCGTTGCGAGCCAGGTTCAGTGTTTAAGGTGGCCTCCTTCCTGGTGGCGTTGGACGACGAGGTGGTGGATACCAGCTACGTCATCCATACCGGCAGTGGTGTGCAGCAGATGCACGGCCGTTGGATGAAGGATCACAACTGGCGTCGCGGCGGTTATGGCGACATCAATGTGGCCCGGACGCTGGAGGTAAGCTCCAACATTGGCGTTAGTCACGTTATAGACCGCTTCTATGGCAGCAAGCCCGAGCGTTATGTCAAGGGACTGTATCGCGTGGGTATCGCCGAAGACCTACAGATTCCGTTGGTGGGTTACCAGAAACCCTATATCCGTATGCCGGACACCAAAACCACAGACCGTTCGAAGTACTGGAGTAAGACGACGCTGCCCTGGATGTCTATCGGCTACGAGACTCAGATCGCGCCCATCAATACGGTAACGTTCTATAATGCCATTGCCAACAACGGTAAGATGATGCGTCCGCGCTTTGTCAAGAAAGTGGTGAAAAACGGCGAAACCATCGCGGAATTCGAACCGCAGGTCATCAAGGAGCGTATTGCCAAGCCCAAGGCTCTTAAGACCATACAGACTATCTTGGAGCATGTAGTCAGTCAGGGACTGGGTAAGAAGGCTGGTTCAAAACTCTTCAAGGTGGCTGGCAAGACCGGTACGGCACAGGTGGCCGACCAGTATGGCGGCTACCACTCTGGAACGACGCGCTACTGGCTGTCCTTTGCAGGATATTTCCCTGCCGACAATCCGCGCTATAGCTGCATTGTTTGTCTGAAGAAGTCCGGACTGCCCGCCTCCGGTGGTGGTATGAGCGGTGTCGTCTTCCACCATATTGCCGAGGGTGTCATGGCCCGTAACCTGAAGATGAGCGTCGATGATGCCCGAGACGATAATTCCGTTATCATTCCTGACGTGAAGAACGGCAATATAGCCGCTGCCAGTCAGGTATTGAACCATTTCGGCATAGCTACCAATAACCACTGGAGTGACAGTTATGCCCACGGTCGTCCTATTTGGGGAACGGCTGAGCCTCGGACCAACAGCGTGGTCCTGTCGAAAAACTCCTTTGGCAAGAATGCGGTGCCCGATGTGACGGGTATGGGAGCTCGCGATGCTGTCTATCTGCTGGAGAACTGCGGACTGCGTGTGAAGCTGCAGGGGCGTGGTAAGGTAAAGAAACAAAGCTATCCTGCCGGTAAGCAAGCCGTGAAAGGCAGTGAGTGCGTATTGACTTTAGAATAATATAATAAGGTATATATATGAAACTGAGTGAACTGCTGAAGTACGTCACACCCATAGCTGTTATCGGTGATGACGCGGTTGATATCACTGGCGTGAACATCGACTCACGCAAGGTAGAGAATGGACATCTCTTTGTGGCTATCAAAGGCACACAGACGGATGGGCATCGTTTTATTCCCAAGGCACTGGAGCTGGGAGCCAAAGCGGTGCTGTGCGAAGACCTGCCAGATGGAGTCGATGAGAAAACCGCTACGAGCAGTGGTGTAACCTATGTGCAGGTATCCTCTACCGAAGAAGCTGTAGGACCGGTGGCCACCGTTTTCTATGGCGAGCCTTCGCACCGATTGAAACTGGTAGGTGTGACCGGAACCAACGGCAAGACCACCATTGCCACCTTATTATATAATATGTTCCGTAAGTTTGGTCATAAGTGTGGTCTGTTATCAACGGTCTGCAACTATATCGAGGACGAGGCTATTCCCGCTGACCATACTACTCCAGACCCTATTGAGCTCAACAAACTGTTGGCCAAGATGGTGGATGCCGGCTGTGAATACGCCTTCATGGAGTGTAGCAGTCATGCCATTGCCCAGAAGCGCATCGGTGGCCTGACCTTTGCTGGAGGACTGTTTACCAACCTGACACGCGACCATCTGGACTACCATAAGACCTTCGAGAACTATCGTGATGCCAAAAAGGCGTTTTTTGACGGACTGGGCAAGGACGCCTTTGCCATTACCAATGCCGACGACAAGAACGGCAGTGTGATGGTGCAGAATACGAAGGCCAAGGTAAAGACCTATTCGGTACGTCAGATGGCCGACTTCCGTGCCCGTATCATCGAATGTCACTTTGAAGGGATGTACCTCGAGATTGACGGTCGTGAAGTCGGTGTACAGTTCATTGGCAAGTTCAACGTCTCCAATTTGCTGGCCGTCTATGGTGCTGCCGTGATGTTAGGAAAGAAGCCGGAGGATATCCTTCTGATTCTCAGTACGCTGAAGAGTGTTGCTGGTCGACTGGAACCCATCCGTTCAGCAGAAGGAGTGACAGCCGTTGTGGACTATGCTCACACTCCAGATGCCTTGGAGAATGTGCTCAACGCCATTCATGAGGTGCTGGAGGGTAAGAATGGCAAAGTCATCACAGTCTGTGGTGCCGGTGGTAATCGCGACAAGGGCAAACGTCCGCTGATGGCTCAGGAAGCTGTCAAGCAGAGCGATCGTGTCATCATCACCAGTGACAACCCCCGATTCGAGGAGCCTCAGGACATCATCAACGATATGCTGGCAGGCCTTGACCAGAAGCAGATGAAGAAGGTCGTCAGTATCGTAGACCGCAAGGAGGCCATCCGCACGGCCTGTATGATGGCAGAAGCTGGCGATGTCATCCTGATCGCAGGCAAGGGCCATGAGGACTATCAGGAAATCAAGGGGGTCAAGCACCACTTCGACGACCGTGAGATTGTGAGAGAAATCTTCGGTGTGGCTAAATAGTAAATTGTAAATAGTCAAATTGTAAATAAAGAATATGTTATATTATATTTTCCGATTCCTCGAACAGTTCGACATACCAGGTGCGCACATCTGGTCATACATCTCGTTCCGTGCACTATTGGCCCTCATCCTGTCGCTGATTATCTCGGCATGGTTTGGCGAATACTTTATTAAATGGATGAAGCGTCGCAACATAGCAGAGACGGCCCGCGATCCAAGTATCGATCCCTTTGGCATTGAGAAGAAAGGTGTGCCGACGATGGGTGGTATCATCATCATTGTTAGCATCTTGGTGCCTGTACTGCTGTTGGGCAGAATGCGTAATATCTACCTGGTGCTGATGATTATCACGACCGTTTGGCTTGGATTCTTGGGATTCATGGACGACTACATCAAGATTTTCCGCAAGAACAAGGAGGGTCTGAAGGGGATTTATAAGATTGTCGGTCAGGTGTCTATCGGCTTTATCGTGGGTCTGACCCTGTGGCTCAGTCCCGATGCGGTAGTCCGTGAGAATGTCTCCGAGACCCAGCAGAACCAGGAGGTTGTCATCAAACATAATCCCGAGGCTGTGAAGTCGCTGCATACCACCATTCCTTTCATTAAGAACCACAACCTGAACTATTCAGACGTGATGTCGTTCTTAGGCGAGTATAAGGTCGCAGCAGGCTGGATTCTCTTTGTGATTATGACGATCATTGTGGTGACGGCAGTCTCCAATGGTGCCAATTTGAACGATGGTATGGATGGTATGTGTGCCGGCAATTCGGCCATTATCGGTGTGGCGTTGCTCATTTTCGCCTATGTGTCGTCGCATATTGTCTATGCAGCTTATTTTGATATCATGTACATCCCAGGTTCTCAAGAACTTGTAGTGTTCCTCAGCGCCTTCATTGGGGCTATGATAGGTTTCCTGTGGTATAATGCCTATCCGGCACAGGTCTTCATGGGTGATACAGGTTCCTTGACCATTGGCGGTATTATCGGTGTCTGTGCCGTCATCATCCACAAAGAGCTGATGCTCCCCATTCTGTGTGGCATCTTTTTCATAGAGAGTCTGAGTGTTATCATCCAGACCCAGTGGTTTAAGATACAGAAGAAAAAGGGAAAGCGAGTGCGCGTGTTCCGTGCAACACCCATTCATGATACTTTCCGCAAGTTGGACTCACAGCTGGACCAGACCAGTAGCTACATTCTGAAGAGCTGGCCGCACCGTCCGTTCCATGAGTCAAAAATAACCATCCGTTTCTGGATTACCACAATCATATTAGCAGCATTAACGATTATAACACTGAAAGTACGATGAGTAAGATAGCCATTTTAGGAGCAGGAGAGAGCGGTGCTGGAGCCGCTGTGTTGGCCAAGAAGCAGGGCTTCGAGGTGTTCGTCAGCGATATGTCCAAGATTGCCGACAAATACAAGAAGTTGATGGACGACCACCACATTGAGTGGGAGGAAGGCCACCACACTGAAGACAGGATTCTGGATGCTGACGAGATTATCAAGAGTCCCGGTATTCCCGATACGGCTCCCATGATTGTCAAGGTCAAGGAGCGTGGCATTCATATCATCAGTGAGATAGAATTTGCAGGTCGTTACACCACATCGAAGATGGTGTGCATCACGGGTTCGAACGGAAAAACTACGACCACCTCGCTCATCTACCACATCTTCAAAGAGGCAGGCTATGATGTCGGACTGGCAGGAAATATCGGTAACTCACTGGCTCTGCAGGTAGCAGAAGACCCTCATGCTTACTATGTTATTGAGTTGTCTTCCTTCCAGTTGGACAATATGTATGATTTCCGTGCCGACATTGCTATTCTGTTGAATATCACTCCCGATCATCTGGATCGGTACGACTTCAAGATGCAGAACTATGTCGATGCTAAGATGCGCATTGTCCAGAATCAGACACAGAAGGATGCCTTTATCTACTGGAATGACGACCCCATCATCAAGCGTGAGTTGGAGAAATATGATATCAAGGCCATACAATATCCCTTCTCCGAACTGAAAGAGAAAGGATCTATCGGTTATATTGAGGAAGGTCAGTACACTATTGAACAGCCTACGCCTTTCAATATGGAGCAGGAGTCTCTGAGTCTGACTGGTAAGCATAACATTTACAATTCATTGGCAGCCGGTATTGCCACCAATATAGCTGGTATCAAGAAAGAGGTCATACGCAAGTCACTCAGCGACTTCCCTGGTGTGGAGCATCGTTTAGAGAAGGTATGCAGTGTTCGTGGTGTGCAGTACATCAATGACTCGAAAGCCACTAATGTCGATGCCTGCTGGTATGCACTGGAAGCCATGAAGACCAAGACAATCCTTATTATTGGCGGTAAGGACAAAGGAAACGACTACGACCCCATCAAGCCGTTGGTCAAGGAAAAGTGCGCCGGACTGGTGTATCTCGGTGCCGACAATCAGAAATTGCATGACAACTTCGATAGCCTGGGCATTCCCGTCCGTGATACCCATTCCATGAAAGAGTGCGTTGAAGCCTGTTATGAACTGGCAGAGCCGGGTATGACCGTACTGCTATCACCTTGTTGTGCTTCGTTCGACCTTTTCAAGAACATGGAAGATCGCGGTGAGCAGTTCAAGGAGTTGGTACGAAACCTGTAAAGGACGTTATTACGAAAAAGAAAAGAATCAATGAATAAGAAAATAGGCAATATATTCAAGGGCGACAAGGTCATCTGGATGGTGTTCTTCTTCCTCTGTATGGTCAGTATTGTGGAGGTTTTTTCGGCTTCCAGCGGTCTGACATACAAGAGTCATAACTATGTCGGTCCTATTGCCTATCATGCCTTCACCATATTCATGGGTGTTGTTGTCGCCATCCTGACGCTCAACATTCCATGTCGCTATTTCAAGTTGCTGACTCCGTTCTTGATGTTAGTAACGGGCCTGATGCTGCTTATTGTCATGTTTGGTGGTGGCGAGAGTACCAATGACGCTTCGCGCTGGATTCGGCTGGGTCCGTTCACCATACAGCCATCGGAAATAGCTAAAGGGACTATTGTGCTGGCTGTTGCTCAAATATTGGCGGCGATGCAACGCGACAACGGAGCTGACCGAAAGGCATTCAAGTGGATATTATGGGTTACCATTCCTGCTTGTGCCATGATTGGCGTGGAGAACCTGTCAACGGCAGCGTTACTGTTTGCTGTTGTCGTCTTGATGATGTTCATTGGGCTGGTGCCTCTGCGACAGTTAGGCAAATTGGTGGGTGTTATTGCCTTGATGGGTGTCTTTGCGGTATCCATGGTGATGTTGGTAGGTCACGATACCAGTGACGAAGAGCCACAGCTCACGAAGACCGAGCAAGTCAATATGCCGAAGAAAAAGAAGAGTGGGGTGGAGAAGATGCTACACCGTGCCGACACATGGAAGAGCCGTATCCTGAAGTTCGGTAAAGATGCCCCGTCGCCTCAGGAATACGATCTGGACAAGGATGCACAGGTGGCGCATGCCAACATTGCCATCGTATCAAGCGGCATCGTTGGCAAGGGTCCCGGACAGTCCGTAGAGCGTGACTTCCTGGCTCAGGCCTTCTCGGACTTCATTTATGCCATTATCATTGAGGAGTTAGGACTGCTGGGTGCAGCCTTTGTGGCTTTCCTGTATATTGTCCTGCTCTATCGTTGTGCCCGTATTGCCAGCCGGTGTGAGAATAATTTCCCCGCCTTCCTGGCAATGGGCCTGGGACTGCTCTTGGTCATTCAGGCAACGTTCAACATGATGGTTGCCGTAGGCCTGGCTCCCGTGACAGGACAGCCGTTGCCGTTGATTTCGAAAGGCGGTACTTCGACCATCATCAATTGTGCCTATATAGGTGCTATTCTGAGCGTCAGTCGTTCGGCAAAAATAAAGAAAGAAAAAGAAAATGAGCTTTAATGGCTTGAGTTCCAATAAAAATGCTTACCTTTGCAAAATACTATATAAAACGGATATATGAGTAAGGAATTGAGAGTGATTATCAGTGGCGGTGGCACGGGAGGGCACATCTTCCCCGCTGTGTCCATAGCGAATGCTGTTAAGACCCTGCGCCCTGATGCCAAGATATTGTTTGTAGGTGCATTAGGACGCATGGAGATGCAACGCGTTCCTGCTGCTGGCTATGATATTAAAGGACTGCCAATCCGTGGCTTTCTCCGTCCCCTGTGGAAGTTGGGTAACATAGGCGTGGCTTTAGATTACCTGAAGAGCAAAATGATGGCCAAGCAGCTGCTGCGTCAGTTCCAGCCTCAAGTGGCTGTAGGTGTGGGCGGTTATGCCAGCAGTGCTGCTTTGGGTGCCGCCAATAGTTTGGGCATTCCCACGCTGTTGCAGGAGCAGAACAGTTATGCCGGACTGGCTAACAAGACGTTGGCTAGAAAGGCAGCCAAGATTTGTGTAGCCTATGAGGGTATGGAACGCTTCTTCCCTGCCGACAAGATTATGTTGACGGGTAATCCTGTTCGCCAGCAGTTGCTGGAAAGCACCATTACTCGTGAAGAGGCTATCCGTTCGTTTGGCTTAGACCCCAAGAAAAAGACCATACTCCTGGTGGGAGGAAGCTTAGGAGCGCGTACCATCAACGAAAGTGTGCTGCAGCATCTGGATGAGATACGTGTCAGCCAGGTGCAGTTTATCTGGCAGACAGGCAAGTACTATAGCGATGCTATCGCCAAGCAGCTTGAAAAGGCTGTATGTCCTGACAACCTCAAGGTAACCGACTTTATCAGTGATATGGCTGCTGCTTATCGGGCTGCCGACCTGGTGATCAGTCGAGCTGGAGCAGGTTCCATCAGCGAGTTCTGTCTCCTGGGCAAGCCTGTAATTCTCGTTCCGTCGCCTAATGTTGCCGAAGACCATCAGACCAAGAATGCGATGGCTTTGGTGAAGAAAGATGCAGCCCTTTGTGTCAAGGATGCTGAGGCTACCCAGCAGTTGCTTCCTTTGGCTATCAAGACAGTAGACGATGATGCAAAGCTGAAGAGCCTGCATGAAAATATTCTAAAGATGGCGCTGCCTGACTCCGCCAAAATCATAGCCCAAGAAGTAATCAAGTTAGCAGAACAATGAATATAAAAGATATTAAGTCCGTTTATTTCGTAGGAGCAGGTGGTATCGGCATGAGTGCCATAGCCCGCTACTTTCTCAAGAAAGGTCTCGTCGTGGCTGGATACGACAAGACCCCAAGCACGCTGACCCGTCAGTTGGAGAAGGAAGGTATGCTCATTCACTACGATGAGAATGTCGATGAGATTCCTCATGCTTGTCGCCAGCCTCAGACCTGCCTTGTCATCTATACCCCCGCTATTCCTGCCGAACATCAGGAATTGCAGTATTTCCGCCAGCAGGGGTTTGAAATACAGAAGCGTGCGCAGGTTTTAGGAACGCTGACACGTCAGCATAAAGGACTTTGTGTGGCCGGCACTCATGGCAAGACGACTACCAGCACGATGTGTGCCCACATCATGCACCAGAGCCATTTGGACTGTAATGCTTTCCTGGGAGGCATCTCCAAGAACTATGGAACGAATTATATTCTTTCCGATAGTGACTATGTCGTCATTGAGGCTGACGAGTTCGACCGCTCGTTCCATTGGCTGTCGCCTTATATGACAGCTATTACCTCAACAGATCCGGACCATCTGGACATTTATGGTACTAAAGAAGCCTATCTGGAGAGCTTCCGCCACTATACTGAACTGATTCAGCCTGATGGTGCTTTGGTTATTCACCGCGGATTGGAGATGAAGGAGTCGTTGCCTGCAGGTGTGCGCCGCTATGACTACGCCTTGACAGAGGGTGACTTCCATGCAGAGAATATCCGCATTGAGAATGGTGAGATTACCTTTGACTTTATCTCTCCCATTGAGTCGGTGAAGAACATCGAACTGGGTCAGCCCGTACCTATTAACATAGAGAATGGTATTGCTGCGATGGCTTTGGCACAGTTGGCAGGATGTACGGCAGAGGAACTGCGAATAGGTATGATGACCTACAGTGGTGTGGAGCGCCGCTTTGACTTCAAGATTAAGACAGACCGTCTCGTTTTCTTGAGCGACTACGCCCACCATCCCAAGGAGATATATCAGAGTGCACGTAGTATCCGCGAACTGTACCGCGACCGCAAGATAACGGCCATTTTCCAGCCGCACCTCTATACTCGTACCCGTGACTTCTATCCAGACTTTGCCGATGCTCTGAGTCTGTTGGATGAGGTGGTGCTGACCGAGATATATCCGGCTCGTGAACAACCCATTGAGGGTGTAACTTCAAAGCTGATATACGACCGGTTACGTCCAGGCGTGGAGAAGTATATGATTAACAAGGACGATGTCCTTCAGTTTGTCAAGGATCACTCCTTCGACGTACTTATCGTATTGGGAGCTGGCGATTTGGACAATCAAGTACCTCAGATTGCCAATATCCTAAACCGGAAATAACGGATAAAAAAATAAGAAAACAATATAATTGACACAAGGAATAGCATGGTGATTTGGAAGAAGACTGCAATCATTCTGGCCGACTGCGCATTGGCTGTTTACCTTCTGCTGGCTGTTACGGCGTTCAACCATCCCGACGAGAGTCAGGAGGTCTGCACGGAGGTGAACATCCATATCGAGGATGGTGCTGTCAAGGGTTTCCTGAATGTCGACGAGGTGAAAACGCAATTGGTGCGTGCTCATCTCTATCCGCTGGGTGATAACCTCAGTGCGGTCGATGTGCGTAAGATAGAGGAAACACTTACCAAGAATCCCTTTGTGCAGACAGCACAATGCTTTAAGACACAGACGGGTCGGGTGCATATCACCATCGCACAGCGTCTGCCTGTTATTCGTGTCAAGGCCGATAATGGCGAAGACTACTATGTGGATGCTGACGGTAACGTGATGCCTAATGTCAACTTTACCAGTGATTTGGTTATTGCCACAGGAAATATTCAGCGGAAGTATGCTCAGAAGGTGCTGACAGGCATCGGTCGCTATCTTGCGCAGCAGCCGTTATGGGGTAATCAGGTGGAGCAGATCAACGTGTTGTCCGACGGTACGATAGAAATGGTGCCGAGAGTGGGTGAGCACGTCGTTTATTTGGGCAGACCCGACCATTTGGAACACAAGTTGGCCCGATTGGAGAAATTCTACAAGTACGGACTCTCAAAGGCTGGTTGGAACAAGTACTCCTATATCAATGTGGAGTTTGACAACCAGATTATATGTAAGAAGCGTAATCACAGAGAAATGTAAAATCGTTAAATAGTCAAGTAATATTATGCCAAAGGATTTCATTGTAGCTATCGAACTGGGTTCATCAAAGATGACCGGTATTGCCGGACGAAAGAACCTTGACGGCAGCATTCAGGTGCTGGCTTGTGTCAAGGAGGACTCTTCGACGTGTATTCGCAAAGGCGTGGTCTACAACATTGACAAGACTGCCCAATGCCTGACCAGCATTATTAACAAGCTGGAGAAACAGCTCAAGACGACCATCACTCAAGTATACGTTGGAGTAGGTGGTCAGTCTATTCGCTCTATTCGCAATGTGATTGCTAAAGACCTGCCTGCTGATACGCTGGTGACA
Source organism: uncultured Prevotellaceae bacterium (assembly GCA_900320045.1). Classification (GTDB taxonomy): domain Bacteria; phylum Bacteroidota; class Bacteroidia; order Bacteroidales; family Bacteroidaceae; genus Prevotella. The sequence goes on along the minus strand of ONQT01000001.1, from coordinate 96,742 downwards.
CAGGATATGATAGTCGAACTGATGGATGCAAACCGTAACGTGATGTACCCTGACCAGGAGATACTGGATGCTGCTGTTCAGGAGTACAAGGTTGATTCCCAGTATCAGTTAGATCCGGTAGGCATTCAGTGTTCACGTATCGAAGGCAACTTCCTGAACATTCTTCAGCGTAAGGCTTTCTACAAGAACCTTAACAAGTGCTTTGAAACGGCAGGCATCAATATTGCCGAGCTCTACTTGGCACCTTTGGCACTGGCAGACAGCGTGCTGACAGAGGCTGAGAAGCGTTCCGGCTGTGCTTTAGTAGATCTCGGTGCTGACACGACAACGGTAAGCGTCTATTCCAAGAATATCCTGCGTCATCTGGCTGTGATTCCTTTGGGCAGCAACAACATCACGAAGGATATTGCCTCCCTACAGATGGAAGAGCAGGATGCTGAGAAGATGAAGCTTAAATACGCCTCTGCATACACCGAGAATGGCGATATCGACAATAACATGAAGTACTCTATCGACCAGGAGCGTCAGGTAGAGACACGCAAGTTCATTGAGATTGTCGAAGGCCGCCTGGAGGAAATTATTGCCAACGTTTGGTGCCAGGTTCCTGAGGACTATTGCGACAAACTCCTTGGCGGTCTCATCCTGACAGGTGGCGGCTCAAACATGCAGGGTATTGAAACCGCTTTCCAGAACTATACCCACATCGACAAGATACGTTTGGCAAAATTCGTCACACAGACCGTTACATCGACCATCAGCGAGGTGAACGCTCACGATGGAAAAATGAACACGGTGCTGGGACTGTTAGCCAAAGGTGACATCAATTGCGCTGGTCAGGAGTATGATCCTAACGGCGACCTCTTTGCCTCTCAGAAGACTCCCATGGAACAAGCCGAACAACGTCGTGCTCGTACGGCAACAGAGATTCCTGCTGGTGTCATCCGTACTGCCGAAGAAAAGCGTCAGGCAGAGGAGGAAGCCCGTATCAAGCGTGAAGAAGAGGAGCGCATAGCTCGTGAAGAAGCTGAGGCCAAGGCTCGTGAAGAGGCTGAGCGCCGTAAGGAGAATAGTACGCTTCGCAAGATGGGACGTTGGTTGAAGGACTTTGGTAAAAAGATGGTCGAGGAGGAAGAGTAATTCCTTGCTCGAGATATCGAAATACCGAAATGTCGGAATACCGTAATATCGAAATAACGAACTAACCAAAATACAAAGAATTATGGCAGACAATAATATATTGCTCGATTTCGGTGAACCCGAAAAAGAAAACAGCATCATCAAGGTGATTGGTGTCGGTGGTGGCGGCGGCAATGCTGTTAATCACATGTATCGTGAAGGCATCCATGATGTTACCTTCGTACTCTGCAATACAGATAATCAGGCCCTGAACGATTCCCCCGTTCCCGTTCACTTGCAGCTGGGTAAGGAGGGTCTTGGAGCCGGCAACCGGCCTGAGAAGGCTCGTGCTGCCGCTGAGGAGAGCCTGGAAGACATCAAGAGTGTGCTGGCTGATGGTACCCGCATGGCCTTCATTACTGCAGGCATGGGTGGCGGTACCGGTACTGGTGCAGCCCCTGTCATTGCCCGTATCTCCAAGGAGATGGGCATCCTGACCGTAGGTATCGTGACCATTCCCTTCCGCTTCGAGGGAGATCGTAAGATTGACCAGGCGCTGGATGGCGTCGAGGAGATGTCGAAGCACGTTGATGCCCTCTTGGTTATTAATAATGAGCGCCTGCGTGAGATTTATCCAGAGCTGACGGTACTCGATGCTTTCGGAAAGGCTGATGACACCTTGTCGGTAGCAGCCAAGTCGATAGCTGAGATTATCACTGTTCACGGACTCATCAATCTGGACTTCAACGACGTCAAGACCGTGCTGAAAGATGGTGGCGTAGCCATCATGTCTACCGGATACGGAGAGGGTGAAGGCCGTGTGAAGAAGGCTATCGACGATGCCCTGAACTCACCGCTGCTGAACGAGAACGACGTATTCAACTCCAAGAAGATTCTGCTCTCCATCTCCTTCTCTGGCGGTAAGGACGGAAAGGAATCACTGATGATGGAAGAGATGAACGATGTCAACGACTTCATGGCTAAGTTTGGCGACTTCGAAATCAAGTGGGGATTGGCTGTTGATCCCGAGTTAGGCAAGAAGGTCAAGGTGACCATTCTGGCTACAGGCTTTGGCATTGACCGCGTCGACGGCATGAACAGCCACCGTCAGCGTCACAATACGCAGGAGGAGGCTACCCGTATCGCTGCTGAGCAGGAGGCTGAGGCTAAGCGTATGGACCGCCGCAACCGCTACTATGGTGGTGATGGTCAGACACGCCGTTACAAACGTCGTCCGCATATCTATCTGTTCCGTCCGGAAGACCTTGATAACGACGATGTCATCTCTGCTGTAGAGCAGACGCCGACATACAAGCGTACTCGTGAAATCCTGGACAGCATCTATTCGCAGGCTACGGGTGAAGACCCGCAGCAGAAGAACTCAGACGCACCTCAGCCGGAGGCTATCCAGGGTACGATCCGATTCTCATAAGCTGTAGGAATATACTTAAAACAGGAGGGCAATACACGAATGATTCTGTGCGTTGCCCTCTATTTTTCTTTTGTTTTCTGTTTCTTCTTGATACCGAACAGGTCTGGTATGCCGTCGAAGTCTCGCTTGAGAATAATACCGATACCTTGTGTGTTCAGCGACGATCGCGTGAAGTAGCGGTCATTGGTCTGGTTATATACTTTCAGGGCCAGGTTTCCGTTTGGCTTGAGCAGGTAGCGGATGTCAAAGTCGCCGATGAAGGAGGGGTTCGTTGTCTTGGCATTGTCGCGGTAGCCGAACTGTCCATTGAACAGCAGTCGGTTGTTGAGTAGTCTGCCGCTGACGAGACCTTCGTATTCTGCATTGTTCCAGCCCTCATCGCCTGTAGAGATGTTAGCGCCGAAGTTCCATTTGTTGCTCTTGACAATCTGTCCGAGCATGTTGTTGATTTGTCCGCTAATGGTTCCGGACAGCAGACTCTGCATGGCCAGTGACGTCTTGCTACGCGAGTTCTCGGTGGCATTGGCATTGTTTTCGTTCTGGGGATAGAAGCGTCCTACCGCCAGCAGGTAAATAACCTGTTGGTTCATTTCCTCCTCGCTGTTGATAATGCTGCGCACCATCTGCTGCTCGTCGGCGTTGACGTTGGGCATTTCCAGGTCGAAGTCAATGATGGGCTGTCGTGGCTGTCCCGAAATGTTCATCAGACAATTAACGCGTACGGTGTTTGAGAAAGAGCGCCCTACATTGAGGTCGCTGAGGCTGACACCGTTAACCGTATGCTGGGCTTGTAGGTTCAGTGTAGCATCGTAGGGATCGCCTCCGAAAACAATCGTACCGCCTTCGCGGAAGGTGAAGTTCTTGCGGATAATGTTTTGAATCGTGATACCGTAGGTGCCCTCTGTCACGCGATAGGTGCCAAACATAGTGAAGCCTCCTTTATTATAATAGGTAGACTGCAATATTCCGTTGCCGCGGAGAGTAATGTAGTCGTTGGTTTTTGCATCCATCAGCAGGCGGATGGATGCCTGCGGGTTGGCGTTGATTTTTAGTCGCATCACCAGGTCGTCACGGTAGGTTAGCGCATTCTTTTCCACCGCCGTTGCTGTGGCGTGTCCGTCGTTTTCGGTTTGGGTTACGGCGGGCTTTCCCCACTGTATGAACTCCTGATTGGTGATGACGTCGGGCGACGCTGCATTATAGACAAAGACCGTACCATTCTGCGGTGTGATGTCTGCATCGATCGTGATGCCGTCCTCGCGTCCTTTGATGGCCACCTCTCCAGTAGCGAAGACCGTTCCGTAGAAGGTGTCTGTCCCGAAGTTGCTAAAGTGGTACGCCAACAGGTTTTCCGTTTTGACAAAGAGGTCGAATGTTAGGTTGGTGAGTTCTTCGTGGTGAATGCTTCCGCTCAACATGGCTTGGGTTCCGTTGATGTCGTAAACGGGGAAATGTGTCATTATAATCTCGTTAGGAATGAGCGTAATCGTGTCGCCTATCAACTCGTAGGAACACCCCAAGGGTGTAACGTGTGCCAAACCATTGATGACTAGCTTTCCTGTAATGTTCAAGGCATCCAAAGCTCCTGCCAGTCGGACGCGACCATTGGCATGACCATCCAGTTGACTGATGAAGCTGCTCATAAACGAGCGGGCAAACTCCAGATGCGTTCCTTGGGCTTCTATGTCCAAATCGATGTAGTTGCGCTTGGGTGACACATAGCCCTCAATGAGTGTTTGCGCTTTGGGACCGTCATCGGCCGTGGCGTGAATGTCAATCTGCTCCTGTTCGGTGTTCCAGTTGACCTTGGCATGGAGCGTTCCCATTCTGCCGTCTTGGAACTTGAACTGATTGACGGTCAGCATGGCATCGGCCTCCAGATTACCGAAGATGCCTCGCAGACAACCTCCACCCGTTGCCTGTCCGCTGAAAGAAACAGCGTCGAAGTTGACAAGGTCAAGGATGTACTCAATGTCAATGTCGCGCATCTGAATGGTAATGGAGTCGCTCTCATTTTCTGACGCTGTGCCGTTAAGTGTCAGGAACTGTTCGTTGCGCTGGATAGCGAAGTCCTTAATATCCAGGTGTTTGGCGTAATAGGTGACAGACGACGGATGGATGTCCCACTCTGCGTTATTGACCATGATCTTCGAGGGCTCCAGCTGCACGAAAGTCACCTGCTTGCCGTCCAGTGTCGTGTCGAATTGTGCCTTGGCCTTTACCTCACCACTCATGCGCTCCGTAGCATGGTTGTCCCATCGGAGGGTGGTGGTCAGCTGGTTGTTAAAAGCGCTACCGGCAGCCTGTAGAGCCATGTCGTTACCATTATCCTTATGTTTGTTGATGCTCAGGTCGTAAGCCAGCGTACCCATTGGCGACAGGATGCTGACGTGGGCGCTGTCGTAGCGGCTGTCTTTGTAATAGAATTGTGGCACGTTACACTCCATGTTGATCTGCTGGGTGTCGTCATTTACCGTGCCGTCGATGGTCAGCGGCTTGGTTAGCCGGACGGGAATCTGCAGGATGCTTTGCAGCCAGTCCGACTTGCGGATGGTGGCATGCAGGGTAAAGTCGTTATGTGTCTGCTGCTGCGTCTTGGGGAGTCCTGGCAGGGTAGGCAGCTTGCTCGCGATAAAATTGGTAATGCTCTGTGGCAGCGTCAGATAGTCGAAGTGTCCGCTGATGCTGACATCGCCAAAGTCACTATGCATGGATGCGTAGTGCTGATCGCCGTTGTAGCCAGACTCTATGTGAAGCTGCTGTAGCTTGTAGTCGGTCGTGGGCGATTGCAGGGTCAGTTCTTTGATGTCCAATGTACCGACCACATCCTGGTTATGGATGGTTTTGAAGTTGGCAGCCAGGTTACCGGAGAGATGGGCGTCGCCCCACTGGTCGCTCAGATGGATGGCCTTGGGATTCAGTTCGTCAATGTCGACGTTGAGCAGGATGTCATTCTGGCGCTGCTGTTTCAACATATTTCCGTTAATGACAGCCTTCAGGTGGTGGTCGTCAATGCTGACCTGTCCATGAATATCCGTCGGGCTGTACAGACCGTTCAGCTGAATGTTCTGATACCGATAGCCATTATAGTGGATGTGGTTGACTACGCCTTCGGCCTTGATGGTCGGTTGTCCTACTGCAGGCAGCTGTCCGCTCAGTTGTACGTTGGTGGCCAACTGTCCGAAATGGTTGTCGTTCAACAGTCTTTTCAGGTCAAAGTCGGGCGTGTCTACGCTTCCTTTGAAGTGACGCAGACTATCCATGGACAGTTGCAGATTGACCATGCCGGCATCTGTCTTCAGCTGGTTGGTGGTTCGCAACTCGCTGGTACCGTGTCCGCTGGCAGTACCTTTTAGGTGAATACTTCCTAATCGCACCAGCGCTTCGGGAACCTGAACACTCCGGCCTTGCAGGTTTTCAGAGATAAAGTCAATCGTTTTGGCAGACAGTCCCAGGTCGTGGATATTGACCGTCCAGTTGGGTGCCTGTTGTGTAAGCTGATGGATAGTTCCTCCGATATTGATGTCGATATCTCCCGTCGTGGAGTTCACGTTCAGCTGGGGTATCTCTAAGTTTTCTCCCTCTCCTTTGAAGTTGGCCGACAGGGATAGCGTACTTTGAAACGTTTTCAACGAGGGCAGAAGGTATGACAAGTCTGACAGTCGGACGGTCGATGGGCGGATGCTGCCCGAGTAACGTAGGGATGGCGTGACGAAATGGTCGCCACGGAAGCGGTAGGAAGCCTTGATGTCGCCCAAGCTGACATCCGTACCAGGCATTCGCAGCTTGAAGTCCGTCAGCTGGCAGCCGTGTCGCCCGCCGTCGAAGTGCAGCGATAGGCGATCCACTGCCATACCGGATTTCTCCTGGGCAGACAGTCGTTTGATGTTGATGTTCAGCGAGTCTTCCGTCAGGAGCTTCAGGATGATATGGGTGCTGATATCTGTCAAGGCCAGATGATTCGGATTGATGACGCCTGGAGTCTCTTCGGTATCAAGTCGGTCGTAGGTTACGCTGGAACGACGGATGATGAGCGAGTTGATGCGCAGATTGAGAGGCGACGTGCTGGTCGTGTCCTTGGAAGCCAGGGAGTCAATCACAAACTGGAAGTTGGGCTTGCTGTCTGCCGTCGCCCGGTAGAGTTTGGCGTGGGCTCCGAAGAGCTGAGCCGTTGCAACGGAAATCTGCCCTTCTGCCAGTTGCATCAGGTCAATGCGTGTCGACAGTCGGGTGGCTTTTAGCAGTTCTTTCCCCTGTTGGTCTTTAATGAGGACATCGTAGAGTGTCACATGACTCGGAATGCCATAGTCCAACCGACCTATGCTCACGCTGGTGCCGAGTTTTTGGGCCAGCATCCCTGCCGCCTTCCTACCCATGAACTCCTGTACGGCGGGTACGCTGAAGGTGAGAATGAAGAGCAGGTATAGACCCAAAACAGTCCATATCAGTATATTTAATATGTTCTTAAGTATCTTCAAAACTGATAGTCAGAGATAGCAAAACTTTTTGTTCTTTCCGATTTTTGGTACAAAATTACATTAAAAAGTTGTGATGAAGCAATATTTCGTGCTTTTTTTGTAGATTATGTGCCTCTTTTTTGGTAATTTTGCACCGATTTTCAGTGAAACGTTTCAAAATTCATTTTATACATGGCAAATGTAATCAAGTTACGCAAAGGCTTGGACATTCACCTTCAAGGCAAGGCCGAGGAGAAGCTCATGGAGCTCAAATCCAATGGTCAGTATGCTTTGATGCCTGACGATTTCGAGGGCGTAACCCCGAATGTGGTCGTCAAGGAGGGTGACAAAGTCAAGGCCGGGGATGCCTTGTTTGTTAACAAGCAATATCCCGAAGTTAAGTTTGCCTCGCCTGTCAGCGGTACTGTCCGCGAGGTGGTGCGTGGCGAACGTAGGAAAGTGCTCTGTATCAAGGTGGAAGCCGATAAGGAGCAGCAGTTTACGGATTTTGGCAAGAAGGATGTGTCAAAGATGAATGGCCAGCAGGTAATCGATGCCTTGCTGGAGGCCGGAATCTTTGGCTATATCAATCAGTTGCCTTACGCCGTATCAACCAACCCGTCTGTACAGCCGAAGGCCATTTTCGTCTCGGCTCTGCGCGACAAGCCGCTGGCTGGCGACTTCGAGTTCGAGGTGAAGGGTCAGGAACAGGATTTCCAGACCGGTCTTACCGCTCTGTCGAAGATTGCCAAGACCTATCTGGGCTGTGGTGTACACTCCAGCTTCGAGAACTACAAGGATGTCGAGGTCAACATCTTCGACGGCAAGTGTCCTGCTGGCAACGTGGGTGTTCAGGTCAACCATATCGACCCTGTCAACAAGGGCGAGGTGGTATGGACCATCGGCGACCCCACCGTTGTACTGTTCATTGGTCGCTTGTTCAACACCGGCAAGGTTTGTCTGAAGCGTCGCGTTGCCCTGTGCGGCAGCGAGGTGAAGGCTCCTGCTTATGTTGACATGCTGGTGGGCGAGGAGTTGTCCACCCTGCTTTCCAACAGCTACGACGCCGACCGTCACGTCCGCATTATCAACGGCAACGTGCTGACGGGCCGTCCCACCACGAAGGAAGGTTTCCTTGGTGCCCACACCTCTGAGATTACCGTCATCCCCGAGGGTGACGACGCCGACGAGTTCCTGGGTTGGATTCTTCCCCGTTTCAACCAGTTCTCCGTGAACCGCAGCTACTTCTCTTGGCTCTTTGGCAAGAAGAAGTATGCGCTGGATGCCCGTATCAAGGGTGGCGAGCGCCACATGATTATGAGTGGCGAGTACGACAAGGTGCTGCCTATGGACATCTACGGTGAGTACCTCATCAAGGCCATCATCGCCGGCGACATCGACCGCCAGGAGGCTTTGGGTATCTACGAGGTTGCTCCCGAGGACTTCGCTCTGGCAGAGTTTGTCGACTCTTCCAAGCTGGAACTGCAGCGCATTGTTCGTGAGGGTTTGAACATACTTCGTAAGGAGAATGCTTAAATTGTAAATAGTAAATGGTCAAATTGTAAATTACGATTATGAGCGCAGTAAGAAAGATTTTTGATAAGATGAGGCCAAGCTTCGAGGAAGGTGGCAAGCTGCACATGCTGAAGAGCTACTTCGACGGCTTTGAGTCCTTCGCGCTTGTGCCCAATGATACTTCGAAGAGTGGCGTCAACATCCACGATGCCATCGACTCGAAGCGCATCATTAGCATGGTAATCATCGCCCTGGTGCCTGCCATGCTGTTTGGTATGTATAACATCGGCTACCAGAACTATCTGGCTGCCGGCACACTGGCTACTGCTTCCTTCTGGGAGGTGTTCTTCTATGGTTTCCTGGCCGTGCTGCCTAAGATCATCGTCAGTTACGTGGTCGGCCTGGGCATTGAGTTTGCCTGGGCACAGTGGAAAGGCGAGGAGATTCAGGAGGGCTATCTGGCAACTGGTATTCTGATTCCGCTGATTGTTCCTATCGGCTGTCCGCTGTGGATGCTGGCTTTGGCTTGTGCCTTCAGCGTGATCTTCTGTAAGGAGATCTTCGGTGGTACGGGTATGAACCTCTTCAATCCCGCCATCGCTGCCCGTATGTTCCTGTTCTTCGCCTATCCGTCGAAGATGACGGGTGACACCGTTTGGGTTGCGCAGGACAGCATCTTCGGACTGGGTAACACGCTGCCCGACACGTTTACGGCCGCTACTCCCCTGGGACAGATTGCTCAGGGTATCAATCCCGATGCTTGCATCTGCGATATGATTTTCGGCTTCATCCCCGGTTCTATTGGTGAGACTTCCGTGATTGCCATTGCCTTGGGTGCCGTGCTCCTGCTGTGGACGGGCATTGCTTCGTGGCGCACCATGTGCAGCGTCTTCGTAGGCGGTGGCCTGCTGGCTATCCTTTTCGAGCAGATTGGTGCAACGGACATGGTATGGTGGCACCACTTCGTACTGGGTGGCTTTGCCTTCGGTGCCGTCTTCATGGCTACCGACCCCGTCACCTCTTGCCGCACCAATATCGGCCAGTTCATCTATGGCTTCATCATTGGTGCCATGGCCGTCATCATCCGTGTGAAGAACGCTGGTTACCCCGAGGGTATGATGCTGGCTATCTTCTTCGGCAATATGGTGGCTCCTATGATTGACCACTTCGTGGTAGAGCATAACATCTCGAAACGCTTAAAGAGAGGAGGTACCAAATGATTAAGTTGAATACAAACAGTAACGCGTACATTATTATATATAGTACGATCTTGGTGGTCATCGTGGCCTTCCTGCTGGCGTTTGTCTTCCAGGCGCTGAAGCCCATGCAGGATGCTAACGTGGCACTGGATGTGAAGAAGCAGATTCTGAACTCGCTGAACCTGCGCGGACTGGACGGCCAGGAGGCTGAGGCCAAGTACGCCGAGGTGGTGAAGGAAGAGAAGGAAATCAATGGTCTGAAGGTCTTTGCCTGTCAGGTTGGCGACCAGGAGGTCGTCGTGGTATCGCTGAAGGGTATGGGCCTTTGGGGTGGCATTAGCGGCTATCTGGCTGTCGACAAGGACGACAAGGTCTATGGTGCCTACTTCAACCACGAGAGTGAGACCGCAGGACTTGGTGCTGAAATCAAGGACTCGCAGGAGTGGCAGGAGAAGTTCATCGGCAAGAAGATCTTCGACGAGAATGGTAACGTCGTCCTCTCTGTGGTGAAGAAGGTGGAGAACCCCGATACGCAGGTTGACTGCGTCACGGGTGCTACGCTGACGTCTAATGGTGTCGATGCTATGATTAAAGATTGCCTTAAGTCTTTGCAGAATAAATAGTAAATTGTCAAATGGTCAAATTGTAAATTACTATGGCACTATTTAGTAAACAAAATAAAGAGGTTTTCCTCAATCCGCTGAATGCCGACCATCCTATTCTGGGACAGGTCCTCGGCATCTGTTCGGCACTGGCCGTCACCTCGCAGCTCAAGCCTGCCATTGTGATGGGTCTTGCCGTGACCGTAATCACCGCTTTTGCAAACGTGATTATCTCCATCATCCGCAACACCATCCCTAACCGCATCCGTATCGTGGTGCAGCTGGTGGTCGTTGCTGCTCTCGTTACCATCGTCTCGCAGATTCTGAAGGCGTTTGCCTATGATGTCAGCGTCGAGCTGAGCGTGTATGTCGGTCTGATTATCACCAACTGTATCCTGATGGGCCGCCTCGAGGCTTTCGCCATGATGAACAAGCCCTGGCCGTCGTTCCTTGACGGTGTGGGCAACGGTCTTGGCTATGCCATGATTCTGGTCATCGTCGGTGCTGTCCGCGAACTGCTGGGCCGTGGCTCGCTGCTGGGCTTCCAGGTGATTCCCGATGCCTGCTACGACTTCGGCTACGTTAACAACGGTATGATGACCATGCCTGCCATGGCGCTGATTCTGGTGGGTTGTGTCATCTGGGTACATCGTGCATATTTTTATAAGGAGAAGTAAGATATGGAACACGCAATAAGTTTATTATTCCGGTCGATATTCGTCGACAATATGATTTTCGCCTTCTTCCTCGGCATGTGTTCCTACCTTGCCGTGTCGAAGACCGTGAAGACCTCGCTGGGACTGGGCTGCGCTGTGACCTTCGTGCTCACCGTTACCGTTCCTGTGAACTATCTGTTGCAGACCAAGGTGCTGGGTCCCGACTGCCTCGTGGCTGGTGTTGACCTCAGTTACCTGTCGTTCATCCTCTTCATCGCTGTCATTGCCGGTATGGTGCAGCTGGTGGAGATGACCGTTGAGCGCTACTCACCCTCGCTTTATGCAGCACTGGGTATCTTCCTGCCGCTGATAGCTGTGAACTGCGCCATCATGGGTGCTTCGCTGTTCATGCAGCAGCGCATCCTCATGGAGCCCACCAATTCGCAGGCTATCACCTCTGTCTGGGACGCCATTGTCTATGGCTTCGGTTCCGGACTGGGCTGGACGCTGGCCATTGTTGCCCTGGGCGCTATTCGCGAGAAGATGCAGTACAGTGATGTCCCCAAGCCCCTCCAGGGACTGGGCATCGTATTCATCACCGTTGGTTTGATGGCTATGGCTATGATGTGCTTTTCAGGACTGAACATATAACTTGTAAATGGTAAATTGTCAAATTGTAAATTAAGATGGCACAGTTTATAGCATATAGCATAGGAGTATTCCTCCTCGTGATCATCCTCGTGGTGATAGTCCTGCTGGTGGCTAAGAAGTATCTGTCACCCTCAGGCAATGTGAATATTGAAATCAACGGTGACCGTACCATCAGCGTGGCACAGGGCAACAGCCTCATGTCGACGCTCAACGAGAACGGTGTCTTCCTGCCCTCTGCCTGCGGTGGTAAAGCCTCTTGCGGACAGTGTAAGGTACAGGTGCTTGAAGGTGGCGGCGAGATTCTCGACTCCGAGAAGCCCCACTTCACCCGTAAGGAAATCAAGGCCGGCTGGCGCCTCGGCTGCCAGTGCAAGGTCAAGGGCGACCTCAAAATCCATGTCGACGAGAGCATCCTCGGCGTCAAGGAGTACGAGTGTACCGTTATCAGTAATAAGAACGTGGCAACCTTCATCAAGGAGTTCAAGGTGCAGCTGCCTGCTGGAGCCCACATGGACTTCCTGCCCGGTTCGTATGCACAGATTAAGATTCCTGCCTTCGACTGCATCGACTACAACGACTACGACCGTGACCTCATCACGCCGGAGTACGTTCCCGCTTGGGAGAAGTTCAAGATGTTCGACCTGAAGTGTAAGAACCCCGAGCCCACCATCCGTGCCTACTCCATGGCCAACTATCCTGCCGAGGGCGACGTCTTCATGCTCACCGTTCGTATCGCTACGCCTCCCTTCAAGCCCGACCGCAGTGGCTTCATGGAGGTCAACCCGGGTATCGCCTCGTCGTACATCTTCTCGCTGAAGCCTGGCGACAAGGTGATTATGTCCGGTCCTTACGGCGACTTCCACCCGCACTTCGACTCGAAGAAGGAGATGATCTGGGTTGGTGGTGGTGCCGGTATGGCTCCGCTGCGTGCTCAGATTATGCACATGACCAAGACGCTGCACACCACCGATCGCGAGATGCACTACTTCTACGGTGCCCGTGCACTGAACGAGGTGTTCTATCTCGACGACTTCCTGGGTCTGGAGAAGGAGTTCCCCAACTTCCACTTCCACCTGGCCCTCGACCGTCCCGATCCCGCTGCCGATGCAGCAGGCGTGAAGTACACCCCGGGCTTCGTCCATCAGGTGATGCTCAACACCTACCTGAAGGACCACGAGGCTCCCGAGGACATTGAGTACTACATGTGCGGTCCTGGCCCGATGTCAGCCGCCGTCGTCTCCATGCTCGACTCCTTAGGCGTTGAGCCCGAGAGCATCATGTACGACAACTTCGGAGGCTAACCCCGAAGCACACATACATCTACCAACAGGGAGCGACTTCTATGCCGCTCCCTATTTCTTGCTCCCCCCAGAATTTTTTATTTTTTACTACACATCATACACTATACACTTAAACCTCTCTGCGACAATCACTTAACATAGTGACGCATAGTGATAGATGTGATAGATAAGGCCGAAATTTAACACTAATTCACTAAAAAAACGTGTAGAAAAAGTTGCACACCTGTGGGATATTTTGTAATTTTGCAGTTGTAGAAAGACGCAAGCCTTAAAAGAGTTTTATGGATTTCTGTTCAGAATCTCCCGTCTTTTTACATATCTTTGGAGCGTTTTACTCAAATACCCGGAGCGTTTTACTCCAATCCCTGGAGTAACTTACTCCAACCATTGGAGCGACTTACTCCAATAGCTGGAGCGCCTTCGAATAAAAGAGTCGTCTGATTCCCAACGAATGATGCGAATCGAATCACATAAAAACTCCCGCTGTCCACAAGGATAGCGGGAGTTGTTTGTATGGTTGCTGATGATTACTTCACATACTCGGAGAAGTCGGTCAGGCGCATGTCGCCCTTGCGAGCCAGGCTATCGTGCATGGCGAAGGCGGCAGGCAGATTGTGGCACGTCTGACCACCCTTGGCCAGCTTCAGGTAGTCCCACAGCAGCTGCTTGTAGTCGGGGTGAGCGCACTGCTCGATGATAATCTCTGCACGCTGGCGGGGCGACTTGCCACGCAGGTCGGCGACACCCTGTTCGGTGACGATGATGTTGACGTCGTGCTCCGACGAGTCCTGATGGCTGACGAAGGGCACGATGCTCGAGATGAGACCACCCTTGGCGACAGAAGGACAGGTGAAGATGGAGAGGTAGGCGTTGCGGATGAAGTCGCCGCTACCACCGATACCGTTCATCATCTTCGTGCCGCTGATGTGCGTAGAGTTGGCATTGCCGTAGATGTCGCATTCAATGGCGGTGTTGATGGCAATGACGCCCAGTCGGCGGATGACCTCGGGAGAGTTCGAGATCTCACTCTGACGCAGCGTCAGGTGGGTCTTGAAGTAGTCCATGTTGTCGTACACCTGCTTCAGACACTCGTTAGAAACGGTCAGCGAGCAGGCCGAAGCATCCTTCACACGACCGTTCATCATCATCTCGACGACTGAATCCTGCAGCACCTCGGTATAGATGTTGAAGTCGGGCACGTGCTTGTCCTGGCCCAGGGCACCGAGAATAGCGTTGGCCGTTGAGCCTACGCCGCTCTGCAGGGGCAGGAACTCCTTGGGAATGCGTCCCTTGTGCATCTCCTCCACCAGGAACTCGGCAGTGAGGAAGCCGATCTTATCGGTTACAGGGTCGCTATCCTTGAAGGCACGGGCTTCGTCGGGGATGTTGCACTCAACGACACCCACCACCTTGTCCTTGGGAATGGTGACGTAGGGCACACCGATGCGGTCGCTGACGTTTACGATGGGAATGGGCTTGCGGTAAGGGGGATCCAGCGGCTCGTAGACGTCGTGGATGTACTTGGCGTTGGGGTTATGGAAGCTGTTCAACTCCAGGATGACGTGCTTGGCCAGACGGGCAGCGGTGGGCGAGATGCCACCGGCAGCAGTCAGGTAGACGCGGTAGTCGCTGCCGCAGTCCTCAATGTCGCACACCTCCAGGATAGCCCAGTCCACATCACCGTAGAAGCCGTAGCGCAGCTCCTGTGCCATGTGGCTCAGGTGCAGGTCGTTATAGGGAATCTCACCCATGTTGACGTGCTTGCGGAAGTCGGGGTTGGTGGTGTAGGGAGCGCGATACTTGATGGCCTGTGCAGCAGCCAGGTCGCCGTCGGTCGACTGTCCCGTTGATGCGCCGGTGAAGACGCCAACCTTGAATTCGCGTCCGGCCTCATGTTCCTTGACGGCAATCTTAGCCAGCTCCTTGGTGGTAGCCTTTGCCACACCGGCGGGTGTGAAGCCACTCATGGCGATGTTTTCGCCGTTCTTAATCAGTGCTGCAGCCTCTGCAGCGGTCATGCGTGTGTACATAAGTCTTTATCTTTTACCTTATTTCAATTTTGGGTGCAAAGGTAATATAAAATAGGAGAACCACCAAATTTTACTGCAAAAGATTGCAAATATTATTACGTAAACATACGTACACGTTTACGTGTGCTTTAACACTTTTTAGTACAAGGATTTTCACTGTATTATAATTATTTTCTACCTTTGCGGTCGGAAAAAGATCAAAAAATAACAATAAAACTATGAAAAAGTATTTTATGTTGGGTTTAAGTGTCCTTGCTTTCGTAAGCTGTAACAAGGACAACTTTTCGTCGAACGATGGTCTGCCTGCTGGCTATACCGATGCCAAGGCAGTAGAGACGGAGTATCAGAGTAATTTTGTAAAGACTTTCGGTGCACCCAGTGCCGACCAGACATGGGGCTTCGGTAGTCCTGCAGGCACGGCTAACGCCATGCGTCGCAGCATGACAAGCCCTGCGGTTTTGGGTATTTCTGCTCCCTATGATGCAACATGGGTAGCCAACTATCTGACAACAGCCAAGGAGCCGAATAGTAGTAATGTTACTGATAATTACGATAATGGTACTTGGGAGCGCACAGGAGAGGATAACAATATTAACTGGAATGATCCTGCTCAAGTGGAAATGAGGAATCATTTCTGGAATAATTTGAGTTGGCCATATACCGAAGCAGACTTACAGTGGATTAATGCAAACTGCCCCACATGGATTCGTTGGAAAGCAGACGAAAACTATGTCACCAACTTTAAGATTACAGGAACTTGGGATGGAGCGATTAGCGTTGCAGGCTCAGAAGGATCTTCGTCTCCTGGTTCCGAGCGTACTATCGTGGTGACTGGTACGTGGAATATTACTGCCGATCAGCGCATCGGTAGCCTTGGTAAGATTATTATTGCCGATGGTGGTACGGTGAATGTGGCTTCTGGTATGAAGTTGGAAATGCCAAACCAGTCTCGTTTGGTAGTGCTCCGCGGTGGTAAACTGACAGGTAATGGTACTGTTATCGTTAACAATGGTAATGGCTCAGGCTTTGAGAACTATAACGGTGGTCTTGTAGAGGTACATAAGTTTAACAATAACTTCGGTAAGTTCTATAACTATGGCACTTTCAAGCCTGCTATTTATGCAGCAGGTGCTCAGGAGAGCAATTTCTATAACCATGGTATCGTAAAAATCGGCACTTCTAAAGAGGGTGATTCCTACGTTTCTCCCAATGCTCGCGTGTTCAACCTTTGCCAGTTTACTGTGACTGGTGACCTGCGTCTGCGCAACTATGAAGGTGTTATGGGTTCTTCCCTTAACGTAGGTGGTGAGCTGATGTTCAGCAGCAGTCAGGATGGTACTTCTGATGCAACATATGTGGGCTTGGCTGCTGGTGCATTGGTAAAGTGTGGTACATTATTTAATAATGGCACCTCTTGGGAAGGTCCCACCTCTAATGGTTATGCTGTGTTGAGCATGGGTTCTATCACTTACCTCAACTGGCAGCAAGATCATCCTGAGCAGGGTGGCTACTTTGCTAACAACATCTATGTGCAGGCTGACACTTGGACAAACGTTCCCGGTGGTAACGGAAATGGCGGTGAGAATGCTGCTGCCAAGTTTGCCAAGGTACAGAACAAGTCTGGTAACGGCAATGTCACTGTCGTTGAAAAGGGCACATACGAGGTGATACCTGCAGACAATGATTTCGAACTCGGCGTCAAGGGTTGTACTCCTGGCTTCAATATTAAGAAAGACGACGAGCCCGCAGGTCTGCCTTCACTGCACGTGATGGCTGAGGACCTGAGCGCTACCGAGGCCAGTGACTTCGACTTCAACGATGTTGTCATTGATGTGTTCTATGTAGATGCCAATACCGTAACCATCAAACTGCTCGCTGCCGGTGGCACACTGCCTCTGCGAATAGCTCAGAACGATGCATGGGAGGTTCACAAGCTC
Organism: uncultured Prevotellaceae bacterium; assembly: GCA_900320045.1. Classification (GTDB taxonomy): domain Bacteria; phylum Bacteroidota; class Bacteroidia; order Bacteroidales; family Bacteroidaceae; genus Prevotella. The sequence goes on along the minus strand of ONQT01000001.1, from coordinate 79,846 downwards.
TTTAATGTTGATGAGAAGTGCATGGTGAACACTGGCACAAAGTATCACACACCCCAGGCTCCTTATTCACAGGTGGATGGCAAGGCTGCTGTTGAGCTGACACTGACGGGTTATACATGGAGTGCTGATCAGGATGAATTTGCTGCTCAGGTTCGCGACCAGGTAAAACTGGAAGTGAAGAAAGACGGTATATGGCATGAGATCAGAGCAGACCAGGGTCAACCCGCTGCGAAGATTGCCACTCCTGTCAACATCTATATGAAGGACGCTGGCTGGTATCCCGAGGAGTATCGCTGGACATGGGAGAAGCAGGGCATTAGCAACCTGTTCAACCAGTATGTCAGCAACCCCAGTGTTAAGTGGTACACGACAAAATAAATACCCAACATAACTTTGAAATTTTGAAGGAGGGCGCCTGCGTGATGTAGGCGCCCTCTTATGTTTAGGCGTTAGTTAATGTTTTTTAACGTAGCAATACATTGGCACCTTGTTTTTTTTAACTATATTTGCAATCGAAATCAAGTAAGTATTAATCAACAAAGGTAGACCTATGAAAAAGTTATTTATGTTGGGTTTAGCTGCCATTGCTTTTGTAAGTTGTAGTAAGGATAACCTCTCGTCGACAGACGTTCCAGCAGGTTATAATGACGCAGCAAAGGTAGTGAACGAGTATCAGAGCAATTTCGTAAAAACATTCGGTGCGCCCAGTGCCGACCAGACTTGGGGCTTCGGCAATGCTACAAACGGCTCGAACAGAGCCATGCGCCGTGCTAATGCAGTCATTCCTGGTGATCCTTTCACCTACGAGACGACTGAAGACTATTACAAGACGACGATTCCTGGAACGGCAAAGGATGCTAGTAGTGCACAACAGACCGATACAGAGTTGAAATTGGTGAACGGCACCTATAGCATGAATTTTTGGTCAGGTAGACGTGACATGTATGTCAGTGGTAATGTCACGTTGAACGTGAACAGCACAGAGAGCAGCATCAACCAGGCCCGCATCTACGTGTTGCCGAACTCGACGCTGACTCTGAACATGGATGCTACGTACTATTACATCAATGACCTGGAGATTTACGTTGCGGCAGATGGTATTTTGAACTACAACTGTGACATGTTCTACAAGCATAACGGTGGTGGTAAGCTTTACAACCGCGGTACCGTTAACTTCCTGGCTGATGAGTTCCAGGCCAACAATGACGCCGTCATCTATAACGAGGGAAAGGTAACTGGTAAGAGCATCAAGCTGGCTCCGAGCCAGTTAAAACCTTCCTTCTTCTATAACTTCGGTGACGTGCATCTGACCGGTAAACTGATTATGTTCAGCGAGTCTAACTTCCTGAACGAGAACAAGGTGATTGTTGATGACGCTACGGAGATTACCGCTTCAGTTAATGTCGCTAATTGTCTTTGGTGGATTAACAAGGGCCGTTTCGAGACGAAGGACATGGTGATGCATGCTACGTACAATAAGCTGTATAACCTCTGCCAGCTGTATGTGAAGGAAACCCTTAACCTTTATGAGGGCGAGTTCCAGCTGATGCCGAACAGCTATACCGAGGCTGGTGATGCTGAATTCCACATGTTCTACGTCAATATGTATGGCGATGCCGGTATTAACATCAAGGGTGATGTGCTTGTTTCATCAAAGAAATGGGGTACTTTCGATCAGGGCTTCAAGTACCAGGACGGCGATGACAACTACGTCATGATTGGTGGCAAGTGCAGCGTGAACATGGAGAAGGGTACGCTCAACATCGACGAGGGCATTACCTATTCTGTCAAGGAGGTTGAGATTCTTAATGGTATTACTCCTGTGACGGAGGAGTATGTGGAGGATACCTATCCTACCGAATATCCTGTAACCATCTTCAATGCCGAGTCTGGCGTCGAATTTGGCAAGCTGTCCGTGACGCCCAAGACGACGGGCTGCGGTGCTACATGGACTATCGGCACGCTTCCTGTTACCCAGCCTTCGCTGCACGTGATGGCTGAGGACCTGAGCGCTACGGAAGCCAGTGACTTCGACTTCAACGACGTTGTTATCGACGTGTTCTATAAGAATTCGACGACGGTGACCATCCAGTTGCTTGCTGCCGGTGGTACGCTGCCGCTGCGAATCTGCCAGAACGACAACTGGGAGGTTCACAAGCTGTTCGACGTTCCTGTTACCTGCATGGTGAACACGGGCAAGAAGTATCACGTTGCCCAGCTTCCTTACACTCAAGAAGAAGGTCTGAGCGTTGCTCCGTTCGACTACACGCTAACCGAGGGCACTTGGAGCAGCGATCAGGACGAGTTTGCCGCTCAGGTGAACCAGCGCATCAAGCTCGAGGTCTATAAGGACGGTGGATGGTATGAGCTGTTGGCCGAGCAGGGCAAGCCCGCTTGTAAGATTGCCACTCCTGTCGAAATCTTTGTCCTCGACTGGTATCCCACCGAGTATAGGTGGCCGTGGGAGAAGCAGAACATCGGCGGCGACTTCAAGAACTGGGTAGCAGACCCGACCGTGAAGTGGTATACCACCAGAAAGTCTATTGAGGAGATCAATGCTGGAGAATAATATCAACCCAACATAAAACTTTAAATTAGAAGGAGGGCGCCTGCGTGATGTAGGCGCCCTCTTTGGTTTTTACGCGTCGCCGAAGCGGATAATACGCATCGCTGAAGCAGACGACTAGCGTTGTTTGCGTTATGCTCCGATGTGCAGGAAACGGGTAATCTTGCCCGTTAGCGAGGTGTCGAGGTTGTTGATGAAAGCCTCGAGGACTTTCGTCTTGCCCGTCATCGGCACCACGTCGTAGTCTGCAATAGCTGCCGGAATCAGACAGCTATGGCCGTGGGGCAGGGTGATTTCATGAGGTGAGACCTCACCCCGGCCCTCTCCTAAGGCGAGGGAGTTAGCGTTGAGGGCTGCGTTAGGACGAATGCGCACCTGGCAGTCGCCCTGCAGGCACATGCAGACCACAAAGCTGTCGTATTTCATCAGATTGCGATGGAAGGCCGATGTCAGCTCCGTGACGCGGATGGTGAAGTAGGGGGAGTCAATGACCAGATTGGCCTTGTTCAGTTTGTCGCTATACGATGTGCGGTAGTCGGCTTCTACGCGATAGTCCAGCGCCTGTGCTGCCAACTCGGTGTGCAGTTCGCGGGGCTTACCGTCCATGCCCGGGCGGTTGTAGTCGTAGATGCGGTAGGTGACGTCGCTCGACTGTTGCACCTCGGCCAGGAAGATGCCAGCGCCGATGGCGTGCACACGGCCCGCCGGCAGATAGAACACGTCACCGGGAGCCACCTCGTGGCGCGCCAGCACGTCGGTGATGGTATTGTTGCGGATGTGCTCCTTATACTCCTCGGGCGTGATGCTCTTGCTGAAGCCGGCATACAGGTAACTGCCTGGCTTGGCATCGATGATATACCACATCTCGCTCTTGCCCATCTTGCCGTGCTCGCGCTGTGCCATCTCGTCATTGGGGTGCACCTGGATGCTCAGGTCCTTCTGGGCATCGATGAACTTCACCAGCAGGGGCATTTGTCCGTGGTACTGCTCGTTGACGGCCTTGCCTAACATCTCGGCAGGAGCTTGGCGGATGACGTCGGTAAGCAACTGGCCGGCCAGTGGTCCGTTACTGATGATGCTTGTACTGGTGGGTACGGCACTGACCTCCCAGCTCTCGCCGATGGGCTCGTCCTGCGGAGACAGGCCTTTGTAGCTGCACAACCTACTACCACCCCAGATGACGGGATGCAGATTGGGTTGGAAAAGCAATGGATATAGCGTCATATTGATCTCTCTTAAGGTTATCTGCCTGCAAATTTACAAATTATTTATCAATTATCATTGCAACGCCACACTTTTCTTAGAAAAGAATTATCAGATATCAATTATTTTAGAAAAAGAATTGTCAGTTATCAATTATTTTGTACCTTTGCATCCAATTATGGTACTGAACTACATTTGGATAGGATTTTTTGTCGTCGCCTTTGTCATTGCATTGGTTAAGCTGGTGGTGATGGGCGACTTCGACGTGTTTCCCGCTATGATGGACTCTACGTTCTCGTCGTCGAAGACAGCGTTCGAGATTTCGTTGGGTCTGACGGGTGTGCTGTCACTCTGGATGGGTGTGATGAAAGTTGGCGAAAAGGGTGGGGTGGTCAATGTGCTGGCCCGTCTGCTGTCGCCGGTGTTTTGTAAGCTCTTCCCCGACATTCCCAAGGGTCACCCCGTGACGGGCAGCATCTTCATGAACATTGCCGCCAACATGCTGGGCTTGGACAATGCCGCTACGCCTCTGGGCCTGAAAGCCATGGAGCAGATGCAGGAGCTGAACAAGGAGAAGGAGACGGCATCGAACCCCATGATTATGTTCTTGGTGCTGAACACCAGCGGACTGACGCTCATCCCTGTCAGCATCATGGTATATCGCGCCCAGATGGGTGCTGCACAGCCTACGGACATCTTCATTCCCATTCTGCTGGCGACGTTCTTCTCGACATTGGCGGGTGTTATCATCACCTCCCTCTTCCAGCGCATCAACCTGCTGAACCGCACCATGCTGCTCACTCTGGGTGGCGCCTGCCTCGCAGTCTCAGGTATTATCTGGGGCTTCTCGCAGTTGGACGGCGACTCGATGAACAAGGTTAGTACTACCGTTGCCAACATCCTGCTGATGTCCATTATCACTGGCTTTATCGTGGCCGGTGTGCGTAAGAAGGTCAACGTCTACGAAGCCTTTATCGAGGGTGCTAAGGATGGTTTTACCACGGCAGTGCGCATCATTCCCTATCTCGTTGCTATCCTCGTCGCCATCGGCGTGTTCCGTGCCTCGGGTGCTATGGATATGCTCATCGGCGGCATCAGTAATGGTGTAGCGGCTTTGGGCGTGGATGCCCAGTGGGTCGATGCCATGCCGACGGCGCTGATGAAACCCCTCTCGGGCAGCGGAGCCCGTGGTATGATGGTCGATGCAATGACGACCTACGGCGCAGACTCCTTCGTAGGTCGCCTGTCGTGCGTCTTCCAGGGTTCGACGGATACCACCTTTTATATCTTAGCGGTGTATTTCGGTTCCGTGGGTATTAAGAATACCCGTCATGCCGTCAGCTGCGGACTGTTGGCTGACTTGGCCGGTATCATTGCTGCCATAGCGATATGCTATATGTTCTTTGCGTAATGTCGAAATATCGATTTACCGAAATGTCGAATGATCGAAATAACCTCTCATGGAGAAGCTAAAAACCATCTTTAAGGATACCGCCATCTACGGTATGTCCAGCATCATAGGACGCTTTCTGAACTATCTGCTGGTACCGCTCTATACAGCACAGTTCTCTGCTGCCAGCGGAGCCTACGGCGTCATTACCAACATCTATGCCTATGTGGCGCTGGTGTTGGTGATATTGACGTTTGGCATGGAGACAACCTATTTCCGCTTTACCAACAAGACGCACACCGACTCGGAGACCGTCTACGGCACCACACTGATTGCCGTCGGTTCTATCTCGCTGTTGTTTACCGTGGTGGTATTGGCATTGCTGTCACCTATCAGTCGGTTGATGGGTTATGGCGACCATCCTGACTATGTTGGTGTGATGGCTGTCACGATAGCTATTGATGCCTTCCTGTGCATCCCCTTTGCCCACTTGCGTCAGCAGCGCAAGGCCATCAAGTTTGCAGCCCTCAAGTTGTTAAACATTATGGTGACCATCCTGCTGAATCTCATCTACTTCTATTTCATGGACGGCAAGGATGTGGGTTATGTATTCTATATCAACCTGGTATGTACGGTGATGCTTGCCATCTGTCTGTTAACCGAATACACTGGCTTCCGCTGGAGACTCGACACCAAGTTGCTGCGCACCATGCTCAACTATTCGTGGCCCATCCTCGTGCTGGGCATTGCCGGTATTCTGAACCAGACGGCCGATAAGATGCTGTTTCCTTACATCTATGAGGGTAGTGACATGCGTTCGCAGTTGGGCATTTATGGAGCCTGCTCGAAGATTGCCATGATTATGGCGATGATTACGCAGGCTTTCCGTTTTGCCTACGAGCCCATCGTCTTTGCAGGCATCAAGGACAAAGACCAGCATGAGATGTACACGAAGGCGATGAAGTACTTCATCATCTTTACCCTGCTGGCTTTTCTGATTGTGGTTGGTTACATTGACCTGCTGAAATATATCGTCCGCAATTCCGACTACTGGGTAGGTCTGAAGGTCGTCCCCATCGTCATGGCTGCAGAAATCATGATGGGCATCTACTTCAACCTGTCGTTCTGGTATAAAGTCATCGACAAAACCATCTGGGGCGCCATCTTCTCGGGTATCGGTTGTGCCGTGCTGCTGCTGGTTAACATCATCTTCGTGCCGCGCTATGGCTACATGGCTTGTGCCTGGGGAGGCTTTGCCGGATATGGCGTTGCCATGCTCGCCAGTTATTTCGTGGGACAAAAGTACTATCCCCTCAACTATCCGATGAAGGATATTGCGCTCTATGTGGTGTTGGCCATTGTCCTGTTCTTCTCTATGCGTGGTGCCAGCCACGAGCTACCGGTCGTGCTGTCGTTAGGACTCAACACGTTGTTGATTCTGCTCTTCGCAGCTATCGTCGTCCGTCGTGACCTGCCCCTAAGCAAACTGCCCGTCATCGGCAAATATTTCCGTCAATAATCAAGATACTATATGAAAAAGCTACTCTTAACTTTGATGAGTCTGTGTGCACTCGGAGCACACGCTGACGAGGGCATGTGGACCCTCTATAACCTGCCCACAGCCGTCTATCAGCAGATGCAGCAGTATGGTTTCCAGTTGCCTATGGAGCAGCTGTACCAGAGTGACCATGCCGTCAAGAATGCCGTGATTAACTTCGGCGGCTATTGCTCGGGTGTCGTGGTATCGCCCAACGGCTTGGTGTTTACCAACCACCACTGTGGCTTCGACGCCATCCGCAAGCACTCTACCGTTGAGCATGACTACATGCTGAACGGCTTCTATGCCAAGAGCTATGAGGAAGAGTTGCCTAACGAAGACCTCTTCGTCAGTTTCATGATAGAACAGAAGGACGTTACCGACTCCATCATGCCGCAGCTGGAAGGCAAGGGCATGTCGGATATTAGTGCTATCGTGGATAGCATCGAGAATGCCTGGCAGAAGCGTATGCGCCAGCAGGATTCTACCCTGCGTGTTGAGGTGAAGCCCTTCTATGAGGGTAACAAGTATTACCTGACCACCTATCGCGACTTCGAGGATGTGCGCCTGGTGTTCACCGTGCCGAAGTCGATGGGTAAGTACGGTGGCGAGACCGACAACTGGATGTGGCCGCGCCAGACGTGCGACTACTCTGTATTCCGCATCTATGCCGACCCCAAGACCAACGGCCCCGCCAAGTACTCGAAGGATAATGTTCCCTACCATCCCGCTTCGTGGGCTCCCGTCTCCCTGCAGGGTTATAAGCCTGGCGACTTCGCCATGATTATGGGCTACCCTGGATCTACCAGTCGCTACCTGAGCAGCTATGGCATCCAGGAGCGTCGCGATGCCATCAACACGCCGCGAGTGCAGGTTCGTGAGGTGAAGCAGAAGGTGATGCTCAGTCACATGCGGGCTTCAGAGGCCGTCCGTATCATGTATGAGTCGAAGTATGCCCACTCCAGCAACTACTGGAAGAACAGCATTGGCATGAACAAGTGCATTGACTCCATCGGACTCATCCAGCAGAAACAACAGTTCGAGGCCCGCATCCGTCAGTGGATGGACACCGCCACGGTCGTCAAGGGTACCAATCTCAGCCGCCTGAACTTCGATACCCTGCAGTCTCTCTACCAGAAGCGCATGATGCTGACACGTATCCGTACCTTGTTCCGCGAGACGTTCTTCAGTTTCGACGACGAGGTGACGACGCGTGCCTGGCGAAGCAACTGGGGCAAGAAGGTCGAGGGTCCGGCAGACAAGCCCAAGAAGCAGTATATCGTCTTCGATGACAACAGCAAGGAGTGGGACCAGGCTACCGACTGCGAACTGCTCACGACACTCATTCGTAACTATCGCCAGCAGGTCACTGACAAGAAGTATTTGCCCGCTTTCTATCAGACCATCGACGAGAAGTTCCACGGCGACTATACCGCCTACGTCAATGCCCTCTACGAAAAGTCGATACTGATGAAGAGCGGCAAGCGCCTGTATTTCAACAAGAAGAGCTATAAGAAAGACCTTGGTGTACAGTATGGTCTTGACATTCAGGAAACGATGCACGAAATTAACAGTGCCATCGTTCCCCTTCGTGAAGCCATCCAGCAGCAGGAGCAGTTCCTATGTGCTGCCGTGCTGCGCATGGAGCAGGACATGCCTAACTACTCCGATGCCAACTTCACCATGCGCATGACCTATGGTCAGGTAGGTGAATACTCGTTGAGCGGACGCCCCTCGGGCTACTACACCACAGCTCGTTCGTTGTGGGAGAAGATGCAGGAGGCAGACAAGAACGTCGAATACTTTGCCGAGCCCGTCATGCACGAGCTGATGGCAGAGAAGAACTTCGGAAAGTATGCCGATCCGTTGACGGGAACCCTGCAGTTGTGCTTCCTGTCCAATAATGACATTACGGGCGGCAACAGCGGCTCACCTATCTTCAACGGCAAGGGCGAACTGCTTGGTCTGGCTTTCGACGGCAACTGGGACTCGCTGGCCAGCGACATCTTCTTCGACCGTCAACTGGCCCGCACCATCAACGTCGACGTGCGCTACATGCTGTACCTCATGGATCGCTGGGGACACGCAGACCGACTGCTCAAGGAGATCAATGCCCGATAGCCAACCGCACACTCCTATCAAATAACCCGCCCTTATCGCTGAATAAGGGCGGGTTATTTTGTCAGAAGGCGTGGTTTCTATTTCTTCTTGCGGGGCTTGCGGATAGCCCAGCCCTCTTCTTCGAAGTCGGGGATGTCGCCCTTTAGCTTCATGCCTTTGGGGTTGAGGAACTGCATCCAGTCTTCTTTTTGGTGGGGCTTGTGGGAATCATAGGGCTTATGGGTCTCATAGGGCTTATGGGTCTCATGGGTCTCATGGGTCTTATGGGGCTCATGGGCACGGGACTTGGAGCCATGGGCGCCTTCGGCAGCGTCGTTGCAGCGCACCTCGCGGCGCTTGTAGGTCTGGCCGTTGACGTACTTGATGACGCGCTCGGCATCCTCCTCGGGGACTTCGAAGTACGACATGGTCTGCAGTAGGTCGATATGTCCCACCTCCACATGTCCGCGGACGTTCTTGTTGAGGAACTGCATCAGTTCGCCGGGGTAGAAGCCGTCCTTCTTGCCTAAATTAATAAAAAGTTTCGTAAAAACTTCTGAGGTAGGTGTAGCTTTCTTGCTTCTTGCTTCTCCCTTACTTCTCCCTTGCTTCTCCCTTGCTTCTTTCTTCGAACTGACGGGCTCAATCTCGGGGGCGTTCTTGTAATAGTCGAGGAACTTGCCGAACTCCAAAGACACAATTTTCTTGATGAGGTCGTCCTTGTCGATGTACTCGAAGTAGCGGCTGATGTCCTGGAGGAAGGGCGCAATCTGCTCTTCATCGACGTCTGCCTTGACAATCTGGTCCATCACCTTGTAGAGCTGTTTCTTGCAAATTTCCTCTGCCGAGGGGATGACGCCCTGTTCGAACTGCTTGCCGATTTCGCGCTCGATGTTGCGAATCTTGTACTTCTCGCGGCTGTGGACGATGCTGAGGCTCGTGCCCTGCTTGCCGGCGCGGCCGGTACGACCCGAGCGGTGGGTGTAGTTTTCGATGTCGTCGGGCAGTCCGTAGTTGATGACGTGCGTCAGGTCATCGACGTCCAGTCCGCGGGCAGCGACGTCGGTAGCCACCAGCAGCTGCACGGTATGCTGGCGGAACTTCTGCATGGTCAGGTCGCGCTGCTGCTGCGAGAGGTCGCCGTGCAGCGACTCGGCGTTGTAGCCGTCCTTGATGAGCTTGTCGGCAACCTCCTGCGTCTCGACCTTCGTGCGGCAGAAGATGATGGCGAAGATGCGCGGATAGTAGTCTACCAGTCGCTTCAGCGCCAGGTACTTGTCCTTGGCGTTCACCATGTAGTAGATGTGGTTGACGTGCTCGGCGCCCTCGTTGCGGCTGCCCACCACGATTTCCTTGTAGTCGTGCAGGTATCCCTTGGCAATGCGCTCGATGTCGCGGCTCATGGTGGCCGAGAAGAGCAGCGTGTTACGGTTTTCGGGCACACCCTCCAGTATGGCGTCGATGCTCTCCTGGAATCCCATGTTCAGCATCTCGTCGGCCTCGTCCAGCACCACGTTCTGCACGTCGTCCAGCTGTGCCACGCCGCGCTTCATCAGGTCAATGAGTCGGCCCGGCGTTGCCACGACGACCTGTACCCCTTTGCGCAGGGCGCGAATCTGCTGTTCTATCGATGCACCGCCATAGACCGCCTCGATGTGTATGCCGTCCAGGTATTTGGCAAAGTCGCGCATGTCGTCGGCAATCTGCAGGCACAGCTCACGCGTCGGCGCCAGCACAAGAGCCAGTGGAATGCCGCGGCCTATCTCGCCCAGCTGCGGGCGGGGCTTCTCTGCTATGCGTTGCAACACGGGTATGCCGAACGCCGCCGTCTTGCCCGTGCCCGTCTGGGCCAGTGCTATCACGTCGTTCTTGTTTCCTAACAAATAAGGTATTACCTCCTCTTGTACAGGCATGGGCTGTACAAACCCCATTTCTTCGATGGCTCGGCGAATCCCTTCGCTCACACCAAGTTCTTCAAATGTCTTCAAAATCAATCTGTTTTCTTAATTCGCCTGCAAAGGTACGAATAAGTGAGCAAAAAAGCAAATTTATTTGGAATTTCGTTTGATTTATACTACCTTTGCACACCAATATGGCAATCAGATATACACATCGGGAGGAGCTGTGGAACTCGTGGTCGCACGCCGGCGGCATCGTGCTGGGCGTGGCGTTCGGCGTGGTGTTCCTAGTGATGGCCTTCAAGGGCGACAATCCGTGGGCCCGGCTGGGCGTGTGCCTCTACCTGTTCGGCATGCTGGCCTCTTATGTCGCCTCGACACTCTATCATGCTCTGCCTCGTCGCAGCAAGTGGAAGGAACGGCTGCGGCGGTGGGATCATGCCGCCATCTACTGGCACATTGCAGGCAGCTACTCTCCGCTGACGCTGGTGGCGCTGCGCAATGCGGCAACCGATTTCTCACTGTTCACCTTGCCCTTTTCCCTGAACTGGGGATGGACGCTGTTCGTGTTTGTGTGGCTCTGCGCCATTGCGGGAACCGTTGTCAGTTTCGTGCGGCTCAAGGAACACAGCAACGTGGAGACGTTCTGCTTCGTGGGCATGGGGCTGTCGGTGCTCGTGGCCTTCAAGCCGCTCATCGACACGGTGTCCACGGCGGCCGTCGTCTGGATCATAGCCGAGGGCGTGAGCTATATTACGGGAGCGGTGTTCTACAGTTTCAACAAGACGCGTTATATGCATTCCGTGTTCCACTTCTTCGTGCTGGCAGGAAGCATCTGCCACATCATTGCCGTATGGGATGTGCTGATGGAGTACATTTGAGGAGTGTGGAATGCGAAATGACTGATGACAATTTTCGCTCTCGTACATCTTTATATATAGGAATTCAATAAAACAAACAGCAAGAATATGAATGCAAAAGAACTAACTCTCATCGCCGAGAAAAACCGTAAGAGGCTTGTGGAAGTGGTGTATGCTGCCAAGGCCGGACACATTGGCGGTGACCTGTCGTGCCTGAACGTGATGACGGCACTGTACTTTCATGTGATGAAGAACCTGGACCCCGCCAATCCGAAGGCTGCCGACCGCGACCGCTTTGTGCTGTCGAAGGGACACTGTGTGGAGGCGCTTTACGTGACGCTGGAAGCCAAGGGGTATCTCGCACCAGAAGTGCTCGACACATTGGGTAAGTTTGGCTCGATCCTCAGTGGCCACCCCACCATTGAGGTGCCTGGTATCGAGGTGAACAGCGGTGCACTGGGTCACGGACTGCCCATCGGCGTGGGCATGGCCATCGCCGCCAAGATGGACAAGAAAGACTGGCGCACCTATGTCATGATGGGTGACGGCGAGCAGGGTGAAGGCTCTATCTACGAGGCCGCCATGGCCGGTGGAAAGTACAAGTTGGACAACCTGGTGGCCATCATCGACCGCAACCACTTGCAGATTAGCGGCAACACGGAGGACGTGATGCCCATCGACAGCATCAAGGAGCGCTGGAGTGCCTTTGGCTGGGATGTCATTGAGATGAACGGCGACTCGATGGAGGACATCGTGAAGACCTTCGACGGCATTGACTACCATAACAACAAGCCCCACCTGCTGGTGTCGAACACGACGAAGGGCAAGGGCGTCAGTTTCATGGAGGGCATTGCCAACTGGCACCACGGTGTGCTGAACGAAGAGCAGTGCAAGGACGCCGTGAAGGAAATCAGCGAGCGCATCGCCGCCCTGGAACAATAAATAGTCAAATTGTTAATCGTCAAATTGTAAATCAACATTATGATAGCTTGTAGAAAACAGTTTACCGACACGCTGCTGGAACTGGCACGTGAGGATAAAGATATCATTGCCGTAACCACCGATGCCCGTGGTTCGGTGACGTTGGGCGACTATGCCAATGCGCTGCCCGAACAGTTTGTGGAGTGTGGCATTGCCGAGCAGGATGCCGTTGGCATCTCGGCAGGTTTGGCTCATAGCGGCAAGAAGGTGTTCTGCTGCGGACCTGCCTGCTTCTATGTGGCTCGTTCGCTGGAACAGGTCAAGGTAGACCTAGCCTATTCAGAGAATCCTGTTACCATCCTGGGTGTTTCGGGCGGTGTAGCATATGGTGCTTTGGGTGCTACCCACCACTCGCTGCACGACATTGCTGTGCTGCGCACCTTCCCTGGCATGACGGTATGTCTGCCCAGCGACTGGCGCGTGACGAAGAAGTTGGTCAAGTTCCTTGTCAATTACGACAAGCCCTGCTACGTCCGTGTCGGCCGTGCTGCCGTGCCCGACGTCTATGAGAACGACGACTTCCACTTCGAGGTAGGCAAGGCTATCCAGATTCTGGATGGTAGCGATGTCACCATCGTGGCAACGGGTGAGACCGTCTATCACGCTTGGCAGGCCGGTTTGAAACTGCAAGAGCAGGGCATTAAAGCCCGCGTGCTCGACATGTCGTGGATTAAGCCATTCGACGAAGAGGCCATCCGCCGTGCTGCCCGTGAGACAGGGCGCATCGTCACCGTCGAGGAGCACTCGCAGTTCGGTGGTCTGGGTGCTATGGTTTGCGAGACCTTGTCGGAGCAGCCTGTACCCGTCCGCATTATCGGCATTCCCGACGAGAATGTGGTTCACGGCACCAACGCCGAGATATTCCACCACTATGGCATGGATGCCGAGGGCATCGTGAAGGCAACGCTCGATTTTATCAAATAGCCCATTTACCTTATGAAGCAGAGAATCATCGCCATTGACCAGAGCACGTCGTCCACCAAGGCATTGTTGTTCGACGAACAGTGCCACATGCTCGGCCGTACCAATGTTGACCACAAGCAGTATTACCCGCAGACAGGATGGGTGGAGCACGATGCCGAGGAAATCTATCAGAACATGATAGAGTCCATCCGCCAGCTCATCTCGGGTGAGGCAGACTTTGCGTCTGCCGAATACAGCCTTTGCATCACCAACCAGCGCGAGACGGCTGTGGTGTGGAACAAGACGACCGGCAAGCCCATCAGCCGTGCCGTCGTCTGGCAGGACACCCGTGGTGCCGAACTGTGTCGTCAGCTTCGCGCTGACGAGAAAACGGTGCAGATGGTGATGGAGAAGAGCGGTCTGCTCATTGATCCGAACTTCTCTGCCTCTGGCGTCAAGTGGCTCCTCGATAACGTCAAGGGTGCCCGGGAGTTAGCCTCTCGGGGCGAATTGCTCATGGGCACCATCGAGACGTGGCTCGTCTGGAAATTGACTGGCGGCAAGGTGTTTGCTACCGACCATACCAATGCGTCGCGTACCATGTTGTTCAATATCCATACCATGGATTGGGACGACGACCTGCTGAGGCTGTTTGATATTCCCCGTTCCATGATGCCCGAGTTGCGAAGCTGTGATGCAACCTATGGCGAGACAACGTGTGAAGGACTGTTCCCCAGTCCTATAACCATTGCTGGCGTGCTGGGCGATTCACATGGAGCCTTGGTGGGACAGATGTGTTTCCAGAAGGGTAGCGGTAAGGTGACCTACGGTACTGGTTCGAGCGTGATGGTCAATATCGGCGAGGAGCCGCAGGCTGCACCTCAAGGTTTGGTGACCAGCGTGGGCTTTACAGCCTTCGGCAAGGTGTACTACGGCTTCGAGGGAAATATCTACAGCACCGGAGCCACGCTGAAGTGGATTGCCGACCAGCTGCAGCTGGTGGGACACCCCATGGAGATGGAAGCCTTGGCAACCAGTGTTGCCGACAATGGCGGCGTGTATATCGTGCCCGCCTTCTCGGGACTGGGCGCTCCCTGGTGGCAGTCGAACGTCAAGGGTGCTGTTTTCGGACTGACTTTTGCTACGACGAAGGCTCACTTCCTGCGTGCCGCTTTGGAGTCTATCGCTTTCCAGATTAAGGATTTGGTCGACGTGATGGCTTGTGCTACCGGCGGTCGCCTGAGTGAGATTTGTGCCGATGGCGGACCCACAAAGAACCAGTTTCTCATGCAGTTCCAGGCCGACATGCTGGAAACCCCTGTCGTCTGCACGGAGGTCGACGACGCCTCTGCTTTAGGCGCCGTCATCATGAATGGCTTTGCCCGTGGCTTGTGGAAGGGCTTCGATGAGGTGACGGCCTTCCGTAAGGTTACGAAGGTCTACCAACCACAAGACCTCAAAGAACGAACCACGCTGTATCAAGGCTGGCGCAACGCCGTCCATCAGTTGATTAAATAGTATATATAATAATAGGTATATGAAAATTCTCATTGTCAACGGTCCCAACCTCAACCTCTTGGGAGTACGCGAACCGGGCATCTACGGCTCATCATCTTTCGAGCAGTATCTGCCCCAGTTGCAGCAGCAGTACCCCGACATCACTATCGAGTACTTCCAGAGCAATGTGGAGGGCGAGCTGATCAACAAAATGCAGGAGGTAGGCTTCTCCTATGATGGTATCGTGCTTAACGCAGGAGCCTATACCCACACCTCCGTGGCGCTGCACGACTGTATCCGCTCGCTAAAGACCCCTGTTATCGAAGTTCACATCTCTAACGTCCATCAGCGTGAGGAGTTCCGTCACAAGAGCATGATTTCCGCTGCTTGCCGCGGTGTCATCTGCGGCTTCGGTCTGGACAGCTACCGCCTGGCCATCGAGGCTCTGAAGAAATAAAGACACAGGGGATTGGAACGTCACTCTTTGTCAAAGCAAATGTGTGATATGACCATCGACGAATACATCCTGCAGCATATTGAGCCAGAGCCGGACTATCTGTACCGGCTCTGGCGCGCTACAAACATTCATCTGCTGCATGGCCGTATGGCGTCAGGCCATCTGCAGGGCAGATTGCTGAAGATGCTGGTGCAGATGATTCGTCCCAAGAACATCCTCGAGGTGGGGACGTTCAGCGGCTACTCGGCACTCTGTATGGCCGAAGGTCTGGAGGATGGCGGTAAGGTATATACCTTTGAAATCAATGACGAGCAGGAAGACTTCACCCGTCCGTGGATTGAAGGCTCGCCCGTCAGTGGCAAAGTGGAGTTTATCATTGGCGATGCCATTACAGAGGCTCCCAAGTTAGGCATTATGTTCGACATGGCGTTTGTCGACGGTGATAAGCGAACCTATCAGGATACCTACGAAATGGTGCTGAGTGTGCTGCGTCCTGGGGGATTTATATTAGCGGATAATACACTTTGGGATGGACACGTTGTCGACCCGAACTATGAGAAGGACCAGCAGACGCAAGGCATCGAACACTTCAATGACTACATCAGAAACGATGCCCGCGTGGAGCAGGTCATCCTACCGCTTCGTGACGGTCTGACGCTCATTAGAAAGCGGTAAAATTGACAAAAGAGGGGTAAAAACAGACAAAAACACACAAAAGTGACTTTCTTTTGCGTATTTTCTTTGCAAAATGTTGTGTGTTTCAACTAAAATGCTTACTTTTGCTTACTTTTTGTAAAGTATAACCTGTAACGTATCTACGCAACCTATGGATAAGATTGATCTTCTTGACAAGAAAATTCTAAGTATTCTGTCAAAGAATGCCCGCATCGCCTTCAAGGATGTGGCGGCAGAATGCAACGTGTCACGTGCTGCTATTCACCAGCGTGTGCAACACCTGATTGAGAATGGTGTTATTATGGGCAGTGGCTTTGATGTAAATCCCAAAAGCCTGGGTTATACCACCTGTACCTATGTAGGTATCACGCTGGAGCGTGGTTCTATGTACAAGGACGTCGTGGAACGCCTGCGCCACATCCCCGAGGTGGTGGAATGCCACTTCACCACTGGTCCGTACACGATGATGGTGAAGTTGTATGCCAAAGAGAACGAACAGCTGATGCATCTGCTGAACGGTCGTCTGCAGAGCATCCCCGGTGTGGTGGCTACTGAGACGTTGATATCACTGGAACAGAGTATCAAACGTGAGATACCTGTCAGTCTGGACGAATGATAAATACCATGAAACACGATTACGATTGGCAATCACACTTGTCTACGACAGTGTATGCCTCATTTCCCGAAGTACACCACAAACCCATCATTGGCATTACAGGTAACTATGGAGAACAGACTTGTAAAATAGCTGAGGGTTATTATAAATCAGTATGGCGTGCAGGCGGTGTTCCAGTCATCGTTCCGCCACTCAGTGATACGGATGCTATCATCAATACCTTGGAGCACCTGGACGGCCTGCTGCTTAGCGGTGGCAGCGACTATGATCCAGGCTATGCTTGCGAGACGCCGTCACCGAAGTTGGGGGATATCAATGAAGAGCGTGACTTGCCGGAATTATTGATTACTCAGTTGGCCTATAACCGACAGATTCCCATCTTGGGCATCTGCCGCGGTATCCAGACGCTGGCCATGGCTCTGGGCGGACATGTCGCTCAGGATCTGTCAGAGGTGAAAGGCGGTTGGGACGAGGCGAAAGGACTTAAGCACTCACAAGAGGAGGAACGCTCAGTGGCAACGCATAGCGTAACGGTGGAAAAGGATTCCGTCCTTTTCCGTATCTATAATGGTTCAACCAGCGGCTCTCCCGTTGATACGCTCTGTGTCAACTCCTTTCATCATCAGGCTGTTGACGACGCCGGACCTCGCTTCCGGGTCATTGCCTGTGCCGAAGACGGTATTGTGGAAGCGATGGAAAGCACGGAGTATAAGAGTATTCTCGGTGTACAGTGGCACCCTGAATGTCTTGCCGATGGGTTGCCTATCTTCCAGTGGCTTGTAGGTGAAGCCACCCAATATCATGCGGCCTGCCGTCTGTATAGCCGTATCCTAACCTTGGATAGTCACTGCGACACGCCGATGTTCTTCCCGCAGCATGTGGAGTTTGACCATCGTGACCCGAAGATATTGGTCGACATGCATAAGATGGCTGATGGCCGGCAGGATGCTACTATCATGGTAGCCTATATCCCCCAGACCATGCCAAAGGCTGACGGCCCCAAGGTCTATGCTGACAGCATCTTCGACAAGATAGAAGATATCGTTGCCCGTAACCAGCAATATATCGGTATAGCACGTACGCCTGCCGACCTGTGGCAGAACAAACAGCAGGGCAGGAAGAGTATTATGCTGGGCATAGAGAACGGTTATGCCATCGAGGGCAGTCTTGAGCATCTGCGTCACTTTGCCGATCGAGGCATCGTGTATATGACGCTGTGTCACAATGGCGATAACGACATTTGCGACTCAGCCCGTGGCACCCAGACACATGGTGGTGTCAGTGCCTTCGGAAAGGAGGTTATCCGTGAGATGAACCGGCTGGGTATCATGGTCGACCTGAGTCATGCCGCCGAGAGCAGCTTTTACGATGCCTTGAAGTTAAGCGAGACGCCCATCGTTTGCAGCCATAGCAACTGCCGTGCCCTGTGCGACCATCCCCGCAACCTGACAGACGATCAGATGAGAGCCTTGGCGCAGAAGGGTGGTGTGATGCAGATAACGCTGTATCATGGCTTCCTGGTTAAGGATAGTGCCGATTATGTCTCAGGCGGTTATTGCGAGAGCCCACAGGCAACTATCGAGGACGCCATGCGCCACCTGCTACATGCTATTGAGGTGATGGGTATTGATCACGTGGGACTGGGTACCGACTTCGATGGTGACGGCGGTATCTGCGGCTTGGCCAACTCGGCAGAGTTGTTGCAGTTTACCCGCCAGTTGCTCAGTCGTCACTTCACAGAGGAAGAAATTCGTAAAATCTGGGGTGGCAATTTCCTGCGAGTGATGCAGCAAGTTCAAGACATGAAACGATGAAACACCTTATATTATATATCATAGGAATTGCGATGCTCTTCGGTTGTCATACCACGAAGAAGACGCAGACAGAAGAGCAGACTGCCGTCAAGGTTCTGTTTGATGCAGACTCAGCCTATCTGTTCTGTCAACAACAGTGCGACTTCGGTCCGCGTACGATGAATAGTGAGGCTCACGAGCAGTGTGCACAGTGGATAGCACAGAAGTTTGCGCAATATGGCTATCAGGTGACGCTGCAGAAGGCTGACTTGAAAGGCTATGACGGGACGATATTGAAAAGTTCCAATATCATTGCTACTGCTCCTGCTGCCGGCGATTCGGGTGCTGTTGCCAATCGGTTGCTGGTTTGCGCCCACTGGGATAGTAGGCCATGGGCTGACAATGATCCGGACTCGGCCAACTGGCATAAACCTGTGATGGCTGCCAATGATGGTGCGTCGGGTGTTGCCGTCATGCTGGAGCTGGCTCGCCAGTTGCAGCAGCACGATTCGACGAACGTAGCTGTCGACTTCGTTTGTTTCGATGCAGAGGATTGGGGCGTTCCACAGTGGAGCAACCAGTCGGATGCGGACTCATGGGCATTGGGAGCGCAGTATTGGGCGGCTAATTGTCCGCAGTTCGTGGCCAAGAACTACCGATATGCCATTCTATTGGATATGGTAGGCGGACAGGGTGCCAAGTTCTATCATGAGGGCTTTTCCTTAGAGCATGCACGTCCTGTTGTTGACAAGATATGGAAGGCTGCCAGTGCGGCAGGCTATGGAAGTTTCTTTCCCAGTCAACCCGGTGGTTATGTTACTGACGATCATGTTCCTGTCAATGAGAAAGCCCACATTCCTTGTGTTGACATTATCAACCACTATCCGGAATGTCCGCAGAGCAATTTCGGTCCTACGTGGCATACCGTTAACGACGATATGCAACATCTGGACCGTAACACATTGAAAGCAGTGGGTCAGACCTTGATTCAACTGATTTATTCGGAATAAAAAAATCCCTCCGTGACGGGAGGGAGCATGTGTGGATTTACAGTTGTCCTGCCTCTACCAGCAGTACAACTCGTTCCGTCAGTCGATCAACACCTTCGGGGTCATACTCTTTTTTCAGTGAGGCACCAAAGGCCCAGGCAAAAGCCTGATAGAAGCCGGCTTTAACGGGCCCGAGGAAGGCCTGTATCAACTCATAGCCGGAAGAGTGGCTCTCACGGTAAATCAGTTTAATAAGCAGTTTACCCTGTGAATAAGTCAGTTTCTTCATACGCGGCTTATAGGCTTGCATGATACCTTTCTCCACCCGCTTCATGTGTTCTTCACGGGATTTCTTGTCGGGCAATGTTTCCAAGTACTCTGCCGTCTCCATCATGATGGTATTGGCCTCTTTGGCGATAGGCAGCACCGTCTTGACGTTTTTGACCAGTCGCATGTAAGCTCCCTGTTGGCGTTTGCTACTGAAGGTTACGGGTGGGAAAACGTAGACATTGTTCATCTCCATATACTGGATGCTGTCTCCGTTTTCCAGCACCTTGCCTACCTTCACAGTCGGCACAAAGGTGGGACTGTCGAAGTCCACCTCCTGCCGTTTCGTGTTCTGTGCAGAGGCAGACAGACAGCAAAGGGGAAAAGCGAGAAGTACTATCAGTACTCTCGCTCCCCAAGTCCGATATGTCCAACTGTCAATTATCAATTGTCAATTATCAATTATCTTTGATAAGGTTTTCGCCCGTCATGTCGGCAGGCTGCTCCAGTCCCATGATGTGCAGGATACTGGGAGCCACGTCGGCCAGACGTCCGTCTTTCACCGTTGCCGAATTGTTGTTGGTCACATAGATGAAAGGAACGGGATTCAGCGAGTGGGCGGTATTCGGCGTTCCATCAGGATTGATGGCGTTGTCGGCATTACCATGGTCGGCAATGATGATGGCCTCGTAGTCGTTGGCCTTGGCAGCCTCGATGACATCGTGTACACAGTGGTCAACGGCCCAGACAGCCTTGGCGATGGCGTTGTAGACACCCGTGTGTCCTACCATGTCACCGTTGGCAAAGTTGACGACGATGAAGTCGTATTTGTTCTCATTGATGGCGGCCACGAGCTTGTCCTTTACCTCGTAGGCCGACATCTCAGGCTTCAGGTCATAGGTAGCCACCTTGGGAGAAGGTACCAGGATGCGGTCCTCACCCTCATAGGGAGCCTCGCGACCACCGTTGAAGAAGAAGGTGACGTGAGCATACTTCTCTGTCTCAGCGGTGTGCAGTTGTTTCTTTCCCTTGCTGGACAGGTACTCGCCCAAAGTGTTCTCCACATTCTCCTTGGGGAACAGGATGTGTACGCCCTGGAACGAGGCGTCGTACGGCGTCATGCAGTAGTACTGCAGTCCGGGGATGGTCTTCATGCCCTGCTCCGGCATGTCCTGCTGGGTGAGCACGATAGTTAGTTCCTTGGCGCGGTCGTTACGGAAGTTGATGAAGATGATGACGTCGCCCTCCTCGATACATCCGTTAACGGTCGTATTGTGAATGGGCTTGATAAACTCGTCCGTCACACCCTCGGCATAGCTTTCCTCCATAGCCTTGACCATGTCGGCACTCTGCTTACCCTCACCCTTGACGATGAGGTCATAAGCCTCCTTGACACGTTCCCAGCGCTTGTCGCGGTCCATAGCATAGAAGCGGCCTACGATGCTGGCGATTGCAGCGTCGTTTTCGGCGCAGACCTTGGTGACCTGTTCGATAAAGCCCTTGCCGCTCTTGGGGTCGGTATCGCGACCGTCCATGAAGCAATGAACGAACGTTTGGTTCTTCAGTCCGTAGTGCTTGCCGACCTCTATCAGTTTGAAGAGGTGATCGAGGCTGGAGTGTACGCCGCCGTCCGAGCAGAGCCCCATCAGGTGAAGTTTCTTGTTGTGCTCCTTGGCATAGGTATAGGCAGCCTTCACCTGGGCGTTCTCAACGATAGAACCGTCCTTGCAGGCACGATTGATCTTCACCAAGTCCTGATAGACGATGCGTCCTGCACCTATGTTGAGGTGACCCACCTCTGAGTTGCCCATCTGTCCATCGGGCAGACCTACGTCTTCACCGCTAGCCTGCAGCTGCGAGTGAGCCGAGACTGCTGTCAGATAGTCCAAATACGGGGTGGGGGTGCGATAGATAACGTCGCCCTCACCATGCTTTCCGATTCCCCATCCGTCGAGAATCATGAGTAATGCTTTCTTTGCCATAATGTTTATTCGTTATTTTATGAGTTTACTGCTTTGAGTTTGCAAAAGTACAAAGAATCGAGTAAAAAGCCAAATTTATTGGACTTTTTCTGCTGGTTCAGCATTTCTATGGATATTATTTGCAATTACGCGGAAAAAGGAGTACCTTTGCAGCAGAATAAATCAAGCTATGGCAGAGCAACAGACAGGCAGGCAGCATGAGATACCTCCCATCATGGAAGTGGGCGGCATATTGATATCGTCGGAGATACTGACGGAGAAGTTCTGCTGTGATTACGAGAAGTGCAAGGGTATCTGTTGTGTGGAAGGTGATGCCGGTGCTCCTGTGACGTTGGACGAGATAGCGGCTTTGGAGGATGTTCTGGACGATGTGTGGCCCATGCTTTCTGCCTCGGCTCAGAGTGTGATAGACCATCAGGGCGTGGCCTATGCCGACCGGGACGGTGATATGGTAACAAGTATTGTACGGGGTAAAGACTGTGTATTCACCTGCTATGACGGAGACAACTGTTTGTGTGCCTTGGAAAGCGCTTATCGCCATGGCAAGACGACCTTCGTCAAGCCCATCAGTTGTGCGCTCTATCCTATTCGCGAGAAGAATTTCGGAAACGGGCTGATAGGTCTCAATTATCATAGGTGGGAAGTCTGCCGTGATGCCCGTGAAAAAGGGAAGGCACTTGACCTTCCCGTATATCGTTTTCTGAAAGAGCCACTCATTCGCCGCTTTGGTGAGTCGTGGTATCAGGAACTGTGTGATGTCGCTGAAGAGTTCGGTTGTTAATCAATCTTTCGTTTACTCTTTAACTCTTTCTGAATTCTGAGGGGCTCATGCCGACATGCTCCTTGAAGTATTTGCCCAGGAACGACTGGTTGGGGAAGTTCAACTCGTCGGCTATCTCCTTGATGTTCTTGGTAGAGTTCTTCAGCAGCACACGCATTTCCAGAATGACATAGTTGTCAATCCAGTCAGTGGGTGTACGCTTCGATACTTGCTTGACGACTTCCGAGAGGTATTTGGCGGTGATGCCCAACTGTTCGGCATACCAGCTGACGCGGCGTTCGTTGCGGAAGTTCAGTTCCAAGAGGCGGATGAACTGCGCAAAGAAGGCGTCGGCGCGGGTTTGTACTTTCTGACCCTGTTGCTCTACACGGTAGATAACGCCAGACATGTCGTAGAACATAGATAGCAGCCAGGCTTTTACCAGTTCGGTGCGATAGGGATGCTCTGTGTTGGCCATCTTCTCGCGGATGGTCTGGTAGTAGTTGCTATATGTTTGTATCTCGGCAGAGGTCAGGTGTACGACGGGGTTGTTCATGGAGAAGAGCAGCAAGGACGATACGTTTTTCACATTCTGTACGAAGTCGTGGTAGAACGCCGTGCTGACCATGATGCACAGACACTCGAAGTTTGGCGATGCCATGTAGTTGTCGACGATGTGACGTTCCGAAATGAACATCAGGTCGCCTGGGTTCACCGTCTGCTCATGGGTGTCGATGCAGTATTGGGCCTTACCGCGCAGACAGAGTGCCATCAAGATAAAGTTCATGCGGGTGGCATATTGTGGAATGGGAGCATAGTCAATATGGTGGGTGAGCACCAGCCCGTCTTCCATGTATTGGGCACCCTGCCATTGCCGGGCTGTCTCTAAGTTGATGTCTATAATATTGTTTTTTTTCATAGGCTCATCATGTGACAAAAGGAGAGCCCAATTCCATTGGTGGGGTTGGGGCTCTCCTCGGTATGTTTGTTGCTTATGCGTCGATATTGGCGTAAGTAGCATTCTTTTCGATGAACTGACGGCGAGGTTCTACGTCGTCGCCCATCAGCATGGAGAAGATTTCGTCAGCCTGTGCGGCATTCTCAATCGTTACCTGCTTCAGCAGACGGTTCTCGGGATTCATGGTCGTCTCCCACAGCTGCTCGGGGTTCATCTCACCCAGACCTTTGTAGCGCTGAGTGTGCAGGGCAGTGGCATTCTCGTCGCCATCCACGTACTTGTCGATGAAGGCCTGGCGTTGCTGGTCGGTATAACAGTACTCAGAGAACTTCTTGTACGTACACTTATAGAGCGGGGGAGTGGCGATGTAGAGATGG
This sequence comes from uncultured Prevotellaceae bacterium, assembly GCA_900320045.1. GTDB lineage: Bacteria > Bacteroidota > Bacteroidia > Bacteroidales > Bacteroidaceae > Prevotella. The sequence continues at coordinate 56,037 of ONQT01000001.1, read as the reverse complement.
CCCTCCTGAATCACCTTCGGCATGAAGCGGTAGAAGAGTGTCATAATCAAGGTGTCGATGTGCGAACCATCGACGTCGGCATCGGTCATGATGATGATCTTGTCGTAACGCAGCTTCTCAACATTGGCCTCACGGTCACCCTCGCCGTCTACGCCGAAGCGGACTCCGATAGACTGGATGATGTTCATGACAGACTCAGCCTCGAAGACACGGTGCCACTGTACCTTCTCCACATTCAGAATCTTACCGCGCAGCGGCAGGATAGCCTGGAAGTGGCGGTCACGGCCCTGCTTGGCAGAACCACCTGCTGAGTCACCCTCGACGAGGAATATCTCACATTGTTTGGGGTCTTTCTCCGAGCAGTCAGCCAGCTTACCGGGCAGTCCGCCACCCGTCATGGGGTTCTTGCGCTGCACGCTCTCACGAGCCTTGCGGGCAGCGATACGGGCTGTAGCAGCCAGCACCACCTTTTCGCAAATCTGCTTAGCCTCCTTCGGGTGCTCCTCCAGATAATTGCTGAGTGCTTCGCCGACAGCCTGCTGTACGGCTCCGGCCACCTCTGAGTTGCCCAGCTTGGTCTTTGTCTGCCCTTCGAACTGAGGCTCAGCGACCTTGATAGAGATTACGGCAGTCAGACCTTCACGGAAGTCATCGCCAGCCAGCTCGATCTTAGCCTTCTCAATCTGCTTGGAGATGTTGGGATCCTCGTCAGCATACTTCTTCAACGTACGGGTCAGCGCCATACGGAAGCCCTGCAGGTGAGTACCACCCTCAATGGTGTTGATGTTGTTGACGTACGAGTGGATGTTCTCGCTGTAGTCCGTGTTGTACATCACGGCTACTTCGATGGGCACACCCTGTTTCTCGGTCTTCAGATAGATGACGTCGTCGAACAGGTGGGTGCGGTGGCGATCCACGTAGCGAACGAACTCCTTGAGTCCCTCCTTGGCGTGGAACACTTCTTCCTTGAGGTTACCCTCCTCGTCAGGACGCATATCCTTCAGCGTGATGGTGATACCGGCATTCAGGTAGGCCAGCTCACGCATACGCTTAGCGATGATGTCATACTTGTATTCTGTGGTGGTGAAGATGCTGCCGTCGGGCCAGAACTGCTGACGGGTACCGGTCTGGTCGGTATCGCCAACAATCTTCACGTCGTAGAGGGGCTTTCCCTTCTCGTATTCCTGTTGGTAGATGTGTCCGTTGCGGAACACCTGCGACATCATGTGGGTAGAGAGTGCGTTCACACAGCTTACACCCACACCATGCAGACCGCCGGACACCTTGTAGGAACCTTTGTCGAATTTACCACCAGCGTGCAGCACAGTCATAACAACCTCCAAGGCTGATTTGTGCATCTTCTCATGCTCATCGACGGGAATACCACGACCGTTGTCCTGTACGGTGATGGATCCGTCCTCATTGATGGTTACCTCGATGTGTGTGCAGTAGCCTGCCATCGCCTCGTCGATGGAGTTGTCAACGGTTTCATTTACAAGATGGTGCAATCCCTTTTCGCTGATGTCACCAATATACATGGCTGGGCGTTTGCGTACAGCCTCCAATCCCTCGAGTACCTGAATATTACTCGCGGAATAATTGTTTTCTTTGTTCAGTTCTTCTGCCATTGTTCTATTGTAGTCGAAATTTTGTGCAAAGTTACTAATAATTTACGACTTAAACGAATAAAATTGCATAAAAAAAGACTGCAAATTGTTAAGAATTGCAGTCTTTATAGCTTTTTGCTGTTAGCCGAAGGCTAAATAGCTTATGCCAGCTGGCTGATGTGGTTGCACAGACTGGACTTCAGGTTGGCAGCCTTATTCTTGTGAATAATGTTGTTCTTTGCCAGCTTGTCCAGCATCTTCTGTACTTTGGGATACAGAGCAACGGCCTCTTCCTTGTTGGTCATGGCACGCAGTTTACGAACAGCGTTGCGCATGGTCTTTGCATAGTAGTGGTTGTGCTCAGCCTTTTTCTTGTCCTGACGAATTCTCTTCAGGGATGACTTGTGGTTTGCCATTGTTTTGTTTAATTTTTAATTGTTTGACTTAAAGCTTGTGGGTCTTGCGTCTGGCAGACTGCCCTGGGCGGACTCTTTCGAGCCCTCTGCCACCACGTCCCGTTGCCGGTAGCACTTGCCTGTGCCGATGACAGATTTAAAGGTAGTCCCTAGGAGAGTCGAACTCCTCTTTAGAGAATGAAAATCTCTCGTCCTAACCGATAGACGAAGGGACCATGCTCACGAAAAGCGGGTGCAAAGGTACTGCAATTTTTCCAATTGGCCAAATTTTCTTGAGGAAAAATGCGAAATGTTGTTTATATTTCGTACCTTTGCCCTCATGTTAGTGAAGACCGAGGCCATTGTGCTGCATGCTTTCAAGTATGGCGAGACGCGTATCATCGTCGATATGTTTACCCGCGAACAGGGCAGACTGTCGTTTATCGTGCCCTTGCCCAAGACCCAGAAGTCGCGCCTGAAGAAGCAGTACTTCCAGCCGATGACACTTCTGGAGGTGGAGTGCGATCTGCGTCAACGGGTGCAACTGCAGAAGCTCAAGGATGCCCGCATGCTGACGGCGTATACCAACATTCCGTTCTCGCCCGAGAAGTTGGCCATCTCGCTCTTTACGGCAGAGTTTCTGTATCATGCCCTGCGCTCCGAGCAGAAGGACGTGCCGTTGTTCTCCTATATCTGCGACTCCATGCTGTGGCTCGATACCGTGGAAGTTGGTTTCGCCAACTTCCATCTCGCCTTTCTGATGCGCATGAGCCGATTCCTGGGCTTCTATCCGAACCTGGACCTCACCCCTAACCCCTCTCAAAGGGGCGAAGGAATCTTGAAGGACGAGGGGAGTGAGCTGTTCTTCGACTTGCGCGAGGGGCGCTTTTGCTCGTCGGCTCCTATGCATCGTGACGTCCTGCAACCTGCTGAGGCTGGTCTCATTCGTCAGATGATGCGTATGGATTTCCCCACGATGCATCTTTTCCAGTTGTCACGCCACGACCGCAACCGCATCACCGAAGTGCTGTTGCACTACTACCGTCTGCACATTCCGCAATTCCCTGAGCTGAAGAGCCTTAGCGTACTGCAGGAGCTGTGGGCCTAAAGCAATGCCGGCAACTCAAACAACCGGTTGGAGTTGCTGCCCTTGATGAGGATGTAGTGTCCCTGGGGCTGCTGATGCTGAATGGCCGCCTTTACCTCTTCTATATTATTAAAGATGTGGAACGGACAGTCCGTCTGCTTGAACTCGTCGCCCACGAGCCAGACCTCGTCGAACTTGGCCTCCTTCAGCATGTCCACCAGCTTCTGGTGTTCCTCCTGACAGACGTCGCCCAGCTCGCCCATCTTTCCTAAGATTGCCATCTTGGGCGACACCTCCATCAGTCGGAAGTTGTCGATAGCGGCTTTCATCGACGTGGGGTTGGCGTTGTAGGCATCCACGATGAGGTGGTTCGTTGCCGTCTCCGTCAGTTGCGAGCGGTTGTTGGTGGGCACGTAGTTTTCCAGGGCGTGGTTGATCTGCTCGAAGGGGATGTTGTTGACGTAACCCACGATGATGGCAGCCAGCATGTTGTCCAGGTTGTATGCGCCAATGAGGTGCGTCTGCACTTCCATCCATGCTGAAGTGTAATGGGTGTCGAAGTCCTGCTCGCGCCAGCGGAACTTGAGGAAGGGGGCGCAGCTGATGACCTCGCCACGAATCAGGATGTCCTCGCTATCGCTCTGGCCGTAGAAGTAGACATCGGGAGTTGGATGTTGGGTGTTGGTTTCGCTTCTCTCTTGAATCATCCGCATCAGGTGCTCGTTGTCGCGATTGATGAAGATGGGACATTCGTGGCTGACGAGGAAGTCGTACAACTCGCCCTTCGTTTGGCACACACCTTCGAAAGAGCCGAAGCCTTGCAGGTGGGCGCGTCCTACGTTGGTGATGAGGCCGCAGGTGGGCTCTGCCGTCTCTACTAATGTCTTTATGTCGCCTGGATGCGAGGCACCCATCTCTACCACGGCAATATCGTGATCTTCGTTGAGGCGGAACAACGTCTTAGGCACACCCACATCGTTGTTGAAGTTACCTTCTGTTGCCATGACGTTATAGCATTCAGCGAGTACGGTACGAATCAATTCCTTGGTGGTTGTCTTGCCATTAGTACCTGTAATGCCAACAACAGGCACCTGAAACTGACGACGGTGCTCACGCGCCAAATCCTTGAAGGTCTGCAGGCAATTGTCTACCTTTAAGAGATGAGAGGTGAGAGGTGAGAGATGAGAGGTTTCTATATCCTCATCGACTATTGCGTAGCTGCAACCTTTCTCCAATGCCTGAAGAGCAAATTGGTTACCATTAAACGATTCGCCTTTGAGGGCTAAGAAGATGCTACCCTCAGGACAGTCACGAGAGTCCGTAGTAATCTGCGGATGCTGTTGGTACAGCTTGTATAATGCTTTGATATCCACCATATTTAAATAATACAACTCTTGAAGAAATGAGACAGTGATGCCTATTTAAAATTCCACTTTTTCCAGTCTCTTGCTGCTTCAGAAGGAACGGCCTGCGGTGTCTGCATCTTACCGTTAGTTACAATGCTTTGTTTCATCACCTGATCAGTTATGTAGTCGGCTAATTCCCCAATATTTACATCACCTTTGGTTTCTTGTAATTTCTTTAGCAGGTAATAGGTGAACATGCCATGACCTTTTTCTTGGTAGGGATAAGCAGTCTCGTCGCCTTGTGCAGCAGAGACGACAACGACATTACCTCGTAGCATGGGCTGCTTGGCCTTGATGGCGACGCCACGTGCTGATGCTAGCATACCTCCACTTCGCTTAGTTCCGCTAAAGCAGGCATCAAGAAACACGACAACAGACTTAGCTTTCTTCTTTCCCAGCATGAGATAGATATCATTCAAGCTATAGCCTGAGTTGACATCTGACCCATAGCCGTCAACTGGCAGCAGGTACGATGAACGAGTACTCTCATCAGGAATGCCGTGGCCTGCGTAATAGAAAATGAAATTGGCATCGCCTTTATAGGCATCCATGACCTGACTGAGCCAATTCAGCTGACTCCGCATCCTATTAAGTGTAGCATCCGTCACCAGTCTTACATTGCTATCAGGTAGTCCTAATGTCTTCTTGCAATACTCTGCAAATACTTTGCCGTCATTTAAGGCATTAGGCACATTATCGACATCCATATAATTCTCATTGGCTATGATCAGTGCGAAAGTCTGTAGTCGGGTCAGCTGACCATTAGGAATATTCTGGTCAACATCAGATTTCTTTTCTCTTGGAGTAAAATGGCTTTTGAAGGGTTCGTTCTTAACCGTCTGAGATTGTACCTTTTTTGTCTGGCTATTGGCTTGCTGTAGGAGAGTCCTGTTGCCCTGGACTTGTTGGTTAGAAGGTATGCCGGTAGGAGTTAGGGCATAGTTATCTGCATGGCTCAACCCTTCATGATAATAATCCATAATATCAGGCAACTGCATTGCTCCGCCTTTCTGACTATAGCGTTGCAACCATTCTTTTTCACGTGACAAATCTTTAGTAACAACAATTCCGTCTCTATAGAATGAAGCAATATGGAGCATAGCATCCGGCAAGCCTCTTTCAGCAGCCTTTCGATACATCTTGAAGGCATCTACCTCGCTTTTCTCCACGCCGATTCCATGTTCGTAGCATATAGCCACATAAAACTGAGCTGCAAGTCCGTTTGTTATCGCGACTTTCCTCAGTTCCTCAAAGCCGTACTGCATATATCCCTGCTTGATGTACTCTAAAGCAGAGAGAGTCTTTTTATCTAAATCAACTGCCATAGCGCTGATGCAAAAGAGCATCAGCGCTGATAATAGAATCCTTCTCATTCCTTAATCACCCTGACCTGTTTTCATCACTTCACTGGCATAAGACAGTTTACCCCAGTCAGAATTTGCTCCATCAAAATGAATATTCTTTTTGTAGGCCGTCTCACTTAATGGCTTAAGCAATGTTGCTCCGTATGTAAACACAGCTCCCAGTACTCGCCAGAAAGAAGTTCCTTGCTTTTTCATAATCCAAGTTGGTGCCAGCGTAAAGGTGCCTTTTTTATAGTTGCCTTCCCAGTCGCAGACAATAATCGGCGACCTGTCTTCATCAAACTCAAAAGGACTGTTTGCTCTGACATGAACTACAGCAGGAGCTGTCTCCTTAATGCCAAATCCCTTCTTATCCTTCTTCTTCAGGTCTTGCGGCATCTCCACATAATAGGGCGCAAAAATCACATCACTCACCCATGTTGACAACGAAATGTTGGTCCAGTTTTCCGTGTTCTTGTTGAAAGCGTATGCAACAGAAGCACCGATGTTGTTGATACTCTCATCCTCTGTCAGATGGCGCACAGCAGTTCCTTTATAATCCTTTCCTTTTGGATTAGCCTCTTTTGATTCAGAAACAAGTTCCTCAACTATACTCAGTAATCGTTTGTCGTATTCGGTAAAGTCATTAGAGGGGGTTTCTGAAGTGGTGTAGTTACCGTAAATAAACGTCGACATGTTACAAACGAAGGTCTCGTTTTGTTTGGCACCAATGGATGGGGCAATAGTTATATATTCATCCTCCTTTGTACTTTTACCCTTTTTGGAGGCTTTCTTGTCATCGTCTTGCTTGTTCTTTGAAGGGTCAAACATTGGTTTTGCCGCACCATTGTGAAAAGTAAAGCATTGTGCCAAATCGATAAAGATGGTCTTTTTAGTCTTATTGGTAGCCCATAACTGCTCGTTATAGATTTCCAGTTTAATATTGTCATCTTCGTAGATGCTGTTGGCCTGCGAATAAGCAAGGATTATTGCATTACGGTAGTCGGTTTTAATACCACCTGCAAACATAGTAGATGTCATCATTGAAAACATGACCACGAGAAAAAATACTTTTTTCATATGAATAAGTCTTAAGTTAATAATATCGTTCTTTCATTCTCCGCTGCAAAGATACAATTTTTTTTCTTTGTATGCAAAAGATTAGCCAAATTATTTTTCCTTTCTTATTTGAGTATCATCGTTCGCCACGAGTCCTGTAATGCCATGGAGGTATTAACGGTAGGTGTTTGCGTTTTGTTGTTCTTTTCGAACGATTCACGCTTGACTTCCTTGGTCAGGTAGTCGGACAGGTCGCCTAACGTTAGCTGTCCTTTGCTCTCTTGCAGCTTCTTTAATAAATAATAGGTGAACAACCCATGCTGCTGGGACTGATATGCAAAGGCAGTCTCGTCTCCTTGTGCGGCATTGAATACGACCATATTGCCTTGGGGCTGTACCGTCTTGGCCTTCAGCGCCACGCCTCGTGCAGACGCTAACATGTCACCCTCGCGCTTACCTCCATTGAAGCAGGCATCGAGGAAGACGGTGATGCGCTCGGAGGGGATAGCTCCCAATTCCTGATACAGTCGGCTCAGCGGATAGGCCGACTCCTTGTCTGCGCTCATGCCGTCGACAGGCAGCAGATAAGCCGTCTTGCTGGCTTCGTCGGGAATGCCGTGTCCAGCGTAATAGAAGATGGCGCGACCTTTGCCGTTGGTGACTTCCATTGCCTTTGCCAACCAGCGGACGGCAGTACGGATTTTATTCAGTCCCGCATTCTCGATGTAGTTGATTTGCTTCTCAGGAACACCAAAGGTGCGCTGTACATATTCCTTAAATATCTTGGCGTCGTGACCAGCGTAAGGCACCGTTGCGTCCTCCGCATATTGCTCATTGCCGATAATCACGGCAAAGGTGTTCTCGTCATATTGTGCAGCAACGGGGATGTTATTGTCCACGTTGGCATCTGCGGCCATGAGTGATTGCTGCTCCTCCAACTTCTTGTTGATGCGTTGCAAATAGATTTTGGCACCCTTATGGTCCTTTTCCTTTTCCAAAACCTGCTCCACCAGCTCCTTGGCTTTCTGGTAGTCTTGCGGCACCGCATTGCCTTCATAATAAATGACGGCCAACTTCATCATTCCTTTGGTGTTACCTTGGGCAGCAGACTTCTGGCACCATTCCAAGGCCTTCTTCTCATCAATGGGTACCCCATTGCCCTGAGTGTAGCAGCCTGCCAGATTAGCCTGTGCGAGGGCATGGCCCTGCTCTGCCGCCTTTTGATACCAATAGAATGCTTTTTCCTTGTCTTCAAAGACGCCAAGTCCATCAGCATAGTAGGCACCTAGGTTGTTTTGAGCGGAGTCCAATCCCATCTCTGCCGCCTTCTGGTAGAGTTCAAAGGCTAATGTCAGATTCTTCTCTACCCCTTCCCCTTTCCCATACTTCTTGGCTTTTCGGTAAAGTTCGAGTGCATCCTGCCGACTACCCGATGTCGCAGGTGGGGTTACTTGTTGTGGCTGCACTTGTTGCTGAGGCTGTACTTGCTGCTGGGGCTGCACTTGCTCTTGCGTTTGTGTTTGCTGTTGCGGAACTCGCTTTCGCCTTTGGGCCTGCGTCGTCAGGACGAAGGCCAACGCCAAAAGAAGTAATATGGTTCTTTGTTTCATTGTTCCTTATTATTTTAATGATAATCCTCGCCACGTGTTCTGCAGACCAGCAGAAGGTACGATGGTGGGTGTCTGCACTTTATTGTTCTCTACAAACGACTGGCGCTTGACTTCTGTTGCCAGATAGTCGCTCAGTTCACCCAGGGTGGCATTACCTTGCGTTTCCTGCAGCTTCTTCAGCAGGTAGTAGGTGAACATGCCATGCTTTTGCGACTTAAAGGGGTAGGCCGTCTCGTCGCCTTGAGCAGCCGTGAAGACAATCATCTTCCCTTGTGGTGCGGTCTCTTTCACTTTGATAGCCACACCTCGAGCCGAGGCCATCATGTCGCCCTCACGCTTGGCACCACTGAAGCAGGCATCGAGGAAGACGGTGACGCGCTCTGCAGGCAGGGCACTCAACTCCTTATAGAGACGATTCAGCGGATAGGCTGATTCTACGTCGCTGCCGATGCCGTCGACAGGCAGCAGATAGGCATCCTTGTTGGCCTCGTCAGGAATGCCGTGACCAGCATAGTACAGAATGATTTTGCCTTGTCCGCTCTGGGCCTCCATCGCGTCCTTCAGCCATCTCACAGCACCACGGATTCTGTTCAGGCCCGCATTGGCTATGAAGCGGATATGGTTTTCAGGAACGCCCAATGTCTGTTGCACATAGTCCTTGAAGACCTTGGCATCGTTTTCTGCAAAAGGCACTTCCGCCTCGTTCTCGTACAGTTCGTTGCCAATGATGACAGCATAGGTGCGTGTGTCCTGCACGCTGTTTCGAGGAATGTTTTCGTCCACATTCGTCATAGCGCCTTTCGTTGGCAGGGCAGGCAACTTCTCCTCCACAGGAGCCGTTTTCTGCTTGGTCTGTGCCAATAGCAACTCCTGTTTCTTCTTTTTGGCCTTTTCCAGCCAGGGCTTGGCCAACTTACAATCATTGGCTAAAGCCTTCTCAAACCAATACAGGGCTTGGTCATTATCCTGCTTGGTACCTTCTCCGTTATAATAGCATTTGCCCAAGCGCCATTGCATTACTCCATCCAACTCGCCATCTATCCCATGACTCACACTTTTCTTAAACCAGTAGAAGGCTTGTTCATCGTCCTGTTCGACCTCCTCTCCGTTCATATAGCAAGTGCCTAACATACCTTCGGCTGCCGCCAGCCATCCAATGTAGTCCGGATGAGGATGCTCTACGGCTTTACGATACAGCCAAAGGGCTTTCTTGTCATCTTTAATTTCTTTATTGGTATTATAGTTAATTCCCAACATGGTCAGTCCGCGGACATTGAGTTTTCCCTCCTGGGCATGTTTGTAGCCTATCTCCATGAAGCGCTTGAATTCTTCTTGGTTGGCATATTGCCGATAATTCTTCAAAGCGCCTTTGTAGATTTGTATCAATATCAGAAGAGCATCCTCGTGTCCGTTTTCTGCGGCTTTGCGCATCCACGCAAACATTTCATCTTCACCACAAAAACTTTGAGACACTTGATACAGCGCATTTGCATCGCCCTGGTTGGCCGCAGCAATATTCTGGTCATATCTCTGCTGGTCACAAATCCTTCCTGAGGCTTGCCTCAATGCCTCGTCAGCCGTCGCCGTATAGCCGCTGTCGGTCAGCGCCTTGACTCTGTTTTTAGTCCATTCAGTACGTTCTTGTGACAATCCGCCTCTGGCCAGCGCCTCACGAAAATAAAACAGGGCTTTGCCTGGGTCTTTAGAGACACCTTTACCTTCATCGTAGAATATCCCTGCGTTGCGCAAGGCATCACCATCACCCTGTGCCGCAGCCCTGACATACCAATTCAACGCTTCGGTATAGTTCTGCTCTACACCCTTTCCGCATTCGTATAAATAGCCAATCCAAGTTTGGGCTCTGGCAAGTCCTTGGTCAGCAGACTTTTTATTCCAGTAGAACGCCAGCTTGTCATCTTTTACAACACCCTGCCCCTCGTAATAGCAATAGCCTAAGTTGGCTTGACCACGTCTGTCGCCATGTTCTGCCGCTCTGCGATACCAATAGACGGCCTGATTCATGTCCTTGGCTACACCCCAACCTTCGCTATAACATAAACCCAAGCCATACTCTGCATCAGCATACCCTTGTTCTGCCGATTTCTTAAACCAATAGAATGCCTGGACGTCATCCTTCTCTACTCCTATTCCCTCCTCATAGCAACAGCCAAGATAGTATTGCCCCTCCTTGTCTCCCTGGTCTGCCGCTTTACGATACCAGAAAGCGGCTTTCTTCAGGTCTTTATCTACTCCTTCCCCCTTTCGATAGGCATAACCAACCTGCACTTGCGCTTCGGCATCACCAGCCTCGGCCTTCTTGATGTTGTCGAGATACGGGTTCTGTCCTACGACGGTCGTCGCAACAGCCAGCAGCGTTGTCAGTATCATGAGTCTTGTCTTCATACGTTGTCAGTATTATCATTCTTCAAATTCTTAGTATATAACCACAGGGCAATGCCCAGCACGAGGAGGATGGCAAAAAGGATGAGCTTCTGCACCTTCTGGTTGGCCTCAAACGACATGTAGAGCCACCCCACATCCAGCAGGAAGATGGCGATACCGCCACACAGACAGACGGCGCCGGCCCTGAGCTTGTTGATGAGGGGAGCACCCTCGTGACCTTGGAACACCTCGCGGAATATGCCGCCCGTAACGATGACAGCACTCATGGCACAACCTGCCAGCACGAGATACCACAGCAGTTGCCGCTCCTCGCGCTCTTTCTTTTGTTGTTCGAGACGGTCCACCTGCTTGCGTACCTTCATGATCTGTGCTTTCGACGAGTCGGACATGTAGCTCATATAGATGGAGTCGAGGTTCATGTCTGCCTCCTGCGCCCTCATTCCCAAGGGCGCCAGCACCAACAGTAATAGCAGGAGAAGTTTCCTCATGGTGATATGTGCTTTGGTTTTAGTGTTCATCTCTGCCTGCAAAGATACGAATAATTTCTGAGATACGGAAAGAAACTTGTTTCTTTTTATAATAATGTGTATCAAGGCGGGAGGGTGGGAGTGTTAAATATAGTGAAAGATGTTGACAAAGCGTTTCGCAGGAAGGGGCGCAAAGGTCTGGAGTCGGGGAGGGGTACGGCATTCTGGAAGAAAAGAAAAAGTTTTGGTAAAGTGTTGGTGTTGAGGATGTTAGGATGGGGGTGCGTTCGGAGGCGCAGAAAGGGTGCCGTAAACAGAACAACGGAAAGGAAGAAAAGATCAGAAAAGAGGGCTTTTGAGGCCGATGAGGCGGGCTTTCAAGGGCTGTGAGAGTACGGATCGCGACCAGCGAGGACTATTCTCGTTGACGACAAAGATAGTTTTCGTTGGCGACAAAGACTATCTTTGTTCGAAGCGAGGCGGTTTTTCACGAAAAAAGACCCCTGTTTCGAGCTAGGATGAGTCGTAAGGATGTGTTAAATCTCAACCATTTTCTTTGACAACAAAAGGGCTTTTCAGACTCGGAAAACAAGCTCGAAAAGCACCCCAAGGCGAAGGAAAAGGAAAAGAAAATACTATTTTCTTTGGCGTTTTGGGCTTTTTTTCGTAAATTTGCCCCTTGCTATGAATTATACGCTGAACTGCAACGGTCGACTGCTCTCGCTGGAAGAGCCTTGCGTGATGGGAATACTCAACGTCACGCCAGACTCGTTCTATGCCCAGAGTCGTGTGCAGACGGAGCGGGACATTGTGCTGCGAGCCCGGCAGATACTGGACGAGGGAGGAAGTATCATCGACGTCGGAGCGTGCTCCACACGGCCCGACTCGACGCCCGCCAGCCAGGAGGAGGAGATGGAACGCCTGCGATTGGCCCTGGGCACCCTTCGTCGCGAAATGCCTGATGCCATCATCAGCGTGGACACCTTCCGGCCTGAGGTGGCCCGCATGGCGGTCGAGGAGTATGGCGCCGACATCATCAATGACGTGGGGACCCTTACAAATCTCTCACCTGTGGACATGTTTCGCACGGTCAGCCGCTTGGGCGTACCTTATATATATATGTCCCGCAAGGCTACGATGACCGAGGTGCTGATGGACTGTGCCGAGGTGGTCGACACGTTGCGCTCGATGGGACAGAAGGACATCGTCCTCGACCCTGGGTTCGGCTTCGGCAAGACGCTGGCAGAGAGCGGCAAGGACGACCGCATCGGCACCAACTACGAGGTGCTGAACCAGTTGGAGCGCATGCAGATGCTGCGACTGCCCATTCTGGTGGGCGTCAGCAGGAAGAGCATGATATACCGCCTGTTGGGAACGGAGCCTGCCGAGGCCCTCAACGGTACGGCGGTGGTCCACACCATCGCGCTGATGAAGGGTGCCTCGATACTGAGGGTGCACGACGTTCGCGAGGCTGTGGAGTGTGTGAAGATAGTAAATTGTTAATAGTTAAATAAAGATGTTTTTCGAATTCGGACTGAAGGATATCATCGACATCGTGCTGGTAGCCACCATGATGTACTATGTCTACCGACTCATGAAGGAGTCGCGGTCGCTGACGGTGTTCATGGGCATCATGATCTTCATCGTGCTGTGGCTCGTGGTGACGCAAGTGCTGGAGATGAGACTGCTGGGCAGCATCTTGGACAAGGTGGTCTCGGTAGGTGTTATCGGACTGGTTATCCTCTTCCAGGAGGACATTCGCAAGTTCCTCTACAACCTGGGCGGACACCAGCGCATGCAGACCCTGAGGCGCATGCTCTACAACAGCGACAAGGACCAGAGCCGCGAGCAGCTGAAGTCGACCATCATGCCCATCGTGATGTCGTGTATGTCGATGAGCAAGAAGAAGGTAGGCGCCCTCATCGTTATTCAGCGTGCCACACCGTTGGACGACATTGTGGCAACCGGCGAGCATATCGACGCCAACATCAGTCAGCAGCTCATCGAGAACATCTTCTTCAAGAACTCGCCCCTGCACGACGGAGCGATGATCATTGCCAACCAGCGCATTCGTGCTGCAGGCTGCATCCTGCCCGTCTCGCACAGCCTCGATATCCCCAAGGAACTGGGTCTGCGCCACCGTGCAGCATTGGGCATCACCCACGAGAGCGACAGCATTGCCATCGTCGTCAGCGAAGAGACGGGCGGCATCAGCGTCGCCATCCATTCGAACTTCGAGTTGCGCCTCTCGGCCGAGAAGTTGGAGAGCATCCTGACCAAGGAGTTGGCATGAGGAGTGAGAAATCTGGAGCGAATAGTTAAAAAATAACAAGGCGGAAGCAAATTCTTCACTCTTCACTCTTCACTCTTCACTTTATTTCGTACCTTTGCAGACAATGTATATCTAAAACACTATTTAATACAAACAACACTATGGATTTATTAAGTCAAATCGTAGCGCGTGCTAAGGCAAACAAGCAGCGCATCGTGCTCCCCGAAGCTGAAGAGGAGCGCACCCTTTGTGCAGCCGACAAAGTGCTGGCTGACGACATTGCAGACCTCATTCTCATCGGTAACCCCGCTAAGGTTCACGCCCTCGCTAAGGAGAAGGGCCTGACCCACATCGACAAGGCTACCCTCATCGACCCCGAGAACTACGAGCGTAGCGAGGAGCTGGCCGAGAAACTGGCTGAGATCCGCAAGTCGAAGGGTATGACCATCGAGGAAGCCCGTAAGCTGGTGAAGAATCCCCTGTACCTGGGCTGTATGATTATCAAGACCGAAGGTGCCGACGGACAGATTTCCGGAGCCCTCTCAACGACTGGCGACACCCTACGTCCCGCCCTTCAGATTATCAAGTGTGCTCCTGGCATCACCTGCGTCAGCGGTGGCATGCTGCTCATCTCGAAGCAGAAGCAGTATGGCGAGGACGGCGTGCTGGTGGTCGGCGACGTTGCCGTAACTCCTATGCCCGATGCTGCACAGCTCTCTCAGATTGCTGTCTGCACCGCTCAGACCGCTAAGTCGGTGGCAGGCTTCTCCGATCCCCGTGTAGCTATGCTGAGCTTCTCTACCAAGGGCTCTGCCAAGCATGAGGTCGTCGACAAGGTCATCGAGGCTACTCGTCTGGCCAAGGAGATTGACCCCGCCCTGAAGATTGACGGCGAGCTGCAGGCCGATGCCGCTCTCGTTCCCTCGGTAGGTTCCAAGAAGGCTCCCGGCTCTGACATTGCCGGCAAGGCCAACGTGCTCGTATTCCCCAACCTCGAGGTGGGTAACATCGGCTATAAGCTCGTCCAGCGCCTGGGCGACGCCATCGCCATCGGTCCCATCCTGCAGGGTATTGCACGTCCCGTCAACGACCTCAGCCGCGGCTGTTCTGTCGACGATGTCTACTACATGGTAGCTATCACCGCCTGCCAGGCTATGGATGCTAAGAAGTAATTAAAACTAAAAAGGTTTATGAAGATATTAGTATTGAACTGTGGTTCGTCCTCTATCAAGTACGCTCTGTACAACATGGACGACAAGAGTGTGATGACCAGTGGCGGTGCCGAGCGCGTAGGCTTGGACGGTGCTTTCGTAAAGGTAAAGCTTGCCAATGGTGAGAAGAAGCAGATTATGCACGACATCCCTGAGCACACAGAGGGTGTGAAGTTCATCTTCTCGCTGCTGACCGACCCCGAGATTGGTGTCATCAAGGATCTGAAGGAAATCGACGCCGTAGGTCACCGCATGGTGCACGGAGGTGAGAAGTTCAACAAGTCGGTACTGTTGACCGACGAGGTGCTCGAGGCCTTCGAGGCCGTCAGCGACCTGGCTCCCCTGCACAACCCCGCCAACCTGAAGGGTGTCAATGCTGTGAAGGAGCTGATGCCTGGTCTGCCCCAGGTGGGTGTGTTCGACACCGCCTTCCACCAGACCATGCCTGCTAAGGCCTATATGTACGCCATCCCCTACGAGCTCTACAAGGAGTACGGCGTTCGCCGCTATGGCTTCCACGGCACCTCTCACCGCTATGTCAGCGCCCGTGCCCTGGAGTTCCTGGGCATGAAGCCCGAGGGCACGAAGGTCATCACCTGTCACGTGGGTAACGGTGGCTCTATCGCTGCTGTCGTCGATGGCAAGTGCGTAGACACCTCAATGGGTCTCACCCCGTTGGAGGGTCTCGTCATGGGTACCCGCTCTGGCGACATCGACGGTGGTGCTGTCACCTTCATCCAGAAGAAGCTGGGTCTCGATGCCGACGGCATGTCTAACCTCCTGAACAAGAAGAGTGGTGTAGCCGGTATTACTGGTGGCAGCTCTGATATGCGCGACGTGGAGAATGCTGCCAAGGCTGGCGACAAGCGCGCCCAGCTGGCTCAGGACATGTACTTCTATCGCATCAAGAAGTATATCGGTGCCTATGCAGCTGCTATGGGTGGCGTCGACGTCATCGTCTTCACCGCTGGTGTTGGTGAGAACCAGCTCAGCATGCGCTCTGAGGTCTGCAAGGGCCTGGAGTTCCTCGGTGTGAAGTTCGACGAGTCGAAGAACACCAAGCGCGGCGAGGAGTGCATCATCTCTGCCGACGATTCAAAGGTGAAGGTTGTCGTCATCCCCACCGACGAGGAGCTGATGATTGCAACAGACACCATGAACCTGCTGTAATACATAGATTGTATATATGCAACAACTCAAAGACAAAGAAATGGGTGGTGAACGTCCTCTGTTCGCCACCCATGACTTACAACTAGAGAATATCACCATTACCGATGGTGAGTCGGCCATCAAGCAATGCCAGAACATGGAGGCGCGCCATTGCCGCTTCTATGGCAAGTACCCTTGGTGGCACGTGGACGGAGCACTCGTAGAGGACTGCTATTTCGCTGAGGGCTCGCGTTCGGCCATCTGGTACTCCAACGACTTCGTCATGCGCCGCTGTCGTATCGACGGTCCTAAGTTCTTCCGCGAGATGCGCAACGTCGAGCTGGAGAATGTCAACATCATGGATGCCGACGAGACCTTCTGGAAGATTGACGGCTTGCGACTGAAGAACGTCACCCTGCATGGTGGCACCTATCCGTTTATGTTCTCCAAGAACATCTACGTCGACGGAATGGACAGCGATGCGAAGTATGTGTTCCAGTACTGTAAGAATGTGGAGGTTCACCACGCCAAGATTATGACGAAGGACTCCTTCTGGGAGTGCGAGAACGTCACCATCTACGACTCCGACCTTGACGGTGAGTATCTGGCCTGGCACTCGAAGAACGTGCGGCTGGTCAATTGCCACCTCAACGGCGAGCAGCTGCTGTGCTATACGGACAACCTCGTGCTCGAGAACTGCACCTTCGACAAATCGTGCGACCGCGTCTTCGAGTACTCTACCGTCCAGGCAGACATCCGCGGACATATCGAGAACATCAAGAACCCCACCAGCGGGCATATCGTTGCCGACAGCATAGGTTCCATTACCATCGACGAGAATGTGCGCCAGCCCAACAACTGTGTGATAGAGATTAGAAAATGAAATACAACTTCGACGAGCGGATAGAGCGCAGAGGCACCCATTGCGTCAAGTGGGATGAGAGCCCAGCCACCATTCCCGCTGCTTCTCCAGCGGGTCTCATCCCCCTGTGGGTCGCCGACATGGACTTCGCCGTGGCTCCTGCCATTCAGCAGGCTGTCCGCCAGCGTGCCGAGCACCCCGTCCTCGCCTACACCTTGGTAGAGGACGACTACTACGACGCCGTCATCTCGTGGTTCAGGCGTCGTCACTATTGGGACATTTCGCGCGAACATATCTTATATACTACTGGCGTCGTACCGGCCCTGTCGTGTGCCATCAAGGCGCTCACCATGCCCGGCGAGAAGGTGCTCATGCTGTCGCCCGACTACAACTGCTTCTTCTCCTCCATTCGCAACAACGGCTGCGAGGTCCTCGAGAGTGTGCTGCGGTTCAGCCGCAGCAATGCCAGTGACACCAACCAGCAGCCTGTTGCCGGCCGCTTCGAGGTCGACTGGCAGGACTTCGAGCAATGCTGTGCTGACGAGAAGACTACCGCCTTCGTGCTGTGTAACCCTCATAACCCCACGGGGCGCGTCTGGACTTGTGAGGAACTGCAGCGCATGAGCGACATCTGTCGTCGTCATCACGTTGCCATCATCAGCGACGAGATACACGGCGAACTCATCATGCCAGGTAACACGTTCTGCCCGATGGGCACCGTCGATGCCGATGCCGTCATCCTTAACTCTCCGTCGAAGTCGTTCAATACTGCAGGTCTTCAGATTGCCAACATCATCTGCCGCGATGCCGCCGTGCGTCGCCGCATCAATCGCGCCATCAACATCAACGAGGTGTGCGACGTCAATCTCTTCGGTCCGGTGGCACTCATCGCCGCCTACAACGACAGCGAAGAATGGTTAGACGAGCTCAACGAATACCTCTGGGCCAACTATACTGTGCTTTGCGATTTTGTCGCAAAGCATATCCCCGGTTGGAAGGTGATGCCCCTGGAAGGCACATACCTGGTATGGGTAGATGTCAGCGCCTGCTTGGAGCACGATACTGCGTATGGCGATTCCGTCGCCACCTACTGCGAGCACTTGCTTCGCGATGCAAAGGTCTGGCTTAACCCCGGCACCATGTATGGCAAGGAAAGCGGCAAGGGCTACCTCCGCATCAATATGGCCTGTCCTCGCAGTACATTATTAGAAGCACTTAATAGAATCAAGAATTATGAAACCAAGAAATGAAGTCAACGCATGGTCCGTCACCTGGGGTGTCCTCATGGCCGTGCTTTTCTCAGCCGCTGCCGCCTACCTCGGACTGAAGGTAGGTCAGGTCTTCGAGGCGGCCATTCCTATTGCCATTATTGCCGTTGGCGTGTCGACCGCTGCCAAGCGCAGTAATGCCCTGAAGGAGAACGTAATCATTCAAAGCATCGGCGCCTGCTCGGGGGCCGTGGTGGCTGGTGCCATCTTTACGTTGCCGGCTATCTACATCCTGCAGGCCAAGTATCCCGATATGTCGGCAGACTTCCTGAAGATATTTATCGCCTCGCTGCTGGGCGGTGTGTTAGGCATCCTGTTCCTCATCCCCTTCCGTCGTTACTTCGTGGAGGCTCCGCAGGAGCAGTTCCCCTTCCCCGAGGCCACCGCTACCACCCAGGTGCTGAAGAGCGGTGATGCCGCCGCTAATGCCGGTGACACTTCTGCCACCACTCCCGCCACCACTCCCGAAGGTTCTCCTTTGGGTACTACTGCCTCTTCTCAGGCCAAGCCGCTGCTCATCGCAGGTCTCGTCGGCGGTCTCTACGACTTCATCGTTGCCACCTTCGGCTGGTGGAACGAGAACGTCACCTCCCGCATGATTCCCGGTGGTGATGATTTGGCCGACAAGGCCAAGTTGGTACTCAAGAACAATACCAGCGCTGCCGTGTTAGGCTTGGGCTATATTATTGGTTTCCGCTATGCACTCATCATCACGTTAGGCTCGCTGTTCGTATGGTGGATTGTCGTACCGGGAATGGCGCTGCTTTTCCCCACGGAGGTGCTGAACCAATGGACACCGACCATTACGTCGGCTGTCGGCGACATGTCACCTGAGGAAATCTTCAAGCACTATGGCAAGTCCATTGGTATTGGTGCTATCGCTATGGCGGGCATTATCGGTATTATTCGTTCGTGGGGTGTTATCAAGAGTGCCGTAGGATTAGCGACGAAAGGCGCAGATGCCGGCAGCGCCGATACTGTGTCCAGCAGTTCCGCCGCTGGAATGCAGGACCTGCCCTTCCGCTTCGTGGCCATTGCCGCTATCGTAACGTTGCTCATCACCTTCCTCTTCTTCTGGTTTGGTGTTATGGACGGCAACCTGTTGTTTGCCCTCGTGGCTATCATCCTGACCGCGGTGATTGCTTTCCTCTTCACGACTGTCGCAGCCAATGCCATCGCCATTGTTGGCTCCAACCCTGTCAGCGGTATGACGTTGATGACGCTCATCTTGGCGTCCGTCGTCATGGTGGCAGTAGGACTGAAGGGCGTTAGCGGCATGGTGGCAGCGCTCATCATGGGAGGTGTCGTCTGTACGGCATTGTCTATGGCTGGCTCGTTCATTACCGATCTGAAGATAGGTTACTGGTTAGGTACGCAGCCGAAGAAACAGGAGACGTGGAAGTTCCTTGGTACCTTAGTGAGTGCAGCCACGGTGGGTGGCGTTATGATGCTGCTCAACGAGACCTATGGCTTTGCCTCTGGCACGCTGGCTGCTCCGCAGGCCAATGCAATGGCTGCTGTTATCGATCCGCTGATGAATGGTGTCGGTGCTCCTTGGCTGCTTTACGGCATCGGTGCCGTGTTAGCCGTCGTGCTGACGTTCTGCAAAGTACCTGCCCTGCCGTTTGCTTTGGGTATGTTCATTCCCTTGGAACTTAACGTGCCGCTGGTTATTGGCGGTGCCGTCAACTGGTATGTGACGAGCCATTCAAAGAATAAGGAAATAAACGATGCGCGTGGCGAGAAAGGCAACCTCATTGCCTCCGGCTTCATTGCCGGTGGTGCGTTGATGGGTGTAGTCAGTGCCCTTCTGCGCTTTGGTGGCGTACAGTTTGACTATAGCGCCTGGTGGTCTAACCCGCTGTCAGAGCTATGCTCACTGGTTGCCTACATCTTGCTGATTATCTACTTCGTCAAGGCTACCATGCCTGCTAAGGCGTAAATGCCGCCGCTAAGGCGTTTAGGTCATCACCCCTGCTAACTGAGCAGGTGGTAGGTGCCGCCGGCCAATGGTCGCACAACGCCTTTCATCTCCAAGGAGAAGAGTAGGGCAGTCAGTTGTCCCATCGGCAGATTGGTCTTGACGCTGATCAAATTCAATTGTAAGTCGTTAGTCTGTTGCAACAGGTTAACGACTTTTCTTTCGTCGTCTGTCAGGTCAGGGAAGAGTTGGCGTTCCACGGCTTCTGGCTTGCTGCTTTGCGGCTGCCAGCCCATGCTTTCCATGAAGTCGGCAGCACTGGTGATGAGGGCTGCGGTGTTGTTGCGAATGGCCTTGTTGCAGCCTTCCGAGTAGGGTTGCCCTACCGCCCCGGGGAAGGCAAAGACGTCACGGCCATACTCCTGGGCAATACGACAGGTGATAAGACCTCCACCCTTGAAGGCGCTCTCTACCAGGATGGTGGCGTCAGAGATGCCTGCTACGATGCGGTTGCGCTGTCTGAAGTTGTTGGGCATGGCCTCTGTCTGCGACATATATTCCGTCAGCAGTCCTCCTCGGCGTACCATCTCTGCGGCGGTGTCGCGATGGGCATAGGGATATATCTGGTCTAGTCCGTGAGCCAGGATACCAACCGTCTCATAGCCTTGCTGCATAGCGGTGCGGTGGGCACAGATGTCGATGCCATAGGCTAGTCCGCTGACCACAAGCACTTGCGGGAGTTGCTGCCGAAGGTCGTTCAAGAAGCGACGCACCAGGTCCTGACCGTACTGGGTACAGTGGCGCGTTCCTACGATATTGATGATGCGCTGTTGGTTGAGATCTGACGTACCTCTATAATATAATAGGATAGGAGCGTCAGGACACGGACGAAGCCGTTGTGGATAGTCTTCGTCGTTCAGCGTGAGGGCACGGATGCCGCCCTTCTCGATGAACTCTATCTCGGCTGCCGCTCGACGTAATGCGTCGTCCCAATGCTTGAGCGATTCCCGGAGTTGCGGTGTTGTCTCGGGCACGGCATCGCCGATATGGTTGCGGTGTTCATAGACGGCCTGACTGCTACCCAGTGTCTGGTAGAGCAACAAGGCAATCTGCTGGTTAAAGCCCGTCATGCGGGTTAGGGCGATGGTGTAGTATATCTCTTCGCTGCTCATCATGGATTAAAACTAAGTGCTACAGGTAAGGTGCAAAGGCGCGGTCGTAGTCCTCGCTTTCAGCCAGTCGACCGTTGACGAGGCACACTAGCATAATTTTGCCGCGGAAGCACATCGTCTCATCGCTGGCGCGGAAGATGTCTTGGTGGAAGATGTACTTGATGCCGTCCTTCTCCAGCCATAGGCGTGAGATGAATTCGTCGTCGCAGCGCAGCGGTGCCTTGTATTCCAATTGCATTCGTGCCACCACGGCGTCGACACCCTTCTCGTGCATCTGGGCAAAGCTCAGGCCACACTCCTTCAGGAACAGGTGGCGGGTGTGCTCGGTGTAATGAAGATAGTTGGCATTGTTGACGATGCCCTCGATGTCGCACTCGTAGTCGCGAACTTCCATGCGGGCTTCAAAGACGTATTTACTCATAGTTGTTGTATTGTTGTTGCGTTATTTTGTTCTTTTGTTATTTCGAGGCGTTGTCCCTCTTTAAATACTCGTAGCCGATGCGGCAGCGCAGGCAGTCGCGCTTGTCGCAGTATTCGCGCTTCAGTTGTATCAGGGCCTGTGAGTCGCCTGCCGTCTCGACGTCTAAGCCGCACTCCTGCCACATGCGGATGATGTGGTTCTGCTCGGCCTTCAGTTGTTCCAGGAAGTCGAAGGCGCGGTCGCACAACTCTTCCTTCAGCGTATGGCGTCCATAGGCGAAGAGCATGGGAATGCAGGTATTGATGATAAGCAGGTTAATGGAGCCTGGCGACAGGCGTTTGCTGTTGCGGATGCTTTCCGAACCAAACGTGTAGTGAGTTTCCCAGTAGGGTGTTACTTGTGTGTGCAACATATCGGCTAGCGATACCATATCGTGACAGTCGACCAACGCCGACAGTGAGGCCCTCCGTTCGTAGTAGAGGTTAGCCAACTGTGAGATGCGGATATGGGGGAAGTTCTGCGGGCGCAGTCTCAGGAAGCGCCATCGGCTGGCATCCATCGGTTGCAGTGAGAACTTATGTGCCAGATACTGGTATTCGTTGCGCAGTTTGGCAAAATAACCCTCGTTGAGAGCATCCTTCTGGTATCGCTCAGGGATGGTGCTCAGCTCCAGCAGACCGGCCTGTCCTAAGAAGATGGCCTCAATCTGGAACAGGTCGTCGCGGTGCTTGCCTACAGCCTGCAGGGGGATGTGTCGAGCCCACTCCTCGAAGGCGTCGCCATTGATGCCGAAGCCGTAGTTGCGGGCTAACGTCATAAAGTAGGCATCCTCCCAAGAACCGCCAGCCTGTTTGACGCGCTGTTCAATGGCAATGGTTTTTTGCTCCAGTCGTTCTGTCTGCAGGGCAGCCATCCATGAATGAACGGTCAGGCGTGTCAGCTGTGGGATGATGCGATAGCAGGGCGGATAGGCATCGGTGCGCAGCAGTTCCTCATAGTTGTCGTGAACAGACTGGGGAACCGCCAGTAGCATCTGCGGTACGAAGTTTCCCTCCTGGGTTTGTATCTCGCGGTCGGCAACACCCACCACATGCAGCACGACATTATTATAATGTACGTCGGTCTGGTGCCCGTGGAGATACCAGTCGCTCGACTTGTCGTGTATCTCCACATTACCAACCCATAGCGTGCCGCCAATCTTGACCTTGGCATTGAAGAAGTCAGGCCCGCTGTTATGGTTGTGCAGTCCAGGGTCAACCACCTCCACGGGTCGGCCGTCTGTTGTCTGCAACCCCTCTAAGGGCCACATCTTATGTTTCCAGCAGTAGTGCAATAGTTGTTCCATGGTTTTTAGCGTATTCCTTATTCTTACTATAGACCGTTTATCCGGCCTTGATAATCTTGAAGAGTTTGTCGCTGGGGCGTACCTTTTCCGGGACCTTGATAGAGACACGGGTGCCCTGCTGGGCCGTCTCGATGCTTGAGGTATCGTCGTGAATCTCGTCGACGGTGACATAGAGTGCGCCAGTTGTCGGACCAGTGATCAGCATCTTGTCGCCGACTGCAAAAGTGTCAGCTTCGACGGTAAATTCGGCAACGCCCAGTTTGGAGAAGTACTTCACGCCCTTGCCAATGTACTGCTTACGCTCGGTGGCGTTCGAACCGTAGTTAGAGTTCCACTCGCCCAACAGTTGCCCCTGATAGTAACCATCCCAGAAGCCGCGGTTAAAGACCGTGGCCAGTCGCTCGTCCCATGCGTCTTTCTTCTCTTCCGTAAAGGTGTTGTCCAATACACTTTGAATCGCCTCCTTATAGCATTGTACCACAGTGAGCACGTATTCTGGGCCTCGTGCTCGGCCTTCAATCTTGAAGACACGGACGCCGGCCTGCATCATCTTGTCGATGAAGCGGATGGTTTTCAAGTCCTTGGGTGACATGATGTATTTGTTGTCAATCTCCAGTTCGGTGCCTGTCTCGCGGTCGGTGACGACATACGAACGGCGGCAAATCTGCATGCAGGCACCGCGGTTGGCTGAGCGTCCTGTGTTGTCCAGACTCATGTAGCACTTGCCGCTAACGGCCATGCACAACGCTCCGTGGCAGAACATCTCGATGCGTACCAACTGCCCCGAGGGGCCGCAAATGTGCTGTTCCTCTATTTGGCGATAGATGTCGGCAACCTGCTGCATATTCAGTTCGCGGGCCAGCACAACGACATCGGCAAACTGGGCATAGAAGCGCAGGGCCTCGACGTTCGAGATGTTGAGCTGGGTGGAGAGGTGAACCTCCATGCCCCGCTGTCGGCAGTAGGTCATCACGGCAATGTCGCAAGCGATGACCGCCGTGATATGTGCCTCGACGGCAGCGTCGACAATCTGGTGCATTGTCTCGATGTCCTCACCATAGATGATGGTGTTGACCGTGAGGTATGTCTTCACGCCACAGGCATTACACTGTGCGGCAATGTCGCGCAGGTCGTCAATGGTGAAGTGGTTGGCCGAGTGTGACCGCATGTTCAGTTGCTCCACGCCGAAGTAGACCGAGTCTGCTCCTGCCTTCAAGGCGGCTGCCAGCGAGTCGCGGCTGCCTACCGGCGCCATGATTTCAAAGTCGTGTATATGGTTCATTTCTTATGTCGATATGTTGTTATTTCGATATGTCGAGGTGTTGTTATTTCTGGCGGCTGGCATCCAGTCGGAGGAAGATAAACAGCAGGATGGTGAATCCCCATAACGAGGAACCTCCATAGCTAAAGAAGGGTAGTGGAATGCCGATCACCGGTGTCAGTCCAAGTACCATGCCTACATTGATGAAGACATGGAAGAGGAAGATGCTCAGCACGCAGTATCCGTAGATGCGTCCGAAGTGGAACGGTTGTCGTTCGGACAGATAGATTAGTCGCCAAATGAGTAACAGGAAGAGCACCAATACACCTGCTGAACCCACAAAGCCTTCTTCCTCACCGACGGTGCAGAAGATGAAGTCGGTGTCCTGTTCGGGTACGAACTTCAGCTTTGTCTGGGTGCCGTTGAGGAATCCTTTGCCTTCCAATCCACCGGAGCCGATGGCGATCTCCGACTGGTGAACGTTGTAGCCCGCTCCTCGCAAGTCTTCGTCCAGTCCCAGCAGAACGTTGATGCGTGATCGCTGGTGGGGCTCCATGACTTCCTGCATAATATAGTCGGCACCATAATAGAACAAGGTGGAGCCTATTGCAAAGAGGGCAATGAAGTAGTAATGGTGGAGTCGCGACCCCAGTCCTTCCCAGATGAGATAGCCTATCATGGCAACGACCAGTGCCAGTTGAATATAGGAGATGTTAAAGGGAATGGTCAATAGCGGTAGTGACAGTAGGGTGATGCCCAGCGAACCAAGCAGCAGGCGCCAGGCGATGCGACGGTTGCAGTAGACCCATACCATGCCGATGGAGAACAGCTGCACGAGCAGTAGCACAGCAAACTTGCCCACAGCGGTGGGCGAGGAGCCTATATAGACTTCGGCATAGCGGATGCCCACGACGAAGTAGACCACCATCGCGACACCTGTAAAGAGAATGCTACCGGGCATGCCTTCACGGTAGAACATGAGGAAAAAGGAGAAGTACACCAACGCTGAACCCGTTTCACGCTGCAAGACAATGAACGTCATGGGTAGTAAGATGATGAGCAGGGTGGCGGCAAAGTGCTTCCATTGTTGGATGTTATAGCCGTAGGTGGACATGAACTTTGCCAATGCCAGTGCCGTTGCGAACTTGGCAAATTCTGCCGGTTGTATGCGTAAAGGTCCCAACACTAACCATGACCGGGAGCCTTTGATGCTGTGGGGATTGAAGATGGTGGCAAAGAGCAGTATCAATAGCAATCCGTATAGGATGTAGGCGAAGGTGTCGTAGAAGCGGTCGTCGAGCATGACAATGACGAACCCCAGCATGATGCTGGTGCCTATCCACACAATCTGCATACCGCTACGGGTGGAAAGGCTGAAGATGTCGGTATCGCCATAGGAGTAGCTGGCTCCGCAGACGCTGATCCATCCGAAGGACAGCAGGGCCATGTAGATGATGATGGTCCACCAGTCAATGTTGCGCAGAATGCTCTGCTGCCGTCCCTTATCTGCTTGTAGTGCCATAGGCGATGTGTCTGTTTTGCAAAGCGGTAGCCTTCAGTTCCGAGGCTTCCGACAGTTTGCCGTGAATATACTGTTCCATGATGAGGCCGCCGATAGGTACGCCAAAGGTAGCACCCCAGCCGCCGTTCTCCACATAGACGGCGACGGCTATCTTGGGATTGTCCATCGGTGCAAAGCCCATGAATACGGAGTGGTCGTGGCCGCGGTTTTGGGCCGTACCCGTCTTGCCGCAGGCCATAAAGTCATATCTGGCCAGTTCGTGGCAGGTGCCTCCCAGCGCGGAGGCTCTCATACCCTGTGCCACGTAGTCGTAGGCCTCGCGGGTGGCCATGGTGTGTCGCTTCTGAGTGTAGATGGAGTCCAGCTTTTCACCCTGGATTTTCTTGACTACATGGGGCGTGATGAACCAACCTCGGTTGGCGATGGTTGCTCCTAGGTTGGCAATCTGCAGCGGCGTGGCGTTGACCTCACCCTGTCCGATGGCAATAGAGATGATGGTGAGTCCGTTCCAGGAACCCTTGTAAGCCTTGTCGTAGAATTCGGCATTGGGTATGAGTCCGCGCTTTTCGCCAGGCAGGTCGATGCCCAAGCGGTAGCCGAAGCCCATTGATACCATGTAGTCGCGCCAGGTGTTCATGGCTTGCTGGACGCTGCCGTATTTCTTGTTGCCAATCATATAGTAGAGACCCCAGCAGAAGTAGCCGTTGCACGATGTCGAGAGGGCCGGTATTAAGGGAAGGGGAGAGGCGTGTCCGTGACAGCCTACGTGCAGTCCTTTGTAGTTGAAACCGTGACCGCAGGGATAGGAGGTATGTGTGGGGTGTATGATTCCTTCCGTCATAAATGTCAGGCCCTGCGTGGTCTTAAAGGTAGAGCCCGGTGGGTATTGTCCCATGATGCTACGGTTTAGCAGCGGCTTCCACACGTTCTCGCTGAGCATACGGTGACTCTTGGAACGCTGACGGCCGACCATCATGCGTGGGTCGTAGCTGGGTGATGATACCATGCAGAGCACCTCGCCCGTCGAAGGCTCAATAGCGACGATACTGCCAATCTTGCCCTCCATCAGTCGTTCGCCCAGCGCCTGCAGGTTGGCATCCAAACCTAACGTCAGGTTTTTGCCTGCTACGGGTCGACGGTCGAACTTGCCGCCCTGATAGCGACCCTGCACACGACCATGAGCATCGCGCAGCAGAATCTGCATGCCCTTCTCACCGCGTAGCTGTTTTTCGTAGCTGCGCTCAACGCCTAATTTCCCGATGTAGTCGCCCGACTGGTAGTACTCGTCCTCCTCAATGTCAGCAGGTGACACCTCGGCCACATCGCCAAGGACATGGGCGGCGAAAGGATAGTGATACTGTCGGATGGTGCGTCGCTGGATATAGAAACCGGGGAAGTGGAACATCTTCTCCTGGAAGACGCTGAAGTCTTCCTCGGACAGCTGACTCATGAAGAGCTGCTGGGTGAAGCGTGAGTAGCCGGGGTTCTTGTTGCGATCCTTGATGGTAGACATGCGCCGGTCGAATTCCTCGCGGGTGATATTCAGTACTTCGCAGAGACCGAGCGTGTCCAGATGGTCCTTGGCTTCGTTCATTACCACCATGATGTCGTAAGCCGGCTGGTTGTATACCAGCAGTTTGCCGTTGCGGTCAGTGATGACGCCACGCGACGGATATTCTATCTTTTTCAGGAAAGCATTGGAGTCAGCACTCTTCTTGTAGTCGTCACTGGTAATCTGGAGGGTAAAGAGGCGGATGATGTAGATGACAACAATCAGTGCAGCTACACCGGCAATGACAAAGCGTCTGTAATCCAGCTCATGGTCTTTCATGTCGTTTACCCTCTTTTAGCTTTCATTTCTTCTTGGCAATCTCAAAGGTAAAGATGAGAGCCACGGTCAGCAGGGTACTTCCCACCACGCAGAGAAGCCAGTGGATGGCGTTGAAGAAAGAGAAGTGCTCCAGCGTAAAGAATAACACGCAATAGACGAACACCAGCGGTATGGCGTAGTTGGAGTATCTCATTGTTCCAAAGGTCTTCAGCGTAGGCCGAAGGTCCTCTGGTGAGTCGTGGGGAATAAACAGTTCCAGATAATAGGGGTGTATGGCTGCTATGACGGTGAGTGACGCAGCTGCCACACCTGGCGTGTTGAAGAAGATGTCGACCAGCAGTCCCATGCTGAAGCTCCACAATAGGAGTGCCCATTTAGGGTGGTTGCGAGGGAACTGGAGGACGAAGTAGACATACAGCAGCGGTGTGGCCACACCGAACAAGTGGATGCGTCCCAGCACAATGACCTGTGCCAGAAAGAATATCAGGAACCATCCAAACCGTTTCAGCGTATCTGTAGTCATAGCGTAAACTTCTTATTCTTATTTCTCACCCATCACTTTTCACCTCTGATCTTACTCCTTCACGTTCAGTTTCAGGGAGTCCCTGGCCGACTGAATGATGCGTAGCTGCTCCTCGATAGCGGGGTCGTTGAAGACAAAGACATCGCGCAGTCTGCCGAAGTCAGTAGACAGTCGCACCTTGAGCTTGTACGACAAGCCATCGCTGGAGTTGTACACCTCGTCGATACGTCCCACCAGCACACCAGCAGGGAAAATGCTGGAGTAGCCGTTGGTCTCCACCCAGTCGCCCCTCTTGAAACGGGCGTGACGGGGTATGTCCTCCACATAGGCATAGCCGGCATCACCGCCATACCACCGCAGCACACCAAAGTATCCGTGGCCACGGATGGCGCAGCTGATGCGCGACGAATGGCTGTTGAGCACCGATATGACTACGGCGTAATGGTCGGTGGTGAGGTAAACCACACCGACAACGCCCATGCCACAGGCAACGCCCATGCCCACCTTGACGCCGTCGGCCTCACCGCGGTCAATGGTAATGAGGTTATCCACACGGTCTAGCTCGTTGCTGACGACTTTGGCAGGAATCAACTGATACCGGCTGAGGAATTGCAGTCCCTCGCGCTCCTGCTGGCTGGTAGTGTCTGTCTTCTCGGCATAGAGTCGGCGCAACTGAGCGAGCTGACGCTCCATATAGAAGTTGCGAAGCGTCAGTTCCTCGTTGGCTTTTCTCATGGAGACATAGGACTCCAATGACGACCTCCATTTGTAGATGTTCCCTGCCACCACGTTAGCCGACGAGAGCCAGGCGCTGTTCTGATACGAATTGTATTGGAACAGCAGCACCAGACTGACGGCTTCCAGAACCACGAACAAAAGCCAGTGGTAGTGACGTTGTAGGAACTCCAGGAGGTTGTGCATGTAATCCTCTTACCTCTTTGTAATTGTTTATCGCATCAGGAAGGTGAAGCGATCTACGTTCTTCAGTGCAATGCCTGCGCCCTTGGCCACAGAGTGCAACGGGTCTTCGGCAATGTGGAACGGGATGTTGATTTTCTCTTCCAGTCGACGGTCCAGACCGCGCAGCAGGGCACCGCCACCGGCCAGCCAGATGCCGTTCTTGACGATATCGGCATACAGCTCGGGAGGTGTGTTCTCCAAGGCGGAGAGTACGGCGTTTTCAATCTTGGCCACCGTCTTATCCAGACAGTGGGCAATTTCCTGATAGCATACGGGTACCTCCATAGGCAGGGCTGTGATGCGGTTCGGGCCGTGAACGATATAGTCGTCGGGAGCCTCGTCGCCGAGGTCGGTCAGGGCAGAGCCGACGGCAATCTTGATGCGCTCGGCCATACGCTCCGAAACCTTCACGTTGTGTTGACGCGACATATACTCTTGGATGTCGGCCGTCAGGTCGTCGCCAGCGGTGCGGATGCTGTTGTTCGACACGATGCCGCCCAGTGAGATGACGGCAATCTCTGTAGAACCGCCACCGATGTCAACAATCATGTTGCCCTCGGGGGCTTCCACGTCTATACCAATACCAATGGCTGCTGCCATCGGCTCAAAAATCAGGTAAACGTCGCGGCCGTCAGCATGCTCGGCACTGTCGCGTACGGCACGCAACTCCACCTCGGTAGACCCCGAGGGTACGCCGATGACCATGCGCAGGGAGGGCGAGAAGAGGCGTGAGCCACGGTGTACCATCTTGATGAGTCCACGCATCATCTGCTCGCAGGCAGAGAAGTCGGCAATAACGCCGTCGCGCAGCGGACGGACGGTACGAATGTTGTCGTGCGTCTTTTCATACATCATCTTAGCCTTCGAACCTACGGCAATCATCTTGTCGGTGTGGCGGTCGAGGGCTACTACGGATGGCTCGTCGACCACAATCTTATCATCACTGATAATGATGGTGTTGGCCGTACCAAGGTCCATTGCTATCTCTTGGACAAAACTAAAGAATCCCATTTTAATTTACTATTTGACAATTTACTATTTACTATTTGCAATTTATTTGGCAAACCAGCCGTGGATGGCGGTGTCGTAGTGAGAGCTGACGCCGAAGGCACGGGTGGCGAACATGCGGCGCTGATCCTTAGTGGTCTCGGCGCCCTGCTGGTTCAGAATGTCCAGCAGCACACTGTACTCTGCCTTGGAAGGCACGATGACGACGTCGTTGAAGTTCTTGGCTGCAGCACGAATCAGTGAGATGCCGCCAATGTCAATCTTCTCGATGATGTCTTCCTCCGATGCGCCGCTGGCGACCGTCTGCTCGAAGGGATACAGGTCTACTACCACAAGGTCGATTTCGGGGATGTCATACTGAGCCATCTGCTCGCGGTCGCCCTCCAGGGCACGACGGCCCAGGATGCCTCCGAAGATTTTGGGGTGCAGGGTCTTCACGCGACCACCCAGGATAGAAGGATAGGTTGTCACCTCTTCCACCTTCTGGCACTGGTAGCCCAGCGATTCAATAAATGTTTGTGTACCACCCGTTGACAAGAACTTCACACCCTCGTCGTTGAGCTTCTTCAACAATTCTTCCAGCCCATCCTTATGAAATACAGAGATGAGCGCTGTCTTTATCCTTTTTGTGTCTGCCATAAAAATATAACGTTATATAATTGGCTGCAAAATTACAAAAAAGGCGGCACACTGCACCATGTTTTACCTAAAAATTTTGCGTGTATTAAAAAATAATAATGTAAGTCAAGCTATAATGGAATAATTTTTGTATCTTTGCGGCTGCAAAAGTAGAAACATCGTCATATTGCGATAGCGTAACAACGAAAAAGCAACAGAACCATGATATCCTTTGAATGTGACTATAACAATGGTGCACACCCTTTGGTGCTAGAGAACCTGGTCAAGTATAACAATGCCAAGCCTACGCCCTATGGCTTCGACGAATTCAGCGAGCGCGCCAAAGGCCGTATCCGCGAGGCTATCGG
The DNA here is from genome assembly GCA_900320045.1 of uncultured Prevotellaceae bacterium. GTDB lineage: Bacteria > Bacteroidota > Bacteroidia > Bacteroidales > Bacteroidaceae > Prevotella. The sequence continues at coordinate 24,948 of ONQT01000001.1, read as the reverse complement.
TATGCCCGATGCCCAGATTTTCTTCCTGACGGGAGGCACGCAGACCAATGCTACCACCATTGATTCCATGCTCTATCAGTATGAGGGCGTCATCTGCGTCAGCAGTGGCCATATCAACGTCCACGAGGCTGGAGCCGTTGAGTTTACGGAGCACAAGATCATTACGCTGCCCGAGGATCAGGGCAAGATGAGTGCCAAGACACTGGACCAGTATCTGGACGACTTCATGCACGACGGCAACAATGCCCATGCGGTATATCCCGGATTGGTGTACATCACCTTCCCCACCGAGCTCGGCACACTCTACTCGGCTCAGGAACTGACGGATATCTATGACGTCTGCCAGCGCTACCACATTCCCCTCTACATTGACGGAGCGCGCCTGGGCTATGGTTTGATGGCTGAGGAGTGCGACGTCACGTTGCCTTTCCTAGCGCGCCATTGCGACGTGTTCTACATTGGCGGAACGAAGATAGGTGCCCTGTGTGGTGAAGCGGTGGTCTTTACCAACCGCGAGGCTCACAAACACTTCTTCTCCATCCAAAAACAGCACGGTGCCGTCATTGCTAAGGGAGCGCTGATAGGTTTGCAGTTTGATGCTTTGTTTACGGATAATCTCTACTTCAAACTGTCCGAGCACGCCATTAAGATGGCTATGCAGATGAAGCGTATCTTTCAGGAGAAAGGTTATGAGTTCTTCGTCGACTCCCCCACCAACCAGCAGTTCATCGTACTGTCCGATGCGGAGGTGGAGCGACTGTCGCAGCACTTCATCTTCACCCATTTCGGCCAGGCTGGCAAGCATCACACCATCTGTCGTTTCGTCACTTCCTGGGCCACGACGCAGGAAGAGATAGACGAGCTACAGCGAGTCTTATAAAACAGTTCGGAGGGGTTCTGCCCCTCCGTTCTTGTTTGCTCTCCTCCGTTCTTAGTTCAGCTTGTGGCGCTTCTTGAGTTTCTTGCCTTGCTTTTCCCACTGTTTCAGCTCCTTGTCGGGCTGCCAGTCGGTGAAGACATTCTTCATCTGGTATTTCTCTGCCTCCTGTTTTGTCAGGACGGTTTCCGTCTGGTAGGGGAGTGTGTCGTCGCGCAGAGTAAAGGTGACGACGTTCGACTGCGGCATGATGTCGTGCCCATTGGCATCGGTGGTGCCGTATTCCCAGAAGTAGCATTTCGACTGCTTCATGGCCTTCGGGTCGTAGCGCTCCGCCAGCAGTTTGTCGGGCGAGAGCAGTCGGGTGTGAAGCCATACGCACATCGGCTTCGTATGCCAGCCGCGACCATAGTAGAAGGTCGACACCTTGTTTTCTATTGTGCAGCGGTTGAAGATGTATCCCCACTGGGTGTCTGCTGTTCGCGGAGCAGCAATGATGTTGTTGCCCGAACCGTCCAGCGTGCGCTTTTCCGTCACAATGCGGCAACGCTCGAACCACACGTCGCCGGCTCCGCAGATGAAGTCGATGGTGCCGTGAATCTCCGTGTCCTTCATGTAGTGCTGGCACTTCTCGTTGTCTGAATAGTAAGTGTCTTGATACGATAGCATGCGGACGCGGTTGCAGATGGTTCGGTTGCCCTTGTCCTGCAGGCAGACTGCCCGTCCGTCGGGTTCCACGTGGTAGTAGTCCAGGTCGTTCCTCAGCGTCAGGTCCTGGTAGTAGTTGCCCCAGCCGCGGTTTTGCAATACGGCGGTCTTCGAGATGCTCTCCGTCTTCACGTCGGGTTTGTTTCGGATGATGGTACCCTCGGTGCTTTGGCCAATCAGCGCCACACGATGTCCTGAGATGCGTGTCAGCACACGGTCGCCCATGTCGTAGTAGCCGTCGGGTATCAGGATGAACAGCGGTTCGGCATCTTTGCTGGCATTTCGATTGTTGGCTTCGTCGATAGCAGCCAACAGACTCTCTACGTCTCCCTTCTTGACAACAATCACGTGTTGCGCCAACAGGGCAACACTTCCCAGAAGGAAGGTTATGGAGATTAGTAGTCGTTTCATACTTGTCGTAAATTCAGTTGCAAAGATACCCTTTTTTTGCCGTTCCAACAAATTTTTCGCCCTAAAACTAAAATATTTCTTAATTCATCGTTCATAATTCATAATTATTTCGTACCTTTGCAGGCGCTTTTGAAAAGCATTGCGCTTTTCGGGGGCTTTCGGGATGTAGCGCAGTTGGTAGCGCACTACGTTCGGGACGTAGGGGTCGGGCGTTCGAGTCGCCTCATCCCGACCAAACGAGAAAAGGAAGTGACCGACAATAGGTCACTTCCTTTGTTTTGTTTCCGAAATACATAGGCAAAATAACCTCAAAATCCGGGTTTATCCATCTTTAAGCCTATGTTTGCCTATCTTCCGACTATAGTCAGCATATCGGTCAAGTCCCGTTTCGTTGCTGCAGAAGTCCCTTTCCGTTGCTGAAGAAGTAAGAAAATTAACAAGAAAAGCCGTAATATGAAAAATAATGATTACCTTTGTGCGCAAATAGTTTATATAAGAATATGACGCAAGAAGAAAAGACAGAGCTGGAAGAGCGTATCGTGGACGTGCTGAAGACAGTGTACGACCCTGAGATTCCGGTCAATATCTATGACTTGGGAATGATCTACAAGATTGACGTGCAGGAGGATGGAAGCGTTGATCTGGATATGACGTTCACGGCACCGAATTGTCCGGCAGCCGACTTTATATTAGAAGATGTACGCACTAAGGTGGAGAGTGTCAACGGTATCCAGACGGCCAACGTCAATCTGGTGTTCGAACCCGCCTGGGACCAGTCGATGATGAGCGAAGAGGCTCGCGTCGAGCTGGGCTTCGATTAGTATAAGGGTAATCATAAAAGTTTCAGGTTTCAAGTTTCAAGTTCCATGAAGAATGTGTATTTCCTGAGTGACGCCCATCTGGGCTCGTGGGCCGTTCCGCATCAACGAACGCAGGAACGCCGTTTGGTACGTTTTCTTGACAGCATCAAGGAGAAGGCGCAGGCTATTTATCTGCTGGGCGACATGTTCGACTTCTGGTACGAATACCGCTATGCCGTGCCCAAGGGCTATACCCGTTTCCTGGGTAAGTTGTCAGAGCTGACGGACATGGGCGTGGAGGTTCACTACTTTACCGGCAACCACGACATCTGGGCGTATGACTACCTGCAGAAGGAGTGTGGCGTCATCCTGCACCATCAGGCCGAGACGACTGAAATTTACGGACATGAGTTCTTCCTGGCTCACGGCGACGGCATGGGCGACCCCAATAAGTCGTTCAAGGTGATACGTGCCATCTTCCATAACCGCTTCTGCCAGTGGTTGTTCTCCGGACTGCATCCCCGCTGGGGCATCGGCTTCGGTCAGTTGTGGGCCAAGCACAGCTATATCAAGCATAAGGAGAAGAACGATGCCGTCTATCTGGGTGAGAACAAGGAGCACTTGGTGCTCTTCGCCAAGCAGTATATCGAGGAGCATCCCAATATCGACTATTTCATCTTCGGCCATCGCCATATAGAACTGGACATCAAGCTGGCGCGCCACAGTCGGCTGATGATACTTGGCGACTGGATTTCGCAGTTTACTTATGCGGTCTATGACGGCGAGCACATGTTCCTCGAAGAGTACGTAGAGGGCGAAAGTCAGCCCTAAATTCCTAAAAAACAATAATTATTACCAAGATTATTCGTTTCTTTATATAATAATGTGTACCTTTGTGCCCAATTTTGTGCTAAGGTGCACTTTTTATTTTATTAGATGTTTTAAAACAAGATGAACGTAATTACAAAAAGTATTCAATTGCCTGATGGAAGAACCATCACAATTGAGACCGGGAAAGTGGCAAAGCAGGCCGATGGCAGTGTAATGCTCCGCATGAACAACACTGTGCTGCTGGCTACTGTTTGTGCCGCAAAAGATGCAGTTCCCGGAACAGATTTCATGCCTCTGCAGGTAGACTACAGAGAGCAGTATGCCGCAGCAGGACGTTTTCCTGGCGGTTTCACCAAGCGCGAGGGTAAAGCCTCTGACAATGAGATTCTGACGAGCCGTCTGGTTGACCGCGTGCTCCGTCCGCTGTTCCCCTCTAACTATCACGCAGAAGTTTTTGTCAACGTAATGCTGTTCAGCGCCGACGGTGTTGACCAGCCCGATGCTTTGGCAGGTTTTGCTGCATCGGCAGCGCTGGCATGTTCAGATATCCCCTTCGAGTGCCCCATCTCTGAGGTGCGTGTGGCTCGTATCAATGGCGAGTATGTCATTGATCCTACTTTCGAGCAGATGAAGGAAGCCGATATGGACATCATGGTTGGTGCTTCGGCCGAGAACATCATGATGGTGGAAGGTGAGATGAAGGAAGTATCAGAGCAGGATCTGCTCGGTGCCCTGAAGGCTGCTATGGATGCCATCAAGCCCATGTGTGAGCTGCAGGCTGAGCTGAGCAAGGAGCTCGGTAAGGACATCAAGCGCGAGTACAACCACGAGGTGAACGACGAGGAGCTGCGTGAGCGTATGAACAAGGAGCTGTATCAGCCCGCATACGATGTTACCAAGCAGGCTCTCGAGAAGCATCAGCGTGCTGAGGCCTTCGAGAAGATTCTGGCCGACTTCAAGGAGAAGTATGCTGCCGAGCATACTGAACTGAGCGAGGACGAGCTGGAAGAGAAATATGCCATGATGGACCGCTACTACCACGACGTAGAGCGTGACGCCATGCGCCGTTGCATCCTCGACGAGGGTATCCGTCTCGATGGTCGTAAGACCGACGAGATCCGCCCTATCTGGTGCGAGGTTTCTCCGCTGCCCATGCCTCACGGAAGTAGCATCTTTACCCGTGGTGAGACACAGTCGCTGACCACCGTAACACTGGGTACCAAGCTTGACGAGAAGCTCGTTGACGATGTGCTGGACAAGAGCTACATGAAGTTCCTGCTGCACTATAACTTCCCCCCGTTCTGTACGGGTGAGGCCAAAGCTCAGCGCGGCGTAGGCCGTCGTGAGATTGGTCACGGACACTTGGCTTGGCGCGGTCTGAAGGATATGATTCCTGCCGACTTCCCCTACACCGTTCGTGTCGTCAGCCAGATTCTGGAGTCTAACGGTTCTTCGTCTATGGCTACTGTTTGTGCAGGCACGCTGGCTCTGATGGATGCAGGTGTTCCCATGAAGAAGCCTGTCAGCGGTATCGCTATGGGTCTGATCAAGAACCCCGGCGAGGACAAGTATGCTGTGCTGAGCGATATCCTCGGCGATGAGGACCACTTGGGTGATATGGACTTCAAGACCACCGGTACCAAGGACGGTCTGACTGCAACCCAGATGGATATCAAGTGCGACGGTCTGTCGTTCGACATTCTGGAGAAGGCTCTGATGCAGGCTAAGGCCGGTCGTGAGCACATCCTGAACTGCATCACCGACACCATCGCCGAGCCTCGTGCCGAGATGAAGCCGCAGGTTCCCCGTATCGAGGCCTTCGAGATTCCTAAGGAGTTCATTGGTGCTGTTATTGGCCCGGGCGGAAAGATCATCCAGCAGATGCAGGAAGACACCGGTGCTACCATCACGATTGATGAGGAAGACGGCGTCGGCAAGGTACAGGTCAGCGCTCCCAACAAGGAGAGCATCGACGCTGCCATCGCCAAGATTCGTGCCATCGTGGCTATTCCCGAGGTCGGTGAGGTCTACGAAGGTACTGTCCGCAGCATCATGCCTTACGGCTGCTTCGTGGAGTTCATGCCTGGCAAGGACGGTCTGCTGCACATCAGCGAGATTGACTGGAAGCGCCTGGAGACTGTCGAAGAGGCAGGTATCAAGGAGGGTGACAAGATTACCGTGAAGCTGCTGGAGATTGATCCGAAGACCGGTAAGTTCAAACTCTCTCACCGTGTGCTTATCGAGAAGCCCGAGGGTTATCAGGAGCGTCCTGCCCGTAGCGAGCGTCGTCCCCGTCCGGAGCGTCCTGAGCGTGGCGAGCGCCGTGACCGCGGTGAGCGTCGTCCTCGCCCTGAGCGTGGCGAGCGCCGTGAGCGCAACGAGGAGTTCCATGAGCCCGCTAACGAGCCCAAGGACTTCAGCGACGAGCTCGATAAGATGGATTTCTAATCACCATCACATACTATTGCAAGCCCCGACAAGCCTAACGCTTATCGGGGCTTGTTCGGTTACATTTCATAGCGTTGTTCGTCTCTATATATATAATAATGTATAGCTATATACTATGAGACGGTTTTTTCTTTTGGCGCTGCTGGGGCTGACAGCTACGGCAACACTTCAGGCGCAGTCGTTAACAGATACGCAGTTGCAGTATCTGAGTGGTCACGGTTGTGACGATATGGTACAATGGGACTTCCAGTGCACAGACGGTCGCAATAGCGGCAAGTGGACGAAGATTGGTGTACCCTCCTGCTGGGAACTGCAGGGTTTTGGCACCTATCAGTATGGTATGCGTTTCTACGGCAAGGCTACACCTGAGGGCATTGCCGACGAGAAGGGTCTGTACAAGCATGAGTTTACGCTGCCTAAGGAGTGGGCAGGCCGACAGATTCAGCTGGTCTTTGAGGCTGCCTTCACCGAGATTCGTGTGAAAATCAACGGGCGCAAGGCAGGCAACGGCACCTATCAAGGCGGCTTTACGCGTCATACCATTGATGTCTCCGACCGCGTATTCTTCGGCAACAAGAAGAACCGCCTCGAAGTGGAGGTGCTGAAGGAGAGCAGTGTGCCACAAGTGAACCTGGCTGAGCGCCGAGCTGACTACTGGAACTTCGGAGGCATCTGGCGTCCGGTGTTTATCATCTCCAAGCCTGCACAGAACATCCAGCGTGTGGCCATTGATGCCAAAGGCGACGGGCGTTTCATGGCTGATGTGTTTCTGAACCGTGCCGTACCGGGCAGCTCCGTTTCCGTCGACATCATCGACGCCAACGGAAAGACTGTGGGGAAGAGTTCCGCTCTTCCCATCACCAGCGACGGTGCCAAGGTCGATTTCAGCGTCAAGGACATCAAGGCGTGGAATGCCGAGCAACCCTACCGCTATACTGCCGTCTTTAAGTTAAAAGACCAGCAGGGTAAGACCCTTCATATGGAGCGCCAGAAGTTCGGCTTCCGCACGATAGAATATCGACACCAGTATGCCGGCGACAAGGAGGATGGTCTCTTTATCAATGGACAGAAGGTCATTGTGAAGGGTGCCAATCGCCACTCGTTCCGTCCTGAGACGGGGCGCACTCTGTCGAAGCAGAAGAACATCGAGGATGTCTTACTCATCAAGAGCATGAATATGAACGCTGTGCGCCTGTCGCACTATCCTGCCGACCCCGAGTTCCTGGATGCCTGCGACTCGTTGGGTCTTTATGTGGAATGCGAGATGCCCGGCTGGCATTGGGCTCACGAGACTATCATCGGTTCGCAGATCGTTGAGGAGATGGTGCAACGAGACGTCAACCACCCCAGTATTATCTTCTGGAGCAATGGTAACGAGGGTGGTTTCAACTACGAATTGGAGCCTTACTTCACCAAGAACGACCCGCAGAAGCGCGTGGTGCTCTATCCGTGGGCTAACCGCAACGGCTTTGAGACCAAGCACTATCGCTCGTGGGGCGAGACGGCAGAGTATATGCGACAGAAGGAAATCTTCATGCCGACAGAGTTCCTGCATGGTCTTTACGACGGTGGTCACGGAGCAGGACTGAAAGACTATTGGAAGCTGATGATGTCGAATCCGCGCTGTGCCGGTGGTTTCCTGTGGGACCTGATGGACCAGGGTGTGGTACGCACCGATCTCGCTCCTAGCGGTTCACCCGCTGGGTCTCCCTACATCGACTGCATGGGTAACTTCGGAGCTGACGGCATCGTAGGTCCTCACATGGAAAAGGAGGGCTCCTTCTATACCATCCGCGAGGTTTGGAGCCCTATACAGGTGTTGTATTGGGAACAGGGCATCATCCGGATTCAGAACTGCTATGACTTCACGAACCTGAAGGACTGCCAGTTCAGCTATAAGTTGTTGCAGATGCCAGCCTACGGCGAGACACAGATGAAGGTCATCAAGGAGGGCAAGCTCACATCGCCCGATGTGGCTCCCCACCAATTAGGCAAGCTGGTAATGGACAGGACTGATGCCGAGGTGATACAGTTGACTGCTACAGACCCCAATGGACAGGAGGTGTTTACCTGGGTCCACAAGAATAGAATCAAGGCAGGCAACCTGGGCCAAAAGACCCTGCGTGAGAACACCCGGAAGTACACTTATACGGAGAATGACAACCAGTTGTCGGTTACGAATGGCCAGCGTGAATATACTTTCTGCAAGCAGACAGGTCGTCTGATGCAGGTGATGGTCAACGGCAAGAAATTGTCGTTTGGCAACGGTCCACGCTTTGTCGCTGCCAAGCGTGCCGACCGCTCGGAGGACGGCTTCTATAATCACGACGACAAGGAGGCCTTCCAGAAGAAGACGGATTATACAGAATATGCCGATCAGGGTTCCTTTGCAGGTTTTGCTTTCAGCGACAGCACGCTGGTGGCTGAGTATCGTCACGGTTCGTTGCAACAGGTAACCTACCGTTTCCTCAGCGATGGTGGTCTGTATATGAATGCCGACTACTACTTCAATGGTGTTGTCGACCTGATGGGGATCTGTTTCGACTATCCCGAGCAGCAAGTGAAGAGCAAGCAATGGGTAGGCAAAGGACCCTATCGTGTGTGGAAGAACCGCATGGAAGGTCCGCAGTATGGCTACTGGCAGAACAACTATAACGACCCCATTCCTGGCGAGTCGTTTGAATATCCTGAGTTCAAGGGATACTTATCCAACGTCTCATGGATGCAACTGACGACAACAGAAGGCAAGGTGGGCATTGAGACCCTCGACGGGAAGATAGGCATCTATACTCCACGCGACGGACGCGACCACCTGCTCTACACCTTGCCCGAGACAGGCATCAGCATCCTGAGAGCCATTCCTGCCGTTCGCAACAAGGTGAACACTACCGACCTCAACGGCCCGTCGGCACAGCCTTTCTGGAGCAAAGGAAAGGGACATCTAAGAGCCATTTTGAGATTTGAATAATATGAGACGCCTGCTGATACTCTTCTGTATACTATGCCTCGCGATTCCGTCGCAAGGCCAAGACACTTCTCGTCCTTGGACCTTCTGGTACTGGATGTACGGAGCCGTTTCTGAGGCTGGCATCAAGGCCGACCTCAAGGCCATGAAGGACGTGGGATTGGGAGGTTGCTACCTGATGCCCATCCGCGGAGTGGGGGAGCGCCCTGAGTATCAAGGACAAGCCCAGCAGTTGACGCCAGAGTTCTGGCGAATGGTTGACGTTGCCCTTGCGCAGGCTGATTCCCTCGGCTTGGATATGGGCATCCACATCTGCGACGGCTTCGCCTTGGCCGGTGGTCCGTGGATCAAGCCCAAGGAGTCGATGCAGAAGGTGGTCTTCTGCGATACCATCGTCCAAGGTGGGAAACACCATTTCCTGATGAAGAAACCGCAGCACTATCAGGACTACTACGAGGATATTGCCGTGTATGCGGTGCCGATGAGGGGGGCCTTGGGAGAATCCAAGGGAGTGGTGGCTTGTTTTGATAAAGAGCGCAACGGGGGGAGGGTGAGCTATTCGCCGAATGTCACCATCAATGCGAAGGGCGTCTATTGTGCCGATGAGCCGTGCTGGCTGCAGTATGCTTTTGACGAACCAAGATTGGTTCGTCATATCGAGATAGAGCCCAGCGGCACCAATATCCAGAGCCAGCGACTGAAGGTGCGCGCCTCTGACGACGGCGTCGTGTTCTACGATGTCAAGCAACTGGTGCCCCCTCGTCAAGGCTGGCAAAACACCGGCTTCCTCACCACCTTTAGTATTCCGCCTACGACAGCGAAGTATTTCCGCTTCGAATGGACGCCCGAAGGTACGGAGCCTGGTGCCGAAGATCTCGATGCAGCCAAGTGGAAACCTGTGCTAAGGCTCCGGAATATCACGTTGCGCGACTATGCCCTGCTGGACAACTGGGAGGGTAAGTCGGGAGCTGTCTGGCGCATTGCCCCTGACACCCCCGAGGCCGACATCCCGAAGAATGACTATCTCCGCAAGGAGGATATCGTGCGCAGTACTGTGCAGGGCGATTTCGTCGCCTTGACCCTCCCCGCCGGACAATGGCGTATCCTCCGCATGGGACACACCTCGACCGGACATACCAATGCGACGGCAGGTGGCGGCAAGGGCTTGGAGTGCGACAAGTTCTCGGAAGAGGCTGTGGAGAAACAGATTGATGCGTGGTTCGGACAGTTTATGCAACGCCCCCACCACAAAGTCATCAAGTATATGCACGTCGATTCGTGGGAGTGTGGCTCGCAGAACTGGAGCAGCAACTTCCTGCAGGAGTTCCGCCAGCGTTGCGGCTATGACCTGCTGCCGCTGCTGCCCGTCTATGCCGGCGTTCCGATGGAGGGAGGCGACGAGACGTTGCGCGATATTCGTAGAACCATCAACGACCTCATCAACGAGGTGTTCTTCGTGACTGTCCGGCAGAAGGCGAGGGAGTACGGCGTCCTGCTCTCCAGCGAGAGCGTGGCACCCACCATGGTTTCGGACGGTATGGAACATTACAAATATGTTGACGTGCCTATGGGTGAGTTCTGGCTGAATTCGCCTACCCACGACAAGCCCAACGACATGATGGATGCCATCAGCGGTGCCCATGTCTACGGCAAGAACATCGTGCAGGCCGAGGGATTCACCGAACTGCGCGGAGTGTGGGACGAGACGCCGGCGATGGTCAAGCCTCTGCTCGACCGCAACTTCGCCTGGGGCATGAACCGCCTCTTCTTCCACGTCAACACCCACAATCCGTGGACAGACAAGAAACCCGGTATGACGCTCGACGGCATCGGGCTCTTCTTCCAGCGCGACCAGACGTGGTTCCCCGAAGCCAAGGCCTTCGTTGACTATATCACCCGTTGTCAGCGGCTGCTGCAGATGGGCAAGCCCGTTGTGGACATTGCCGTCTTTACGGGTGAGGAGATGCCCAGTCGCGCCCTGACGCCCGACCGTGTCGTTCCCATGCTGCCGGGCATGTTTGGTGCAGAGCGTGTGACTGCCGAGCGTGAGCGGTTGGCCAATATAGGCCAACCGATGGTTGAAAGCCCCGTTGGCGTACGTCATTCGGCAGGCATCATCGACCTCAAGGACTGGGTGAATCCGTTGCACGGCTATCACTACGACTCAATGAACAAGAACGCCCTGCTTATCCGGCCGTTCGATTACAAGGCTTTGGTGGTGCCCACCTGGTTGTGCATATCCCCTTCCATGAGGAAGTTCATGGAACACCTGCGCCACCAAGGGGTACAGATTATCGACCAGCCCTATCACCAAGAGGAGTTGGAGAAGGTTGGACGTGATGCCGTACTGCCCGATGGCATTGCCTATGCCCATCGCCAGACGCAGGATGGCGATATCTATTTCCTGTCCAACCAACAGGACAAGGCCGTCACTTTCCAACCCGTCTTCCGGGCTCAACAGGAGCAGGCTGTCTGCTACAATCCCGTCAACGATGAGCTTATGAAGTACGGCAATGGCACACTCACGCTGCCACCCTATGGTTCGCTGTTCGTGATATACGGGCAAGTGGAGGGTTTCCATAAGGGAAACAGCGCGTTTCCGTTAACGAAACAAAGTGTTTCCTCCGTGGAAACACATTGTAAGCCCTATACGCTCTCGTTCCGTGAGAGTGGTTTGACGCTGAAGAAGCAGCGCCTCTTCGACTGGAGCAAGCATGAGGACGACAAGATACGCTACTTCAGCGGACATTGCCGATATAGTACGACCTTTAAATATAAGGTACGCGAGGCTGGTCAGGTGCTGCTCTCGCTACCCGGCGTCAAGGACATTACCCACGTCTGGGTGAATGGCCAGGACTGCGGTATCGCCTGGACGGAGCCTTACGAGGTAGACATCACCAAGGCGCTGAAGAAGGGTAAGAACAAACTGGAGATAGAGGTTGTCAATACGTGGCACAATGCGCTCCGCGGTGCCGACCAGGGGAAGGCTCCCTATGACGGCATCTGGACGAATGCGAAATACCGCACCAAGGGCGACGACCTGCTACCCGCTGGCTTACTGGCAGACCCGGTGCTGAAGATAAGAAGTAAACAATAAGCAAAGATATGAAGAGAATCATTAGTGCAATCTGTGTACTCGTAGCCTTGAGTGCAAAGGCAGAGGTGAAGCTGCCCAGCTTCTTCTGTGACAACATGGTGCTGCAACAGCAGACGGAGTGTAATCTGTGGGGTACTGCTGATGCCAACAAAACCGTCAGCATCATTACCTCATGGGACGGTAAGACCTATAAGGTGAAGGCCGGCGCGAACGGGAAGTTTGAGGCGAAGGTGCGTACGCCGAAGGCTGGAGGTCCGTACGACATCACGCTGAACGACGGCAAGAAGCTGGTGCTGAGGAACATCCTCATTGGAGAGGTGTGGATCTGTGCCGGACAGTCGAATATGGATATGCAGCTGAAAGGCTACAAAGGTCAGCCGCTGGATGGTACTACGGAGGAATTGCTGAACTGCAAAGACGACAATCTGCGACTGCTGTTTGTCAAGCGCACCGCCCAGTTGGAGCCGCAATACGACATCAAAGGCGGAACGTGGAGCGCTGCCGACATCGAGTCTGTGCGCAATTTCTCGGCTACGGCCTACTACTTCGGTAAGGCCCTTCGCAAGGTGCTGAACGTCCCCGTCGGACTGATCTGCACGGCTTACGGCGGTTCTGCCTGCGAGGCTTGGATGAAGGCTGACTGGCTGCGCGCTTTCCCCAAGGTGCAGCAGACCATTACCGAGGCTGATGTCAAAGCCCGACTGCAGCGTTGTCCTACTGCCGTCTATAATGGTCAGCTTTATCCCCTCATCGGCTATTCTATGCGTGGCGCCATCTGGTATCAGGGCGAAGACAACGTGCCTCGCTATGACTACTATGCCGACCTGCTGAAAGCGATGGTCGAGGGTTGGCGCAGCGAATGGAAACAGGGCGACTTCCCCTTCTACTATTGTCAGATTGCTCCTTATGATTACAGCCGTATCGGTTGGCAGGGTAGCCAGTATCTGCGTGAGCAGCAGTTAAAGGCAGAGGATATTATTCCCAATAGTCGTATGGCTGTGCTGATGGACGCTGGCCTGGAGTATGGCATCCATCCCCGCAAGAAGCGTCAGGCCGGCGAGCGTTTGGCATTGTTGGCACTCAGCAATACCTACGGCGTCAAGGGCTTGCCCGAGTTTGCCAAATATAAAGAGGTGGCGTTCCAGAACGACACTGCCGTTGTGAGCTTCGACCGTTCCAAGGAGTGGGTTTACTTCGAGCACGGCACGACCTCCAAGAACTTCGAAGTGGCTGGCAGCGACCGTGTCTTTTATCCTGCTACGAAGGTGTGGACCAGTCGCAATAAAGTCTATGTGCTGTGCGACCAAGTGAAGCAGCCTGTAGCCGTGCGCTATGCTTTCAAGGACTGGGTGGAGGGCGACCTGATGCACGACGGACTGCCTGTTTCCTCGTTCCGTACCGACAGCTGGACAGACGCGCCCCAGACGGTTCACCCGTCTGGAAAAGACTACAATAACCCCCAATAACCTACTGCAAAGATGAAGAAAATCGCTTTCATATTCTGCCTTTTAGTATGCTCCGTGCTCGTCTCGTATGCTGAGTCATCGTCTCAACTTCGGGTTTCTGTAGCAGGATTCTTCCCCTTGGAGGGTAGTGGTCGTCAGGTATGGAACTTCAACGCTGGCTGGCGATTCCATTTAGGTGATGTGTCGGGAGCAGAGGCTACTGCCTTCAACGATAAATCGTGGGAAGTGGTCAGCACACCGCATACCGTCCAGCTCATGCCTGCCGAGGCCAGCGGTTGCCGCAACTATCAGGGCATCGTGTGGTATCGTAAGCATTTTCGTTTGCCCAAGGAGTGCGAAGGCCGCGATGTCACCTTGCACTTCGAGGCTATTATGGGCAAACAGACCCTTTACGTCAACGGCCAAAAGGTTAAAGACCATGAAGGCGGCTACCTGCCCATCACGCTCAACCTCACCGACCTCGGCTATACAGCGGGCGACGATTTAGTCGTCGCCATCAAAGCTGACAACAGCGATGACAAGACCTACCCTCCTGGCAAGAAGCAGATGACGCTCGACTTCGCATATCATGGTGGCATTTATCGTGATGTCTGGCTCATCGCCAAGAATAAGGTGGCTATTACCGATGCTGTGGAGGAAAACAAGGTGGCCGGCGGCGGCATCTTCGTTCATTATGCCAACATCAGCAGCAAGAGCGCCGAGGTCTTCGTCAATACTGAGGTGCGCAACAGCGACTCCCGTCCCCGCACCGTCACCGTAGAAAACGCTCTTGCCTCAAGTACTGCGAATAACACCCTCGCTCTGAATACTGTGGGTGGAGGTTCTGCCTCCACCAAGCTGCGCCTGCAGCCCGGTGAGGCAAAGACTGTTACCCAGCGCTTCGTGGTGAAGAACCCCAGACTTTGGTCACCTGAAAGCCCCTCCTTATATTATATTAGTACGCGCGTAAAGGATGGAAAGACCAGCCTCGACGGTGGCATTACTCGTATCGGCATCCGCAGTTTCGAGTTCGTCAACGCCTCTTCACCTGTTTCTGCCGTCTCTGGTCTCACTTCTACAGCCACCGTTCCCGAGGGGCGTATCCCCGGCTTCTACCTCAATGGCAAGAAGTACCATCAGCTCATTGGTGCCAACCGCCACCAGGACTTCGCCTATGTGGGTAATGCCCTTCCTAACTCGCAGCAATGGCGCGATGCCAAGCGCCTGCGTGACCTGGGCTTTACCATTATCCGCACGGCGCACTATCCGCAGGATCCTTCCTTTATGGATGCCTGTGACGAGCTGGGCCTCTTCATCATCGTGGCTACTCCAGGCTGGCAATATTGGAACAAAGACCCGCAGTTTGCGGCAAAGGTACATCAGAATACCCGTTCTATCATCCGCCGCGACCGTAACCACCCTTGTGTCTTGATGTGGGAACCCATTCTTAACGAGACGCGCTATCCGGAAAACTTCGCCCTTGAGGCTCTGCAGATCACCAAGGACGAGTACCCGTATCCCTATCGTCCTGTGGCTGCTGCTGATATGCATTCCGCCGGTGTTGCCGATAACTACGACGTGCTCTATGGCTGGCCGGGCGACGACTTTAAGTCGCAGGAAGCCCTCCGCGCCTCTGCTTCCGCCTCTACTGTGTCTGGCGGTTCTGCCGCCGGAACCTTCGTTCGTCAACCCATCTTCACTCGTGAGTTCGGCGAACTCGTCGATGACTGGTACGCCCATAACAACCTGAACCGCGCCTCCCGTTCGTGGGGTGAGCGTCCCATGCTGGTGCAAGCCATGAGTCTGCATCAGAGCACGTTGGAACTCTTCAAGACTACCGGCCAGTTCATCGGAGGTTGTCAATGGCATCCTTTCGACCACCAGCGCGGCTATCATCCAGATCCCTATTGGGGCGGTGACTACGACGCTTTCCGTCAGCCCAAGACCGCAGCGGCTATGTTTGCCGCCACGCTCACTCCTGCTTCCGTCACCTTCTCCTCCACCATCCCCGAGGGTTCTCCCGAGGGCATCGTCACCATTGCCCACGAGCTGACGCAGTTCTCTGACAAGGACGTTACTGTCTTCTCCAATTGCGACAGCGTACGACTGACGATGTACGAGGGTGAACATTGTTGGATTGAGCCCGTCAGACAAGGTGTGACCGTCTTCAAGGATGCGTGGGACTTCTTCGAAGCCCGTGACTACAGCTATACCCAGCGTAAGTGGCAGTCGGTCAAGATGGTGGCCGAGGGTATCATCAATGGCAAAACCGTCTGTCGTGAGGAGAAGATGCCCTCACGCCGCAGTACAAAGTTGCACCTCCGTGCTGACGAGATGGGTAAACAGCTTGTTGCCGACGGTTCCGATTTCATCGTCGTGGTGTGCGAGGTGACGGACGACAATGGTAACGTGCGTCGTTTGGCCAAGGAAAATATCCGTTTTACCGTTGAGGGCGAAGGCTCTATCATAGGTGACGCTACCATCAACGCTAATCCGCGGGCTGTCGAGTGGGGTAGTGCCCCTGTGTTGATTCGCTCGACGAAGAACGCCGGAAAGATTAAGATTAAGGCCGAGGTACAGTTCCCAGGTACACATGCTCCCACCCCTGCCGAGCTGGTGATAGAGAGCATCCCCTCTGACCTGCCCATGTGCTACGACCCCAATGAAGTAACCCTGCGCTCGCAGTCGACGGTTTCCCCGTCGACCACACCCGTCGGCACCACGCTTTCCGACACTGAGAAGCAGAAGATGCTCCAAGAGGTTGAAGCCCAGCAAGCTGACTTTGGCCTGCAGAAATAACAATCAACAGCATTTGTATTCATCATGGACAGCGTCGTACTGAAAGACCTCAGCATAGGTTATAGCGCCAAGAAACGACAAAGGGTGGTGGCCAGTGGCTTGAACGCAACCATTTGTAGTGGGCGGTTGACATGCCTGTTGGGACGCAACGGCATTGGTAAGTCGACGCTGCTGCGAACCTTGGCAGCCTTCCAGCCGGCCTTGTCGGGTGATATCCTGTTGGCGACTGACCGTTCTCTCACTTCTCACCCCTCTGCCCTTGCCCCTCACTTGTCACCGCTCACCTCTTTGAACGAGCAGGAGCGAAGTCATTTAATTGGTATTGTGCTGACGGAGAAGCCGCATGTTCGCAACATGTCCGTCTGGGAGATGATAGCGATGGGACGCGCTCCGTATACAGGCTTCTGGGGAGGGTTGTCGGACGAGGATGAGGACATCGTTCGACAAGCGATAGGCCTGACGGGCATTGATGACCTGAAAGAGCGCATGATACAGACACTCAGCGACGGCGAGCGCCAGAAGGTGATGATAGCCAAGGCATTGGCTCAACAGACGCCGATTATCTATCTGGACGAGCCGACAGCCTTCCTCGACTTCCCCAGCAAGGTGGAGATGATGCAGTTGCTGCGCCGGTTGGCGATAGAACAACAGAAGACCATCTTCCTGTCGACGCACGACGTGGAGTTAGCGCTCCAGTTGGCTGACCGTCTCTGGGTGATGGACTCTGACGGTCTTCATGTAGGCATGCCAAAAGAATTGGCTGTCAACGGGGTGCTGGGTCGTTTCATAGAACACGACGGCATCCGCTTTGACAGCCAGACCTTAACGATTCGCGTATCGAAGTAGGTTACTCCTCAACTGAGAAGTCATCCTTGCCAACTCCGCAGATGGGGCATACCCAGTCTTCGGGAATGTCTTCAAACGCTGTTCCAGGAGCAATACCGCTGTCGGGATCGCCTACTTCGGGGTCATACACGTAACCACAGGTGTCGCAAATGTACTTTTTCATTGTTGTAATTGTTTTAGTGTTAATATAGGATAGGTGACCCTCTCTAACAGGTCACTTGATGTTCAAGTTCTTGAGTGTCTTCTCGACGATGACCTCCGGCAGGATGTTGTTCAGGCAGGCAAAGTCGCCGCGCAGGCAGGGTTTCTGTCCGAAGATGCTGCACGGACGGCAGTCCAACTCTACCTGTACCACGTTGTCTTCGCTCTGTCCCCAGCCCATGAAACCAGCATAGGGGTGTGTGGCTCCCCAGATGCTAACCACTGGAGTGCCTACGAGCGATGCCAAGTGCATGTTTGACGAGTCCATCGAAATCATCACCTCCAGATGGCTCATAAGTATCAGCTCCTGACGGATGGATTCCACCAATGGTGCTACATAGGTACATTGGGGGTGCTGCTTGCACCAGCGGGTGAAATACTCCTCTTCGCGTTCGCCGCGTCCGAAGAAGAAGATACGTCCCTGGGGTACGCGCTGCAACAGCTGCTCCAGCACTTGCTCCATCTTTTCCGGAGGGTAGGACTTACCCTCATGGGCGGCAAAGGGAGCCATGCCAATCCAGCGCTCGTCCTCTTTTTTGACGTTGAGGCCGTCGGCCAGTGTTCTCAGGTCGCCCTTGCCTTCGGGGAATACGCTTGTAAACTGGATGTCTACGGGATAGCCCAGCTTCTGGAACACCTCCAGATAGTTCTGGAATGACGTAGGCTGCTGTTCCAGACGCTTGTGCGATGCCGCTGTAATGCGGCGACGCCCCTTGCGGTGCTTATCAATATGTTCGGTGCGATAGTGGTTCAGGTTGAAGCGCAAACGCAGATAGCCCGAACGCAGCACACCATGCAGGTCGGCCACGGCGGTAAACTGCTTGGCAGCCAGTCGACGGTAGAGGGCGTTCAGTCCTCGGATACCATGATATTCGTGCTTGACATCAGCCTCCATGAAGTTGACGTTAGGTGCCAAGTCGGTAAACAGCGAACGGGCAAATCCTCGGCTCAGTACCGTAAAGCGTACGTCAGGGTACTTTTGTGCCAGTGAGTAGACTACAGGTACTACCATCGCCACGTCGCCCAACGCAGAAAACCGAATGATTAAGATGTGCTCTTTTCTCATGTCTTACGTCTTACATCTCTTGTCTCATCTCTTACTCCCTCTCCTTGGGAGAGGGTCGGGGTGAGGTCTCACCTCTCACTTCTTATAAAGTATGGGGTTGGTGGCAGGATCGTTGTACATCTTCATCTGCCGATACACCTTCATGTACTTGCGTCCGGCTTCGATGTCCTCCAGCAACTGGTCGATGGCTGTTGACAGGTCAACCTGTTGCTCGAGCAGGACGTCCAACTTGCCCTGACACTTCTGAATGTGCCCAGCATCAGCATCAGTACGCTCCGTCTGCTCTTTCATGTGCCATATCTTCAGCGCCAGAATGCTCAGTCGGTCAACGGCCCAGGCTGGACTCTCCGTGTTCAGGCGGGCATCAGCCTGTACCTTGACGCCACTGTACAACTGGCGGAAGTAGCTGTCAATCTCCTCCACCAAGTCTGTGCGGTCTTGGTTGGAACGGTCGATGCGGCGCTTCAGTGCCAGTGCCTCGATGGGGTCGATGTGCGGGTCGCGGATGATATCCTCCAAGTGCCACTGGACGGTGTCAATCCAGCATTTCAGATAAAGACTGCGCTCTATGGAACCTTGCTCATAGGGATTGTTAATGGGTGTGTCCACATGGTCCTTCAGGTGATAGTCACGAATAGCCTGTTGGAATATTTGGTTTGCTTTTTCTGTGAATGACATAGTGTTATTGTGTAGTTTTATGTCTGCAAAGATACAAATAATAATTGATAATTACACATTGCTCATGGATAATTTAAATATATTTTGTAACTTTGCACACAAAACAAGGCGAAAATGAAGATAATAGTAGACGATAAGATACCTTATATTGAAGAAAAGTTGCACCTTTTGGCCGACGAGGTGGTGGCTTTGCCCGGTGCCAAGATTAGTGCCGACGATGTCCGTGATGCCGATGCCTTGATAGTCCGTACCCGTACCCGCTGTGACGAACAACTGCTCAAAGATAGCAAGGTGCAGTTCGTGGCTACGGCGACCATCGGCTTCGACCATATAGATGCCGAATACCTCCGTCGTGCGGGTATCTGGTGGACCAACTGTCCCGGGTGCAATAGCGGCTCTGTGGCGCAGTATGTGGAGTGCTCGCTGCTGTTGCTGCAGTCAGAACTGGGTATCGACCTGCGCCATTCGACTATCGGTATTGTGGGTTGTGGTCATGTGGGAAGCAAAGTATATGCCGTTGCCCAGCGACTGGGCATGAGGATGCTGGTGTGCGACCCACCCTTGGCAGCAACCACCCCTCAACAAATATCCACCACCCACCATCCATCACCCACCACCTTCGTCTCAATGGATGTCCTCGAGCGCGAAGCTGACATCATCACCTTCCATGTCCCCTTGACGCGTAGTGGACAATATGCCACCTACCATTTGGCCGATGAAGGGTTTTTCCGTCGCCTGCAGCGTACACCTATTATTATAAATACCAGTCGTGGCGAGGTGGTCAGCGGCGATGCCCTGTTGCAGGCACTCAACGAGGGACGAGTGCGTGATGCCGTTCTCGATGTATGGGAACACGAACCCCAGTTGGACGTCCATCTGCTGCAACGTGTCTTTATCGGTACGCCACATATTGCAGGCTATTCGGCCGATGGCAAGGTGAATGCCGACAATATGGTCATTGATGCCTTGTGCCACCATTTCCGCCTGCCCCATCCAGGGCGTATTGTGCCACCTCCTTTGGAAGCCAAGATACCCGAGTGCGGTGCTTCTGCCGATAGTCCTCTGGCTTTCTATGACCCTCGAACGGACAGCAGCCGTCTCAAGTCCGACCCCGCACAGTTTGAGCATTTGCGCAACCATTACCCTTTGCGCCGTGAGCCGTATTAATCAACTAAAGGATGGTTGGTTTGGCATACCTACGGGCTGCCTATACAAACAAAAAAGTCCTGCAAATAAGCATCTGCAGGACTTTCTTTGTAGCGGGAGGGGGACCCGAACCCTCGACCTCCGGATTATGAATCCGACGCTCTAACCAGCTGAGCTACCCCGCCATCATGGCTGCTTGCGCAGTCGATTCCTCTCGAAATCGGCTGCAAAGGTACAATAAGTTTTTCAATTACCCAAACTTTTTCAGGAAAAAACGTTGTGCTTTCGATTTTTTTTTGTACTTTTGCCCTGTGAAGTAAAACGAAAACATACTAAAAACCGATATAGATTATGCAGAAGTTGACCTTTGAATACCCGCTGAACACCCGTTCGCCCCGTATTGTTTGGGATATGATAAGCAATGCCGCAGGCATGCAGAAGTGGTTGGCCGACAAGGTCATCGAGGAGTCGGACCACGAGACCATCACTTTCACGTGGGGACAACCCTGGACGGAACGGGACACCAAGCAGTCGCGCATCCTTGAAATCGAGAAGCAAGACCATATTCGCATGTTGTGGGATTACCATGAAGATACCCCCGAGGCCTATTGGGAAATGCGCATTGTGGAGAGCAAGGAGACAGGCCATCTGACGTTGTTGGTAACCGATTTTGCCGCTGATGACGACGAGGAGTCTGACTTGCAAGGCATTTGGGAAGACAACTTTGAGCGCCTGCATCGCGTCAGCGGATTGTAGGATTTCAAGTCCACGAAGCATATTATTGAACCACGCATTACACGAATAGATATTGCCCGCCTCACTTCTTCTTATTCTATGAATTGCGGCGATTTAACTAATAATAATGGGTAAAATTCGTGTAATTCGTGGTTTTTTTATAATTTTGCAGGCTGAAACATGTTTCGCATCAAGAAATTAGACCTGTTTATCGCCAAACAGTTCGGTTTGCTGTTTATGGCGACTTTCTTCATCTGCCAATTTGTGCTGATGATGCAATTCCTGTGGCGGTATGTTGACGAACTGATAGGCAAGGGCTTGTCGATGGAGATACTGGCGCAGTTCTTTTGGTACATGGGTCTGATGTTGATGCCGCAAGCTTTTCCGTTAGCCATTCTGCTGTCGTCGCTCATCGCCTTTGGCAACCTGGGCGAGAGTTCGGAGTTGACGGCCATTAAGGCTGCAGGTGTTTCGCTGATGCAAGCCATGCGCTCATTGATAGTCATTACCATTGCCATTGCCTGCATCTCTTTCTTCTTTCAGGAAGTCATCGGTCCGCGAGCCTTTATCTCCTTCCAGCAGCTGTTGCTCTCGATGAAGCAGAAGAACCCCGAGGTGGAAATTCCTGAGGGCATCTTCTACGACGGTATTCCGGGTGCTAACCTCTATGTGGCCGAGAAAGATATGGAGCGGGGCATGCTGTATGGCGTCATGATTTACCGCATGAACGGCGGCTATGAGGATGCTGCCGTTATCTTGGCTGATTCGGGACGCATTCAGGCTACTGCCGACAAGAAACATCTGCTGTTGACGCTGTATAGTGGCGAGTGGTTTGAGAACATGCAGCAGTCGGGCATTAACGTCCAGACCAGCGTGCCCTATCGTCGTGAGACATTTGCCACCAAGCATATTCTGCAGGACTTTGACGACGGTTTCAATATGGCGGAGGTAGGCGGTATTGCCGCTGACGCCCGTTCGAAGGGACTGAGTCGCATCCTCCACGATCTGGATTCCATCCATGAGTTCAACGACTCTGTGGGCCATGCCTACTATAACGAGGGCAGGCAGTTGATGTTTAACCTGCCTGTCTTGTCTAAAAACGACTCATTGAAGTTGGTGGCACAGATGAAAAGCGGCGAGCTGGTGGATATAGACTCAGCCTATCAGCAATTGCCTGCCGCCAAGAAGCAGAGCGTGATACGAATGGCTTGTAGCGACGGTCAGCAGGTATCGAGCAACATCGAATACAAGGTGGAATACTCCGAATGGCTGAACCGCGACGACCGCATGCACCAGATGGAAGCCATCAATAAGTTCACGCTGTCATTGTCGTGCATCATCTTCTTCTTTATCGGTGCTCCCTTGGGAGCTATCATCCGAAAGGGAGGTCTGGGCGTGCCTGTCATCATCAGTGTCATCGTGTTTATCGTGTTCTACATTCTCGACAATACTGGCATGCGTATGGCCCGTGCCGATGAATGGAATGTATGGTTCGGCAAACTGCTCGGAACAGCGGTGTTGTCGCCCATTGCCATCTTCTTTACCTTTAAGGCCAACAAGGATTCTACGGTGTTCAATGTCGATATGTATAAGAACATCATGATGCAGGTGCTTGGCCTACGCATGAAGCGCCACATCCAGCGCAAGGAGGTTATCATCGAGGATCCGAAGTATGTATTGGATGCCGAGATGCTGCGTAACGTCGACAGGGAGATTACGGCTTACCAGCAGGCACACAACCTGCTCAGCTGGCCCAGTCCCATCAAGGTGTTCTTCCGTCCTGGCGACGATCACGCCATCGAGCATCTGACCAACGTGTTGGAGGTAGCCATAGAAGACCTGTCGGCTACTCGCAACAACTATGTGCTGATGAAGATAAACCAGTATCCCATCATTGCAGTCCGAGCCCATACACGTCCCTTCGAGCGTCGTTGGCTGAATGCAGTTACGGGACTGTTTATACCCGCCGGTATCTTCTTCTATTTCCGCATGTTGCGCTTCCGCTTCCGTCTGCAGCGCGACCTGCAGCAGATACACCGCGTCAGTGCCAAGCTCATCCCACGCGTCGAGCAATTGGCTTCACAGCAGGGTGTCGTTGACGACTTCTTGTTTATTAAAGACGATGAAGACATATAGTATAAACCCATAAGGCCCATGGGCCCCATAAAATAACAATAAGAATATGGAAACAATCAAATTGAATACCATTGACGAGGCACTGGCCGACTTCCGGGACGGCAAGTTCGTCATTGTGGTGGATGATGAAGACCGTGAAAACGAAGGCGACCTGATTTGTGCCGCTGAGAAAATAACACCCGAGATGGTGAACTTCATGCTGAAGAATGCCCGTGGCGTGCTTTGTGCACCTGTGACCATCAGCCGTGCTGAGGAGCTGGAATTGCCCCACCAGGTGCAAGACAACACCTCGCTGCTGGGTACTCCTTTTACAGTGACTGTCGACAAGATAGAAGGCTGCTCGACAGGTGTGTCAGCACACGACCGTGCTGCTACCATCCGGGCCTTGGGAGACCCCACGTCGACCTCCAAGACTTTCGGACGTCCTGGACATATCAGTCCGTTGTATGCCCAAGACAATGGTGTGCTGCGCCGTTCCGGACATACGGAGGCAGCCATTGACCTCTGTAAACTGAGCGGACTGTACCCTGCCGGCGCGTTGATAGAGATTATGAACGACGATGGTACAATGGCTCGCATGCCCCAGTTGTACCAGTTTGCCCAGGAGCATCAGCTGAAGCTCATCACTATCAAAGACCTCATAGCCTACCGCCTGCAGAAGGAAAGTCTGGTGGAGAAGGGCGAAGAGGTGGATATGCCCACGGACTATGGCCACTTCCGACTCATCCCCTTCCGTCAGAAGTCCAACGGTTTGGAGCACATGGCACTCATCAAGGGCGAGTGGCGCGAGGACGAGCCAGTGCTGGTGCGTGTGCACTCCAGTTGTATGACGGGCGATATCCTCGGTTCGAAGCGTTGTGACTGTGGTGAACAGTTGCACAAGGCTATGCAGATGATTGAGAAAGAGGGTAGGGGTGTCATCGTCTATATGCAGCAGGAAGGCCGCGGCATCGGACTGATGAACAAGATAGCTGCCTACAAGCTACAGGAGGAAGGTTTGGACACCGTCGATGCCAATGTGCATCTGGGTTTCAAGCCCGACGAGCGCGACTATGGCTGTGGCGCCCAGATCCTGCGCCAGTTGGGTGTGCAGAAGATGCGTCTGATGACCAACAACCCTGTGAAGCGTGTCGGTTTGGAGGGCTACGGCTTGGAGATTGTCGAGAACGTCCCTATTGAGACCACTCCCAATCCCTATAACTTGCGTTATCTGCAGACCAAGAAGGAGCGCATGGGCCACACCCTGCATCTTTAATTCTTCATTGGCTTCTTTGGTTGTAATATGAAATATCTTTTGTATCTTTGCACACACAATCTCAGATGGCATGACAACGAACATGAACCTTAAAGGCTTGATTGCCGAACAATGGATACTGCTATCCTTCAGATGTGCAACTGCGCAACATCTTTGCTTCATCGTGTAGGTATAGGCCGAATCTTGGGCAGAACGGATGCAGCGGATTAGGGAGGAGAACTCTACCTTGGCTCAGCATTGCGCCGTTTCAATGGTGAGGACCAGAGCAACCGCCTTTTCTCGTTCTCTGCTGTTACTTCAACTGTTGTTCCATAAAAATCCGAATTATCTCCATCAGAATCACCTGATTTTGTAACACTTAAGTTTGTTAATGTAGATGTTCCTCCTGTTACTAATAGTGCATTTTGTGATCCTGTAGTAGAAGAATATGAACTGCCACTATTTGTAGTATCTGTAGATATTTCTGTTGCTCCAGTATGTGAGACATTTGAACTATTGTCATTT
>ONQT01000012.1 GCA_900320045.1 uncultured Prevotellaceae bacterium | reverse complement strand
GCTCCCATCGGTAGTACGGCCATGGCGCACATCGCCAGTTTAATTAGTTTTCTTTTCATTGTTGTTTTGTTTTTAAGTTACTAATCTGTTCGTTATATTTCTCTGGCGGCAAAGGTAATGATAATATAAAAGGGTGTACGTGCGATGAAGTGCAAAGACATGGACTTTCGTACAAAACTGTAGATTTAAGAACTTTTACACGTCTTTTATCCAGAGAAAAATAGTACCTTTGCAACAAAATCGACAAAAACAATAACATATGACTACAACAAGACGACTTCTCATCTGTGCACTCTGCACGCTCGCCATCGTAACGACTCAAGCCCAGCAATGGCCTAAACCGCTGCCGGAAGCCAAGGCTGGCACACGTTGGTGGTGGATGGGCTCGGCCGTAGACAGACAAGGACTGGAGTGGAATCTTTCGGAATATGCCAAGGCTGGCATCGGAGCCGTGGAGATCACACCGCTCTACGGGGTACAAGGCAACGAGCGAAATGATTTGCTGTTTCTCTCATCCAAATGGATGCAAGCCCTGAAAGACGTGCAAGACATCTCGCGCAGAGTTGGCATCGAGGTCGATATGAACTGCGGTACGGGATGGCCTTTTGGAGGCCCGTTGGTTCCCATCGAAGAAGCCGCCTGCAAAGCCCTCTTCAGAGATACTGTGGTAGGTGGAACAGCCACCTACACCTTTTCCCTTGGACGTACCAAACAAAAAGTGAAGCGTGCTGCCCCCGGCGGCGAAGGATGGGTCATCGACCACTTCGACCGTCAGGCCGTACGCCACTATCTAGATCGTTTTGACAAAGCCTTTGCAGAATCGGGCGTAGCATGGCCACATACTTTCTTTAATGACAGCTACGAGGTGTATGGTGCCAACTGGACTCCAACCTTGTTCGACGAGTTTCAGAAACGTCGTGGCTATGACTTGCGCCAACATCTGCCGGAGCTATTGGGTAAAGTGGATGATGGCAACAAGGTGCTTGCCGACTACCGCGAGACACTCAGCGACCTGCTCTACG
Organism: uncultured Prevotellaceae bacterium; assembly: GCA_900320045.1. Taxonomy (GTDB): domain Bacteria; phylum Bacteroidota; class Bacteroidia; order Bacteroidales; family Bacteroidaceae; genus Prevotella. The sequence continues at coordinate 66,469 of ONQT01000012.1, read as the reverse complement.
AGAACTTTACTCAGCAATGGGTAGATTGGGCCCATAGCCATGGTGTGTTAGTGCGCAATCAGGCTCACGGCTCGCCCGCTAACCTGTTAGACCTTTACGCTGCTGTCGACATCCCGGAGATTGAGGGCTTCGGACTTTCCGAATTTGGCATCAAAGGACTGCGCCGTGACCCCGGTATGACCAAAAAGAACTTCAGCGACGTGTCCATGCTGAAGTATGCCCCCTCGGCCGCTCACGTCATGGGCAAGCCATTTACCTCTAGTGAAACCTTCACTTGGCTGACGGAGCACTTCCGCACCTCGCTGTCGCAGATGAAGCCCGACCTCGACCTGATGTTCACTTGTGGCGTTAACCACGTATTCTTCCACGGCACATGCTACTCACCGAAGGACGACCCCTGGCCGGGATGGAAGTTCTATGCCTCCATCGATATGTCACCCACCAACTCGATATGGCGCGATGCTCCCTACATGATGCAATATATAGAAAGGTGTCAGTCGTTCCTGCAAATGGGACAGCCTGACAACGACTTTCTGGTCTACCTGCCCGTTCGTGACATGTGGCGCAAACGCCTGCCCCGCAAGGACGGCAAGCCTTGGAATCTGGGCGAAGACCTGCTCATACAGTTCGACATCCACTCCATGGACGAGAAGGCCCCGGAGTTCATTCGTAGCATTCTGACCATTGACTCGTTAGGCTATGACTGCGACTACATCAGCGACCGCCAATTGGCTAAGGTTCGCATAGAGAACGGCATGTTGATGACTGAGGGAGGAACCCGTTACAAGGCACTGATTATCCCTTCGGGTACCACTGTCGATGACAGGTTAAAAGCACTGATTACTCCCCTCTCCTCTTATATTATATATGGTGAGAATGCTGCCGACATGGCTCGTTATGCCACGGCCGAGCCCATACGCACCGACCTGAAGCTGCGCACCATCCGTCGCACGAACTCCGATGGCCATCATTATTTCATGGCCAACCTGACACCCAACGACGTCTGTCAGGAGACTGCACTTGCTGTTCCCTACCAGAGTGCTACCTGGTACAACCCCATGACGGGCGACATCTTTCCCGCCACTGTAAGTGACGGCAAGGTGCTCGTCAACCTACGCTCTGGCGAGAGCAGTATTTTGGTTGTCAGTCCCAAGGCTAAGGCTGCTAATGCTGCTTCTTCTGCATCTACTTTCCCAAGAAATAGCGAGACCACGCATCTGCCTGCATCCATTCCCCTGAGAGGTCCCTGGACACTCACTTTCACCGAAGAGGCGCCAAAGGTCAATCAGACTTTCAAGCTGGACAAGCTACAGACTTGGGAGACGCTCAGTCCCGAGGCTGCCGTCACAATGGGCACAGGAATCTATACTACCACCTTCCGTCTGACTAAACAACAAGCCAAGCAACGCTGGTTGCTTGACCTCGGCGATGTCCGTGAATCGGCCCGTGTCTATCTGAACGGACAATTCCTGGGCTGTTCCTGGGCTGTACCTTATATTCTTGACTGCCGTAATGCTCTCAAGAAAGGTCTTAACGAGTTGCGCATTGAGGTCACCAACCTGCCTGCCAACCGTATCAGTGACTTGGACCGTAAAGGCGTGAAATGGCGCAAGATGAAGGAAATCAACGTGGTGGACATCAACTACCAGAAGACCACCTACGCCGACTGGGCTCCCATGCTCAGCGGACTGAATACAGAAGTAAGGCTCATTTCACAATGAAATGAGCCTTTTAAAAGAAAAGCCTAGTCTCATTATTCACTTTTTTTACTTTTTATTTTGTCATTTGATTACTTCTTTGTACCTTTGCAGGCGATTAGTGATACCTTAATAACGAGGTTTACGAACAGAGAATTGAATAAAGAGTAATAATCCTTATTAGCGCCTGTGGCGGAATTGGTAGACGCGCTAGACTTAGGATCTAGTGTCTCCGACGTGCAGGTTCGAGTCCTGTCAGGCGCACATAGGGAAGAGGTAAAAATGAGAATAGTATGAATCCAATACGTACTGCTATACACTGGTACTTTAGCAAGAAAGCGCTACCTTATTGGAGTGTGCTTATCTTCGATAGTTGTGTATTGTTTTTCTCAGGCTTCCTGGCCTATTGGCTATTCTATCGCGGAGCCAAGATGTTCGAACATTTCTATCCAGTGGCTCATGTCTTGCTGCTATTTGTAGTTCTTAGCTGGATTAGCATGCGTATCTTCAGCACCTATTCCGGCATCATCCGCTACTCCTCATTCGTAGACCTGCGACGTGTCACCTTTGCCAACACCCTATCACTCATATTGGCATTGCTGGCACACTATATTCTTTTCAACATTCCGTCATCAGCCGAATACTTTGAGCATTTACCTGGACGTGTCATCGTGGTGGCATTCGTGATAGCTACCTTGATTATGTATACAGTCCGCGTCATCATCAAGTCGCTGTTTGACATCACTAAGATTGACAGTAAAGCTCCGCGAGCCCTGATATACGGCACCATGACTGGAGCTGTAGCACTGGCTAAGAGCATTCGTTTCCAAGAGCCCGTCCGCTTTGTTCTGAAAGGCTTTATCACTCACGACCCTCACGACAGTCATGACCAGCTGATGGGCGAACGTGTCTATGACGTGAATGATGACTTGAAGCCTATTATTGAGAAAGATCACATTGAAGCCCTGCTAGTATCGCCATTGCGCAACGAAGATTTCCGTAAGAACCAGGAGCTACAGGACAAGCTCATCAACCTCGGCGTTAAAATCTATATGGCTCAGGGTGCGGAAGAGTGGACAGGTGAGGACAACGACATCCAGATGAAGGAGGTCAGCGTGGAAGACTTGCTGCCGCGCGACGAAATCAAGGTGGACATGCAGTCTGTCGGCAACGAATTAACCGGCAAGCGCATTCTCATCACAGGATCTGCCGGCAGTATCGGTTCAGAAATGGTACGTCAGGTTGCTATATACAAGCCTGAACTCATGATACTTATCGACCAGGCTGAGACGCCTCAGCATGACATTCGTCTGATGATGGCCAGGGAATTCCCCGATATCAAGTGCGAGACCATTGTCACCAGCATCAGCCGCAAGACCCGCATGGACACCCTTTTCCGCAAGTACAAATTTGACTATGTATTCCATGCTGCAGCCTATAAGCATGTCCCGATGATGGAGGATAATCCTTCCGAGGCGGTGCTGAACAACATCTATGGTACAAAGGTCATTGCCGACACCAGCGTTAGGTATGGTGTCAAGAAGTTTGTCATGGTATCTACCGACAAGGCTGTCAATCCCACCAACGTTATGGGTTGTTCGAAGCGCATCTGCGAAATCTATGTGCAGAGTCTCGACCGTGCCATCAAAGCTGACGCTAAGAAAGAAGCTGTAACTCAGTTTGTCACCACCCGTTTCGGCAATGTACTGGGTTCCAACGGCAGCGTCATTCCCCTGTTCCAGGAGCAAATTAAGAATGGCGGACCCGTTACAGTTACTCATCCCGACATCATTCGTTTCTTCATGCTCATTCCTGAAGCATGTAAACTGGTGCTGGAGGCAGGAACCAAGGGACATGGTGGTGAAATCTTCGTCTTCGACATGGGACAACCCGTCCGCATTGCCGACCTGGCAGCCCGCATGATTAAACTCTCGGGTGCTAAGAATGTGGAAATCAAGTTCACCGGACTTCGTGAAGGCGAGAAACTCTACGAGGAAGTTCTTAACGAAGCTGAAGGAACCAAGCCCTCCTTCCACGAGAAAATCCGTATTGCTGAGGTTCGCGAATACGACTACAAGGAGGTTGAGAAGGATATAGATGAACTCATTGAGCTCTCCAAGCAATACGACAACATGGCCACCGTTGCCAAGATGAAGGAAATCGTTCCCGAGTACAAGAGTAACAATTCCATCTACGAGCAGTTGGATAAATAATGATTCCAGGTGAAATACTAAGCCGCTGACGTTCTTCACGCCAGCGGCTTATGTTTTTATTTCTTGATCTCAATACGGAAAGTAGTACCTTTTCCCACTTCTGACTGCTTAACAAAAATGCGACCTTTATGGTATTCTTCGACTATGCGGCGAGCCAGCGAGAGACCTAGTCCCCAACCACGTTTCTTAGTGGTGAACCCTGGAGTGAAGACACTGCCAATATCCTTCTTCTTAATACCTTTACCTGTATCGACAACCTCGATTCCTACCGTGTCGTCTTCCTCCAACAGCCACAGGTCTATCCTACCCTCACCGTTTTCCATTGCATCGACGGCATTCTTGCAGAGGTTCTCGATAACCCACTCAAAGAGTGAGGCATTCATCTTCACGACAACATCATTGACAGGCAGATGAGCCTCAATGACCACCCGTTGTGAAGTGCGACGGTCCATATAGTCGACCACATGTTTCAGTACATCGTTCATGGAAGACTCAACAGGCTCGGGCAACGAGCCAATCTTGGAAAAGCGGTCGGCGATGAGCTGCAGACGCTTCACATCTTTGTCCATCTCAGGCAATAAGTCATCATCAGGATACTGTTCCTTGAGCATCTCGACCCACGCCATCAGACTCGATACGGGGGTTCCTAACTGATGGGCGGTCTCCTTAGAAAGACCTACCCAAACCTTATTCTGTTCGGCACGTTTGCTGGACAACAGAGCGAAAATGGCCACAACGACAAAGATGAGCACGATACCTAACTGAACATAAGGCCATGCCTGCAGGCGCTTGAGCATGATGCTCTCATCGTAGCACACCAGCTGTCTATCCACTCGGATGGTATCGCCAGCTTGAATCATCCTGCGAGCATACCCCTCAATACTGGTTGTATCCTCAATATTACGGAAATCGTCTATACCGCCTTCATCATTGACGACAATGACAGGAATGGTATTGTTGCCTTCCATAACGTTTAACACCAAAGAGACATCAGTATTCTCGTCTGCTTCATTCAAGGCATGCAGAGCCTGTGCCCACACCTCCATGCGGTGACGTTCCTCCTTGGAGAGATCGCGTACCAGGAAATGAGACACCAATAGTGAAGCAACAGCTATTACAACGGCTGCCACCACCAGAATAATCTTGACTTGTCGAATACGATCGGTCCACTGCATACCCTATTATAACGCAACAAAGATAGAATTATTTTTATTTTTTTCCTCTTTTATTTTTGTATTACTAAAATGTTTCGTATCTTTGCATGCAAAAGATGAATAAGTTATGGCACTCAATCTAAACAAGAACTTAAAGTTGTACTACTCCATCAAGGAGGTAGCGCAGATGTTTGGCGTCAACGAAAGCACACTACGCTATTGGGAACAGGAGTTTCCATATCTGAAGCCAAAAACCAGTGGACCTGCTAAGATTCGCCAGTACCAAGAAAAGGACATTGAGCAAATCAAACTCATCCACAACCTGGTAAAGGTACGTGGCTTTAAGTTGGCTGCCGCCAAGAAGATTATCAACTCAAACCGCGACGGTGCCGACCGCAAGGCTGAGGTGCTCACCCGACTGATGGGTGTGCGCGACGGCCTGCAGGCCTTAAAGCGACAAATGGATTTCTTGCAGTAGGAAGTCAGGGAGCGAGAGTCTGGAGACAGTAATTACTGCTGAGGACTCCACGATTGGTTGACGCTGAACACATTGTTCAGCGTTATTTTTTGCGCTTCTTTCTTTGAAAGTTGTCGACTCCAGGATACACGTTTGTCTGTAGCAGCACCTTCACCGCGGTTGTTATACTCCATGTAGCGAGCCGTCTTCACAGCCTCAGGGCGCCACTGATGCCAACCCTCGGGACGTATCTGTCGGGGCAATTCACAATTCATGAATAGTGTATAGCCGTAGTCACGCCATGGACGACCGAGATAAACCTTGTCAACACCCTCGGCACAAGAGATTCGGCAGTCGTTGAAGACATAGCCGTAAGGCACATCCTGAGGTGTGGAGGCTGCGGTGATGTAGCTGTTGGCCTTACACAGAATGTCGCAATGCTCAAACCATGCCGTAGAAGGGCCGAAGATAAAGTCGGTAGTACCCTCAATGTAGCAGTCCTTGAAATAGATACGTGTACGGGGCATGCCGGTATACACCGTATCCTGATGTCCCAAGAAACGGCAGTTTACAAAAGTCAGACGATCGCCTTGTGTATGAACAGCCACAGCCTGTCCCAGACGAGCGGCATTATTCTCTATCGTAAGGTTTTTGAAGGTGATATCATTGGCATCGACCCTAACTGTAAAAGAGCGGAACGTTCCCAACTTGGCCCGATTGCCCATAGCCATCAGCTGCTCGCTGGTCTCAGCAGGCCAGAAACGGGCATCCATAATGATATTGGCATGGTCGTCATAGGTGATGACGGTCTGGTCGCGGTCTTCACCACATAACTCGATATTGGTAAGCCACTGCGGGATGATGACTTTCTCCTTATACGTACCTTTCTTTATATATATGACCTTGTGGTACTCCATAAAGGCACGGCACACCTCAATAGCCTCCGTAATATTGCGAAACTGTCCCGTACCGTCACGTGACACCACCAGTGTGTCGGGATTATCGTAGGGATTTGCAGCATGGGTTGCCGTCATCAAAGAGAACAGGGCCGTCAGGACCACCAATAGTTGCTTCATATCGTTCTTTGTTTTAGAGTTATCAGATAATTTGCGTTACGTCTTGCAAACCTTCGATTTTCTTCAATTGGTTCATGACGAGACGAACGTCGTCGCGGTCGTGAACACGGAGTTCGATAGTGCCATCGAAGACACCCTCGTCACTACCAATGGTCAGTTTTCGGATATTGACATTCATCTGCGACGACACAATCTGGGCAATATCCAACAGCATGCCCATACGATCGATGCCCTGCAGACGGACGGTAGCGTCGAAGTAGAGACGCTTATGCATGTCCCACTTGGCATCAAGGATGCGATTTCCGAAGCTGGCTTTCAAACGAGCCGCTACAGGACAGGACCGCTTGTGTATCTCAATCTGGTGCTTGCCATCGATGAATCCCAAGATGTCATCACCAGGAATGGGGTGACAACAATGTTTGAATTTATACTGATGAATGTTCTCATCGTTGATATAGATGGGCTTCTTTCGATTGAATTTCTCGGGCACGACAAAGAGTTCCTGCTGATTCTCCACCTTCTTGGGCTGTTTGCTGCGTCCCAAGAAAGGTACCAGCTTGCGCCAACCGGACTTGCCTGGTGTATTCTTGCCCTGCAGCTCATCCACATCCTTCTCACCCAGCAGAATGGACTTGTCACCAATACCCTGGAAGAAATCCTCACGGTTATGCGTCTCGTGCAACTCTGCCAGCCGGTCGGCAGCATTGAGCATATTCTCGAGACCATGCTGTTTGAGGAACTCGCCAAACATCTCCTCACCCTTCTTCTGCATCTCACGACTGTTACGGCGCAAGATAGCCTGAATCTTAGCTCTTGCCTTGGCGGTACTGACGAAGTTGATCCATGCCGGCTGCACATGCTGCGACTTACTCGTCAAGATCTCCACCTGGTCACCACTCAGCAGTTTATGACTCAGCGGCACCAGCTTATGGTTAACCTTAGCACCGATACAATGACTGCCCAAGAAGGTATGGATGCTAAAGGCGAAGTCAAGAGCCGTCGAACCCGTCGGCATCGTCTTGATTTCACCCTTCGGGGTAAAGACGAATATCTCAGAGGCAAAAAGGTTCAGTTTGATGGCGTCGAGGAAGTCCATGGCGTCGGGCTGCGGGTCGTCCAGAATTTCCTTGATAGTGCGCAACCAGTTGTTCAACTCAGTCTCATCCTCCGTAAACTCCTTCTCCAATCCATCCTTGTACTTCCAATGGGCGGCAAAGCCCTGCTCGGCAATTTCGTCCATACGGTCCGAGCGAATCTGTACCTCAATCCAGCGTCCCTGCTTCGACATCAGGGTGACATGCAACGCCTGATAGCCATTGGCTTTGGGATGGTTCAGCCAGTCACGCAAGCGGTCTGGATGACTCTTGTAAATCTTGGAGATGGCGACATAGATGTTGAAGCACTCGTTGACCTCCTCCTCACGCTTTTCCGGCGTAAAGATGATGCGCACAGCCAGGATGTCGTACACCTCGTCGAAGGTGACATGCTTGTTCTGCATCTTGCTCCAGATGCTGAACGGTGTCTTCACGCGCTCCTTTATCTGGTACTTCACACCCATTTGCTTGAGTGCCTCCTCAATAGGAGCCGTAAACTGGTCGAACAACTCGTGACGCGACGCCTCGGTAGATGCCAACTTGGCCTTGATGCTTTCGTACTCGTCGGGATGCTCATACTTGAAACTCAGGTTCTCCAACTCCGACTTAATCTTGTTCAGACCCAATCGGTTGGCCAATGGCGCATAGATGTAAAGCGTCTCACCAGCTATCTTGTATTGTTTGTTGGCAGGCTGCGACTCCAAGGTGCGCATATTGTGCAGACGGTCGCAAATCTTAATCAGAATGACACGGATATCATCGCTCATGGTGAGCAGCAATTTCTTGAAGTTCTCCGCCTGAGCAGAAGCCTTCTCGCCAAAAATGCCGCCGCTAATCTTCGTCAGACCGTCAACAATCTGGGCAATCTTCGGACCAAAGATATTCTCGATATCCTCTGTGGTATAGTCTGTATCCTCCACCACGTCGTGCAACAGGGCGGCACAGATACTGGTAGAACCCAGTCCCACCTCTTCGCAGGCAATCTGGGCTACGGCGATAGGATGCATGATATACGGTTCACCACTCAGTCGGCGCACACCCCGATGAGCCTGACGGGCAAAGTTAAATGCCTTGGTAATGATATCCACCTTCTTGCGGTGGCGTGATGCCAAGTAGTTGTCTAACAGTCGCTGGAACGCATCGTTTATCAGTTGATCGTCAGCGGCATCGCGCATCATCATGTCCTCGTCCATAGTCTTTATCTCCTTCTTCTTCTCGTTGACTTACGTTTCTTGCTTGTTGAGTGTCCCCTACGGCGACTGCTGGCACTATGTCGCTTCGAGTAGCGGGCATGGTGTCTGCTGTAACGGGCTCCTCGCTTGCCACGAGCATAGCGTTTACTCTTATGATAATAGGTGGGAACGTCATCGTTGACCTCCACTTCTATTCGTTTTGTCAGCAGCTCGTCCGTCTTGTAGCTATAGACAGAGTCCTCACGGTCAATGAAGGTCGTAAGTTCTGTCAGCGGCAGGCGCAACGGCATAGCGGCTGTATGACCGGGAATCACGTCGCGTCGATACATCGGGTTCAGCGACTTCAACAGGTCGGTGTTGATACCCACCACAGCAGCAATCTGCTCCATGTGAACGTCACGATTCACCATAATAGTATCTGTCTGAGCCGGCAAACGGGTGGTCATAGGACAGATATTATGCAGCGAGTAGTACGTCATAATGTAGTTGGCAGCGATGAAGGCGGGCACGTAGCCACGGGTCTCTTTGGGCAGATAGGGGTAAATCTGCCAGTAGTCCTTCTCACCATTGGCACGGTGGATGGCTTTGGTAATGTTGGTCGGTCCGCAGTTGTAGGCGGCAATCACCAGATTCCAGTCACCGAAGATTTTGTAGAGGTCGCGCAGATACTGTGCAGCGGCATACGAGGACTTGACGGGATCGCGACGCTCGTCGACCAGCGAGTTGATTTGCAGGCCGTACTGTCTGCCTGTAGTCAACATGAACTGCCACAGGCCAGTAGCGCCTACTCTCGACACGGCATTGGGATTCAGTGCCGACTCAATGACGGGCAAGTACTTCAGTTCCAACGGCAACTGGTAGGTTTCCAGCGCCTCTTCAAAGATAGGCATGTAGAAGTTGCTGGCTCCGAGCATATAGCTGACGCTGTGACGCAAGCGACCGCTGTAACGGTCAATGAACTTCTGAACCACATCGTTATAGGCCATCTCCATCACGCTGGGTATGCGGCTCAGCCGATTCACGTAGTCTTCCCTGCTATAGACGGGATTGATGTCACGCATGTTGCAGTCACTGGCCTCGTCCAGGTAGGTCTTTGCCATATAGAGGTTCAGCAACGAATCCAAGTCATAGGTCATGGCCTCCGGGAACTCAATGACTTCCTCGCGACCCTTGTCGTCCGTCACCGTGATCTCGTCATCCTGATCTTCCTCGTTTTCCACCACAACCTGTGCCCAACTGACTGTAGCAGCCAGCACCATGATTAAGCTTAATATATATCTTCTGATTTCCATTCTTCTCTTCTTAATTCCTTTTTCATTCAAAAGTTCAAACTACAACTCACCCCTAACGACTGTGCCTGCAACGGACGGTTGACCGTTCCCCATTGATGAGTAGGAATAGCCGTAGGCTGAACGCGGAGGCTGAGGTCCTTGGAGATGTCAAACTCCGACAGTTCTGCATCCACATAGGCATCAATGACAGAGAGCGCATAGACGACCACCATCGCAATGACACTCATGTCGCGCCATCGGCGGTACTTGTCCTTACGGCTACGGAACAAATCCCTATAGCGGGCCTCATTGGAAGAGTTAATTTCCACGCCCAGATGCAGGAACTTATTATAGCTGGCCGTACTCGGGTCGTTGTCTGAAATATCGAGATAGGCCTGCGAATAGTCCTTGTACATGGTGTTATTCCACGACAACGCATAGATGCAGCCAATGAACCCGCCATAGAAAATGGGCAGTTTCCAATACTTTCGGTTGTATATCTGACCTGCTCCCGGCAACACCAATGCCAGCCAGAGTGCACGTTTCGGATTAGGCCGCCACGTACTCCAGTCGCGCCTGATTTTCTCCTTTTTTACCACCACTGAGGTGGAGTCGTCAGGCAGCAGGATACGGACATCGCTAACAGCCAGCGAGTCCATCACCACCAGCGTGGAGTCCGCTTGCTGAGCCTGACAGACAACCGTCGTCAGCAGCACGACCACTATCGTCAGTAGCCTACCCATGCACCTTGTCCAAAGCATTCATGATACGTTCCAGTTCCTCCTCGTTGTCAAAGGGAATGCTTATTTTACCCTTGCCCTTAGCCGAGCAGGTCATCTGCACCTTTGCCTGAAAGAACTGCGACAGTCTGTTGCGCAGCACGTTAAACTCCTCAGGCAGTTTCTCGCGGACGGCGATTCTGCCGCGTGTCGTCTTCACGTCATCGCCGTTTTTCAGCGCCTGCACCAGTTCCTCGACCTTGCGGACGGAGTAGTGCTGCTGCTGTACTTCCTTGAAGAGTTTAATCTGAGCCGAAGGACTGTCGATACTCAACAAAGCACGGGCATGTCCCATCTCTATCTCATGATTCTTCAGGGCTATCTGCACCTGAGCAGGCAACTTCAGCAGTCGCATATAGTTGGTCACGGCGGCTCGGCTCTTGCCTACCCTGTCGCTGATTTTGGCCTGCGTCATGCCTGTGGCCTCAGCCAGATGCTGATAGGCCAACGCTATCTCAATGGCGTTCAGGTCCTCGCGCTGAATGTTCTCCACCAGAGCCATCTCCATCGCGTTCTGGTCTTCCACGCTCACAATGTAAGCAGGTATCTTGGTCAGTCCGGCCAACTGCGATGCGCGCCAGCGACGTTCACCGGCAATAATCTGATATTTCTGTCCGTCAATCTTTCGCAGTGTGATGGGCTGGATGATGCCCAATTCGCGAATGCTGGTCGCCAACTCCTGCAGTGCCTCGCTGTCAAACTCTCGACGCGGCTGGTTGGGATTAGGTTCAATCTGCGAAATTTCTATCTCGTTCAGATTCGAACTACCCTCGGTGTGCACCTCACTACTTGTATCTATCAGCGCATCCAGGCCACGACCCGCTCCAATGTCGTCGAGTCCGCGACCTAAGACGCTACTTGCAAATTTCTTCTTTACGGCCATTACAATTTACAATTTCACAAATTACAATTTGACAACTTATTGGTCTGTTTACAATCTCTTGTTTTACAATGAGCTGTTCTTGTTAATAATCTCCTTGGCCAGGGCTAGATGGTTCTTGGCACCCGTCGAGTCTGCATCGTACAGGATAACGGGCAGGCCGTGACTGGGACTCTCCGACAGCTTGACGTTGCGCTGAATGACGGTCTTGAACACCAGTTCCTGGAAATGGCGCTTTACCTCATCATAAATCTGGTTAGCCAGACGCAGACGCGAGTCATACATCGTCAGCAGGAAACCCTCAATCTCCAACTGGGGATTCAGCTTCTGCTTGATAATCTTTATGGTGTTCAACAGTTTCGAGATACCCTCCAGTGCGAAGTACTCACACTGAACAGGGATAATGACAGAGTCTGCTGCTGTCAGCGAATTGACAGTGATGAGTCCCAGCGAGGGTGAACAGTCAATCAGGATATAGTCGTATTCGTCGCGAATGGACGCCAGCAGACGACTGATGAGTTTCTCGCGGTTCTCCAGGTTCAGCATCTCTATCTCTGCACCCACCAGGTCAATGTGACTGGGTATGATATCAAGTCCGTCAATATCGGTTGTGTAGATGGCATCGCGGACGTCTGCCTTGTCGACAAGACACTCGTAGAGCGAGCAGTCCACCTCTTGAACATTAACGCCCAGACCACTGCTGGCATTGGCCTGCGGGTCGGCGTCAACCACCAGTACGCTCTTCTCCAGCGTAGCCAGCGAAGCGGCCAGGTTAATCGTGGTTGTAGTCTTTCCTACACCACCCTTTTGGTTTGCTAATGCTATGATTTTTCCCATATTTCTTCTTCACATTACTATATAATAGGGTGCAAAGATACGAAATATAATTGATAATTGGCCAATGACAATTGATAATTTAAATAAATTTTGTATCTTTGCAGCCAAATTGATGATTCTTATGAAACCACTTATACTCATTTCCAACGACGATGGCTATCAGGCTAAGGGTATCAACGAGCTGATAGAAATGGTGCGCCCATTGGGTAATCTCGTCGTCTGCGCCCCCGACGGGCCACGCAGCGGACAGAGTTGCGCCTTCAGCGTTACCATACCGCTCACGCTGACCCTCCGCCGCAAAGAGCCCGGCTTAGAGGTATGGTCGTGCAACGGCACACCCGTTGATTGTGTCAAGATGGCCCTCGACAATCTCTGCTCGCGCCGTCCCGACCTGATCATAGGCGGTATCAACCACGGCGACAATGCCTCTGTCAACGCTCACTACTCTGGGACGATGGGTGTCACGCTCGAAGGTTGCATGAAGTACATTCCCTCTGTGGCCTACTCGCTGTGCGACCAGCGTTCCGATGCCGACTTCAGCCCCTTACGCCCCTATGTGGAGCGTATCACCCGCCAAGTGCTGGCCGACGGCTTGCCCCAAGGTGTCTGTCTGAACGTCAATTTCCCCTTATTGGAGGCGAGAGGAGAGAAGCCAGAGGTAAGTGATTACCAGGGCGTCCGCATCTGCCGCATGGCCAAGGGCACCTGGTACAACGAAACCACACGTTTCCACCAACCACGGGGCTACGACTATTGGTGGATGCAGGGACACTACCGCAACGACGAGCCGGAGGCTGAGGATACAGACAACTGGGCCCTGACACACGGCTACGTGGCCATCACGCCGACCCAGATAGACCTCACGGCCTACAAGGCTATCGACCTGCTGAAGTCCTGGAATCTATAATCTTTCATTTTTAATTTTTAATCTTTCATCTCCTTGAAGTACTATCTGATAGCCGGAGAGGCGAGCGGCGACCTACATGCCTCACACTTGATGCGAGCCCTCAGTCAGCAGGACCCGCAAGCGGAGTTTCGCTGCTTTGGCGGCGACCTGATGGCCGCAGCCGGAGGCACACTGGTCAAGCACTATCGCGAACTGGCCTATATGGGATTCATTCCCGTACTGCTGCATCTGCCTACCATATTAAAAAATATGCGCAGGTGTAAGGAGGATATCCGTCAATGGCAACCCGATGTCGTTATTCTCGTCGACTACCCGGGTTTCAACCTCAGCATCGCCAAGTACGTCCACCAACTGCAGGCACCAAAGCCCAAAGTTTACTATTATATCTCGCCGAAGATATGGGCTTGGAAGGAGTATCGCATCAAAAATATCAAGCGCGATGTCGACGAGCTGTTCAGTATTCTTCCCTTCGAGGTGGACTTTTTCGAGAAGAAGCACCACTACCCCATCCATTATGTCGGCAATCCCACAGCATCGGAAGTCAGGGAGTACCTGCGGAGAGATGACAGCGCCAGCCACTCCTCCCCTTTGGGGAGGTCGGGAGAGGTGCCCGTTATTGCGCTCCTTGCCGGCAGTCGCCGACAGGAAATCAAGGACAACCTGCCTGCCATGATTGCCGCCACCGCTCACCTTAGCGACCACTACGACATCGTGCTGGCCGGAGCACCCAGTATAGATTCCGAATATTATGCGCCCTTCCTTGAGGGCACCAAGGTTCGTCTTGTTTCCGGCGAGACATACCGCCTGCTGTCCCAGGCCACAGCTGCCCTTGTCACCAGTGGCACGGCAACCCTCGAGACCTGCATGTTCCGTGTACCGCAGGTGGTATGTTACGAGACCCCGCTGCCACGCCTCATCGGATTCCTGAAGCGCCACATTCTCAGTGTCCGCTATATCTCGCTGGTTAACCTCATCGCCGACCGCGAGGTGGTACCTGAACTGGTGGCCGAGACCTTCAGCGTCGATAACATCCGCCAGCACCTCGAAGCCATTCTGCCTGGTGGCAGCAAACGCCAACAGATGCTTGACGACTACGAGGAGGTTCATCGCCGGCTGGGCGAGAGCGATGCTCCCGAGCGCGCTGCCCAAATCATGGTCAGTCTGCTGAAAAAATAAAGAGACAACAAACCCGATTTATGAACCCATAAAAAATCACACACATGAAACAAATGCTTAGAACTCTTTTTGCTATCGCCTGTTTCGCTTTGGCAACCAGTGCTACAGCACAGAACATCCAGTTCCACTACGACTTCGGCCGCAACATCTACAGCGGTGAAGAGTCTAACCGCCAGAAGGCGACCGTCACTCTCGAACAATTCAAGGCCGACCCGTTAGGCTCGTGGTACTACTTTGTCGACCTCGACCTGAGCCGTCACTTCATGGAGGGTGTCTACACGGAAATCTCGCGTGAATTCAACCTCGGCAAGCAATCCCCCTTTGCTGCACACATCGAGTATGACGGTGGTTTGCGTCACAACACGGGCAGTTTCCAGCAGGCTGCGCTTATCGGTGGTGCCTGGAATGGTCATACGGCCGACTTCAGCAAGACATGGAGCGTACAGGTACTGTACAAGCAATACTTCAAGAGCTATGATTCCACTCATGCCTATGCCAGCGCTCAGCTGACAGGCGTCTGGGGACTGAATTTCTTCAACAACAAGCTGACCTTCTCAGGCTTTATTGATTTCTGGCGTGGCGAGAAGGCCAACGGCCACGGTTGTCTGGTCATCCTCTCCGAGCCCCAACTGTGGTATAACTTCACCCAGCATTTCGCTCTGGGCACAGAGTGGGAGTTCTCCAACAACTTCGTCTACAACACCGATCCCAACAGCGGCAAGACGTTCTTCTGGAACCCCACCCTTGCCGCCAAGTGGACGTTCTAACTCTCCTGTTATCGTAAAATTAAAGCCGCTGACGCCCAACACGTTAGCGGCTTTTCTTTAGTATCCTAAAGACTCGCCGACAAGGACGACAACGTGTCGGCCCGGCGTGCGGTTATTGCGCAGCAAGTGGATATAGCTGCAGATGCTGTCGGGCGAGTTGCAGTCATGGCAGACGCCATCTGCACGACAGGGTGTCTGGATGTCGAAACGCTGGGTGTTGATGGGCGACGCCGTTCCACGGGCCCGGGCAATGGCCGCCTCCTGCGTCTGAGCAACCTTGTTCAGGCCGATGACGAAGATGACCCGCTTGGGTCCCCACGAAATGGCAGCCACACGGTTGCCGTTGCCGTCAACATTGACAATGACGCCGTCCTCGGAAATCGCGTTGGCACTGGTCAGATAGACATCGGCGCTAAAGGCACGGAGATACATCTGCTGCTTCTCTTCAGGAGTATCAACGGTGTCGCGGTCGAGGACGTTGAGCGTACCTCGTTCCTTCAGTACCTGCGGGATACCCAAGTCACGCACAGTAGCCGTACCGCCCCAAGTAACGGTGCTGCCGTCGGCAATGAGTTCGGAGACTTTCCTGACGGCTTCAGCGCCGGTAGGACAATAACAGGCCTCGATGTGTCGACGACCCAGGTTCTTGATAAGTCGCTCGGCCAATTTCTGGTTGCGTTCTTCTTGTGGTGTCATGGTGAGTTCTTGTTTAAAATTCGTCTGCAAATATAGATAAAAATCCCCAATTACGAGCAAAAATGTTATTTTTTAAACCCATTTTCTTGGAATTTCCTTTTTTTATGCTATCTTTGCAGCATTAAAATAGGACTATAAACATAAAAACAAATAAATCAAAAACAATGAAAAAGCTTTTTTCCCTTATGGTATTGGCAATGATGTCGGCATGTCTAATGTCTTGCAGTTCTGACGACGACGGTGGCAACGGCATGGTCGTTCCCCAACAGCTCTTCGGCACCTGGACACTGGTTAACGACGCAGAGCCCCTGGTAGTAACGACTCTCGTATTCTCCAATGAGAAATTCATCAACTACAGCGCCACCAACACGACGGTCAATCCCACCATTCCGGCCAACTGTCCGACGTACACCAAGGAGATTGTGACCACCACCCAAGCATATCCTACCAATCAGAAGGAATGGGTCCGCGAGCAGGGCTATTTCACCATTTCCGGCAACTCCATTACCTTCTGGCCGCAGGTGAGCCGCAACAGCACCGACGGTACGACATGGACGGAAACGGCCGTCGCCGACCTGCCCTCCATGGAGTTGTACACCTACTCGGCGACCAACAACAACGTCATGGTATTAACCAAGGGCGATGGTACTCGTCAGACTTATATCAGATAAAAGACCATAGCGGTCAAGAATTCCCAAACCTATCAAGAACGACAAGATTATGAAGAAGATATTCACCCTTGCAGCTCTGGCCCTGATGACATCCATGATGTTCGTAGGCTGCAGCAGCGACGATGACAACAACACCCAGCCGACTCCGACTCCGGCTCCCACCCCCACTCCGGATCCCGATCCCACTCCCACTCCCGACAACCCACTTGCCGGCACGTGGACTGTGGTAACCGATGGTTGGATGCAATACACCGTCAGCACATTCGTGATGTCCAACAAGCCCATTGTGGACTATAGTGCTGCCAACACGTCGGTCAATCCGACGATTCCCGCCGGCACGCCGACCTACAGCCTCGTCACCAACGATGTCGACCCCACTACCGGTACCACCTCGAACTTCAGCAAGGAGGAGGGCTACTATACGCTGCCCGAGCCTGTAGTGACCACCAATGCCGCCGGCGAGACCGTCAGCACCATTCCCTCGATGGGTACTATTACCCTCTGGCCACAGGTTGTCATGACCAGTTTCGACGGTTCCACTTGGACAGCAACGCCCAAGGCCGACATGGTCAGCCGACATGAATACACCTACCAGAAGATTGGCAACGTCCTGGTGCTGACACGTGGCGACAAGACCACCGCCACCTTTACCTCCAAGCCCGCGACGACCGCCACGACGATTCCTGCCGACGGGTTCTTCAAGAGCTGGACACTGCCCAACGATACCGATCCTACCATCACCACCTCGCTGCTGATGTCAGCCCAGCCTGTTACCAACTACTTACCCGCAGGAGCTACCAATCCGACGATTCCCGCCGGCACGCCTTCCTACGTCAAGGAGGTCAGGCCCACAGACCCGACCGCTGCCGCTGGTGGCACATGGAGCAGGGAAATCGGCTACTTCACGCTGCCTGCCTCAACGACCACCCAGACCGAGGGCGGCACAAGCGTCACCACGCTTCCCGCCACTGGCAAGATCACCTTCTGGCCACAGTCTACGATGACCAGCGTCGACGGAACTACGTGGACTACGGAGCAACCCACCGGCCAGACGCCAACAATGCGTGAATACACCTACACCATGTACGGCAACGTCATGCTGCTGACCGGTGCTGACAAGAGCACATTGACCTATTACACGACAACCGTTATTGCTCAATAAAGAGATGAAAAGCAGGCGAATACTCCTTACCCTGACTACGCTCCTTTGGGTGTTTGTAGCCCAAGCTGCACGCATTACCTTCTTCTCCACGAACCGGCCCGCCGACGTGGAGGAGATCAGTGCTTTCAGCGGTACCACGGAGTTGCAGTCGGGGGCCGTGGTGTCGACAGGCGCGAAAGTCACCTTCAAGGCTCAGAATGCCTATGGCTTCGTCGTCGACTGGTATGTGGATGACAAGCTGGTGGCCGAAGCCGTCAGTAGCTACACCAAGAGCGTCACCAAGAGCATCACCGTCGAAGCCCGCTACCACGAGGCTTATAAGGTCATCTTTGCCGGTACGCCCTTCACCAAGTATGCCACAAATGGGAACATCGTCTACCTGACACAGAACTTCTACCACCACACGTCCGACCACCAGCACGCCTTCTACTATAGCGTCGACGGCTGGAACGACGAGAGCGGCAAACTGTACGCAGTAGACAACGAGCCCAACGACACGACCTTCTCGACCATCAAGCTGACGCGCGACTTGGTGCTCACGCCCCATTACGTGCTGAACGAGGAGGACCTGGGCGACGGCACGGCAAATCCTTCATGGGAGTTCGGCATGCCCGACAGCATTGTCTGCTTCGACAACTTCCGCGGCAAGTGCTCCTTTGTGAAGCCTGAGATGCTCCAATCCTCCTTCGTCGACATCAACATGACGTGTGATGCCACGCAGGGCGGTATCCACAACAAGGACCGCAGACTGGTGGGCAATGCCATCGTCAAGAGCGGCACGCGCTTCACGCTGCCCAGCCGCTACGGATGCTCCTACAAGCTGGTGACCACCAGGCCCTTGAGCGCCACGACCATTGCCGGGCGCACCGACTACACGACGACGCGCGAGCAGGCCTACTATGCCGCCACGCTGCCCTACTACGACTCGCAGAACGACTCCATCGATATTATTGTCGGCGAGGACATCGAGCTGGTGCGCATCGTGGCATCCTACCCTGGCGGCAATACGTCGCTCTCCTGGACTCCCAACCTCAACACGGCCGAGAACCAAATCGGCACAAAACTGAAGACCGGCGGTGCCGGCAGCCTGCTCTACGGACTGTCCGACATCACCAACAACGGATATCTTAGGATTACGGCCAGCGCTGCCGACAGCCTGACGTCACAGATTGAGATGACGAGCTACAGGGACGAGCGGGCCTGCATGTCCGTCAACTTCCAGGTGGCCGATGGTTTTGCCTTCAAGCTAACCAGCGCCACGCTGCCCATGCGCCTCGATGGTGCCGGCAAGTCTGGACAGATCTACATCCTGCTCAGCGATGAGCGCGGCAACCGGTTGGATACATTGATTACATCGGTCACCTCCGACTCGCTGCGGTGCGACACGCTGCTCAATAAGGCTACGGAGAAGGGTACCGAAGTCTATTTCTACGGCAAAGTGACGCTCCGGTGGTACGTCTACGGCGCACCCGCCAAATACCGGCTGAGCGCACCCATCACCATCGACGGCGAAATCTGCGAGACCATCACCTGCGGTCCGGGCAACACCTGGGGCACCTACGTCACCAAGACGCCCATCGACAAGGACGGACTGGCTCTGCTGGCCATTGACGTCTATGAGGTGACGGGTGTCTACGAGAAACGCATCTACATCAACAAGACCACCCTCGAGGAGATACCGCAGGGCGACCCCGTGTTGCTGCACACCGAAGAACCCGGCGCCGTGTTCAACGTTCCGCTGACCCGCTGCGACGATGCCTACGAGTCGGGCAACAACATGCTGCGCGTCTCTGACGGCAAGGTCGTCTCTGACCGCACGGTCTACCGCTTCCAGCGCCAGAACGGCAACTACCTCTTCCACCTCGTCAACGACCAGTCGCTGGTGCCCGAGGGCGAGGTTTATCTGGAGTACGACGGCATGACAGACCCTGAGTTCCTGTACATCAACAGCAAGGATGTGCCTACCGACATCAACGGCATCTCGCTCCGTGCCCTCGGCACCGAGACCGTCAAGCTGCTCCGCAACGGACGCCTCCATATCCTCAAGCCCGACGGCAAGCTGTACACCCTTGACGGCGTGCAGCAGAAATAACATCCAGTGGCAAAGACAAGATCATCACATAACTTTTAAATAATAGATAAGAATATGAAAAAGACAACGTATCTTATTGCAGCGCTGACGGCAGTCCTGATGCTCTCCAGCTGCGACGACGAGAAAACCATCTCCGTCGAGCAGCTGCCTGCTCCTGCCAAAGCCTTCATCGAGAAGAACTATCCAGGCACCAGCATCATGTTTGCCAAGAGAGAAACCGAGTGGTTCGTCACCGAGTACAAGGCCACGCTCGACAATGGATTAGAAGTGAAATTCGACAGCGACGGTGCCCCTCTCGACATCGACAGAGATTAACAACAAGTACAATAACCCATTAAAACACAAAGTATTATGAAACAAGTTAAGATTATCCTCGTAGCCTTGATGGCTTTCCTCGTATCAAACGTTGCTATGGCTGACGACACCCCCATTCCCGTGGAGAGCCTGCCCGCAGCAGCCAAGACGTTCGTACAGACCAACTTCCCCAACGGCAAGATTATCTATGCCGAGAAGGACTGGAACAGCTACGAATGCCGACTGGCCGACGGTACGAAGATTGAGTTCAACCGCAAGGG
The DNA here is from genome assembly GCA_900320045.1 of uncultured Prevotellaceae bacterium. Classification (GTDB taxonomy): domain Bacteria; phylum Bacteroidota; class Bacteroidia; order Bacteroidales; family Bacteroidaceae; genus Prevotella. The sequence goes on along the minus strand of ONQT01000012.1, from coordinate 45,772 downwards.
TAACTGGAAGAAGGTAGACTGCCACATGACAGCCGTTCCCGCTGCCATCGTCCCCCAGCCCATCCAGCAGTATGTCAGCAGCAACTTCCAGGGCACCGTCATCACCAAGATTGACAAGGAGCGCTACGGCTACGACGTCGAGCTGTCGAACGACATCGACCTGAAGTTCAACTATCAGGGCGCCATCATCGGCATGGACGACTAACCCGTCCGCCTGTAACACGACAAGCTACAACAAACAAGCCCGCTCATTCCAGCGGGCTTGTTTCGCCTTAGTTTTCGTCACTTCCGCCGGGAGTTATAGTGCCGGTATTGCCACCCTGGTTCTTGTCAAACTTCAGTAGCTTCTCTACTGCTTTCACTTTCATTGCCATAATTTTAAACTCCTCTTAGTTTTTAAATAGTTGATAATAATGAGCCCTTTTGGCTTACGCCCTCTTAGTTTTTAAATAGTTGATAATAATGAGCCCTTTTGGCTTACGCCGCTTTCCCGTTTAACGGGAATGACTCAAATGTTAATTTTTTTAGTTATTGATTATTGTTTATTGGTTATTGGTTGTTGTCTCCATTCGCGACTACTTTTTTACGCTCTGGGCAGGCAGAAAATTTTGTCAGGCCTGAAAACAAATTTTTGGTGCCCTGCGAGCATTCTCTTACACTCTCATTGACAACGCAAATGTAATATTCTTTCATTGCGGTTCTCGAATGTTTTAGTGCATTCGCCTTGCACTGTCCTTGCAAACGGAAAAATCGGTACTCCGAAAGAAAATTCGATTACTCCAAGAGTAATAACGCTGTCGCTAGTGAACAGGCGTTGCGCTATGCAGCGATTCTGTTGGATATCAGCGACCTAAACCGCGAGGACTACGACGAACTGCTGATAGAACAGAAGCGAAACGTCATCTGGATTCACTTCGCGGTGCGACCCTCGGGCAACCGCAGGCGCACAAACTTCAAACGTTAAACAAGACAAAGAGGGCTGCATCACAAGGTGCAGCTCTCTTTGTGTACTTGAGATTCATTGTTGACAGAGAACGACCTTGACGCCATTGATGATGGCGATGCCCTTGTAGGAGGCGTCGACGCGCTGGCCGCTAAGGTTATAGATGCTGCGGTCGGTGCGTTGCTGGTTTGTCCTGATGGCGGAAATGCCCGTTTCCTTATTGTCTACGAAGGTGACGTTGGCATTGGGGAACTTCGTCTGCCAGGCGGCAGCATCCGTTACGTGGAACTGCGTGGCCTTGTTGGGCATGAACATGTTGGAGTTGTCGCTTCCACGCCACTCTACGTCAGCAGCATCGGCATCACAATAGACATCAGCCAGCTGCGACAAATCCGCAAAGGCATATTCGTCAATGTCATTCAGCGTAGCAGGTAGCGTCAGACTAGTCAGCGGACAGTTCTGGAAGGCGCAGCTGCCGATGTGCTGCAGACCCTCGCTCACTTCTCCTGCCCTGCGTGGTGCATTGTTGGGCGCTGATGGAGCAGTGATGGTGAGAGTTGCCATATTGGTGCAACCACTGAAGGCATAGTTGCCAATGGAGACAACGCTTGCAGGAAGGGTCATCGTGGTCAGACCGGTACAGCCCTGGAAAGCATAGTCATCGATGGAAGCAGTCGTCTCAGGAATATCGACTGATGTAAGACCTGCCATGTTCTTAAAGGCATAGGCTCCGATGCCATTTACTTCGCCGGCATAGGTCACAGTACCCGTGCCGTCGGCAAACTCGTGAGACACCAGTGCGTATGCTCCGTCGAACTTGGTATAGTCGTCCAGGGCAGCCTGTTTCTCGTTGGCCTGATAGGTGACAGCTGTCGAACCTACCTCGATGTCGCCCACAAAGGTACACTTGGCTTCAGGGTACTTCTCTTCCCAAGCGGTCTGGTTCACCACATGGAACTTCGTGGCCTTCTCAGGCATGAAGGTGTTGAAGGTGTAGTCTCTCCAGTAAAGTTTGTTGGGATAAGCCTTGCACCATATATTCTCGAGGGCAGGAACCTCCACAAAGGCATCTTGGTCGATTTTGATCACGGTAGAAGGAATGGTCAGCTTCGCCAACTTGGTGCAACCGGCAAACTCCTTATAGCCGAACTGTTCCAGACCTTCGGGCAGTACGATTTCTTCGATGTTCGTACAGCCATAGAATGTACCACCGCCCAGATACTTCACGGTCGATGGGATGCTGACAGAGGTAAGACTGGTCAGGTATTCAAAAGCCCAAGCCTCGACTCTCTCCGTTCCTTCTGGTATCTCCAGCTTGGTAATCGGTTCGTTCTGCTCGACAGTGCCGAGATACAGCATGCCTGATGGCTGCTGAGGAGGATACCAACCATCAACTCTGTGGCGAGCATGGCACCACGACTTGAGGTCGGCAACAATGACTTTCTCCAAGGCATTACAGTTCTTAAACGAGCCTATGTAAGTGATGGTAGAAGGAATATTGATTTGCTTCAGAGCGGTGCAGTCGTCGAACATGGCGAGATACTCCACACCCTCTGGTATGAAAATGGTCTCCAGACTCGGGTTATTCCTGAGACTGCCTATTTTCTTGACAGTAGAAGGAATGGTGATGTTTTTCAGTTTGGGATTATCTGTGAATCCTGCTATTTCCTCCACTCCCTCGTCGAAGACAACTGTCTCCAAGCTGTTACAACTCATGAAGTCCTGATAGCTCAGCTTCTTGATGCTGCCAGGGATACGTACCTCTTTCAATGCGTGGCAGTAGTAGAACGAGCCGTCCAGTTCGGTGATACCATCCGTCAGCGTCAGCGTTTCAAGTTGCTCGCAACTGACGAACGACTGCATCATGTCTCTGATGGTTGATGGCAGCGTCAGCGTTTTCAGACCCGAATGTGAGAATGCATTGAAGCCAATCGTCTCAATACCCTCAGGGATGGTGACAGTTGCGAGGTTCGAACACCTCATGAAAGCACCCTCATTGATGGTCTTGATGCTTGCAGGAATCTCGACGTTTGTCAGGCCTGTACAAGAATAAAATGAATTAGCACCAAGATAGGTCAGCTTGTCATGGAAGGTGACCGACTTCAGTCCCTCGCAACGACAGAAGGCATAATCGCCAATGCTGGTGATATCCTCAGGAATCACCAAGTCGGTAATCTCCTGATTATTCGTGTCGTAGATATGCTTGGCATAATAGATAGGATTAGAGTAGATGCCCTTGATGACCATCGAGCACCACCACTTTAGGTCCTTGATGACAAAGTGACCCTTTTCCAAATCCGTGCAGGCTTCGAAGGCCAGACCTGCGTTTCCACCTATCTCCTTCAAAGTGAGGGGCAGGTCGATATCCGTCAGTTTTTGACACGCATAGAATGCCTGGAAGCCCAGCTTCTCCACACCTTCCGGAACGACAATCCTCACCAAGTCATTTTGGAACTGCAGACAATTACTGCCAAACTCCGTCACCTTGCCGACATAGACTACCGTACCTTCGCCTGTCGGGTTTTCTGGTAATTGCTTCACAAAGTCGTGTTGGTACACAGCAGCTGCACCCACGAAGTACTGTACTTCCTCAAAGCGGGGAAGCTTGCTTTTGCCAGTATAGTTAACGGTAGTCATCGTGACGGCCTTGACTGCCGACGCATAGCTGCTCCATCCGGCAGCACCCTGGTAGGAGGCGATGGCTGCTTCAGGCACGTAGATGTCTGCCAACGTAGCGATGGGTACCGGCTTGGGATTCTCAGGATCTGTCACGTCGTTATCATAGAACACAGACGTTTCCATGCCTTCGTCACCCAACGTCAGAGGAACTGTTGCCAAGCTATAGATAGCAGCCAGCTTCTTGCACTCGCCAAAGGCATCAACGCCGATTGACGTCAGGTCGCCGAATAGTACGACTTGCTCCAGTTCGCTCTCCATGTAGAAGTAGCTGGCAGGGATATTGGTAATACCCTTTCCTACAATGACCTTCCGAAGGGTCGTAAAATAGCCGTCACCACCTTGCTTGGTCCAGTCACTCTGTTGCCAGGGGCGAGCTCCTTCAAACATCTTGCCTGTACCCGTAAAGGTCAGCGTTCCAGTGTTTGTGTCAAACGACCATTGAACAGCATCGGTTGGTTCATTGTCATTGCTGGCACCACAATTGCCGCTATACACGGTTGCATTCACACTTGCGCACACCATTACAGCAAATAGTGTGAACATCAGTTGTTGTAGTTTTGTTTTCATAAGCATAGTATTGATTGGTTTATAATTTAGATAGTTAGGAGTGTATGAATAGTTTATAATTTAGACATTTCGGCCTGTTTCCATCCTTAATCAGTTAGCGTCGGCTCATGGGGGATGCTATCCGATCTTCTTGCTTTCTTCTTCTGCGTCTGGCACAGGCTCGGTAAAGAGGCGGCGAAGGCCTTTTTCGTAAGCCTGCAGGGCTTCATGGCCTAAGTGCGTGATGCGGCAGACAGAACGAGCCGTGGGACCGGAACCGCTCTTGTCGACTTTCAGATAGCCCGCATCCTTCAGCGTCGTAATCTGTACGCTCAGGTTGCCACGGGTGGCACCGGTAATCTCGCACAGATACATGAAGTTGGCACTCTCCAGACAGTCGAGCGTAACCATAATCTTCAGGCGCAGCTCATTGTGCAGCAGGGGATTGATGACGGCAAACTTAAATGGACTCATAACAGATTCTTTATATATAATGATTCGTTTTCCTTACGAATAGTACTCCCTGACATACCTCTTAAACAGATGGCCAGGAATGATGAGCGCAATGACGACGATGGCGGACGTCACAAGCAGCTGCAATGGCCAGTTATCGCCCTGTAGAAAGAGTGGGATGATGGAGAGCAGGGAGGCGATGACGCCACAGACGGTCTTCGGACGGAAGTCCAGGATGATGCCCGTCAGGAAACACCCCAGGCCACAAAGCAGTCCCAGATAGGAGAAAAAGAATTTCTCAAAGACGCCGGCAAATCCCATAGCCGCACCACCCACACAAGAGGCGATGCCGATGAATATCCATAGCGTCAGAATGTAGCTCTGCTCGTGGGTACGGTGCTGGGTACGCTTATAGTCAACACGGAGGTAGTGTATCATCAGCGGTGTACTAATCAGCGGGATGAGTGCCCACAGCCAGGCACACCAGTTCTCACCCCATGTAATCAGTGCAAGATACTCGATAAAGAGTACGATGGCCGTTGGATAGCCCCAGACCAAGAAGAGGTTCTCGCCGGTAATGTCCTTGCGGCTCATCACCTCTGCGCGCATGTTCCTTATAATATCTATTTCATTTGTTTCCATAATCAAATGCAAATATATAGTTTAATTTTTAAACAAGGCGTGTTGTTGTCTTTGTTTTAAATATTATTAAGAAATAAAGGCGCCCAAGTAACTCTACTCTGCATCCTACGACATGAGTAGAGTTGCGGAAATGACTTCTTGTGTTAAAAATACATATATTTTTAGTGGATAGGGCGGAAACATCGGCTTTATGCACTATATTTGTATCGGTCTTTTTAACGATGACTGCAATATGAAGAAAATACTTACATGCCTACTGGCTACGCTTGGGCTGACAACAGCTTGTGGCCAACAGAATTTCGAGAACACCGACGTGCAGGGATTCTCAGAGTTGATAACGAACCCCGGAGTCGTGCTGCTTGACGTACGGACTGCTGACGAATATGCAGAGGGGCACATCGAGGGTGCTGTGCTGATAGACCAGAAGCAAGACGATTTCGTGGAGAAAGCAAAAGCTGTGCTTCCCATCGACAAGACTATTGCCATTTACTGCAGAAGCGGGCGTCGGTCGGCCAATGCTGCAGGGAAGCTGGCTGATATTGGCTACAAGTGTGTTAATCTCAAAGGTGGCATCATCGCCTGGAAAGAGGCTGGCAAGCCTGTCAGTACCGACAGACATAAGTAACCGGGATTCCTGCACAGCTTAAAGACGAAGGTATAGACGTTAGAATCAGGCACTACGAGTAATATGGACAACCAACAAGAGATATTTCCATTAGTAAACGAAGATGGCGACGTGATAGGCTCTGCCACACGAGGCGAGTGTCATAGCGGCTCAAAACTGCTGCACCCCGTGGTTCATCTTCATGTGTTCAATTCCAAGGGCGAGATCTATCTGCAACGTCGCCCAGACTGGAAAGACATACAACCAGGGAAGTGGGATACTGCTGTTGGCGGGCATGTGGATTTTGGAGAGACACCCGACGAAGCATTGAGGCGTGAAGTCCGCGAAGAACTGGGCATCACTGACTTCACCCCAGCGTTTATCGACAAGTATGTGTTTGAAAGCAAGCGTGAGAAGGAACTGGTGTATGTGCATCGGACCACATACGACGGAGAGATCAAACCCTCGGCAGAGGAGCTGAACGGTGGTCGCTTCTGGTCGATGCAGGAAATCCGCGATGCTATGGGGAAAGATGTGCTGACCCCCAACTTCGAGAGCGAGTTCAAAAGGTGCTTCGGGAGTAGGCATATACCAGCCCGTACTTCTCGTGCAGCTTCCGAAGAGAGCCGTCGGACTTCATCTGACGGATGACATTGTTCACTATCTGCAAGAGATCCTCCTGACCCTTCTGCATGAGGACACCAATTTCGCCATGAGTAAATGGAGCGTTCAACAGTGGGGCGGCCAGTCGCGTGTCAGTCTTCACATAATAAGGAGCCTCCGTAATTTCCGTTATCATCACGTCGGCAGCACCTTCGGCTATGAGTGCCGGTATTTCCTCGTTCTTTGAGTGAACAACTATATTCGCGTGAGTCAAGTTCTCGTTGGCAAACTTCTCGTTCAGTCCACCGGGATTCACCATGACACGGACTTCGGGCTTGTCAATGTCTGCCAACGACTTGTAGCGGTCTGCCTCCGAAGCCCTGCACAGGATGGTCTTACCGTTAGCCAGATAACCGTCGCTCATAAGCATCGTTTCCCGTCGTGTATCGGTAATGGTAATTCCGCCAATGGCGAGGTCGAACAACTGAGGTTCTGCCAATACATCTGCCGTCAACGTAGGCCAGGAGGTCTTGATGAACTCCACACCGACACCTATCCTTTTTGCAATTTCCTTTGCCACCTCAATGCCAAAACCCCAATATGTCCCGTCAGCCTCCCTAAAGGATAGTGGACGATAGTCGCCAGTAGTGCCAACGAGGATGGTGCCCCGATTAAGAATCTCTGCTACTTTGCCATTACCCTCATTGGAAGCGCACGAGGCAAAACTGGCCGTACCGCAAATGGTAAGGACAGCTAATAACAGCCATACCCTATATTTTTCCAGTCGTATCATATCACAAATTCTATTAAAACACGCTGCAAAGATACTCATTTTCCCTTTATTATTCGTATCTTTGCACCCAACATTACAATACTTTAAGAGAATCAAATATGAATAAGACAATGAAAAAAGTAATCAGCACAACAAAGGCTCCTTCGGCCATTGGTCCCTATAGTCAGGCCATACAAGTAGGCAATCTCATTTACACCTCTGGGCAGATTCCCATCGACCCTGCTACTGGAGTGTTCGCAGAAGGCGGTATCAAGGAACAAACCCGTCAGTCTTTGCTCAACGTGAAGGCTATTCTGGAAGAAGCCGGACTTACGATGAACGATGTCGTGAAAACAACAGTATTCATGGCCGACATGAATGACTTTGCGGATATGAATGCTGTCTATGCAGAATTCTTCTCGGAGCCATACCCTGCGAGGTCTGCCGTTGCTGTAAAGACCTTGCCGAAAGGGGCATTGGTTGAGATTGAAGTCGTTGCCGGAGTATAATCAAGAAGCATTCTTGTCTTTCTGCGGAGAGAACAACAAAGCCCCAAGGTTTTACCTCGGAGCTTTGAATCCTCTTCTCTGCTTCGCGGAGAGAACAACAAAGCCCCAAGGTTTTACCTCGGAGCTTTGAACCTGTTCTTTCTGCGGAGAGAACAGGATTCGAACCTGCGAACCGGTTTTGCCGGTTACACGCTTTCCAGGCGTGCCTCTTCAACCACTCGAGCACCTCTCCTTGCAGTCGTTTATCGTTTTGCGGTGCAAAGGTACGAAATATTTAAGGAATAAAAGAATAAAAGAATGAAAAAATTGTTTTCACCCTTTTAATTCTTCAACTTGAAGGAATTCTCAATGCTGGACAACTCGGCAGAGAAGGCCTTATCGACCTTCAGGCGCTGCTCGATGGTCGTACAGCTGTGCAGCACGGTGGAATGGTCGCGCCCTCCGATGAGCTGTCCGATGCGTGAGGCAGGCATCTTGGTGTACTTCTGAGCCAGATACATAGAAATCTGACGCACCAGCACATAGTCGCGCTTGCGACTCTTGCTGAACACCTGCTGCTGCGGAACATTGTAGTGGCCACAGACCTTCTCCAGAATATCGTCGATGGTCAGCGGCTTGTTGTCCACCTTGACGGCGCGCTTGATGACACGCTCGGCCAGTCGCATATCAATATTGGAGTTGTAGACGACACTATAAGCCAGCAACGAGTTGATGACACCCTCCAGGTCGCGCACGGAACCGTTGGCAGTCTCGGCAATAAACTGGATGACGTCGGCTGGAATCTTCAGTCCGTCACGACGGCACTTGGCATTGAGGATGTCGATACACAACTGCACATTGGGTTTCTCCAGTTCGGCGATAAGTCCGCATGAGAAACGGGTGAGCATACGGTCCTGCAGCCACTTCAAGTCCACGGGAGGACGGTCAGAGGCGAGGATAATCTGCTTGCCCAGACGGAACAGATGGTCGAAGATATGGAAGAAGGTGGCAACGGTCTTCTCTGCAGTAGCCCACTCCTGAACATCGTCGATGATGAGCACGTCGATGGTCTGGTAGAAATTGATGAAGTCGTTGACGGTATTCTGGCGGCTGGCATCGGTGAACTGCACCTGGAAAAGTCGTGCTGACACGTAGAGCACGCGCTTCTGCGGATAAAGCTCCTTGCAATGTATGCCGATGGCGTTAATGAGGTGTGTCTTGCCACAGCCCGACGGTCCGTAGACGAAGAAGGGATTGAACGTCGACTTACCCGGATGCTCGGCGATGGAGACACCTACCGTTCTCGGCAGTTTGTTGGAGTCGCCCTCGATGAAACTCTGGAAGGTCTTGTGCAGATCCAGCTGCGGATTGACGTCCTGCGGTGCAGCAGCATCCAGCGCCGTGGGCGTTTTGTTGCCCCGCTGGGTGGCTGGCTTCGGATCAATGTTGACAGCCTCACTACCCTGCTCGTCGACCGTCAGCTTGTGCTCTACGTCCATCATGACGCGATAGGTAAGCTGCACGCTCTGTCCGAAGCAACGGGTCAAGGCTTTGCTCAGCAACCCCACATAGTACTGCTCCAGATACTCATACACGTACCTGCTCGGCACTTGTACGAGTAAAGTTCGCGTTTCTTCGTTGTAGCTCTCGAAGACGATGGTCGCGAACCATGTTCTGAATTGCTGCTCCGTGACGTTCTCCTTAATCAGACTAAGGCAGTTGTCCCAAAGCGCCTTTGGATTGTTTACCATGCGGCGTTACTTGTTATTACCTCTTAAATTATTATTAAGACGATTAGGTCCTAGTTTTATTTATTCCGAGTGCAAAGGTCGCTATTTTTTTCCAATCCTGCAAATCCAATTTCCTTCTACAAGTTTCCATTAAAAGCCGTAACTTACTTATTTATCGCCAATTAAGAGCATTTGAAAATTATTTATCCAAACTAGCTCTTGCGTAATTCCATTTACCTGTATTTCAATCACTTAACAAAAGTCTGCACACAACTTTAGCCCTGTGCAGACTCTAGAATTTACACGCTCTAACTATATGATATTTCAAGCAGTTTTGAATGTTTCACGGAAGAATCCCATCGGAGGGCTCTTATTTAGACAAAATTAAAATAAATCAAAATTATCACTTATCTTTTTTCCCGAAAACGGAGAAGTGTACGTAGCGTTTCGGATGGGCCTTCAGGTCTACCATCAGTGAGTCGGCATCAGCCACCGTCGTTGTCAGATTCTGATATAGCGTCTTATCGCGCATCAGCAGTCCCAAGGTGCCCTCGTTGCTATTCAACTTGTCCGTCATTTCCTGTACGTTCTTTAGCGTCTGATCGACCTTAGCCATCATCTGTGCAATGTCCACTTGCGAGAGGTTGGCGGTGAACTGCTGGGTGTTCTCCAGCACGCCGTTGGTCTTCTGCATCATTCCCGGCACCTCCTTGTTGAGTGAAGCCGACAGGGTGTGCAGTTCGAGACTGGTGGCATCCAAGTTGGCAGTCATTCCCTCCACGTTGTGCAGCGTATTGCGCAAAGCGGGATCAGCCAGCAGGATGTTCAGGCTGGTCATGATGGAGTCGAGCTTGGGCAGTATAGCCTCAACGGCAGGCATCATGCTACCTATGCGGCTCATCATGCCCATTTCGGCACCACCCGGTATGGTGTCGCCGGAAACCAGCATGTTCAGTGGATCGTCAGCGAGTACGAGGTTGATTTTGATGTTACCCAGCAGGTCGCTGGCCAATTCAGCTTTCGAACCTCTGGGCACGCGCATCATCTTGTCCAGTCCTACCTCGGCAATGATCTTACCCTGCGGGTCGTAGTTGTAGTTCAGGGCTTTCACGACGCCCACCCGATAGCCATTGGCATAGACGGGAGCCGACTCAGAGAGTCCGGTAGCATCGCTGAAAGCCACGTACAGCGAATTTTCATTAGAAAAGATGCTCAGTCCCTTGAGGAACTGCATGCCGAAATAGAGCACCACGATGCCCACAATGGCGACGAGTGCAATCTTGATTTCCTTCGTAAACTTCATAGTCTATCGCTTGTTTTGTATTTTTATTCTGTTGTTTTACTTTCTGTTCTTAAACTCCTGAATGGCCTGCCTGACATCCATCTTCTGGCCATCCTTGAAGGCGATGATGAAGGCCTGCGGGAACTTGTCGAGCAACTCCTTGCGCAACCTGAATATCTCATTGTAGTTGGTCGAGGCGCCCACCGTATATTTATACATTCCGCCCTCTTGGTAACATTCTGCATCCGACTGTCCCTTCAGCTGGGGCGACGTACTCTTAAGCTTTACACCGCTGGCCAGAATCTGTACTTTGAAAACAGGAGCGGACGCAACGGGAGCAGCCGCAACGGGAGCGGGCTGTTTGACCTCAGTCTGTTGGGGGGTCACAACGGGAACAGGCTGTTTTGGAGTCACAACGGGAACAGGCTGCTGTACGGTGGCAACCGTGTCTTGGGGCTGCTGCTTCTCCACAGCCTCGCGGGCAGCCTTCTCGGCAGTTTCCTGCTGTTCGCGAGCGGCTTTCTCGGCGGCCTCACGGGCTTCCTGCTCAGCCTTCTCACGGCGACGTTTCTCACGCTTGCTCTCCTTAACCTCTTCCTGCTGGGGCACAACGGAAGGAATGTTCACCTCCTGCTTGGCCTCAACCCGGTAGGGAGTCGTCGTAGTGGGAGCATACTTGCGCTTGTAGTCGAGGAAAGCCTGGTAGATGCCCAGCCCCATCTGACTGACACCGTTCTGAGAGTGCAGGAAGCGTTCTTCATCGCTGGTAGAGATGAAGCCCAATTCTACCAGACAGCTGGGCATCGACGTTTCGCGCAACACCAGGAATCCGGCTTGCTTGACACCTTTGTTGATGCGTCCAGCCTGAGCACAGGTACGACGCTGGATGAATTTGGCCAGTTCGACGCTCTGTGCCATATTCTTGTCCTGGATGAACTCGAACATGATATAGCTCTCGGAGGAGTTGGGGTCGAAACCCTGATAGCGCTGCTTATAGTCCTTCTCATAGAGGATAACCTCGTTCTCTCGCTTAGCGACGGCGAGGTTGTCGGCTGCACGGTGCATACCCAGCGTATAGGTCTCCATGCCTCGTGAGATATGGCCCTTGGGCAGGGCGTTAGTATGGATGGAAATGAAGAGGTCGGCCTTGTTGCGATTGGCAATGTCGGCACGGGTATGCAAGGGCACGAAGACATCGGTCTTACGGGTATATATGACCTTGACGTCGGGGCAGTTCTGCTCGACGAGTCGACCGAAAGCCAAGGCGACGTTAAGATTGATAGCCTTCTCGCGGGTGATAGCTCCCACGGCGCCGGCATCGTGACCTCCGTGTCCTGCGTCGATGACCAGGGTGAAGGTCTTGCTGGCAGCATGGCTGACGAGTGCCCAGCCAATGGCTATGATGAATATCAGAAACTTTTGCTTCATGCGTTCTTATTTATTTCTCAATGTGTAGTTTAATTCCTGCACCCTTGCAGTCGGCTCCCATAGGTGGATTGTCCTTCATGACGGTGAGGTCGACGGCCTTCACCTGTGGGAAGGCAGTCATAATGGCCTTACCGATACGGCCCGCCAGGTGTTCCAGCAGGTCTGAGGGTGTCAGCATCTCGTTCTGAACGACCTCATAGAGCTCGGCATAGTTCAGTGTCACGTCGACCACATCGTGCTCCATAGCCGCCGTAGTGTCGACGTCAACCTCCACGCTGACGGTATAGTCGCCGCCTACGATGCGTTCCTGGGGCAACACGCCGTGATAAGCATAGAAGTGCATCTCCTGGAGGATGATATGTGAGGACGTTATCCGCATCGGCTACTTCCACAGTTCTTACAGATAAGACAGCCCTCCTGGTAGACGAGGCTCTCGCTACCGCAGTTGGGGCACTTCTGTCCCTTGGCCTCAGTGCCGTCGGCGATGTATTTCTTCAGGGCACGCTCCACACCAACCTTCCACGTGTTAATGCTCTCGCTCTTCAGCTGCAGACTGGAGACAAGCTTGATGACGTGGTCGATGGGCATACGGTAGCGCAGTACACCGCTGATGAGCTTGGCGTAGTTCCAGTATTCGGGATTGAACTTCTCCGAGAGGCCCTCGACGGTGGTTTTGTAGCCGCGCTTGTTCTCGAACTGGAAGTCGTAGCGCTTGGTGCCGTCGTCGTTGACCTGCTTGATAATCTTACCCTTAGTAACCGACTTGGGCAGCATGATGCCCTCCTCGTCGTCCTGCAGACCGGTGAATATCTCGTAGGGATAGCCGTCAAGCAGTCCGACGAAAGCCACCCACTTGTCCTTGTTGTTCTGGAATCGCACCACGTCGCACTCCAGTTCCTTGGGACGCACCTCAGTCACTTCGGGGTGCTGGCAGGGCGTTGGCGGAGCAACCTCCATGTTGTTATCCTTGGTGGTATCCTCCATTTCTCCCGGCTCCTGCTTTCCGGCGCCAGCCTCTTTCTTCTTGTCCTTGCTGCTGACGCTGATCATAACGCCCGAGCGGCTTCCGTCGCGATAAATGGTACAGCCTTTGCATCCCGAGCGCCAGGCCTCGACATAGAGCCGGTTGACCAGAGCCTCGTCGACGTCGTTGGGCAGGTTGACGGTAACGCTGATGGAATGGTCTACCCACTTCTGGATAGCTCCCTGCATGCGCACCTTCATCAGCCAGTCGACATCGTTGGCGGTGGCTTTATGGTAGGGTGACTTGCTGACGAGTTCGTCCACTTCCTCCTGCGTATAGCGCTTGGTGGTGTCCAGACCGTTGACCTTCATCCACTCCATGAACTTGGGGTGGTAGACGATGTATTCCTCAAACGAGTCTCCCACCTCGTCGACATAGTCCACATGCACGTCGGTGTCGTTGGGATTAACCTTGCGTCGACGCTTGTAGACGGGCATAAAGACGGGTTCGATACCACTGGTGGTCTGCGTCATGAGACTGGTGGTTCCCGTGGGTGCGATGGTCAGGCAGGCCAGGTTACGACGACCGTACTTGAACATATCCTGATACAGCTGCTCGTCGGCCTGTTTCAGTCGCAGAACAAAGGGATTCTGTGCCTCGCGCTGAGCGTCGTATATCTCGAAGGCGCCACGCTCGCGGGCCATCTCGACACTACTGCGGTAGGCGTTCAGGGCCAAGGTCTTGTGTACCTCGACGCTGAAGTCGGTAGCCTGCTGCGTACCATAGCGCAGTCCCATGGCAGCTATCATATCGCCCTCGGCGGTGATACCCACACCAGTACGGCGACCCTTAGCGCTCTTGCTCTTGATTTTCTCCCACAGATGATATTCGGCTCCCTTGATTTCCTCCGACTGCGGGTCTTTGCCTATCTTCTCCATGATGAGGTCTATCTTCTCCAGCTCCAGGTCAACGATATCGTCCATGATACGCTGAGCTTTCTGCACGTGTTCCTTAAACAACTCATGGTCGAAGTAGGCGTCCTTGGTGAAGGCATTACGGACATAGCTGTAGAGATTGATACACAGCAATCGGCAAGAGTCATAGGGACAGAGAGGTATCTCGCCGCAGGGGTTGGTCGACACGGTACGGAAGCCCAGGTCAGCATAGCAGTCGGGAATGCTCTCGCGCAGAATGGTGTCCCAGAACAGCACACCAGGCTCGGCACTCTTCCAGGCGTTGTGGACAATCTTCTCCCACAGCTCCTTGGCCGAGATGTCTTTCTTGATGAGCAGTCCCTGCTCGTCGGGCTTGCCGTCGATGGGCCACTGCTGGGTGTAAGGCTTGTCCTCCGTAGCGGCACGCATGAATTCGTCGTCAATCTTCACGCTGACGTTGGCACCCGTCACCTTACCCTCGGTCATCTTGGCATCAATAAAGGCCTCGGAGTCAGGGTGTTTGATGCTCACAGAGAGCATCAGCGCTCCACGGCGTCCGTCCTGTGCCACCTCGCGCGTACTATTACTATATCGCTCCATGAAGGGCACCAGACCGGTCGATGTCAGGGCGGAGTTGTTGACGGGGGAGCCCTTTGGACGAATGTGGCTCAGGTCGTGACCCACACCGCCGCGACGCTTCATCAGCTGCACCTGCTCCTCGTCGATGCGCAACACGGCACCGTAGCTGTCGGCATTACCGTCCAGTCCGATGACAAAGCAGTTGGAGAGCGATGCTATCTGGAAGTTGTTGCCGATGCCCGTCATAGGACTACCGGCAGGCACGATGTAGCGGAAATGGTCCAACAGGTCGAACACCTGCTGCGCCGACATCGGATTCTTGTACTTCTTCTCTATGCGTGCGATTTCATTGGCAATACGCCAGTGCATCTGTTCGGGCGACTTCTCGTAGATGTTGCCGAACGAATCCTTCATGGCGTACTTGTTGACCCACACGCGAGCCGCCAACTCATCGCCACCGAAATAAGCCAATGAGGCCTCCATAGCCTCTTCGTAAGTATATGTCTGCATCGTTAAATCAAAATTTGGGCACAAAGTTAATAAATAGTTTCCTATTATGGATAACTTTCTCTATTAAAAATCTGAAAAAGTTTTCCGATATGAAAAAGTCTTCGTACCTTTGCAGCATGAAAAATCTGACCACAAGGCGAACGATTCGCCAATATAGCGAGAGAGAAGTAACGGAAGAGTTGTTGAACCGCCTGATGACGGAGGCCGCACGAACCCAGACGATGGGCAACCTGCAGTTGTACTCGGTCGTGGTGACACGCAGTCCGGAGATGAAAGAGCGGCTGGCACCGGCACACTTCAACCAGCCAATGGTGAAGGGGGCACCCGTGGTGCTGACCATCTGCGCCGACTTCCGACGCACCACCCGTTGGTGCGAGGAGCGCAAGGCAACGCCCGGCTACGACAACTTCCTGTCGTACCAGAACGCCGCCATTGACGCCTTGCTGTATACCCAGACGCTGTGCAACCTGATGGACGAAGAAGGACTGGGCTACTGCTACTTAGGCACCACGGTCTACATGCCGCAGATGATTATCGACACGCTGCATTTGCCAAAGTTGGTGATGCCCGTCGCCACGCTGACCGTCGGCTGGCCCGCCGAGGAGCCTCCCCTCTCCGACCGTCTGCCGCTGCAAAGCTTCGTACACCAGGAGACCTACAAGGACTACAGCCGCGAGGACATCGACCGCTACTATACGGCCAAGGAAGAACTGGAAGAGAACCGTGAGTTCTGCCGCATCAACAACAAGGAGACGCTGGCGCAGATCTTCACCGACATCCGCTATACCAAGAAGGACAACGAGGCCATGTCGGCAGGACTGCTCGAAGCCCTCAAGCACCAAGGATTCCTCTAACCCATAAGCCCTATAAGACCCATTAACCCAATAAGACCCATTAGCCCTATGAAAATCGGAATAATTGTAGCAATGGACAAGGAGCTGCGGCAGTTGCAGCACCTGTTCGCTGACGGAAATGTACGCGTCGAGAAGTGTGGCATCGGCAAGGTGAACGCCGCCCTCGGTGCACAGCGCATGATTAACGAGTTCCACCCCGACGTCATCATCTCCAGCGGTTGTGCAGGCGGCAACGGCGACGACGTCCACATTCAGGACATCGTGGTCAGCACCGAACTGACCTACCACGATGTCTATTGCGGACGCGCCATCGACGATACTACCGTCTATGGTCAGGTGCAAGGTCTTCCTGCACGCTACCAGACTGACGCCAAGTTACTGGAGAAGGCCGTTAGTCTGTCAAGTGACGAGATACGCATTATCCCAGGACTCATTGTTACAGGCGACTGGTTCGTGGACTCGAAGGACAAAATGCGCAGCATCATCGAGAAGTTCCCCGAGGCAAAAGCCATCGATATGGAGTCATGCGCCATTGCTCAGACATGCTACATCAACCACGTGCCGTTCATCTCATTCCGCGTGGTCAGCGACATGCCCCTATACGACACCGACGCCTCGCAGTACCACAACTTCTGGGACACCGTTGCAGAACACTCGTTCTATGCCACGAAAAGTTTTGTGGAAAAGATTAAAGATGAAGAATTAAAGATGAAAAATTAATATTAGAAAATGAGATGGAAGTCATACCAAGTTTCACTATCGACCACACGCATCTGAAGCCCGGCATCTATGTGTCGCGTGAGGACAAGGGTTTCACCACGTTCGACCTGCGCATCACCGAACCCAACAAGGAGCCTGCCGTAGCGCCCGCCGCCATGCATAGCATCGAGCACCTGATGGCCACCTGGTTCCGCAATTCTCGTGCCAAGGACGACGTGGTGTATGTCGGTCCGATGGGCTGTCTGACGGGTATGTATATCATCATGACGGGAACGTACAGCGTCGAGGACATGCGACAGCTGACCATCGAGTGTCTGGAGTGGATACTCACGCAGACGAAAGTGCCCGCCACCGAGCCTCAGGCCTGCGGCAACTACCTGCTGCACGACCTGCCCATGTGCAAGTGGGAGTGCCGTCGCTATCTGGACCGTCTGCAGCATGATTTCCATTGTGAGTACACCAAGCTACAGGTGATGCTCGACGATGGCATGACCTTCGCCGACGCGTAATACCAGGGCGCAGCAAGGAGCTACAACAGCACAGCAAGCGCCACCACGGCGCAACAGAAAGGGAACCGAAGTCGGTTCCCTTTTCCATGGCTGTTATTGCTCCGAGAGCATCGTTACCTCTATACGGCGCTTGGCGGCGAGAATCTTCTGCGCCATCTGCTGCACCTGCTGAGGTGTCATCTGACGTACCATATCGCAGTAGTTTGCATCGAAGTCGGCATCGTCGTCCAACTCGTGCCAGATGACATAGCTCCAGTAGTCGTTGGTGATGACAGCCTGTTGGTACTGCTTCACTAAATACTCCTTGATTTTCTGCATCGAAGCCTCAGCAGGACCCTGCTTGGCAATATGCTGCAGCTGCTCGTAGATGATGGGGTTCAATTCCCCGTAGCGCGAGGGGTCGGCATTGTAAGAGATGCGCAACGTGGTGTTGGGACGGTCGTCCTTGTCCAGTTCGAAAGCAACGCTAACACCATACGTTCCACCCTTCTCCTCGCGGACACTGTCGGTATAGGCAATCTTCAGCACACGTGTCAGGAAGTCCAACTCCAGGTCGCTCTGCGGCGTGAAGGGCACGTCGGCGGTATAGTAGATACTGACGTTGGCCAGCGGCGTAGCCATCTTTTTATTAAAGGAACGCGCGAAATCACCACTCACGATGCGAGGCACGTTGTTCCAGTTGGTCTGCTCACCCTTATGCGTCGAGGGCAGTGTGGCCAGATACTGGCACATCAGATTCTTCAGCTGCTGCTCGTCGTAGTTGCCGATAACGACGGCCTTGAAGCCCGATGCATCACTGAAACGCTCTTTATAAATCTGCAGGATGCGGTCGTAGTTAACTTTCTTCAGCGTCTCCTGCGTGACAGGAGCCAGACGCGGATGATGGTTGTATAGAATGGCGCGGATGGAGTCGTTGTAGTCCACCTGCGGTGATGCATTGCGGTTGGTCAGGAAGGCGTTGGTGCGGTTCAACAGACTCTGGAAGGCCACCGTGTCGCGACGCGGCTGGGTGAAGTAGAGGTGAACGAGCTGAAACAGCGTCTCCATATCCTTCACCGAGACGCCACCGCCAATACTCTGTCCCTTTGTGCCAACAGACGGTTGCACGCGTACCGACTTGCCCGTAAGCATCTTGCGCAGCGTCAAGGCATCGAACTCGGCCACACCGGCATCGTTGACGGCGCTACTGATGAGCGAGAAGTTGGGAATGTCGGCATCGGTATAGAGCGACGTACCGCCCTCGCCACGCAGACTGAACGACACGGCATCCTTGGCATAGTCTGTCTTCTTGGCATATACCTTCAGGCCATTCGACAACGTGTACTCCGTAAATCCATGACGATAGAGCTGCTCACTGACGATGGTGCCTTTCTGGGAGGTGAGCGGCGAGAGGTAAGAGGTGAGGTCAGTCTCCACCTTCTTTTCAGCATAAGGTGCATACTGCAACTGCTGGGTAGCGGTGATGACATTCTCTATCTGCTGCTCGGTGGGCAGCACCAGTCCTTCCTTGTCAGGCGCATACATCACTACCACCTGGTTCTGGTCGGTGATGAGTTCCTTGACGGCCTTGTTGACCTCGTCCAGGTTCACCTCACGGTCG
Organism: uncultured Prevotellaceae bacterium; assembly: GCA_900320045.1. Lineage (GTDB taxonomy): Bacteria > Bacteroidota > Bacteroidia > Bacteroidales > Bacteroidaceae > Prevotella. The sequence continues at coordinate 26,931 of ONQT01000012.1, read as the reverse complement.
AAGCGGCGTGTCAACTCCACCTCGTCCTCGATGGCCATCAGCGGCTCATTATCCAGGAAGTTGCGCACACAGGCGCTCACAAATCTCGAGTTACGACGGTCGTCACGTTCACGGAACTTACGCTCGTCATGGTTCAGTTTCAGAGCTTTGGCACGCTTCAACTCTGCCTCCGTGAAACCGTGCTGACGAACTTGTTCCGTCACGCCCACAGCGGCAATGACGCCACCTAAGACATTCTTCTCCTTGGCGCTGATGGACAGCGAGAAGGCATCCTTTGTACGACTAATGAAGAAACTGCCGATACGAGCTGTTGCACTCTGATAGGGAGGATTGGCCAACTGGCGTAACTCGGCCAGACGGTCGTTGAGCATCGTGCGGATGAGGAAGTCGACATAGTCGCCACGCAGATACTTCACGTCATTCTTCTCGGCATCGGGCGTTGCCTCGCGTTTCTGGTAGAGGTGAACCAGTACGATGGGCTGTTCCTTGTCGCGCTGGATGTCGACAATCATCGTGTCGTTGTCGTTGACGGGATAATATTCACGCTTGGCACCGTTCTTCACACCAGGAATGCCGGAGAAGATCTTCTTGATTTTCTTCTCCATCTTGTCTACGTCCACATCGCCAACGACGACGATGGCCTGCAGGTCGGGACGATACCACTTGTGGTAGTAGTCGCGCAGATCCTTGTAGGGAAAGTTATCGACGATGTCCATCGAACCGATGGGCAAGCAGTCCTCATACTTCGTACCTTTATATATTTTAGGGGCGGCCTGCTCCATTAGTCGGCTGACGGCCTTGCCAGCGCGACGGGTACGCCATTCCTCATGGATGACACCACGCTCTTTGTCTATCTCCTTGTCTTCTAACAGCAGATAGTGACTCCAGTCGTGCAAAATGAGCAGACAGGAGTCAGCAATACCCTCGCGCTTCACAGGCACGGAGGAGATGTTATACACCGTCTCGTCGATGCTGGTATAGGCGTTGAGGTTGGCACCGAACTTCACGCCGATGGTCTCGCACCAAGGCACGATACCTAACTGCTTACCCTTGCCGGGGAAATGCTTTGTGCCGTTGAAAGCCATGTGCTCCAAGAAGTGAGCCAGTCCGCGCTGACGCGGTTCCTCGAGGATTGATCCCACACGCTGGGCGATGTAGAAGTCGGCCAGTCCTGCCTCCTTGGCATTGTGGCGAATGTAGTAAGTGAGTCCGTTCTTCAGTTTCCCCTGACGGACGGCGGGGTCCTGTTTCAGTGGCTGGGCGGTCATCGTGACAGCCACGAGCAACAGGAGCATGCTTGTTGTTACCTTATTCATATAATATACAGTTAATCTTGAATTTTCGGACTGCAAAGATACAAAAGAAAAGCCATAACTCACGCATCAAAAAGCGACTATCTTTGCAAAATAACAAGTATTAGGTATGCCCGTACCAAAGGGCTACGATATCAATTACCAAGAATTGAGTATTGTCTATTAACAGGAAACGCCGTACCTTTGCACCCACAAAATGTATTAAGAATTTGAGCAAGCTTTTAACACATACAAGACTCCTGCTTTTTCTGCTGCTGACGCTGCTGGGAAACCGTTGTTTCGCCCAAGTGACGGTGGAGGGAAGAGTCATTGACGACAACAGCCGCCCCATCGACTATGCCTACGTAACGATAGCCGAGAGCGGACTGTGGGCCATCACAAATGACAAAGGTTTCTTCAGTATCAAGGGTATTGCAGAGGGCAAGCAGACAGTGAACGTTCAGTGTCTGGGCTATCAAAAGCGCTCATGGCAGATGAACATCACCAAGAACGTCCTTAACCTGCGACTCATCCTCAAGGAGGATAACCTGCGACTGAACGAAGTAACGGTGGTTGCCAAGCGCAAAGACAACGAGAGTACAACCTCCTACACCATTGACCGCACCGCCTTGGAGAATCAGCAGATTGTCAATGTCAGTGACATCAGCTCGTTATTGCCTGGTGGAACAACCATCAATCCGACACTGATGAGCGACAACCGCTTAGCCTTACGAAGCGGAACATCCGAAAGCGGCAACGCCTCGTTTGGAACGGCCATCGAGATAGATGGTCAGCGACTGAGCAACAATGCCGAAACGGGCGAGACACTGGCTCCATCGACACGCACCATCAGTGCGTCGAACATCGAGAGCATCGAAGTGGTGACGGGTATTCCTTCCGTCGAATACGGCGATTTATCGAATGGTGTCGTTAAAGTCAACACCCGCAAGGGTAAGTCGCCCTACATTGTTGAGGGTCGCGTCAATCAGCATACCCGGCAGTTGGCTGTAAGCAAAGGTTTTGACCTGGGCCACAACCACGGAGTGCTGAACGCCTCCTTTGAGCACGCACGTTCTTTTTCTAATGCTGCGTCACCACATACGGCCTACAAGCGCAACATCCTCTCGCTGAACTACATGAAGACTTTCCTGACAGAGACCACCCCGCTGACGCTCAACATAGGACTAAGTGGCAATCTGGGCGGCTACAATTCGGAGGCTGACCCTGATCAGGAATTGGATGACTACAGCAAGGTGAGCGACAACACCTTCCGCGGACACTTCGACCTGCGCTGGCTGCTCAACAAACGATGGCTTACCAACCTGATGTTCAAGGGGTCCTTGTCGTATAGCAACCACACCACGGAGAACTACACCCACACCAGCAGCGCCTCCACACAGCCTTATATTCACAGCAGGGAAGAGGGCTACTTTATGGCCAACGACTACGACACCAATCCTAACGGCAATATCATCCTCGGACCAACGGGTTATTGGTATGTTAAGAACTTCAACGATTCCAAGCCCTTGAACTGGTCGCTTAACGCCAAAGCCGAGTGGGCCCGCAAGTTCGGACAGATACAAAACCTTGTAAAAGTGGGTATCGACTACACTGGCAATCGCAACACAGGGCGCGGCACCTATTACGACGATATGCGCTATGCTCCTACGTGGCGTGAATACCGCTACGACGAACTGCCCACCATGCACAACTTGGCGTTCTACGCAGAGGACAAGATCACTCTGCCTACGACCCGCCGTTCCTCTTTGGAACTGACGGCAGGTTTGCGCAACGACAGAACTATCATCAATGGTTCGGACTACGGAACCATCAGCAGCTGGTCACCACGCGTCAACAGTCGTTACATCTTCTGGCGAAACCAGCGCAAGCGGTGGGTCAGCGAGCTGCAGATACATGCCGGCTGGGGCAAGTCGGTCAAACTGCCTTCCTTCCAGGTGCTCTACCCCACTCCCTCGTATGCTGACCGTCTTGCCTTTGCCTCAACGAGCACCAGTGACAACAAGTCGTACTATGCCTATCACACCTACCCCTCCAAAGTCATCTACAACCCCAACCTGCGTTGGCAGTACACCACCCAGACGGATCTGGGTATAAAGATGACCATCCTAGGTACGCAGATATCCTTGTCGGGATTCTATCACCGCACCCATCGTCCTTACATGTCAACGGACAGCTATGTACCGATGATGTACAGATACACGCCACCCACCTCGCTGAACGTACTAAGCAGCGATGTAGCCAATCGCCGCTTCAGCATTGACCAACAGACAGGCGTCGTTACAGCTTCCGACATCACGGGTGCTACAGCTCCCCAGCAGTTGGCCTATACGGAGCGTAACACCTATGCCGTCAACGACCAATACGTCAACGGCAGTCCTATCAGCCGCTACGGACTAGAGTGGATCATTGACTTCACGCCCATCAAACCACTGCGCACCAGCATCCGCTTGGACGGCAAGTACTACTATTATAAATCGATGGACGAGACGCTGTTTGCCGATATTCCATTAGGTGTCAGCAGCACGATGTCAGGAAACCGTCCCTATGGCTATGTGGGCTGGTACAGAGGCTATAACGCCACCAGTACAGGCTATAGTGCCAGCGCATCGACATCCAACGGCAATATATCCAAACAGTTAAACGCCAACATGACCGTAACGACCCACATTCCGCAGATTCGTCTCATCGTCGCCCTGCGCATTGAGGCGTCACTGTATCGTTACAACCGCCCGCTTAGCGAGTTGTCTGACGGCACACGAGGTATCGTGCTGAAGAATGCTTCCGACTTCTTCGGCGAGCCTTACGACGGCAGCAGCGAAAACCAGTATGTGGCCATCTATCCGGAATACTATACCACATGGGACAATCCCAACGAGAAGATTCCCTTTGCCGAGAAGTTCCTGTGGGCCAAGGACAACGACCCCACGCTGTTCAGCGACCTGTCGAAGCTGGTCATACGCTCCAACTATCCCTACACCATGAATCCAGACCGCATCAGCGCTTACTATTCGGCCAACCTCAGCGTTACGAAAGAAATTGGCGACCACGTCAGCGTGTCGTTCTACGCCAACAACTTCTTCAACACCATGAAGAAAATTCGCTCGTCCCGCACGGATGAGGAGACCTCGTTGTTTAGCAGCTCCTACGTACCCAGCTATTATTACGGACTATCATTGAAGCTCAAGTTATAACATTATATTAATATAAACACAAAAGAAATGAAAAAGTATTTAGCAATGATGATGATGGCTGTAGTAGGCCTCTGCCTCACAGCCTGTGGCGATGACGATCCCGCCGGTTCTCCCGTTTCCTCTGGTACAGTTATTGTCAGCCTTACTGGTGTCACTGGCGACATGTCAAACATTGAGATTACCCTGCGTGGCACAAGCACCTTTACATCAAAGGCAAATGCCGAGGGTAAGGCTTCGTTTAATGTCACTACGGGCATCTATGAGGCCAGCGCTTCCGGTACATACACGCTCAACGGCACCATTTACAAAGCTAGTGGCAATATCGGACAGGTTACCGTTCAAGCCAACCAGACCACGAATGTCACAATCGAGATGAAGGAAGCCAAGACCAGTCAGGTCATTATCAAGGAGCTCTACAATGGCGGTTGTCCTAAAGACGAGGGTACAGGTGCTTTCAACAACGACAAGTGTGTCATCCTGTACAACAATTCCAGTCAGGTAGCAACACTTGACAACCTCTGCATAGCTTTCGCAGCACCCTATAACGGCCAGGCCAACAACAAGAACCTGACTGAAGACGGAAAGCTGAACTACGAGGCCGAAGGTTTCATTCCTGCCTTTGGAGGCATGTGGTGGTTCCAAGGCTCTCTGACCATCCAGCCTTACACGCAGGTAGTGGTAAACATTACGGGTGCCATCGACAACACCAAGACCTACAGCCAGTCGGTCAATTACGCCAATGCCGACTACTACTGCATGTACGATCCAGAAAGCGGATTCAAGAACTCCAGCTCTTATCCCACACCTGCCGACGTCATTCCCACCTCACACCACCTGAAGGCCAAGAACATTGGTATTGCTAACGCATGGGCATTGAGCAACACGTCACCAGCACTCTACATTTTCCAGACACAAGGCACGACCCCGGCTAACTTTGCTGAAAGCACGGACAAGTGGTACGACGGCGGCAGCGTCTCTGACATCAACGCCTGCCTAAAGGTGAAAAACTCTTGGATTCTCGATGGCATCGAGGTATTCCAAAGTACCAGCATCGAGAGCAGCACCAAGCGTCTGACCAGTGACATTGATGCAGGCTACGTGGGTCTGACTAACAAACTCGGTCACACGCTGTATCGTAACGTCGACAAGACAGCCACCGAGGCACTTCCCGAGAATGCCGGCAAGCTGGTAACAGGCTACAGCAAAGACCCCAGCGGCATCGATGCCGAAGCATCTATCAAGAGAGGTGCCCACATCATCTATAAGGACACCAACAACTCAACAGACGACTTCCACGAGCGCGAGAAATGTTCTTTAAGAAACTAACCATATCTTTTCTACTCCTGGGCGTAGCATCTTCCAGCTACGCTCAGGATTCTCTGTTGCTTCGAAACTATCAGTTTGTGAAGCAGCACGATGCATGGCTAACCAGCAGCAACGGTGCCGGACTGGCACACTTTCAACAGCCCAATATCTCGGAAGCCGAGCTATCGCTGCAATATGCTACCGGCGGACTGACACAGTTCGGCGGTGCCAGCAACGTCCTGCAAGCCACCGCTGGTGTTGAATCATTTTATCGCATCAGCCAGCGCACGGTGGTCTTCGGAGCCATCAGTTACGACAACTGGACAGGACGTGGCATGACGGGCTCAGTATTCATGCAGAACCGCCTGCCCTTCGACATCGTGGAACAGACGGAAGAAAATTCAGGCAAGAAACATCGCGACACCTACCGGCTGAGTGGAGCTGTCGGCGTAGACTTGTGGCGAGGCTACAGCATCGGAGCACGTATAGACTATACAGCCGCCAACTATGCCAAATATAAAGATCTGCGCCATAGTAACAAACTCATGGACTTGACGCTTTCTGCCGGAGCAACAGCTCCCATAGCAAGCTGGCTGACATTGGGTGCAAACTACCTGTACCACCGCACCACAGAGAGTGTTACGTTTAGTGTGAATGGTCGCAACGACCGCGTCTTCAAATCTATCATTGCCTATGGTGCCTTCATGGGACGCTCAGAGCAGTTCGGTAATACAGGATATACCGATAGCAGTCGTGAGATGCCTCTCGTAGAAGACCAGAACGGTGGCAGCTTCCAGTTGGAAGTGCAACCTTTCCAGCATACTGGCGGCTGGCTGAAGCCCCTCAGCATCTACGCTGACGTCACTCTATTGCACGGCAAGGGCTACTACGGTCGCAAGTCGCCTTATACCATCACTTATACCAACCACCAGCGAGACATCACCTCCTTCAGTTGCCGACTGGCATACAGGCTGCCTCAGACACACCACATCCTGTCCATCAGCTATGCCGACGAGAAACTGAAAAACTACGCCGAGAACTACCGTGAACTGACCAACGACCATGGTTCACACTACTACCAATACTACGACCCGACAGAGACTGCAGACAAGCATTGGTATAACTTCAATGCGGACTATACCCTGCATCTGGGCATTCGCGGCGAGCAACCCACATGGACCATTACCGCGGGTTGTCACTGGCAGCAGCGCAAGCAGACGGCCTACCTCTATCCCTACTACCGTCACCAACAGCTTAGTACCACAGAACTCACGGCCAGCGTGCGACGCACTTTCCTGACACATAGCGGTCTGTGGATTGCCGCGCTGAACGGTGCCTATCAGAAAGGGAGCGGCAATCCTTACACCGACGGCACCTACACCACACCCAGTGAAAAACAGACAGCCCCCGCCAGTATGGAGAGCTATCTGTACGAAGACTATCATCTGTTAACTTCACCGCAATATACCTTTAGTGCCGAAGGCCGTTATGCCTTTCGTTTCCCTGGCACCCAACTGCTGACACACGTCCGTGCCAACCTACAATACCGTCGTGCCACCACACTGGCAGCCGACTATTGCGGTCGTTCGTGGACGGCTGCTTCCATAGCTGTCGGTTGTACGTTCTAAGCACAACCCAAATCCATTGTTTGAAAATTCCGCTGTTAGTGGCGGGGAACCCAGAACCAGAAGGTGGAGCCGCAGCCTTCACCATCGGAGGTGACCCCTATCTCGCCGCCGGAGCGGTCGATGATAGCCTTACAGATGGAGAGTCCCAGTCCCGTTCCCTGCACGAAGTCATTCAGTTTGACGAATCGTTCGAAGACGGCGGACTGCTTATCCTTGGGAATGCCGGCTCCAGTATCCTCGCAGTAGAAATAGAGTCCATCCTGACCGTTGCGCTCCTCGGGGCGCCAGCCGACCTTGATGTGACCCTCGTGAGTGTACTTGACGGCGTTGGTCGTAAAGTTGGTAAGCATCTGCTGCAGACGACCTTTGTCGAGGCGGGCTGGATAGGTTTTCAGTGGATTGTCCTTGATGAACGGCACATTCTCCACGCGCTGGGCGAGAGTGATACAGATGTCGTCGAACACGCGCGGCACGTCGATATCCTCAGGCTGGATAAGCAATGACTGTCCCATAGACGATGCCTCCAGAATATCGTTTATGAGTCGCAGCAACATGTCGCAGTTACTGCGGATAATGCGAATCATCTCCATGCGCTCGTCACCGGCATCGACCATCTGAAGGACGTCCGAGAAACCAACGATGGCATTGAGCGGCGTACGGATTTCGTGCGTCATATTGGCCAGAAAGGCTGCCTTCAGTCGGCCGGAGTCTTCGGCGCGAACAGTCTCCTTGCGTAGCTTCTGCTGGATAGACATAATATCGGTAATGTCGCGAGCCATGCCGAAGTACTCATTGACACGTCCGTCGGCGTCCTTGATAGGTATACCGCCGATACTGTACCACGCATGTTTCTTGGACACAGGGGTATGGACAAACTCATGGATGGCCTGGAATGGAAGGCCCTTCATAAGGGCATTATGCCTGATTTCGTCGGCCTGTTTGCGGTGTTCCTCACCAATCAGCGAGAAGTATTCATCGATATTCAGAGAGAAATCTACATCTTTCAGGCTGCGGCTGAAATCAATGTTGTGCTGGTCCATATGGAACCGCCAAACATACATATTGCTCTCCACCAGCAGATAGTGCAATTGGCTCTCATATTGGTTGATGCGGTCGTGGGCCTCGAACAGCAGACGGTCGTGCTCGCGCTGTTTCATATACATGTCGCGTTCGGCAGTAACGTCGCGCGAAGATACGACGAAATAAACCACGTTACCCTCGTCGTCGACAATGGACTTGATACGCGTCTCAACATACTTGTCCAGTGACAACTCGGGAATCAGCAGCCGCTGGCACATATGGAATTCGTTGTGAACGCCCTGGTCGAAGAAAGCCTTGGAATCTGGAATATCGAAGAGACAGGTCTCACGATAGAACCTACCTGCAGGGCCGTCGAGCTGGCATAGTTCGCGCATCTTTGGATTCGCATCAATGAAGTAGCCGTCAGCATCGTAGAAAGACATGGCCACGAGGTTCGTTTCGAAGGCCTTCATATAGAAATTGGCCATTTCCTGATCGTGAATCTCCTGTTGCACCTGTCGGGTAATATCCTTGAAGGCGTGGAAGATGTAGCGCGGCTGCCCGTTCTCACGCTCCAGAATGGCTGTACCATCGTACTCTCCCCAGTCGGGGTGCTCGTCAGTGCCCTTGTTCCAGCGCTTACGGAACGACAGCTCATCACACTCGCCGCTGACCAGTCGCGAGATTCCCTCACGGAAGTCCTCGCGCTCGTCAGCCTGAATGCGGTCAATAAGTTCGTCGTGACTGATACCTTCCTCGGGCAACAGGTCACCATACCGGTTGACCACACGCAGGGTCTTCAGATCGTACTGCAGCACGTGATAATCGCCCATTCCGAGTGCCTGCCTCATCATGCTGGACATATCACTACTTCGCCGTACGGCAGCCTTCACACGCAGACGGATGAGTCCGCTGAGCAGCACTACCACAAACAATGCAACGGCCATACCCATCAGGACAAATAACGTCACGGGCGAGGCATCATCATGCTGCTGTTCGGGGTGGAACCAGCGGTCGTGAACGGCCTGTAGCGCGCCCTCCTGTTCCAGTCGGGTGTACTCATCGTCGATGATGTCGACCACATCCTTGTCGTAGCCAATGATATGCAGCTCGCCGGCAGGAATCCCCACCTCATCGACCATTAGGCTATCGATGGCCAACTCCTTGATTTTGCGTGCCAGTGGTTCCGCACCCCACATGAAGTAGGCGTTCTTTGTGGCACGGGCACTCGTCAGCCCGTCCTTCGGTGTATTGTACACAACGGTAAAGGGCACACTATCCATTGCCTCAACCATCAGCGCCGCATAGTCGTTACGCTTGAGCAACAGTGTCGCCGTACTGTCCAATTTGTGAATACCAGGAAACTTCGGTGTTGACACATTACGCGCAGCTCGCAGGGAATAATAGTTGACGTATTTCTTTGTGGCGATAAACGGACGAGCTCTGTAGTGCATGGGCATTGCGTGAATGAGGTCGGCCTCGCGGGTGTCGAAACTGCGTGCAGCCTCAGACCACTCGCTCATCACAAAGCGATGGGGAATCTCCAGACGCTTCAGGATCATGCCCAACACCTCGATATTGTAGCCAGCCGGCTGTCCATGACTGTCCAGAAACTCGAAAGGACGGAAATCCCAGTCGCAGGCAATAATCAACGGACGCTCATCGGTATATCCGTAGAAGTCCTTCGCGTTTGCCGTTGGCATCAGTGCCAACAGACAAAACAGTATGATTGCCACATATTTCTTCTTCATGCGTTGCTCTCCTTTCGTTTTCTAACAATTTCACTACAGTGACAGGGAATGGTTACCCAGACAATAGTCCCCTGCCCCACCTCGGACTTGATACGAATCTTACCACCCATCTGAGCTGTCAACTCATAACAGATAGGCAGTCCCAGGCCAGTACCCTTTCCGCTGCTGGAACCAAAGCGCTGGAAGATGTCCTTCATACGCTCCGGCGGAATGCCGCTACCGGTATCCTGAAAGGCAAGGGCCAGCTCAGTGCCGGTATAGTCGTAGTAGATGCGCACCTGACCGGAGGTTGTATGCTCGGCGGCATTGGCCACAATCTGGTCAATCACCAGTCCCAGGTTCTGTTCGTCCAGGTCAATCACCAGTCGTTGGTAAGGATTATCGACCACGAAGTCGACGCCCTCCTGACGATGGTTGTACCACGCTACCTGACAACGAGGTTCGATGAAGGCTGCGAAGTCAATGGGCTGAGCCTTGATTTCTATCATGTGGGCATCCAGTCGCGACAGGAACAGGATGTCATTGATAAGTTTCAGCAGGTGGGCGGCATTCTCCTTAATCTCTTTGATGAAGAAGGATTCGTCCTCCTCGGCATGCTCCATGGCAAACAGTTCAGCGAAACCCACCACAGAGTTCAGCGGGGTACGGATCTCGTAGCTCATATTGCGCAGGAAGGCACTCTTTACCGTCTCCACCTCCTGAGCTTTGGCAGTCTCCTCGGCCAGCAGCTGCTCGGCAGCCTTGATTTCACTAATATCACGGCACATACCGAAATACTCTATCACGTTGCCATCAGCATCGATGGTGGGAACGAAAGAGAAGTATAGGGCCAGTTTCCGGCCATGAATACGCAACAGGGTCTCGACACTGCCCGTCAACGCTGTCTGGTGCTGGTTGTCCATACTATTGAACAACTTGCGGGCCACCCGTCTCGAGTCACTGTTGGCTTCCGTCAGTCCCAGTGCACGGGTCTGCGTCAGCACGATGCGCTTCTGTTGGCCACTGCTAGTAAAGATGGTAAGCGTATGATTGACCGGTGAGTAACTGACCATACGTACGCCGCCGTTCTGAAGCACATAGTCGATATTGCGGATATAGTTACTCGTCTCGATATTCATCTGCTCCAACTGGCGGGCATTGCGCTGCAACTGTTGGTAGGAGTGTACTAACTCCGTTACGTCGCGACCCGTACCGAACACGGTCATCAGCTTACCGTCGGCATTACGCACAGGAACCAGCTGCAACTCGTAGTACATGCGGTCTTTGTGCAACTCAGGATTGAACACGCGTTGGTCGGCATCAGCCGTATAGACACGTGTCATGTGCATCGGCTGCATCTCGTCCAACGACGTCAGCTCGCTACCCAGCACGTCGAGCAGATTGATATGCGTCTCCAGTGCCTGCTGCTTGCCACCAGGCAAAGCCCGACTAGCCTTCTCGTTCATATCAACCAAGTAACCCTCATCATCATAAGTTACTGTATCTATCATGGCCGAGTTGAAGATGGACTGATAGCGAAGCATGGCGTCTTTCACGTGCAACTGGCGCAGGTATTCGTCTGTAACGTCGCTTGTAGTACCGATAATATCCGTCGGACGACCGTCCTTATCGGCACGCAGCACTGCTACACCTATGGTCAGGTTGTGCAGATAGTTGCCTTTCTCATCCACCGTCTGGACGTCCACCGTCAACCGCTCAGCCTGCCGTGTAGCAATCTTGTTCAGTGCAGTGACGACGTGATTGATGTCTTCTTCACGCAGATTAGACAGGAACTCACGCAATCCCACGACTTCAGTATGCTCGGTGTCACTACCGGTGTATTCGGTCACTATCTTGGAGTCTACGTGCAACACCCAGGGTCGCACACCACTGGTTTTGAGGATGAGCGCCAAGCGGTTGTTGCTGCGACGAATTTCGCGCGTCATCTTCTTCTCTTGACGGCGATAGACCTCGAAGAATACCAGTGCCAACAGGAAGAGCACCAGCATACCTATCATCAGCTGCCAAATCCACGAGGGGATGCCACTCTCCTTATACTCAGGGTAGAACCATTTGTTCTGAATGGCCTGTAACCGTCTCGCAGAGTTCAGTATAGCATAGACGCTGTCCAGACGATGCAGCAGCTGCGGGTCGTTGGACATAAACTTATACTCGCCGTGAGGCATCTGGACAGGTGACAGTTCCAGATTGTTCAGCTGCAACGTCTGCACCAGCCACTTCAGCGATATCGTGTTCCACACAATCTGACTCTCCGGATCGAGATGGGCACGCTGAACGGCATCCTTCATATCCTCGTAGGGAATGGCATTGTGTTCCCAGCCGTTCTGTATCATCAGGTGATGACTGAAACTACCGGTATGAACCATCACCCGGTGGTGAGCCAGATCGTTGACAGTCTTAATCTTCGCCGGAACATCCTTCTGATGAACAACACTATGGGTAAAAATCTGGATAACAGTCTTGCCGTACTTGCCATAATCGTTATGGAAATGAGCATCCATACCACACATCAGATCTGCATGGCCTGCCTTCAGGTCGTTGAGAGCCACGTGGGTGGGCTTGAGCTTGATGACATAGGGTATTTTCAACTCGTGGAGCATCATCTTCAGCAGGTCAACGTTATAACCCGCCGGCTCGCCCTCTTCGTTCAAAAACACATAGGGCCACAAATCCCACGCATCTTCATACACCAGCGGGTGCTCCTCCGTGTAAGTCCGAATGCTATCCTTTGTCTGTGCGCTGGCCATACATGGTATCAGTTGGAAGGTCACAAGCCCCGCCAGCATTGTTGTCAACCATAATCTCCTTACCTCGCGTACCTTATTTATATATATAAAAGATGTTTTCATCTCGACTCCTTCATCTTTCATCTTTATTCTTCCATTCTTTAGATCCTATAATCCAGAAATCTTAATTTTTCATTTTTCATCCTTCATCTCTTCTGGAATCCACACCCAGAAGGTAGTCCCATGACCAATACCTTCCGACTGTACACCAATCGTTCCGTGACAGGCCTCCACGATAGCCTTACAAATGGAGAGACCCAGACCGGTGCCTTGTATGAAGTCGTTCACCTTGAAGAAACGTTCGAATATCTTGTGCTGCATCTCCTTCGAAATACCGTCGCCAGTATCTTCACAATAGATATAGAGGCCGCGAATGCCATTGCGCATTTCGGGCCTCCACCCTAACAGGATGTGTCCCTCGTGGGTATATTTGACGGCATTGGTCAGGAAGTTGGTGATGACCTGTTGGATGCGACCGTCGTCGACCACCGTTAGGTAGTGCTCGCAGGGATTGTCCTTGAGGAACTTTATACCCGGCTCCTGCACCCTCATCTTCAGCTGCTCGCACAGACTGTCGAAGGACTGGGCGAAGTCGACTTTTGCAGGTTCAATCTGTACGCCGCCCGTGTCCAGCGTCGAAACCACCAGGATGTCGTTGATGAGTCGCAAAAGCATATCACAGTTGTTCATGATGACGCGCACCATTTCCTGTTTCTCCTCGGTGGTCGACAATAACGGCAACACGTCCGAGAAGCCCACGATAGCATTAAGCGGTGTGCGGATTTCGTGCGTCATATTGGCCAGGAAGACACTCTTGTTCTGGCCCGACTCATTGGCACGCTCCGTTTCGCGCTTCAGCTCGTCCTGTTTCTGCAGCATATCTGTCACGTTGCGCAAGACACCGAAGCTGCCCAGCAACTGACCCTGGTCATCGTATTCTGGAATACAGTTGATTTGTATCCACTGGTCCTCCGTCATTCCCTGTCCTGCCAAAGGATGCATCATACCGATATACGTCAGCGGCTGCGAAAGGGCTTCGGCGGGATTGGACAACGACCGTACGAAATCGTCGTCCTGATTGACAAACAGCGACTGTATCTGATTCAACGGGAGGGAGTAGATGATGGTGCTCAACCCCTGATAGAACTCCAGACAATCGCGCTTCAGACTGATGCGCCAGGCTTGCATCCTGGATGCTTTCATCATGTAGCGCAACTCCGACTCATAGAGTTGGATGGACTCATTGACCTTTTTCAGTTCCTGTTCGTCCTTCTTTGCCTGAAGGTACAGTTCTCGTTCCTGGGTCACATCGGTGGCCGAAATGGCGAGATAGACGGGTTTGCCATTCTGGTCAAGGATAGGGTGCACGCCGATTTCCAGATAAACGCGCATATTTCGCTCGGGAATAACGCTGAGCGAACACCCCCAATAGTCATTCAGATGATGGCGGTCCAACACCTCATTGAACGGAAAGACGTCAAAGAGATTGGCGTTCGAGAAGTAGGCATCGCCATCCTCGCTGTCGAAGTTACAGATTTCACGCATGATGCGGTTAGAATTCAGCAACCAGCCATCGGCCGTATAAAACGACAGACCGATGATGGAGTTCTCGAATATAAGACGATAGCGTTCGGAGAGTTTTTCCACTTCCTTTTCTTTGAGCAGGTCCTCCGTCTCGTCCTTGATGGTAGCGATGATGCTCACAATCTCGCCGCCGACGTATTCACCAATAGCATAGCCGTGCAAGTAATGCCAGTCAGGAGCACCTTTACCCGTATAGTTGTAATTCCATCTCCAACAGCAGTCCGACTCTTTATCGACGCCAGTCTTCAGTCGGTCAATAAACGTCTGAAAGGCCTGGCGGTCCTCGGGATGAATATAGGTAAGCACTACATCAATACCCACATTGTTGCCGAACATCGCCTTGCCGTGAAGGTCGTACACACGATCCTTCTTCAAGTCAAAACACATCACGTGGTTGCCACTGATGTCGAGCGCCATCTGCATAGCTCGTTTTTCGTCAACTATATCACTGAACATGCTCATCTTTCTTTGTCTGTTTTATGATACGGTCTCCCTCTGCTTCTCCATAACGGTACATGAACAGGGGATAGACACCCAGATGGTAGTACCCTTGCCCAGATCGGACTGGATATCTACGTTGCCACCCATCTGCTGTGCCATCAGCCGGACGATAGGCAGGTCAAGACCCGTTCCGCACATATTGCCCTGACGGTCGCGAGAGAAACGCTCGAAGGCATGGGGAAGCAGTTCGCTGTCAATGCCTCCGCCGGTATCCTCAATACTGATGGTGAGCTCGCCGCGCCGATATCCATAGCTGGCGGTGATAGTGCCCTGTTCGGTCTGTGAACAGGACAAGGCGCAGAGGCGTTGGATAATCTTTCCCACGTGCTCCACATCAATATCGACCACCAAACTGTTGTAGGGATGAGCGACAACGGTCTTCACCCCGGGTTTGGCGGTGGTCATACCGACCTGGCACATACTCTCGAAGGCCAGCGCAAAGTCGGTCTCCTCTTTTTTGTATTCCTCCATACGTGCATCCAAGCGCGACAGGAACAGCACATCGTTGACCAGTAACAGCAGGGTGTTCGTGCTGCGTTTGATTTCCTCAACGAAGAGAGGCTCGTCAGCCTCATCATGCTCTGAATTAAACAGTTCCGCAAAACCTACTACGGAGTTCAGCGGCGTACGAATCTCATAGCTCATATTGGTCAGGAAGGCCTGCTTCAGCAACTCGGTCTCCTGGGCTTTCTGGCTCTCGACGGCCAACCGCTGCTCGGTCTCCACCATGCCGGTAACATTACGGCACATACCGAAGTAGCGCACCACATTGTCGTCGGCATCAAGCATCGGCACCATATTGAAGAGGAACCACATCTGCCGCCCTTGCTTATCACGGAACTCCGTCTCGATAGCCTGCACGACAGGACGTCGCGTCAGGTGATCCATACGGTTCAGCAGACAATTGACGGTGCGACGGTAAGGCGGTGTGGCCAGACGGATGCAGCGCAACTGCGAGAGGTGCAACTGCGAATGGGTGGCATTATTCGATATTTCGAAGGTATAGGCTTTGGGGTAGTAGTTGACCAGCATCACACCGCTGACGCGCAGCGCATAGTTGATGTTCGACACATATTCCTCGATGGCCTGGTTGGCCTTCAACAGTCGGTGCGAGCCTTCCTGCTGATGGTGGAACGACTCTACCATTTCCGAAATGTTACGACCAGCCATATAGATACCTTCCAACTCTCCCTGCTCGTTGCGGATGGGATTGATGGCGGATTCGTAATACATCTTACCCTTCAACTGGAACTCGTCCGTCTTGTACTTCGCATCCTGAAAGTCCTTGAAGTCAATAATGGAACTGGTTAGTGTATTCTCTATCTTATCCAGAGGCAGCTGGTTGTACATGGGATTGTTCTCCAACAGGAATTTGTCGCGGAGCACCTGCTTGCGGCTCTTCACATTGAAGGCAGAGCAGGCACGTTCGTTGATGTCGGTCAGCACACCGTCCTTGTCGTAGAACAGCATATCCATCTGGGAGGTATTGAAGATGGTCTGGTAACGCAGCAGCATCTCGCTGGCTTTCTGCTCGCGCTTCCACACGTCGGTCACATCGTGCTGAATGCCCATCAGAGTGGAGGGGCGCCCTTCCTCGTCGCGCTGGGCAACAGAAATAGAAACTTGATAATGAGACTGCTGTTCACCGGCCGCCGCATTGCTGCGCATCATCACCTCTGCTGTCTCCAACTTGCCGTCACAGATATCGAAGAGATATTGTCGCATCACATCAAGGTCGTCGCGCTCAAAAAGCTGTCCGAACTCAGCAGGGGTGTACTTCTTTTCCTCTGTTCCGTCCTCGGACAGATAGAAATATTGGCGAGTGGCAGGATGGAAAAACCACAACCGAAGCCGACCTGTCTTCAGAATCAAGGCCAGTCGGTTACGCTGCATGGTGCTTTCTTCGGCAATACTCATTTTGTGTCTTACGATATAGGTTTTAGGTCTATTCTGTTAGCAAAGGTAGCTATTTTCCTCCAATCATCCAAATTTTTGCTAATTTATTTTGTGTTTTCCTCCTTTATTCGTAATTTTGTCGGTAGAAATTTTAAACCAAGTACAATATGATTGACGTCAAACAGACTTTATCAGCGGCTGAAGAGCGCATGCAGATGGCAACAATGTTCCTGGAAGAGGAACTGAGCCGCGTCCGCGCCGGCCGTGCTAACGTAGCCATTCTGGATGGTGTACGTGTGGAATCATACGGTTCGCGTGTTCCGCTGAACCAAGTTGCCAATATCTCAACGCCAGATGCCCGTACCATCGCTATCAAGCCTTGGGACAAGAAGCAGATTCGCGACATTGAGAAAGCCATCATGGACTCGGATGTGGGTATCACCCCCGAGAACAACGGCGAGATTATCCGTTTGGGTATCCCCCAGCCCACCGAGGAGCGTCGCCGCGAGCTGGTGAAGCAGTGCAACAAGATTGCGGAGAAGGCCAAAGTGGAGGTTCGAAACGTTCGCGCCGACATCAAGGACAAGCTGAAGAAGGCCATCAAGGACGGACTCAGCGAGGACAACGAGAAGGATGCCGAGGACGAACTCCAGAAGTTGCACGACAAGTACATCAAGAAGCTTGATGAACTGATGGAGGCCAAGAACAAGGAGATTATGACGGTGTAGTCCGATTGAGAATTGAAAATTGAGAATTGAGAATTGACAATTCATTGAAAGGACTCGTCATCAAGAATACCGGCAATTGGTACACCGTCCTGACAGACGATGGACTGACTGCCGATTATAAAATCAAGGGCAACTTCCGACTGCGCGGCATTCGGAGCACCAACCCCGTGGCTGTAGGCGACCGCGTGGAAATCAAGGACGGCTTTATCACGGAGATTGAAGACCGCCGTAACTACATCATCCGCAAAAGCATCAACCTCTCCAAACAGAGTCACATCCTGGCAGCCAACGTCGACCAGGCGCTGCTCGTGGTCACCATCAGCAAGCCGGAAACCTCAACGACGTTTATCGACCGTTTCCTGGCATCTGCCGAAGCCTACCGCGTACCCGTGATTCTTATCTTTAACAAGAGCGACCTGCTCTCTGACGACGAGCGGCACTACCAGCAGATGATGATTGACCTCTACGAGACCATCGGCTACGAGTGCAGGGCCATCTCCGCCACGACAGGTCAGGGTGTAGAGGAGCTGCGGCCCTTGCTGGAGGGAAAGATTACACTGCTCAGCGGCAACAGCGGCGTGGGTAAATCGACACTTATCAATCAGCTGGTGCCACATGCCAACCAGCGTGTGGCAGACATCAGCGATGCACACCAGACCGGTATGCACACTACCACCTTCTCGGAGATGATTCCTCTCACCTCTAACCTCTCACCTCTAACCTCTAATAGTGGGTGGCTCATCGACACGCCAGGCATCAAAGGCTTTGGCACGTTCGACATAGAACGCGAGGAGCTGACCAGCTACTTCAAGGAAATCTTCGAATTCTCCAAGCAGTGCCGCTTCAGCGACTGCACCCACACCCACGAACCGGGCTGTGCGGTACTGAAAGCGGTCGAAGACCACTACATCGCCCAGAGCCGCTACCAGTCCTATCTCTCTATGCTGGAAGACAAGGACGAGAACAAATATCGCGAGGCATATTGACATGAATCTGCAAGACAAACATATCGCTGTGCTGCTTTCGGGCGGTGTCGACTCTTCCGTGGTGCTCTATGAGCTGGTGCGCCAGGGACTGCATCCCGACTGCTTCTACATCAAGATAGGCCCCGAGGAAGAGGAAGAGTGGGACTGCTCCAGCGAGGAGGACCTGGAGATGGCGACGGCAGTGAGCCACAAGTATGGTTGTCGGCTGGAAGTCGTCGACTGCCACAAGGAATATTGGGATCAGGTAACCAGCTATACTATAGATAAGGTACGCGCGGGATTCACCCCCAACCCTGACGTGATGTGCAACCGGCTCATCAAGTTCGGTGCCTTCCACGAGAAGCGCGGTCATGACTACGACCTCATCGCCACCGGCCACTATGCCCAGACGGAGGAAGAAAGTGTGGTCAACGGTTTTGCCGTTGACACCCATCTCAAATGGCTCTGCACCAGTCCCGACCCCGTGAAGGACCAGACGGACTTCCTGGCACAGATCTACGACTGGCAATTGCAGAAGGCGCTGTTCCCCATTGGTCACATGATGAAGGACGAGGTGCGGCAGATTGCCGAACGCGAGCACCTGGTGAACGCCAAGCGCAAGGACTCACAGGGCATCTGCTTCTTAGGTAAAATCAACTACAACGACTACATCCGCCGCTATTTAGGCGAGCTGCCCGGCGACGTGTTGGAGCTGGAGACGGGCAAGTTCATCGGCAAGCATAAAGGCCACTGGTTCCACACCATCGGCCAGCGCAAGGGGATGGGTTTTGGCGGCGGTCCGTGGTTTGTGGTAAAGAAAGACATTGAGCAGAACATCATCTACGTCTCTCACGGCTACGACCCGCAGACGGCCTACAAGCAAGATTTCCCCATCCACGACTTCCACAGCATTAACGGCCAGCTGCCGCCACAGCGGATTACGCTGAAGATTCGCCACACACCGGAATTCCTGCCGGCACGACTGGAACAGCTGGGCGACGGAACCTATATGGTACATGCCGACACACCCATTCACGGCGTAGCTCCCGGGCAGTTCTGCGTTGTCTACGACGAACATCACCACCGCTGCTACGGCTCAGGTGAAATCACTATATAACATTATTAACCAAAACAACACGATTATGAAAAAGATCTTTATGATGATGGCCTTCGCAGCCATTGCTATCAGTGCAAATGCACAGGGTGACTACTCCATCGGTAAGCGCGACACCTGGATCAAGGGGGGCAGAAGCATTACGAACGTCAAGAACATCGAGGTGAAGTTCGACGAGAGCATTACCGACTGGAAGCTGGGCGGTTCTGGCAACGACGAGACAACGGTTGCCGGCGTTGACCTCAGTGGCAAGTACATCACCAGCGCAGGCACCAATGGTGCTCCTGTCATCTTCAAGGCTAAGAAGGCCGGCAAGCTGACCATTTTCCTTGGCGGTGCTGTTGCTACTACCAAGAAGGTGTTCATGAAGGAAGGCGAAACCAAGATTAACGGCACCGTACTGTCTACCGGCGCTGAGGTGCTGTGCGGCAAGAATCCTGCTGCCGACATTCGTGCATGGGACGGTATCGTCTATGACATTGAGGCCGACAAGGACTACACCTTCTACATCTCGGGTGCCAAGTGGCGTTTCGCCGGCTTCAAATTCGAGTAATGCGAATCTTCTCGCCCATCAGGCTGCAGAGGTAAATCTCCAAAGCGGTATATCCCTCCCGTGACGCAACGGTGTTGCGGTCTTCGGGATTCGATGGGTCGAAACCATGTGCCACCTCCCAGTCGTCGGCCATACCATCATGGTCGTTATCGGCAACGGGGGTGGCACGATTGTATACCGGCCAGCCGCCGGCATCGGCAGGCGTGTCGATAATGCCGGGAATAGCTGCATGCAGCTGTTGGCTGCCTTTATCTGTAAAAGGCTTTCCCTGATAGGTCGTCGTACCTTTGGCCACCTCGTCGATGATGCGCTGTTCTACCTTGTCGCGCTTCATCGTTCCCGCCTTGGCCAGCACTTGCCTATAGGCTTTCTTGGCTGGTTCGATAGGTGTCAGGTAGTCGGCATACTCAGGCTTGCTGAGGGGTTTCTGCTGGCGCATCTGCTCAACGGTAAAGCCTGTGCGATTGCTGACGAGCTGCCAGTTGTCCTTCGTCTTCTCTCCCTCCATCACGTTGCCCTCGAGATACCACAGCGAAGGGCCCGTCAGCACTTTGCCCTTGCGGGCTGACGACAGTTCAATGAAGACGTTGTCAGCAGGATGGGCAGGTCCAGGCTTGTAGTAGTTGCCGGCGAAGTTGCACTCGTGACTACTGCCTTCTCCAGCCTCATTCTCGCCGCCATAGCAGGAGTTACGACGCCCCCAGTTGTAGTTGACGTTGTTCTGGTATTCCAGGAACACATTCTTGTCGCCACGGGGATTGGTGGCTCCGTTGATGCGAGCGCTTCGGCTATCGTTGTGTGCCAGCAGGTTGTGATGGAACGTTGCCGGCGAACCGCCCCATTGGGCTCCATAGCCGCGAACACCTTTCTTATGTCCGGCGTTGTGCAGTCCTTCGTGGACAATGCACCACTGGACGGTGGTAAACAGGTTATCGTACATGGTGACGTTCTCTTCCCCACTCCACCCGAAGCAGCAGTGGTCGATGATGATGTTGCGCGCATTCTCGATACCAATGGCTCCGCCGTCGATGAAGCAGCGCTTCTTGTAGTCGGCCTCCGTCTCGCCCTCTTGTCGCGGCAGTTCGAGTACACCCAGACGAGAGCGGATGTTGCGGATGATGACATTCTCCGAACCGCCCAAGTTCAGCTTGCCACCCTTGAGCAGGATGCCGTCGCCAGGAGCCGTCTGTCCGGCAATGGTAACGTTCTTCAGCTTGGCACGAATGGCACGTTCGCCCTTTCGTTGCGGATTGGGACCAATCTCAATGATGCCGCTGACGCGAAACACAATCGTCGCATTCTCCTTACCGGCCTCCGTCAGCGCCCACCGCAGCGAGCCTTCGCCCGAGTCGTTAAGGTTTGTCACCTCGACCACCTTACCGCCACGGCCTCCCGTAGCATACTTGCCAAAGCCCTCGGCCGTCGGAAAAGCCAACGTCCGCTGTGCCTGAGCAAGACCAGTGGCAGCCACAAGGACTGCCACCAGCGTGAATATCTTTCTTCTTGTCATCATACTTCTTACCTCTTACTTCGCCACCACCTTCACGGTTCGCTGGCTGCCGTCGCTCAGCTGCTCGCGAATGATGTTCAGCCCATGCTGCAGGCGCTGCTGCTGACGACCGTCGGCCGTAAAGTAAGTGCGGCGAACAACATCAGCCTTGGCCGATGCAACCACCTCGGCAATTCCCGTAGGGTTCACAATAGGAATCTGCTCGCCCATCAGGCTGCAGAGGTAAATCTCCAGAGCGGTGTAGCCTTCCTTCGAGGCAACGACATTGCGGTCTTCAGCGTTGGCTGGGTCGAAGCCGTTGGCCGTCTCCCAGTCATCGGCCATTCCGTCGTGGTCGTTGTCTGCATACGGAGTAGCGGGAGCATAGTCGGAATAGCCCTCGGCATCGAACGGAGTATCGATAATACCCTTTCCGTAACCTCCCGAAGCCACCGTCTGGTATTTGGGAGTGCCTGTGGTAACGTCTTCTATCACACGCATCTCCACCGCATCGCGATGAATCGTTCCTGCTTTGGCCAGCACACTCGTGTAGGCATCGGCAGCCGACTCGACAGGAGTGCGGTATTTGTCGTAGTCGTCTATGGTAGCATTGGGCAGACGGGTGTATTGAGAGGAAGGATAGATGATACTCTCCGATTTCATGGAACTGATATCATAACCCGTATTATTATGAATAGCACTCCAGTTATCATTCGTGGCAGCATCTTTTCCTGCCATCACATTGTCTGCTATATACCAGATAGAAGGTCCTGCAAGCGTTTTCCCACTGCGGGCGGCCGACATCTCTACAAAATAATGCGAATTAGTAGCAGGACGGGCAGGGCCAGGCTTGTAATAGTTACCCACGAAATTGCATTCATGTGAGCTATAGGTTCCGGCCTCATTCTCACCACCATAGCAGGAGTTAGCCTTAGCCCAGTTGAAGTTCACATTATTCATGTATTCAAGGAACACATTGCGGTCGCCGCTTTCATTAGAGGCGCCATTGATTCGTCCACTGCGGTTGTGATTGTTGGCCAAGAGGTTATGATGAAACGTAGCAGGTGACCCACCCCACTGGCAGGCAAAGCCACGCTTGGTCTTTTTGGGGTGTCCGGCGTTGTAAAGGCCTTCGTGCAAGATACACCACTGGACAGTAGTGAAGTGATTGTCATACATCGTCATATTCTCTTCGGCACTCCATCCGAAACAGCAATGGTCGATGATGATATTCTGAGCATTCTCGATACCAATGGAGCCACCCTCAATAAAGTTGCGTGTACGCCACTCCTCATCCGTTTCCCCAGCCTCCTTGGGTAAACCCTTATTACCCAAACGAGAGCGGAGGTTACGAATAATGACATTCTCCGAACCGCCCAGATTCAGCTTGCCGCCACGCAGCAGGATGCCTTCGCCAGGAGCCGTCTGTCCGGCTATCGTCACGTTCTTCAGCTTGGCACGGATAGAGTTCTCAGTGGTCTTTTGCGGATTAGGTCCGATGGTGATGATACCGCTGACACGAAACACGATCGTGGCATCCTCCTTGCCAGCTTCCGTCAGCGCCCACCGCAGGGAGCCTTCACCCGAGTCGTTGAGGTTGGTCACCTCGACCACCTTGCCACCGCGGCCTCCGCTAACGTATTTGCCGAAGCCGCGAGCCGTAGGGAAAGCCAGTAGCTTGTCCTCCAGCGGTGCATAGTCGTCGGCCACAATGCTCTGATGGCCGGCAATGACGGCCTCAGGGTCGAAAGCAGCTAACGAAGTGTTGATGGCGCGACAGGCTGCATCAACCTTGGCCCAGGTGTTCACCTTATTATAATCGTCGGCTGTCAGCTGGTGGCTCCAGCTGATGCGTTGCGACACATCAGCCAGCGCATCGCCGTTCTTGCTCTGATATTCGGCATAGTATGACTTCGTTCCGTCGTTGCCGCCCATCGTCTCCCAACCGGCAACCTTGATGACGTTGTTCAACTGACAGTTCAGAAACATACTGCCGCACTTCTCGGGCCCCCAGCAACGGCCCAGCGACACACTCTTGTCCGACATTCCGGAAGCCTTCGTCACCTCGCAGTTGTTGAAGATAAAGCCCAGCCAAATCTTCGTCGTGCCGTCAGCAGCCGTCGTATAATAGGTAATGTCCTCAGGAGCCGTGATATACCCACTGCCTATACAGTTCAGCGTACACTTCTCGAACCAGCACGTTCCTCCAGAATAGATAAAGTCGGTACGACCTTCTATGACGCATTCCTTATAATAGCTGCGAGTTGTCTTTTTCGACCGATGGGTATCCTGATAGCCTGCTATCTTACAATGGTAGTAGGTCGCTCGGTCGCCGTCCTGATGAAGTGCCAACGCCTGTCCGGCTGAACTCCCACCTGTATTCTGGATGCACAGGTCTTGGGCATAGAAGTCTGGCGCAAAGACGCCCAGCGTGGCATAGTCGCGCACATCCTTT
This sequence comes from uncultured Prevotellaceae bacterium, assembly GCA_900320045.1. GTDB lineage: Bacteria > Bacteroidota > Bacteroidia > Bacteroidales > Bacteroidaceae > Prevotella. The sequence goes on along the minus strand of ONQT01000012.1, from coordinate 2,652 downwards.
CCGTTTCCGATAGTATTCTTGCCGTTGGCAGCGGTGATGATGGTTTTGTCCATACCCTCGCCGATGAGCGAGATCTTCTTCGTCGACGCTTTCTGGCGCGTACCAATCTTCACGATACCCTCGTACGTTCCCGCCTTCATCTGGATGGTCGCTTCCTCACCCTCGGCAACGGCATCGACCGCCTCCTGAATAGTGGTATAGTCGCCCGATCCGTCCTGTGCTACGACCAACGTCTTCTGTGCCTTCGCAGCCACCATCGCTACCAAGGCCATCAAAATCAAAATCTGTCTCTTCATATTCATGAGCAACAAAAAACACTTTTTTTGGTTTGTAATGTCGAGCGACAGTAACTTGTCCAAGGGACAGAGTTACGAATAAGCGAGCACAATACCAAACAAAAAACACGTTTTTTGGCAACAAAAAAGTAGCGGCCCTGCGCTGTGCAGAACCGCTAACCTTCATTATCTGTGTGATCTGTGAGATCCGTGTGACTTACTTGTTGATGAACTTACGGCCGTTCATGATAACCATGCCTTTGAAGGCAGCGTCAACCTTCTGACCAGCGAGGTTGTAGATAGCAGCGTCAGCGTTAGGCTTAGCAGTCTTCACAGCCTCGATACCGGTGGGTAAAACAGGCTCGGGCAGAGGATCAGCAGCATCAGCAGCAGCTTTGTCATAAGTATATTTGAAGCCATAGAAGCCAACCTGACTCTTGGGATTAATTATCATGTACTTTTTTCCAGTCTCCACTGGGAAAGTGATTGTACCCAATGCAGGACGATTTTGAGTATAACCATTTGTATGCTGAATAATGTAGTCATCAGGAAGTTTACCCTCTATAATAGAAACAGTTTTTCCACCATCGTCAAACGTATAAGTATTGTTCTGAAGGTAGAATTTGACATCAATATTATTGTTGGGAATAGGAGTCTTTGTTGACTCATCAATAACGAAAAGTTCGTGGTTATTCTTATTAATATAAACACCCATTGTTATGGTTCCTGCAACAATTGGAGTTACCTCAATGTACATTCCACGTATGGGCAGCGCTCCGCAAGTTGGCGTATATGCAGTACAGGTCGTATTAACATCCACAAGTTTCATTCTAGACTTATCTTTATCATATTCCCACTGGAAAGATTCTGTAATAAAAGGATTGCCTTTACCTTTCAAGTAGCTGGTAAAACCTTCCTGAATAGCTGCGATAGAAGTATTAGCCTCTGCATTTCCCTCTAAACTCCAAGGATTAATAGGCTTAGTTTCGTCATAAACATTCGTTTTGGTTTCTTCATCGTATTTCACAAACTGATACTCGTCATCAGGATAAGGAGACGACAAAATAATCACATTGGCGTAAGCCTTGCCAGCTTCTTTCACCTGAATAGCTTGAGCCTTATCTGTGACGTTAAAGTCACCATTAGCAACAGAAAATAACTGTGAAGTTTCCTGCGCATTAACACCAATAGCCATAGCGGCCATTGCAACAAGCGTAAAAATTTTCTTCATAATCGTTTGTTTTTAATTTGTTAGTAAATATAAGTTGTTTGTTCTCAATTCTTCTACTCCTGCGAAACGTCGCTGTACCGCCTTCACTGGAATTAAGCGCATTTCACGGTGCAAATATAGAGATTATTATTGAAACCGCCAAACTTTTTAACGATTTTGTGTAATATTGACGCTCATTTTGCCGATTTAAAACTTTTCCGTGCTAAAATTTGGAAATCACACCTGACTTCGGCGATGCGTCACCCTGCTCGTGCGCCAGTTAGCCAGTTCTGGTAATTTCGGATGTGCTCGTCAGTGAAATAATCACTTTTCCTTTTCTATTTCATGGATTTTTTATACTTTTGTGGCGAATTTCACATACTCTACCCAAGGTGTAGCCAAGGTGTACCCAAGGTGTAGCCAAGTTGTAGCCAAGGTCAAAAGGCTGACATTACCTTGGGAAGATACTGAGTACTGCTTGGATTGGGTATGGGTAGAGCGAAGGAAGAAGTCTGTTGGGAATAATTAAATATCGTAGAAACAAATCATATATCAGCTATGGTAAAAATCAAACAAATCGGCATTGGCCGGATGGCATCAGGAACAATCGATGGCATTACGTATGTAACGCGTGGGGATGTAACCTTTGCGCGTTCCACGCCCACTATGCCCGCACACGTCTATACCACTCCAGCGGCAAAAAAGCGCCGTGCTATCTTTAACATGATTCAGATGCATTTGAAGCATCATCTGCCTACACTTCGCAAGACGATAACACCCAAGGGAATCGGAAGTGCCTATACCCGCTACTATTCGCTTAATGCCAAGCCGCTTGCCAGAGCCCTGGGGGTGTTGGCGGAGGAAGTGGTGGCAGGGAAGGATGTTAGCATCACTGATGTTGAGGAGGCCATTACTGCCTACGCTGCCGACCATCCCAGTGAGATTTGTATTGCCAGTCTCAAAGGCTACAAGGAGTTGTTTCTAAGCGGTCCTTGGCCTGAAACCATTACTCTCCATGCAGTCAAGGGCAAAAGCACTATCGTCATCACCGTTATATAGCATTTTCTGAGTCACCATGCAGAATTTCCTGTTTATAGGGGTTTCAAGAGAGTCAACCTCTCTGAAATGTTAAAACCGCCGAAGTCAAGAAATATAGAGATTATTATT
>ONQT01000044.1 GCA_900320045.1 uncultured Prevotellaceae bacterium | reverse complement strand
GCCTCGGCCAACAGGTGTGCCGATGTGTGCCAGAAGGTGTGCTTACCTTCAGCGTCATCCCACTTATAGAGAGCTATCGTCGCATCTTCCATGATGGGACGGTTCAACTCTACAGTCTCGCCGTTCACACCACAGCTCAGTACGCTGCGTGCCAGAGCCGGCGAAATGCTCTCGGCAATCTGAAGTCCCGTTACGCCCTGTTCATACGAGCGAACAGATCCGTCGGGAAAAGTAATGTTGATCATATTTACAATATATGTTTAAGTTTAAATCGCATGCAAAGGTAATAAAATAATGTGCATGCAGCAAAAGAAAGTGCAGCGAGTGTGAGAGAATTCACATAATTTAAATGATTTCACTCATAATCGACGATGACTTCCTCGAAGTGGCCCTCCTTGTCAATGATATAGCGGCGTGTCTGGTCCACGTACAACCGCTCCTTCTCGAGTTTCCGAAAATAGGTCATGACGGTTATCTCGTAATCGCTTGTAATGTAGTAGTCGCTTTCCAGTATTCCGTGATCGTCTCCCCTCTCCTCCTCCTTCTGTTCGTAGATGCATAGTTCGTCCACCAACTGATAGGTTTTGTCAAGCACCACCAGCGAGATGATGGGGGCTATGGAGTCAGGGCCTTCTGCCAGCATACCTACAAAGAATCCGTGAGCACGGGGAAGCGACACCATACGCAATGGTGTTTCCACGGGATAGTCAAGCAAGGACGCCACCGACCGAGGTACTCGTGAGAAATGAGCCATTCGCACCAGATTGTCGCCAGCCGAACGGATGGGTAGCGTACGCAGTTGCAGTGTGTCGAAGAACTTCTCTACAGGGTCGTCGTACACCCCCGCTGCCTGCTTCATCTGCTGCAGCTGCTGTGCTTTACGAATGCTGTCAATCTGTGCCTCGTAATAAGCCACATCTTTCTTTTTGCCACCACATGAGCAGACAGCAACGACCAGCAGACTGAACAGAAAGAACGTTAATTTTCGCATAACGAGTGCAAAAGTACAAAAATATTTCGTATTTTTGCAGCATGAAGCTGTATTTTTCACTCATACTATGTCTCACGACCAGTATTGCACTAGCAGGAAATCGCATCTATTCGGAGCGTTTCAAGTCTTTGACCAGTACCGTCAACGGTGACTGGATGAACCGTCCCGTTATGCTGTTGGGGTCGATGGACAGGTTGTACATCGGTTTCGATGAGTTGTCACACAACTACCATCGTCTGACGTACCACCTAGACCATTGCGAGGCCAACTGGCGGGTATCGGAGGAAATCTTCGAGAGCGACTGGCTGGAAGGATTCAACAACAATCAGATAGAAAACTACCAGAACTCTATCAACACAACAGTTCCCTATACGCACTACGAACTGAAGATTCCCAACGACCGCTGCCGACTCAAGATGAGTGGCAACTATCGGTTGACAGTGTACGACGAAGACGCTGACAACGAGAAAGTGCTGGAGGTGGAGTTTTACGTAATGGAACCATTGATGAACATTGGCTTACAGGCGACAACGAATACGGACATAGATCATAACGACAGCCATCAGCAGATATCCATGACGTTAGCTTACAACGACTTACGCGTGAACAACATTGACGAGGAGCTACGCACCGTGGTCATGCAGAACTGGCGCGAGGACAATGCCCGTCACGATGTTCGCCCGAACTTCATCAGCAACCGCGGGCTGACATGGGAGCACAACCGCGGTTTGATATTCGATGCGGGTAACGAGTATCACAAGTTTGAGGTACTGGACGTAAGCCATGCCACGATGGGACTGGACCGTATCACGTGGGATGGTGAACATTACCAGGCTTTCCCCTACCCTACGACCGTCCGCAAGAACTACCTCACGGATACGGATGCCGACGGTGCTTTCTGCATCCGCAACAGCGACAATCGGGAAATAGATTATACATGCGACTATGTTTGGGTGAACTACGAACTGCAGGCACCATACGAAGGTGATTTATATATTGATGGCCATTGGACAACGGAGGCCGACCGCACGGCATACCGCATGGAGTACGATGACACCCACCACTGTTACCACGCTGCTGTTATGCAGAAGCAGGGTTACTACTCCTACCAATACATCAAGGCAGACGGCAGTATTCCTCAGTCGGAAGGCAGTTTCTTCCAGACAGAGAACCGTTATCAGGCATTCGTATATTATAAAGGAACGGGCGCGAGGACTTGGCGGCTGGTAGGTTTCAGAGGCCTCGTCTATACTCCATAGGATTCTTCTTATAACGGCGATAGAAGGCGGCGATGAAATAGTTGGTTGATGCAAAGTGACACTGCCGGGCTATCTCCTCGACCGACGAATTAGTGGACAGCAGCAGTTGAGCTGCTTGCTGCAGGCGTAGAGGCAACATCAGCAAACGCGGACTCTTGTCAATATGCGACGAAAGCATATCATATAATTTCATCGGATCGATACCGGCAACAGATGCCAAGTGCGAGACGCTGTGCAACTGTCCGCCATAATGACTGACGTAAGGCACAATGTAAAGCATGGCATTGACAAAGTCGTCGCTCAAGCCATCATGCTCCATATCACTTACTGCCGAGGCTATGTCGTCAGCCTTAATCTCCTCGGTAGACAGGCTTTGGCAGCGGGCCACCAAGCTCTTGATACGATGCAGGATGTCAGCCTCTTCGTTGGTGCGGCGCAGACGCAGACGCAGATTGCGGTTAAAGGCCATTAAGTTGAGTAACAGCAACGCAACGAAAACCAGTAACAATGTGAGATAGAGTCCTGTGGTGCGCCACCAAGGTTGGTCGACGTGAATTTCCCAGACATAGGGTTCTTCGATCCACGTCTCAGGCCACAACGAGGTCTGTATCTCTACCTTGTAGTCGCCAGGTTCCAGACCCAACAAGTTCAGATGCAGATGTCCGTACTTGTTTACCATGCCGTTAGACTTGGTACACGACAATATGCGCCAGTCCTGGAAACCGGGAACGCCTTTGACACGTACCTTATAATACGTCTGGATGGGGCGCAGATAGTTCAATGCCGAGAACGTCAGGAACACGGAATTCTGGTCATAGTTGACGTTGATATGCTTTGAGCGCGCCACAGCCTTGTCAACGACAACCTGCCCGTCCAGTTTCTCGCCGGCCTTTATCTGATAGCCATTGACCGACAGACGAGTCAACTTGGGATTGATGGCGATGCCGCCAAACTGTTCTGCATGGAATTTCGAGGCGTTGAAAGTTACGATGTGATCTAAGCTCTCCATGACAATGGTTCCGTCTGGCAAAGTAGCCGCACGACCATTAAGGAACATTTCGTTAGGCACGTTGTCCTGATTGATATATGGTTCTATGTGCGTCACCTCACCATTGCGGATAAAGACATGCAGAATGCCGAAGCTGGTACTTATCCAAATATCGTGTTGGGTATCCTCTGCAATGGAGTGTACTACGTCGTTCGTCAAGCCGTTCTGCGAGTTGAAAACCTGTGTAGTACCGTCCGGTTTCTGCAGTTCCAGACCGGAATAAGAACCAGTCCACTGCCACCCTCGTGTATCCGTGAAGATACAGTTAACCTTGCGTGGCAGAGGCTTCTGAGGCTTCTTCAGCATCCGGTCGAGCATGGCACGGTAATGATGAGCCGTAGCGCTCTCGCGGTGGTAGGTCATGAAAGGACTGGGATAGGGCTTGCAGTATAACAGACCGCGGCGCTCCGTACCTATCCAGAGACCGCCCTGACGGTCGAAAGCTATCGACGTTACATGCGCCAGCTGGGTACGTCCCTTGGTCAACGTAAGCGTCTTAAGATGTTGCTGGAACCCGGTTTTAGTGTTATATACGATGTAGCCCTGATACGAACCGATGTAGAGTAAGTCACCCCTCGGACACAATGCCGTCAGCCGGTAATCAGTCTTCAGCAGCGAGGACCATTCGTGGCTGTCGGTGTCGTAGCGCATCAGCATGCCCATACCATTGTCGTTGCGCAACTGGAAATACTGGCGTCCTATCAGACAAATCTCCGACGAGTGCGAGTAGCTGATAGCATTCTGTTCTGCCGATGGAACATCCTGACGCAGGAAATGTCCCGTTTTATAATCATAGACGACAACAGAACAGTCGGCATGGAACATAAAGAACAAACTGTCGTTCAAGACATCTACGTCCTGAAGGACAGCCGTGGAGCGAATCATGAATTGTTTCTGTGCGCCAGGAGAGTACAGCTTACGTCCCATGCGGAACCAGACATTACTCTCGCCGTCACCATAAAAGTCGTCTACCTTGCCATTGATACCCATCTCCCTCATGGTGGCTGGCACATCATGGATGAAGGCCTCTGTGCTCAGGTTGACACACGTCATCATGTGGTCGTTCTTGATCCACAAATGATGAAGACGGTCGAAGTAAACCTGATAACTGCCGTCGTAACCGGGTAAGGGGAAGGCGTCGCTACTCTTCGGGTCGACATGCGAGAAACTTTCGCCGTCAAAGAAGTTGACGTGTCCCAGTGTGGTTACCATCATGCGTCCGGTCTTGGTACACATCACCGTCTGTGCGCTGTTGTCAACCAGTCCGTTGGAGGCATCATAGACTATGAAAATCCTATCCTCTTCCTGCGTCTGAGCATGAATGACCAGACTGCAGAAAAGTCCCAAAACGACTGCGATGCTATGCAACAGATTTCTCATCGACAAGGTTACGGTTTTTAATCGGCTACAAAGGTAGCAATAAAAACACAAAACACCAAATTTTCGCTTATAATTTATTAGTACACGCGTGGTCCGAAGATAGTTGTACCGACACGAACCATGGTACTACCCTCCTCTACGGCTATGGGATAGTCGTGACTCATGCCCCACGAACGCTCCCTAAAATAAGGCGCGTCAGCAAAGTAGCGGGCTTTCAGTTCGTCGAACAGTTCGTGTCCTTGACGGAACTCGCTGCGTATCTGTGCCTCGTCATCCACAAACGATGCCATCATCATCAGTCCGCAGATGCGAACATGCTGCAACTGGCGCCACTCACCATCGGCCAGCAGTTGGCGACAAGCGTCGGGTGTCAGGCCGTATTTCGTCTCCTCCTCGGCAATGTGCAGTTCCAGCAGCACGTCGATGGTGCGTCCGCAACGTTCCGCCTGCTTGTCAATCTCACGAAGGAGCTTGAGCGAGTCGACGGCCTCGATCATGGTGACGTATGGAGCAATATACTTCACCTTGTTGGTTTGTAGATGACCGATGAAGTGCCATTGGATATCCTGTGGCAGCGAAGTGTGCTTCTGTCGCAACTCCTGTTCATGACTTTCACCGAAGATGCGCTGTCCTTCGTCATAGGCTGCCTGAATATACTCATTGGGATGATACTTGCTGATGGCGACCAGTCGGACACCATCAGGCAAGTTTCCCAATACCTTTTGCAGATTTCCCTTTACGTCGTAGTTCATGGCGGTTAGCTGTTGGTGGTTAGCTGTTGCCTATTAGCTATTCTACTTCTGGTTTGTCGTTCTGATTGCTCTTGCCGTACTCGAAGACATCCATCAGAGTAGTCTCTGCAACACTGGCAATGACATAGTCAATCATCGTTCCGCCCATCACCTCGTCAATGTTCTTCACGGCACCGTTCAGCGTACCTGCCTGTACCAGATAGTTGACGTTCGAATGTTTCTCCTTCTCGGTTTTCTCGTCGATGGTGATAAACTGCAGCTTGCATTTATACCATCGGTCGGCCATTTCCTCGTCTGAGAAGAATATCTCGCCGTAGGGAGCAATCTTGATGTCCTTGACGGTAAACTCGCCGCTGATGTAGCTGGACATTTCCTCCATGATGCGTTTCTCGGCCTCGGTGAAACTCAGAGCGTCCACTACGTAGTTCTCGGTCACTTTTTTCTGCAAGCCGTCCTCCATTGTCTTCTCGTAGGCAATCTTGCACTCAAACCATGTTGCTGTTCTTGATCTCATTGTGTTATAGTTTTTTTATTTCGGTATTTCGATGTTACTTCTGAATGCCTCGGGTATTGGTTCCGCCGAGGGCTTTGGTCTTCGCGCTACTGATGCGGTCATTGATTTCTTCGGCAATCTTCTCGGCACGTTGTTGTGTCAGTCCGGCCTCCTCGCCCAACTCCTGTTGGCGCTTCACCAGTTCCTCGATGACCGATTTGCTCTTCGATAGGAATATCTTTTCGCTGTTGCTCATATATTCCTTATTATATATCTTACCTAAAATGCGCTCGGCCTCCTTCTCGTAGTTCTTGCGGAAGATGGCCTCGGCCTTGGCATCTAACTCACGCTGAGTGACCTGCTGCTCTTCCGAGAGCGAATCGGCATTGGTAATACCCATTTCGGCAGGATCGAAGCCGTCGTCAATGATGTCGTCGATGGCCTGACGCGGAACGGGTTTGACAAACTCCACCTGCTCGGTTTCGGGCATCATGTCGAAGTATAATGCGATGCAGAATCCTGCTATGGCAACGGCAATCACCAGTGCCACCACCGAGTGCAGCGTGCTGCGATGCTGCTGCACCGCCTTCAGCATATCCTCGGGCGTGGCATAGCGATCCTCGGGTTTCTCGCTTGTTGCACGCTTGACAGCCCGACGATACTCTAACGGCATGTCAGCATGACGGAACAACATTTCCATAAATCGGCCAATGCTATAGACGTCGCAGCGCCCATCCACGGTGCCGTGCTGCAGCACCTCGGGAGCCACGTAGTCGACATCCTTGCCGTACAGTTCCTGCTGATCGTTTACGCCCAAATAGAAGGAACCGTGCGAGAGTAGCATTACGCTGTTGTCACCCTTACGAACCAATACGCTGCTTGGTGAATAACAAATATGCCAGATACCCTGAGCATGCAGATATTTCGTGATGTCCACCAGGCCTTCCAATACCGTATCGATAAAGTTCTTCTGAGCTACGACAGCAGGTGTCTCCTCCAGCAATTCCTGAAACGACATATAGACACCTGGCTCTACCTCCAACTGGCGCACCTCACCCGACTTCTCGATAGTGGTAAAGTGCAGCTGATGGTGGTTGACGAGTTTCTTGTTGCGCTCGCTCTCGGTCTTTAGAGCCTCGGAGAACACAACGCTCTCGTTCATCTCAGGACGGATATCCACCATGCCACGAAACTTGCCGTCCACCTGCATGCGGTAGTACTCGCCAATGGGCAACTGCGTCTTGTTCAGTCGTCCGTCGCTTTTCGCTGCCAGTAATTCTTCGTAGTTCATAGCTGTCTATTTACGATTTCGGAGCACAAAAGTACACATAAAATCTGAAAATACGAAAGAAAAATGAAATAATTATCAATTATCAACACAACGCTACACTTTTTCTTGCAAAAAGGATTGCCAATTATCAATTATTTTGTATCTTTGCATCCAGTTTTACGTAAATTAAGCAACAAATGCCTGAAATATCAGTTCGCGGACTGGAGATGCCGGAGTCTCCTATCAGAAAACTTGCACCACTGGCTGCCGCTGCCAAGAAGCGCGGCACCAAGGTCTATCACCTTAACATCGGACAGCCTGACCTGCCCACGCCGCAGGTGGGACTGGATGCACTGAAACAGATTGACCGTCACATTCTTGAGTATTCACCCTCGCAGGGCTACCAGAGCTATCGCGAGAAACTGGTGGGTTACTATGCGAAATATAATATCAATGTTACGGCCGACGATATCATTATCACCAGCGGCGGTTCAGAGGCTGTTCTCTTTGCCTTCCTGTCATGTCTGAACCCTGGCGACGAAATCATCGTCCCCGAGCCTGCTTACGCCAACTACATGGCTTTTGCCATCAGTGCCGGCGCCAAGATACGCACCATCGCCACGACCATTGAAGAGGGCTTCTCCCTGCCGAAGGTCGAGAAGTTTGAGGAGCTCATCAACGACCGCACGAGGGCTATCATGATTTGCAACCCCAATAATCCCACGGGTTATCTCTATACACGTCGTGAGATGAACCAGATTCGCGACCTGGTGAAGAAGTACGACCTATATCTCTTCTCCGACGAAGTGTACCGCGAGTATATCTATACCGGTTCACCTTACATCTCCGCCTGTCATTTGGAAGGCATCGAGCAGAATGTCATCCTCATCGACTCGGTATCGAAGCGCTATTCGGAGTGCGGAATTCGCATCGGAGCACTCATCACCAAGAATGCCGAGGTGCGCAAGGCCGTGATGAAGTTTTGTCAGGCACGCCTCTCCCCACCCCTCATTGGACAGATTGTTGCTGAGGCTTCGCTGGACACTCCTGAGGAATATTTGCGCGACGTCTATGATGAATACGTCGAGCGCCGTAAGTGCCTCATCGATGGACTGAACCGTATACCGGGCGTCTACTCGCCCATTCCCATGGGAGCTTTCTACACCGTTGCCAAGTTGCCAGTGGACGATGCCGAGAAGTTCTGCCGTTGGTGCCTGTCTGAATTCAACTACGAAGGTGAGACTGTCATGATGGCACCTGCCGCAGGTTTCTACACCACTCCCGGCGCAGGCATCAACCAGGTGCGTATCGCCTACGTGCTGAAGAAGGAAGACCTAGAACGTGCGCTCATCGTACTGGGCAAGGCTCTCGAAGCCTATCCGGGAAGGAGTAAAGAGTAAAGATTAAAAATTAAAGATTAAAGATTAAGGATTAACGGTTAGGAATTCATGCCGAGCCTTCCGCTCTTTCTTGCCCGTCGCATCTATCGCGCTGAAGGCGACCGACATCAGGTGAGTCGCCCCGCCATTCGTATAGCAACCATTGGTGTAGCTATAGGATTGGCTGTCATGATTGTTACCGTTAGCGTTATCCTGGGTTTCAAGCATACCATCCGCGACAAGGTGGTAGGTTTCGGCAGCCATATTCAGATAACTAACTTCTCCACGCAACAAACGGCCATCCCTGCACCTATCAGCATCAACGACTCGCTGATGAAGGCTATTCGTCAAGTTCCTAATGTGGCACATGTGGCACCTCATACCGATACGCAGGGCATTCTGAAGACCGACGACGACTTCCTCGGTGTGGCCTTCAAAGGCATTGGTGAGGACTACGACCTCAGTTTTCTGCGTTCCTGCCTGCAGGAAGGCGAACTGCCTACGTTCAGCGCCAGCAAGAGCAGTAACCGACTGGTCATCTCGCGTAGTATGGCCGACAAGCTGCAGTTGCACGTGGGTGATAAGGTCTATGCTTACTTCATAGCCTATGACGATGTCCGTGCTCGCCGCTTCACTATCTGCGGCATCTACCAAAGTAACATGAAGCACTTCGACGAACTGCTATGCGTCACCGACCGCCGTACCACGCAGAAGATTAACGAGTGGGCCGACGACCAGTCGAGCGGACTGGAGTTGCAAGTCAAGGACTTCGAGCGACTGGACGAGACAGCCGATCGTATCAACCGCATCATTAAGGGACAACCCGACAAATATGGCGAGACCTTGGCATCACAGACCATCTTCGAGGCCTACCCTAACGTCTTCTCATGGCTGTCGCTGCTCGATGTCAATGTGTGGATTATTTTGGCGCTGATGGTCTGTGTAGCTGGTTTTACGATGATTAGCGGACTGCTTATTATCATCTTGGAACGCACGCAAATGATTGGCTTGCTGAAGGCTATGGGAGCTCGTAACAGTACCGTGCGCCATACCTTCCTATGGTTTGCCGTTTTTATTATTGGTACCGGTCTGGTCGTCGGTAATATCGTGGGTATCGGGCTTGTACTGCTCCAGCAACACACCGGCATTGTTACCCTTGATGCCGCAAGCTACTATGTGGATCACGCGCCCGTTGAGTTGAACCTGCTGCTTGTCGCAGCCCTCAACGTTGCCACGCTGCTCATCACCCTCTTTGTCCTGATTGCCCCGAGTTACCTCGTATCACGCATCAACCCCGCCAAGGCCATCAAGTTTGAGTAAGAATGCTGACGATGCGCTCTGCGGTGCGACCGTCCCAGCGATCGGGCAACGATGACGACTTCCAACGGCCTGCCACCATATCGCCGAGAGCACTACGCAACTGTTCTGCATCCTCGCCAACCAAGATGTTAGAACCTTGCTTGACAGTCTCAATATGTTCGGTATAGCTATTGAGCGTGATGCATGGCACATGGTTAAAGGTAGCTTCCTCGGCAACATTGCCTGAATCGGTAATGATACCCATCGCATGGGTGGTCAGGTAGCCGAACTCCAGGTAGGACAAAGATGTTTGAAGTTTAATGTTTGAAGTTTGAAGTTTGAAACCTGAAACGACCTCAAGCGCCCGTCCACGAAGGGGAGCAATAACCGGAATGTCTCCAGCCACCTCACTGATAGCGCCAAGCATGCGCTGCAGGTTCTCTTCATCGGCCAGTAGGGCTTTGCGGTTGAGGGTAAAGACCAGATAGCGACCGTTGTCTATGCCGTCGAGACAGGCAGGACGCTGCCAGCGGTCGTGGTTGTAGCGCAGGGTGTCCATGAGGATGTTGCCCACCAGATATATCTTATGGTTCTCGGCACCTTCGCGTGTGGCGATACTCGACGAACCGACGCCAGCGGTAAACAGCAGGTCGGAGAGCCCGTCAATGACCAAACGGTTGATTTCCTTGGGCATGCTGATGTCGAACGAACGCGTGCCGGCCACCAGATGTGCCAGCCGCAGACCGCGCTTCTTGGTGACAATAGCTGCGGCCATCGTAGATGCCAGGTCGTCGACAACGATAACGGTGTCCGTCTCGTGCTCAGACAGGTAGCGTTCAAACTCGGACATCACACGTCCCGTCAGCTCGTTCAGATTCTCGCAGTCCACACCCAAGAAGGCGTCAGGAGCAGGAATCTGCAGGTCGTCGAACAGCGTCGCCTCCAGCGTAGGATCATCGGCACAACCTGCATAGACTAACTGATAGTCGCAATCATCGGTCTGTTGAACGGCATGAATGAGCGGAGCCACCTTGATGAAGTTGGGGCGCGCACCGGTAAATATGCAAATATGGTGTTTCATAGTCGTGAAGATTGAATTCTACTGCAAAGGTACAAATAATCTTCAATTATACGTCTTTTATTTCAATTTATTCGTATCTTTGCAGCGAAAAAGTGCATTTACATGAAAAAGCTATACCTCCTTTTAGCCTGCATTACGATAGGTGTCTCGATGCTTACGGCCTGTCAGTCCGACGACGCAGAGTCCCCCACTCCACAAGCCCGGCGCACGGTGGTCGTATATATGTCGGGCGAAAACAACCTATCGGGATACTTGCAAGACGACATCAACGAAATCATATACGGTCGGCAGCTGGCTCCCGCCAACGACAATCTGGTGCTGTTCGTCGATAAGGCCTCGAGTACGGAGAAACCGTATATCGCCAAGGTGACTGCCGACGGCAAGCAGGAGAAACTGTATGAATACAGCGAAGACTTCCTGGCCTCCGACCCCGAGCGCATGGCCGAGGTGCTGAAGCGTTGCATCAACCTCTGCCCGGCCACGGAAGACTATGGTCTGGTACTTTGGGGACACGCCAGCGGATGGATCATCGAAAAGGACTCCGTAGCCCACAGCAATACCCAAGCGTCTCTGAGCAATGGCAATGCCCACGCTCCACGCAGGGCTTATGGTATAGATAGCGGCAACAACACGGCAACGCTGAAAGGCACATGGCTCAATATTCCCTCTCTGCGCCAGGCACTCAAACAAGTGGGCATGATGTGGAAGTTCATCTTCTGCGACTGCTGCAACATGGTGAATGTGGAGACGGCTTACGAACTGCGCGATGCAACGCCCTACTTCATCGGCTCGCCGGCCGAGATTCCCGGGCAAGGAGCACCTTATACGACGTTGGTCAAGGACTTCTTCAAATACGACGACAAGGAGATGTACACCAGCATCTGCGACGACTATTACGCCCAGATAGACGACATTGGCGGACACACGCCGATGGCTGTTGTCAAGACCTCAGAACTGCAGGCGCTGGCACAAGCCACCCGCCCGTTGATGGCAAAGGTAAACGACTTCCTGAAGACGTCCAATAGCACACAAGGCATGATATACTATTACGCCTACGACCGTTCAAAAGAAATGGAAAAGACGCTCTACGACATGAATGACGTCATTCGTACTGCGATTGGTGCTGATGCACCTGAATACAAGCAATGGAAAGAGGTGTTCGACCAGACGGTCATCTACAGCAAGTTGAGTGCGAAGTGGTATAATAAGTGCATCGTGCTGAGTGACTTCTCGGACGGAACAACCTTCAAGCACGGCAACGTGAGCTTCGGCGGCATGAGCATGTTCTTCCCCCTAGAGAAGTACAACAACTCCGCCATGAGCCATGACTACAACGAGACCATCAAGAAGCTGGCGTGGTACTATGCCGTAGGCTGGTCGGAGCAGGGCTGGTAGTCGTGGACAATTATTTTTACCTTCGAAATGCGGCGCTCCTCCATCTCCATGATTTCAAACGTAAAGTTCTGATACTCTAACTTCTCATGCAACTTGGGGAAGTC
Organism: uncultured Prevotellaceae bacterium; assembly: GCA_900320045.1. Taxonomy (GTDB): domain Bacteria; phylum Bacteroidota; class Bacteroidia; order Bacteroidales; family Bacteroidaceae; genus Prevotella. The sequence goes on along the minus strand of ONQT01000044.1, from coordinate 2,496 downwards.
GCCCTTGATTTCCAGCAGCAGGCCTGCAATAGTATCGGCATCGCCCTCCACCTCCTCGAAGATGTCGTCGTCAAGCTTCAGAATCTTGTAGAAGTCTGACAGCAAGGTCTTGCCTTCGAATACATAAGTGTTGCTATTGATGCGCTGGTAGCTCTTCTCGTCCTCGTCGTATTCGTCGTTGATTTCACCGACGATCTCCTCCAGGATATCCTCCAGTGTTACGATACCGCTGGTGCCGCCGAATTCGTCGACAACGATGGCGATGTGCACCTTGTTCTCCTGGAACTCGCGCAGCAGGTCGTCAATCTTCTTGGTTTCCGGCACGAAGTACGGCGGACGGATGAGTGACTGCCAGCGGAAGTTGCCGCCCTTGGAAAGATGAGGCAGCAGATCCTTGATGTACAGGATGCCGCGAATGTTGTCGCTATTGTCCTGATAGACCGGAATGCGCGAATAGTTGTTCTCCACCACACATTGCAGCACTTCCTGGAAGGTCGCCTTGAAGTCCAGGTCGACAACATCTTGGCGCGAGGTCATAATCTCCTTAGCCGTCTCGTCGCCGAAGCGCACGATACCTTCCAGCATGCGCTGTTCCTCCTTGATGTCCTCCTTATCCGTCAATTCCAAGGCCTGCTCCAAGTCGTCGACACTCAGCACATGGCTCTCCTGCTTGACGACCTTATCGGCCAATCGGCCGGAACTCATCACGATGCTGGCAAAGGGATAGAACAGTCGACGACAGAACAGAATGCCTCCTGCTGCACTGCGACAGAAGCGCAAGGCATGCTGTCCGGCATAGACCTTGGGCATAATTTCTCCGAAAAGCAACAACAGGAAGGTCAGCAGCACCGTCATGCACAGAAACTCCAGCCACCAGGCACCGCCAAAGTCGACGAGGTGGTCAAAGAAGTAGCCGAAGAGCATAATGATGGTGACGTTCACCAGATTGTTGGTGATTAGAATAGTAGCCAGCGTGCGTTCAGACTCCTGTCGGAGCTGTTGGACTTTTGTGTCGGCTTCGTCACGTTCCTCTTCCAACTCGCTGAGGTCATTGGGGTTGAGAGAGAAGAATGCAATCTCAGACCCCGATGCAAAGCCAGACACAAAAAGCAACAGACAGGCCATAATGCCTGCGATAATAGCTCCTATCGATGGTGACAGAATGGTCACCTCATTGATTAGTTGTTGAAAATAGTCCATGGTTTAAAAAGGCGCAGACTCGCTGTTGACAGGTTCGCCAGCCGTTTGAGGAGCAGCGGTCTCGTCTGAGGCAGCGCTCTCTCCTGCAGCTGAAGCAACAGTTCCCTCCGCAGCAGGAGCAGCGGAACGCGGTGACAGCATCTCCATGTTCTCCGCCCAAATCTCGGTAGCATAACGGCGCTGTCCCTGCTTGTCGTCGTAGGTGGTATAGCGGATGCGGCCCTCGATGTAAAGCTTGTCGCCTTTGTGGACATACTTTTCGACCACCTCGGCCAAGCGGCGCCACAAGAGCACCGTGTGCCAATCGGTACGGTCGGGCACCTGCGTTCCGTTAGCCAGCGTATAGCCACGCTCCGTTGTTGCCAGTCGCACACGGGCAACGGCTACGCCCTGATCGACATAGCGCACCTCGGGTTCCACACCTACATTGCCTATCAACATCACCTTATTCATAAAGCTTGCTCCTTATTTATCAATTCTCAATTACTTGCACTGTCCTAAATATTGGAAATGGAAGCTCTTACCCTTTGCCGAGGGGAACTGGCTGCGCGAATCGACGCGTTGGCTCAGGTGGTCGACGATGCGATTGTAGCAGTCCAGACCGGAACTTGCCTTGACGCGAGCGACAAAGCGGGTGTCGCGATACTGGAACTTGCCGGTGCCGGGAACTTGCTGCACACGCTTGAAGTCGATGGTTCCCTCGTACCAACCGAAACGTTCCTCGTTGAGCTTCATCACGGCCGAAGGAATGGGCTTCCCACCCTGTCCGTCGTTGGTGTGCAAGGCTTTCTTGTCCTTGAAGTCCTGCATGGTGGCAGCCTCGGTCTTGATGATGATAAAGTAAACACGGGGACGCGTCTTGTATCGCTTGGGGTACATCACCTCGCTGGCAGCATAGTCGCGGATGTCCTTCTCTAGGACTGGGTTCATACCTATCTCCTCAATACCAGCCAGAAAAGCAATGGCGTCGTCAACGTTGTCTACCAATACCTCCTGGTCAAAATAGCGCAAATATAAATTCATCTGAATGGTTGTTTTTCTTAATTGTCTTTGTCTGAATGTTTGCTTTCTATGAAAGCTTGTTGGTAGTAAAAAAGAGAGCGGAAAACGGGACTCGGACCCGCGACCCCAACCTTGGCAAGGTTGTGCTCTACCAACTGAGCTATTTCCGCCTGTTTACGTGGGTAATGTAAAAACCTGATGGTGAAGAGGAGGAGACTCGAACTCCCACGTCGCAATTGACACTACCCCCTCAAAGTAGCGCGTCTACCAATTCCGCCACCTCTCCATCATGTT
>ONQT01000037.1 GCA_900320045.1 uncultured Prevotellaceae bacterium | reverse complement strand
GCAACCAGCCCGGCTCCGTCATTAGCGGCAACAAGATTAGTGCGCCCTACCCTGCTCCCTATGCCACCAACTACCGCGGCTTCCGCATCTATCTGGATGCACGCACCGACGGCTTTACTATCGAGAGCAATTACACCGGCGACATCGCCCCCGGGATTGCCGGTCGTCCTCTCACTAACCAACGGCCCATACGTCGTGACGAGATAGGCGACAATCACCCTGGTCCCAACCTTATATTCAAACAATGAAACAAACCAACTATCATCTTTTCGACTTCATGGACTTTGATCCATCCTTGCAGAAGGACGAAGCCCTTTGGAAGGCATACGCACCCACGAAGATAACGGAGCGTGAGGGCGACATCATCGTCAACATTCCCTATCAGAAACAACTGCATCAGGAAGACATGGCGCCTGACACTTCTGTGCCCCAACAGTCTTTCGACCTCATCATCCGAGCATACGAGCCTAATATCGTCCGCCTTTTTACCACGATGAGTGGCGACGAGATGACGGAGGCTGACGATATGTTGATGATGGCGAAGGAAGTAAAGCGCCTGCCGCTGACCGTTCGCTCGTTTCCTGAGGGTTCTGTAGGCTACGATGTCATCGCAGTGAACGGCAAGAAAGTAGCTACCATCGACCTCAACGCACCAGTGTTAGACCACTGGAGCGACCTGCTACCGGCCCCGCAGCCCGCACCCTTCATCACCTTCTATCCCGATGGTGACCAGACGAAGGGCATTGCCCTGAGCGACGACCACTTCTCGCCCCCCCGCTACGATGCCCTACCCCTGGGTTTCTGCTCAGTAGGTGGTAGTGCTACACCCACAAACCAGGCAAACAATGAGCGAGCCACCATCAGCTTCAAGTGCACCCTCGACGAGTGCTTCGTAGGCACCGGCGAGCGCTTCCGCAAGATGGATCTCAGTGGGCAGACCTTCCAGTTAAAGAACCAAGACGGCCAGGGCGTCAACAACCGTCGTTGCTATAAGAACATCCCGTTCTATATGAGCAGCAGGATGTATGGCTGTTTCTACCACACCTCCGATTACTGCAAGCTGTCGCTGGCTGACCACTCCACCCGTAGCGTGCAGTTCCTCAACGACCATGCCACGCTCGATGTGTTCCTCATCGGTGGCAATACACCAGAGAAGATTCTGCGCAGCTACCGCATGCTGACAGGTTTCCCACAAATGCCGCCGAAATGGTCGTTTGGTATTTGGATGAGTCGTATGACCTACTTCTCTGCCGATGAGGTAAACGAGATTTGCGACAGACTGCGCCAAGAGCACTATCCGTGCGACGTTATCCACCTCGATACCGGCTGGTTTCGCACCGACTGGCTCTGCGAGTGGCGGTTCAACCCTGAGCGCTTCCCAGACCCCGAAGGCTTCGTCCAGCATCTCAAAAAGAATGGTTTCAAAGTATCCTTGTGGCAACTGCCGTATGTCGCACAAGGCGCCGAGCAATTGGAAGAAGCAAAGAAAAATCGTTATATCAGTATGCCCACTAAAGAAGAGGACACCTCTACTGGCGGGGCTTCGAACTTCTCTGCACTCGACTATGCAGGTACTATCGACTTCACTTATCCGGAAGCCGTCAACTGGTATAAGAACCAGCTGCTCAAGCCTCTGCTCGACATGGGTGTCACCTGCATCAAGACCGACTTTGGTGAGAATATACACATGGACCATCAGTACCACAGCATGACACCCGAACGGCTGAACAATATCTACTCGCTACTCTACCAGCGGGCCGCCTTTGAGATTACCAAGGAAGTCACCGGTAACGGCATCGTATGGGCTCGCTCGGCATGGGCTGGTTGTCAGCGCTATCCCCTGCACTGGGGTGGCGACAGTGCCTCTTCATGGGATGGGCTGGCAGGCAGTTTGAAAGGCGGTCTGCACTTTGGACTCTCGGGCTTTGCTTTCTGGAGTCATGACGTGCCGGGATTCCACAGCATTCCCGACTTCATGAACTCACCCATCGACGAGAACGTCTATGTTCGCTGGACGCAGTTCGGAGTATTCTCAAGCCACATGCGCTATCATGGCACCTGCAAGCGTGAGCCGTGGCACTATCCCCGCATCGCCCCCATCGTCAAGCGCTGGTGGAAGTTGCGCTACAAGCTGTTACCTTATATTATAGAACAAGGTGAACAGTCCTGCCTTACGGGCTACCCCATGGTGCGTGCCTTGTTGATGCATCATCCTCATAACCGTCAGGTGTGGCACATCGACGACGAGTATTACTTCGGCAACGACTTCCTGGTTTGTCCCGTTATGAATGCATGCCACACTTCGACTGATGAGTCGAGAAACGGTGTTGGCACGCGTGACATCTACCTGCCCGAAGGCCAGTGGATAGACTTTTTCACAGGTCGGCAGTGGCAGGGTGGTCAATGGTATTACAACGTAGAAGTACCGCTCGACCGTATGCCAGTCTTTGTACGTCCCGGAGCACGCATCAAGATCTATCCCGACGATGTCGACTGCACCGACCAGATGGATTTGGACAAGGCAACAGCCATAGAAATCACCGAAGATTTTAAGGGAATTGATTTTTAATGTTTAACCTTTAATATAACAACGTGGAAAGTCACTACATGCAAGGCCTCGACTGGGTCATTTTGGGAATCTATTTCGCCGTGCTCATAGGCATCGGAATATGGGCCAGTACCAAACGTAAGAAAGAAGGCTCGCTATTTCTTGCCGAGCACTCGCTGCGCTGGCACCACATCGGTTTCTCCATGTGGGGAACCAACGTCGGACCCTCCATGCTGATAGCCTCGGCATCGGCAGGTTTCACAACAGGCATCGTCAGCGGCAACTACGCCTGGTATGCCTTCGTCTTCATCGCCCTGTTGGCGTTTGTCTTTGCGCCCCGTTACCTCGGTGCCAACATCAGCACCCTGCCAGAGTTTATGGGACTGCGCTTCGGCCAGAGCACGCGCAACATTCTGGCCTGGTATACCATCGTTACCGTCATCATCTCGTGGCTGGCGCTGACGCTGTTTGCCGGAGGTGTACTCATCCGTCAAGTGTTCGACATCCCCATGTGGTCGTCGGCTTTGGTGCTAGTGATCATCTCGGCATTCTTCACCATGTTAGGCGGACTGAAGGCCGTAGCCTACACCAATGTCTACCAGATGATATTGCTCATTGTTGTCTCGCTGGTACTAGTCATCGTGGGACTTGACAAGGTGGGCGGCATTGCGGCATTAGTCGACAAGGTTCCCAGTGATTACTGGGTGATGTTCAAGCCCAATAGCGACGAAGCCTTCCCGTGGCTACCCATCGTGTTAGGCTATCCAGTCATGGGCGTCTGGTTCTGGTGTACCGACCAAAGCATGGTACAGCCTGTTCTGGCTGCCAAGGATCTGCGCGAGGGACAGTTGGGCACCAACTTCACGGGATGGCTGAAGATTCTCGACGTCGCACTTTACATCCTGCCGGGTATCATCTGTTTCGCCCTGTTCGGCGACACGCTGAAGAATCCCGACGAGGCTTACCTAACGATGGTCGAGAACCTGTTCCCCGTAGGCATGGTAGGACTGGTCTTTGCCGTATTGACAGCCTGTTTGGTATCTACCATCGGCTCCGCGCTCAACGCCCTCTCGACGGTGTTTACTATGGATGTCTACGTCAAGAACTTCAAGCCCGGTGCACCGCAGTGGGAGATAAACCTCGTGGGACGTATCGTCGTGCTCATCGGTGCCATTCTGGCTATCATCATGACGGTTGCCATCGATGCCATCAAGGGTCTCAACCTCTTCAACGTCTTCCAGTCAGTACTGGGTTTCATCGCACCGCCTATGGCATCCGTCTTCCTGTTAGGCATCTTCTGGAAGCGCTGCACTACCCGTGCCGCCAACTTCTGTCTGACCGCCGGCACCATTTTCTGCCTGGGCATCGGCATCCTATACCTTTGGCCACCCGCATGGCTCACCGAATGGCTCTCTGCCACAGACATTGCCCTACCTCACTTCATGATGCTGTCGTTCTATCTCTTCGTCATTCTCGTCGTATGCATGGCAATCATCTCTTTGACGGATCGTGACAAGATTGAATACGAAATACCAGCCCCCATTCATGAAGGCTGGTCGAAGTTGGCCATCGGACTGTGGATTGCCCTGGCCATTGTAATGGTTGGACTCTATATCTTCTTCAATTAACAGAAGAAACTGTCAGCATACTCTGACGCACATCATCGTCAGGTCATCGTTAGGTTCCGAACCGCCTCGGTGTTCCGTCACCGCAGTCTCCAGGGCCTCGATGACCTGACGACTGCTTTGGCGACCTACCTCTTTCACCATAGCCAATAGGCGGTCCTCACCAAATTGTTCTTTGAAAGTATTCTCTGCTTCGTTCAGTCCGTCAGTATAGACGAAGAGCGACTGTCCCTTCATGCTTTCTATCTCCTCGCCGACAAACTTCAGCTCTGGCCATAGGCCGATGGGAGCATTCGTTTCCATCTGTAGGAAGGAGGACTTCTCTTCCCCTGTCAGCACCGGAGGATTATGTCCTGCATTGCAGAAGTCCAAATGGCCCGTCGGCAAATGCACCAGACCAATAAACATCGTAACAAACATTCCCTGCTCATTGTCTTCACTTAAAGCGGCATTCATCTGGGTGGCCATATCTGCTGGCGCCACACGCTGAGAAGCCAGAATACGGAAAAGCCGTACGGCCTGAGCCATAAACAGCGAAGCCGGTACACCCTTTCCCGACACATCGCCGACACAGAAGTAAAGCCGGTCGTCATCCAGCAGGTATTCATACAAGTCGCCACCCACCTCGCGAGCCGGCGTCATAGAAGCATAGAGGTCCAGGTCAGGGCGCTGCGGAAACTCGTGAGGTACCATCGACATCTGTATGTCTCGCGCTATTCGGAGTTCACTCTCAATACGCTCCTTAGCGGTCGTTGTCTCCTCTAACTGGTCATAGGCCGTCTGCAACTTCTGGTGCATTTTGTTACGATAGATGGTATAGATCACGAAGAACAGCGCCATCAGGATCATCGCTACGGCCGTACCTATCCATCGCTGGTAAGACAAGGCGGCATCCTGGCTGGCAATCTCTGCCTGCTGGCGGGCTATCTCCGTCTCTTTCTGCTGGGTATCGTAAACGGTAGCCAACTCGGAAGCGTCGCTGTGCTTCTGCCAAACAATGGCTGAATCCAGTGCATCGACAATCTTCATGCCTACCGCCAAGGCGGAATCTCTGCGTCCCGCTCCCATATTGGCACGGAATTTAAGGGTATAGAATTGCTGGATATTGTCCAGCGTCAGACGGAACCCGCTACTTGCCAGTATATGGTCGAGGTCCTTATAGGCATCGGCGGCCTCCTGGTAACGTTGGGCATCAACCAGATAAGTCACGGCATTGATATCCAAAAGCATGGAGTTGCCGAAGTTCGTATGACGGAAGGCGCTGTAGGCATAGGCTGCCTCATGGTTGCGATGCAGCTTCTGCAGGGCAACGGCACGGTTCAGTTCTATGCTGCCTTTGAAATAGTCAACCAGAGCTCCTTGGGCGAAAGGCTGTTCGGCGTAGCGATGCAGCAGCGAGTCGGCCCGGTCGCACCACGCCAACGACTCCTCGTATCGTCCAACATCCTTATACCCCACAGAGGTATTGAAGGCGTTCAGCACATAGTTCTGCCAGTCCGTACCGACCGTATCTGTCTGCACGGCCTCCTCATAATATCCAAGTGCTTGCTTCAGACTGCCGGCAGCCTCGCCGAAACGCCCCAACTTGGTCTGGCAGAAACCGATATACGTCAACAGGTCTGCCAATTCGCCTGCCGATTCCTTCCCAGTTGCTCTCAGCTTGGTCACGGCGGGCATAGCGGTTCGCATGGCTTCCTCATAGTCGCCCCTGGCCAGCAACAGATTGGTCAGATTGCAGACCGTGCCAGTATAATACTTCGACTCAGGCCCTTCCTGGCCGTCGCTATCGACTACCTTTTTATAATAGTATGTCGCTACACGATACCGATGCTGACTGACACATGCCCGCCCACTCCAATAGCTGGCCGTTGCCTCCGAGACGACTTGCGCTTGCTGCAAGCTGTCAGCAAGCAACAGTACACGGTCATAGTTCCTTTCCCTGAAGGTAGACTCCAGCAGACTGTCACCATACAATTCAGACTGAATGGCAGCCACCGTTGTAGCATAATTCCCTTGTCTGTCACTGCCCTGCTGATAGCCGCACGACGACAGAACCATCGCGACAAACGCTATCGCAGCACTATATATTCTCTTCATAAGCATTCCGTTTGTATGTTTGCCGCCGCAAAGGTACTAATTAAAGATGACAAAACAAGCGGTCGTGCGTCTATTTTATAGATAAATTTTTGATTATGAAAAGAATCCTCAACCTTTGCTTAGCGTGTTGCATCGCTCTGGCAACCTACACAACAGCCTCAGCTCAGGGCTTGACAGACATGAGTCATAGCAAGCAGGCTAAGATGCAGAACCTGCCTATGGGGGCTACCCAGTGGACGGGTGGTTTCTGGGCCGACCGTTTTAATGTCATGGCAACGACCGGTATCTGGTCCATGTGGGACACTTGGAACACGCCCTATGAGACGCTGGATGCCAACGGCAAGCATGGCAGCCACGGCTTTGCTAACTTCCAAGTAGCAGCAGGCACCGTGAAGGGCAAGCACCACGGTCCTCCCTTCCACGACGGCGACATGTACAAATGGCTCGAAGCATGTGCCGCAGTCTATGCCATCACAAAGGATCCAAAGCTGGATGCGTTGATGGACCGATTCATCGAACAGGTAGCATTGGCACAGCGCGCTGACGGATATATCCATACACCCGTAGTAATCTCGGAGCGTAACCAGGGCATCGACTCGCACGCGGTGAAGGAGAATGCCGCCGGCATCGAAATCGGAAAGGACCAGAAGCATGCCTTCGCCTCACGACTGAACTTCGAGACCTATAACCTAGGGCATCTCATTACTGCAGGCGTCATCCACAAGCGCGCCACCGGCAAGACCACGCTCTTCAACTGTGGCAAGAAGGCCGCCGACTTCCTGTATAACTTCCTTACCAACGATGCTGCCGAGTTGTCGCGCAACGCCATCTGCCCCAGTCACTACATGGGTGCAGCCGAGATTTACCGTGAGACGGGCGACGAGAAGTATCTTACGCTGGCCAAGGGACTCATTGCCATCCGCGACTCAGTGAAGAACGGCGAAGACCATAACCAGGACCGCCATAAGTTCCGCGACCAGTACGAGGCAATGGGCCATGCCGTCCGTGCCAACTACCTCTATGCCGGCGTAGCAGACCTCTATGCCGAGACCGGCGAGGCGCAGCTGATGAAGAACCTCTCGGCCATCTGGAACGACATCGTGAACCATAAGATTTATATCATGGGAGGCTGCGGTGCGCTCTACGACGGTGTAAGCCCCGACGGCACCACCTACAACCAGCCCAGTATCCAGCAGATTCACCAGGCCTATGGTCGACAGTTCCAACTGCCCCAGGAGTATGCCCACAACGAGATTTGCGCCCAAATTGGCATGATGCTCTTCTCATGGCGTCTGTTCCAGACAACCGGCGACCCGCAGTATATCGACAACATCGAGAACGAGCTCTACAACGGCATCCTCTCGGGTGTCTCGCTCGACGGCAAGGACTACTTCTACACCGAGGCCTTGCGCCGCACCAAGGAGTATCCCTACGTGCTACGCTGGCCGAAGCACCGCCAGCGCTACATCTCGTGTTTCTGTTGTCCGCCGAACACCCTGCGCACCCTCTGCGAAGCTCAGGAGTATGCCTACAGCATCAAGGGCGACACGCTGTGGGTGAACCTCTACGGACAGAATAGTCTGAAGACGAAAGACCTTGAGATAGAACAAGTTACCAACTACCCCTGGGACGGCAAGGTGACGCTAACCATTAAGAAGGCCAAGAATCTGAAGAGCATCCGCATGCACATCCCCGGCTGGTCTACCGACATGCAGCTGAAGCTGAACGGACAGCCTATCCAGGCAGAGGCATTGCGACAGCCCCGTAAGTGGAAGAAGGCCGACGTCATTGAGCTGAACCTCCCGATGCGTCCCAGACTGATGGAGGCTAACCCGCTGGTGGAAGAGGCCAAGAACGAGATTGCCGTCATGCGCGGCCCCATCGTCTATTGTCTGGAAGGACAGGACATCGAGGGCAATCACCGCATCAACGACATCGCCATTCCAGCCGACGTGAAGTTCACGGAGACAAAGGTCACCATCGAAGGCCATGAGATGATAGCCCTCGAAGCTGATGTGCCACTGGTCAACAACGACTCCTGGCGCAACGACGAGCTGTACCGCGAGCTGCGTCCCGTCAAGAACCAGAAGGTACACATCCGCCTCATTCCCTACTACGCCTGGGACAACCGCGGCATCCAGGACATGTCGCTCTGGCTACCATTGGCGCGATAATATCTACGACAAATCCGTCTTCCTTATTAATATTAAGGTATATGCGTAAGCTGATTTTTCTTCTTTCTATGTGTTTTGCCATAACGGTGCAAAGTGCTGACATTCACATCACTCCCGATTCGTCGCTGGTCGATGCTGTTCGCAAGGCTCGTGAGATGCGCCGACTGGGCAAGGCCACCGAGGTCACCATCCATCTTGCCGCAGGAACGTATTATCTCTATGAACCCCTGCGCCTGCGTCCGGAGGACAGCGGTCTGACCATCGTGGGCAACGGAGCCGTCATCAGTGGTGGTATGCCCGTCAACAGCTGGAAGAAACAGGGCAAACTGCTCGTGGCCGACGTGCCCGACTTCAACGGCTGTCCCGTCGACTTCCGTCAGCTGTGGGTCAACGGCAAGAAGGCAGTCCGTGCCCGTGACGTGATGGACTTCGAGCAGATGCACCGCATCATGACCTACGACAAAAAGAACCACGTGCTGTGGATTCCCCGCAAAGCCGTCGAGAAGCTAAAGGCCTATTTCTCACCTCTGACTCCCTCTCCTTGGGAGAGGGCTGGGGTGAGGTCTCACCTCTCACCACTTGAGATGGTGCTGCACGAGATGTGGTGCACATCGAACCTTCGCATCAAGAGCATGTCTCCACTAGGCGACTCCGTGGCTGTCCGTTTCCACAATCCCGAAGGCCCTATCCAGTTCCAGCACCCTTGGCCGTCGCCTATGACACCCGACACTAAACACCCTTCACCGTTCTATCTGACGAACGCCAAGGAGTTGCTCGACGAACCCGGCGAATGGTATTACGACATCCGCGACCACAAGCTGTACTACATGCCTCACACCTCAGACCTCAGACATCAGCCCTCAGACCTCCATGCCACCGTCCCTGTGCTGGAGACGCTGGTCGAGTTCATCGGTACTGCCGAGCGTCCTGTGCGCCACATCACCATCAAGGGTGTCACCTTCAGCCACACCACATGGATGCGTCCTTCAGAGAAAGGTCACGTCCCCTTGCAGGCTGGCATGTATCTCACCGAAGCCTACAAGCTGCGCCCGCAGATTGACCGTCCCAACAACCACAAGCTCGATAACCAGGGCTGGCTGGGGCGCGCCGATGCCGCCGTGGAGCTGCGTTATACCGAGGACATCAATTTCACCGACTGCCGCTTCGAGCACTTAGGCGGCAGCGGCCTTGACTACGTCACCCACTGCAAGGGCGGCACGGTCAGCCATTGCACCTTCACCGACATCGCCATGAACGGCTACGTGTGCGGTTCCTTCTCGCCCGAAGGTCTGGAGACGCACCTCCCCTACCAGCCCACCGACTTCCGCGAGGTCTGCACTGGTCAAACCGTCGAGCAGTCTACCTTTTACGACGTCACCAACGAGGACTGGGGGTGCGTAGCCATCTGCGCAGGTTACGTCAGTGGAATCACCATTGACCACAATACCATCCACGATGTGTCCTATACGGGCATCTCGCTTGGCTGGGGATGGAACCGCGACTTGGTATGCATGAAGGACAATAAGGTTCATGCGAACCTGATCTATAACTACGCCCAGCACATGTACGACTGCGCCGGCATCTATACCCTTGGCAACCAGCCCGGCACGCTGATTACTGAGAACGTCGTCCGCGACATTGCCAAGCCCAGCTATGTCCACGACCCCGTCCACTGGTTCTATCTCTATACCGACGAAGGCTCGAGCAACATCACCATCAAAGACAACTGGACCCCCGAGGAGAAGTTCCTGAAGAATGCCAACGGTCCTTGTAATGTCTGGGAGAACAACGGCCCACAGGTCAGCGAGCACATCAAGCAAGCCGCAGGGGCAAAATAAGGTATGAAAAGCAATACGGCATCACCCTAAGTTGATGCCGTATTGTTGTTTTACTTCACTCATAACGAAGGTACTCTCGATAGCCCCCACGTGGTCTATGTCGCCCAACTTGGTGAGCACGAACTCCTGATACTGCTTCATGTCCCGTGCGCGAACTTTCAGCAGATAGTCGTAGGAACCACTGGTGTTGTAGCACTCCGTCACTTCCGGTATGCGCTGGATACGTCGCACGAAGGCATCGGCTATCTCGTGGTTAATCTGCGTCAGCTTTACCTTACAGAACACTTGCAGGCTCTGATTCAGCTTCTCAGGGTCCAATACGGCCACATATTTCTTGATGTAGCCCTTCCGTTCCAGTCGTTTCTGGCGTTCAAAGACGGGTGTGGGCGTCAGGTGTACGGCATCTGCCAACTCCTTCGTCGTCAGTTTTGCGTTCTTTTGCAGCGTTCTAAGTATCTGCAAATCAATATCATCCAATACTTCTGCCATAGTCTTTAGAATTTTATTCTTTCGCGAGGCCCTCCAAGGCCTCCGTTTGGTGTTTTATTCTTTCTGCGCTGCAAATTTAGGTATATTTTCTGATATACGCAAATAATTTGGTAGATAATTCCAAACATTGTAACTTTGCACCCGGAAATCAAACAAATGTCAAACTTAATAAATAAGAAAGGAAATTAAACTATGAGTACAAAGAAAAACTATCGTTTCGAGACCCTGCAACTTCACGTAGGCCAGGAACAGGCTGACCCCGCTACCGATGCCCGCGCCGTGCCTATCTACCAGACCACCTCTTACGTGTTCCGCAACTCGCAGCATGCCGCCGACCGCTTCGGTCTCCGCGATGCCGGTAACATCTACGGCCGTCTGACCAACTCGACCCAGGGAGTCTTCGAAGACCGTGTGGCAGCCCTCGAGGGTGGCGTAGCCGGACTGGCCGTAGCCTCCGGAGCAGCAGCCATCACCTATGCCCTGCAGAACATTGCCCAAGCTGGCGACCACATCGTCGCTGCCGACAACCTCTATGGCGGTTCCTACAACCTCATCACCCACACCCTGGCGACCCAAGGCATCACCAACAGCATCGTGAATGTCCGCGACCTCAAAGCTGTCGAGGCAGCCATCCGACCCAACACAAAAGTACTATATGCCGAGACCTTCGGCAACCCCAATTCCGATGTGACGGACATTGATGCCCTGGCCGAGATTGCACACCGCCACCACATTCCGCTCATCATCGACAACACCTTCGGCACACCCTTCCTCATCCGTCCGATTGAGCATGGTGCCGACATCGTGGTGCATTCAGCCACGAAGTTCATTGGCGGCCACGGCTCGTCACTGGGAGGTGTTATTGTCGATGGTGGCTCGTTCGACTGGAAGGCCAATGCCGACAAGTTCCCCTCGCTGGCCAAACCCGACCCCTCGTATCACGGTGCCGTCTTTGCCGACGTAGCAGGAGCGGCAGCCTTCGTCACCCGCATCCGTGCCGTGATTTTGCGCGACACCGGTGCAACAATTTCACCCTTCAATGCGTTTATATTATTGCAGGGCCTGGAGACGCTGAGCCTGCGTGTGGAGCGCCATGTGGAGAATACGCTGAAGGTTATCAACTTCCTCTCCGGCCATTCCAAGGTGGCTCGCATCAACCACCCCAGCCTGCCCACGCATCCCGACCATGCGCTGTACCAGAAGTACTTCCCCAAGGGTGCCGGCAGCATCTTCACCTTCGAGATCAAGGGTGGCGAGAAAGAGGCCTGGAAATTCATCGACTCGCTGGAGATCTTCTCCCTGCTGGCTAACGTCGCCGATGTGAAGAGCCTGGTGATTCACCCCTACACCACCACCCACTCGCAGCTGTCGCCCGAGGAGTTAGCCGAGCAGCACATCACACCGTCGACCATCCGTCTGAGCATCGGCACCGAGCATATCGACGACATCCTCGACGACCTGAAGCAGGCCTTCGACAAGATTTAAGAATATGAGAAGAAACTACATCTTAGCAGACAATCAGGAGCTGACGCGCTTTGCACTGCAGAGCCTGCTCAGCAAGGACGAAGAGAACATAGTCTACAAGGCCAGCGACAAAGCTGGTCTTGTAGAACTGCTCAAGGAACACGAGAGTGCCGTGGTCATACTCGACTACACCCTCTTCGACTTTGCCGACGAAGACCAGCTCCTGATTATCGCTGAGCGTTTCAATCTGTCCGACTGGGTGCTGCTCAGCGACGACCTGTCACCGCAGTTCCTGCGCCGGGTGGTCTATTCCTCCCATCAATTCAGCATCGTGTTCAAGGACAGTCCCCTGAGCGAGGTGCGCAGTGCCCTGAACGCCGTCGAACGCCATACGCGTTACCTCAGCCAGCGAGCCCTTGAGATCATCATCAACCAGCAGCAGGAGGAAGAGACGCCCAGCGTCCTGACCACCACTGAGATAGAGATTGTGCGGGCCATTGCCCAGGGCAAGACGACGAAGGAGATTGCCGCCGAGCGCTTCTCGAGCATCCACACCGTGACGACCCACCGCAAGAACATCTTCCGCAAGCTGGGCATCAACACTGCTCACGAGGTCATCAAATACGCCCTGCGAGCGGGACTGGTAGACTCCTCGGAATTCTATATCTGACAGAAAAAGCGTGAGAACCGGTCTCACGCTTTACTGATATCCTGCACCACCAGACCTGCCAGCATAAAGCCGAAGATGGCGGTGATGTGCGCCAAGGTACCGTTGGTTTGCGGCTTGTTGAAAGTCGACGGCACCTCATCGTCGTCAGGCGGGCAACCTTTGTTTTCCAGCAGCTCGTCGCTGTATACGCACAGGAACTTACGCTTGGGAAACACCTTCTCCTTCTTGAACTTATTCCTCAGCGCCCGGGCCAGCGGGTCGCCCTTGACCTTCCAGAACTCTGTCACCTTGATGCGTGTGGGGTCCAGCTTAAGTGCTGCACCCATCGACGAGAAGAATCTAACCCTCCCGCCACCTCCCTCCGAGGAGGGAGTGTTTGTTGCCAGCAGAATCAGCGTCGCCTTGTCTTTCAGCGAGTCAATGGCGTCGATGATATAATCATAGGTTTCCAACTGAAAACTCGCGGCTGTCTCTTCCGAGAATATCTGTTGCAATGCCGTAATCTCAGCCTTGGGATTGATGGTGAGCAGACGCTCCTTCAGGGCTTCCACCTTTACCTGACCAACAGTCTTTGTCGTTGCCATCAGCTGGCGGTTGATGTTGGTGATGCACACGCGGTCGCTGTCAACGATTGTCAGCTGTCGGATACCGCTGCGCACCAGACTCTCGGCACACCACGACCCTACGCCGCCCACGCCGAAGATAATCACTCTCTTCTGGGCGATGCGCTCCATCGTCTCACCGCCCAGCAACAACTCATTCCTGCGGAATATCGCGCTATTCATGGCCATCGCTTCTCTGTTTTAGTGCACAATAAACTTCTTACCACCACGGATATAGAGACCTCGACGGGGATGAAGGACGCGTTGGCCACTGAGGTTATAGCAGGGCTGTGAGTTGTCGTCGGCATCGTTGCGAAGAACATCGATAGCCGTAGGACCATAGGTAGTGGCGTCAATCGCCAGCGTCTCGAAATCCATGGGCATTCCTATCGTCTGGAAGCAGGCGCGGAACGGCGAGCAGGATGTTCCCTTGGGAACAACGCTTCCACTCTTACCATCGGCAAAAGCGTAGGTCTCGCCCTGCGTGTATGCTGTCTTCACGAACGAGCCCGTCATGTTATAGCGGCCTGCCGTCATCATGTAAACGCTGTCGCAGACGTATGCATTCTGAGCCGAGAAAACAACGGCATTGGTCAGCTTCTTGTCAGCCTTCAGACGAATGATGTATGGCGTACCGACATACGGCATGTCCTTGATGCTTGTAAAATACACCTTGCCAGCCTGGTCATAACACAGCTCCATCGTTTCGAGGGTAAACGCCTCGCCACCGGATTCGTACTTCTGGACTGTGAAAGGCAGAAGCAGCGTGGTGAAGTTATTATACTCGCCATCGGTAAAGGTGCGCTTATACTCAATCTTCTTGGCCGTAAACCAGCAGGGTGTCATGAAGTCGTAGCCGTCAGTCAGCAGGATGCTCTCGGCAGTCTGCTCGGAATTGCTCGACAGAACAACATTGCGCCCCTCCAGGGTAGCGGGCTTGGCATCCGTGGCATCCAGGAAATAAAGACAGTTGGGATTACTGTTAGGTGTCAACGTCTTCACGCCGGCACTATTCAGTTCTACGGCCAAAGCATCTTCCGGCACGGTGAATTCTGCCTTCGGAACCAAGGATTCTACCGCGCGGTTCTTCCTGTACACATTGATGCCTGCCAATGCCGTGACGGGCGAATAGATGTCATTTTTGTCGTTGGAGACATCGCCTTCAAAAGTGGTTCGTATCCAGATGTCATACTTATTGGGAAACTCGAGCTTGTCGAAATAGAATTTGACGTCGGTGCTCGCTCCCGGAGCAATCGTCACCTCTTTTTCAGGCAACACGGCATGTATCTCGTAGCTCAAATTCTCGCCGGATCCTACCTCCTTGTAGATGATCACATTCACCTTGCCCCGATAGTTGTGCTCAGCGTGAGGATTCTTCAAGTTGAGCGTCATGTCCAGCTCACGCCCCGCGACCTCGTATTTCTTGCTGATGCCCTTGTAAGGCTCCTCCTTTACCGTGTTCTTCAGCGTCAGCGCCTTGGTCAGCACGAGGTCGTCGTAATAATCGGGAACTACACCGGGCTTGATCTCCAGCGGCACCAGGTCGCCCATCACAAATGCCTCAAGGAGCAGTCCAGTCTGATAGGTCTTGGCTTCGCCAGCCACAAACTCAAAGATCACATCGACGGTCTTTCCTGCCGGAATATGAACCGGGGCCTCCTTGAGCGGATTACCATTCGTCATGGTAGCGTCTTTCGATTCGCACAGGGCGATGATGCCGTCGAAGTCATGTACACCCTTGTTGGTGATGTTCATCACAGCCGTCACCTTTCCGCCCTGTTGCAGCGTGCCGGAGTAATTGATGCTGTTCACCTGCAGGCGCAACTCGCGGGGATGCGAGGTCAACGTCAGCTGGTTGCCAATGATGTCGGCACCGATGAAATTGGAATTGACGTCCTCGTTCTGCTCCCACTTCTCAGCGCCCTGCAGACGACTGACGGGATAAATATCATAATGGCCGTCGGCAAGTCCCTTTCCGAAAGTCATCGTACCCTGTAACTTCTCCAGATAGGCTTCATATTTCACCAGCTGTCCCATGGCGACCTCAACCACCTTCAGCAGTTTCTTGTCCTTATCATAGAGTCCCAGTCCTACGTCGTAGGTGTTGTCCTTCGACAGCCTGTTGAGGTTTTGCAGCACCATCTTGATTTTCACGGCAGGGAAATCGCTGTCGCCCGTGCGCTGCAGCTGCGACGGAGTATCCATGGTCAGCATGAAGCCCGTAGTATTCAGCGTGTTGATCTCCGTATAGGGCGTTTTCGTGGGGATAACACCCGTTACGATTTCGTAGGGGAAGTGCGGAATGGTCTTCTTGGGATGCTGCGCACCTATCGACAGTTGGAAGAAACCGTCCTTGTCACCAGACCATCCCCAGTTGATGTGAAAATAGTCGCCATGCTTGTAGCCGTCAATGATAAACTGATGGCCGTCGCCGCCACAGATGACGGGGCGTTTCTTTTCCAGGTCCTTGTAAATCAGGTACTGCCACTCCCACTCCGTCACATAGCTGCGCCGCGTCATCTCGATGCTGTCGCAGTCGTAACCGAAGAAGCGGAATAAGCCAAGACTCATCAAGGTAGAGTTCGACATCGAGACATTATGATAATACTTCATCTGGCAGGCAGCGCCGCAGTATTGCATCAGCTGAGCCACGGCATTGTTCGACTCTGCCGACGACTTGTCATTATAGACATCTGCCATGGCAGCCCAGTTGAAGGTCACGGCAGGCAGTTCCGCTGTCTGCTTGGTGGCCGGAATGACAGGTGTCGCAGCCTTAGGCCACTCATAATACTTCATCACCATGGCCATAGCCGTTGCCACACAACCCGTGGGAGCATGCTTCTCCTCGTCGCCGTCCTTGACCATCGGCGTCAGGTTGTTGAAAGGAGTTTCCTGTCCCCATTTCTGTTTGATAAGCGGTGCGATATTAACTTTCACCGCATATACCTCTTCCTCATCCTCCTGCTCGGCGTCACCGCCCTCCTGCTCCACCTCGGCAATCTGCTGGGCATAGCTTTCCAGCAGCTTCCTCATAGCGGCAGGCATATCGCCATCGAGCGTTCCCAGTGGTGCGTAGCCCAACACCTCCTTGGTGCGGTCGCTGCCCGACACGATGACGTAGCCTCCGCCCTCCATATTGAAAGCGTGCAACTGGCGGATGCCCGTTTCTGCCGTCCGCAGTTGGATGTCGGCCGCAGCACGGCGTCCTCCCGATTGTTGCGACACGAAAGCCTTGGCTTTCTCCATAGCCTGTTGTTGGTTGATCTCAGCAGCCTGCATGGCACCACAGGCGGCAATTGCCAGAAATGACAAGAACAATTTTTTCATCATTATCTTCGTTTATTATCGGTATTCTCCCAGAGACATACCTATTTCATTATGCAAAGATAATAAACTTTATTGAAAAGCGGAAGAGTTTACGCGTTTTTTTGCTACTACGTCATACTTATCGCCTGCGTGAAACAGGTGCCAGGACCTTAAAATCAATCCGGGATAATATATTTGGCGAAAAGTTTGCTCGTTTGCAGAAAATGTTATACCTTTGCACCCAGCATCAAGAGCAGTACCCGAAAGGGTGACTCGCCAACCGAGCGAGCAGCGAGAGCAGAGCCAAACATGTTTGAGCTTTGCCGAGTCGCGAGAGAGGAAGGGCATTTGTGCCCAACCGAGCTATAGCATAAGCGCCACGGTGGTCAGTACGATGTGGAAGCAACATTTATAAACTTCAAAAACAAAAAGTTATGCAACAACACATTTATTACATCCGCTATGCTCTGCATTTCGCAGACATGCAAATTCCCGAGTTAGTAGCCGTTTTCAATTCCCTGGTGCAGAGCCGCGGGTGGTCCAGTATGCGAGCCTATCACGACCAGGCACTCATCGACGAGTTCCAACGTCGAGGCATCGACACCACCGCCGTAACAGGCAGAAATACCATATCGTTTGCTCATCCTGTCAGGTTCGACCTGCCAAACAACAAGTTGGCAGTCATCAACTGACCCTATACAAACACCGCCTTTGCAGTCTGCTCTTGCAAAGGCGGTATTTGTCCAGCTGACGCACATATGTTCTTAAAATGAATCAAACCGCCCCACCCTTTAATGAAGTGAAACAGGTGCCAGTCCCTGCCGTTAAAGGAAATTCTTTGCAGGAATATGACGTATTACATTATCATCGCCACAGACAATGACATCTTCATTATTACGTGCCTTCTCTTCCAGCATCTCACGCTCTGCTATCTCCAAACCGCGAGTAATCTTTTCTACCATCTGTTTATGTTCAGCGCTTGACATATTCTTCTAAGTTTTTGAACAACTCGTTATTTATAATTTGGGGTTTTTGGTCTTTTCCACCAGAGGCGATAATACTTCGGGGAGTCTCACTATTATTTACCAGCACCCAGGTATCAACAATTGGCATGTAAATCTTGAACAGATTGTCTATACCCTCATAATATCTTCGTACAATAATATCCTTAGGAATGTTGTGGCCGCCCTTGCTGACTCTTTCTGCAACACGCTCCTGTGCTTGCTCTGGAGATTTTAACCAGAAGAAAAGTAAGGTTACCTCATAACCTTGTCGGTGGGCATTATCCACCAAACGAAAGTAGGAACGTGTGGCCAAAGTAGTTTCTATAGAAAAGCTTTCGTTTCTGGACAACAAATCCCTTATTCGGTTAAGCATCAATCTGCCTGCCTCGACAGCAACACTCTCGGGATTAAAGGGAGACAAGCCACGTGCTATTTCATCTGCATTGACAAATTCCTTGCATTGCAGTATCTTAGGCAGAACACTATATGAAGCCGTTGTCTTGCCTGCTCCATTGGGGCCACTTATGATATAAAGATGCTTATCATGCATAACTGTTTGCAAAGTTAGGAACTTTTTCTGAGATTTCCAAATCTTCTGTTACTTTTTCGTTGCCCTCATCTTTTCGTAGAGTTTAAACAGACATTCCCGTCGGGCTTCTTCTGTGGTTAAAATGAATCAAACCGCCCTACCCTTTAATGCTGTGAAACAGGTCCAGTCCCTGCTGTTTTTCTTTAGTCATCATATATGCCAATCAAAAAAGTTTAGGCCTGCTTCACAGCAGACCCAAACCAAACTCAAAACAAAAATGAACAAAATATTCAATTATCTTTAATTTTTAATCTTTCAAAAGGGTCCGTGGCCCATGCAGCTCGTGGTGGTGATAGCGGTCAGTGCTGCCGACAGTGCTGCGATGACTACACGCACAATAACCTCCCACACATTCTTCTTTTCATTCATAGCTTAAATCCTTTAATCTTTAATTTTTAATCTTTCATCTAAAGAGAAAGAGCCCGTCGAGGGCTCTTCTCTTTTCGCCTTAGTTTTCGTCAGTTCCGCCGGGATTAGGGGTGATCGTGCCGCTGTTGCCGCCCTGGTTGTCATCGCCCGAATCGGAGCTGCCGCCCTGGTTCTGGTTGTCGTTAGAACTACCGCCCTGACTACCGGAATCCGTGCTTCCGTTATCCGTG
>ONQT01000011.1 GCA_900320045.1 uncultured Prevotellaceae bacterium | reverse complement strand
GCTGAAAGAAAAGGGTTTCGCTGATGCGAAAGAATATGACTACGCTCCCGTTGACCTGGGCGATGCCATCGAGAACTACAAGCAGATTCTCGACATCACCGGCGACGTGGCTGCCAACATCATCGAGCCAAACTCTGAGGCAGTCGACCTCGAAGGTCCGCACCTTGAGAACGGCCGTATGATTTACGCCTCTAAGACCTACGAGAACCTTGACGCTACCCGTAAGGCTGGTCTGTGGGGTGTCTCGATGCCTCGCCGTTATGGTGGTCTGAATCTGCCTAACGCAGTATTCTCTATGCTCTCTGAGATGATTTCAGCTGCTGATGCCGGTTTCCAGAACATCTGGAGCTTGCAGAGCTGTATTGACACTCTGTATGAGTTCGGCAGCGAGGAACAGCGTCAGAAGTATATCCCCCGCGTTTGTGCTGGTGAAGGCATGTCGATGGACTTGACGGAGCCTGATGCCGGTTCTGACCTGCAGCGCGTGATGCTGAAGGCTACCTTCGACGAGAAAGAGAACTGCTGGCGCCTGAACGGTGTGAAGCGTTTCATCACCAACGGTGATAGCGATATCCACCTCGTGCTGGCTCGCTCTGAGGAAGGCACCAAGGACGGCCGCGGCCTGTCGATGTTCATCTACGACAAGCGCCAGGGCGGTGTCGATGTTCGTCACATCGAGCACAAGCTAGGTATCCACGGTTCACCTACCTGTGAGCTCACCTATAAGAATGCGAAGGCAGAGCTCTGCGGTAGCACTCGTCTGGGTCTGATCAAGTATGTGATGGCTCTGATGAATGGTGCCCGTCTGGGTATCGCTGCACAGTCAGTAGGTGTTGAGCAGGAGGCTTACAACGAGGGACTGGCTTACGCTAAGGAGCGTCAGCAGTTTGGTGAGGCTATCATTAACTTCCCCGCTGTTTACGATATGCTCTCTCGCATGAAGGCCAAGCTCGATGCCGGTCGTTCTCTGTTGTATGAGACAGCTTGCTACGTAGATGTCTACAAGTGCCTCGAAGACATTGAGCGCGATCGCAAGCTCACTCCCGAGGAGAAGCAGGAGTTGAAGAAGTACCAGCGCCTGGCTGATGCCTTCACCCCGTTGGCTAAGGGTATGAACTCTGAGTATGCTAACCAGAACGCTTACGATGCTATCAGTATCCACGGTGGTTCAGGCTTCATCATGGAGTACAAGAGCCAGCGCCTGTTCCGCGACGCCCGTATCTTCTCTATCTACGAGGGTACCACACAGTTGCAGGTGGTTGCTGCCATCCGCTACATCACCAATGGCACGATGCTGAGCAACATCAAGGACATGTTTGCTGCCCTGCCTGCTGATGCCAATGCTGCTCTGAAAGCTCGCGTTGAAAAGCTCATCCCCGTTTACGAGGAGGCTCTTGCCAACGTGAAGGCACTGGAGAATCAAGATGCACAGGACTTCCTGGCCCGTCGTCTCTACGATATGACGGCCGAACTCGTCATGTCTCTGCTCATCATCCGCGATGCTGCCAAGGCTCCCGAGCTGTTCGAGAAGAGCGCCAACGTCTATGTTCGCATGACCGAGGAAGACGTCTTCGGCAAGAGCGCCTACATCAAGGCCTTCCGTGTAGAGGACCTGCAGAGCTTCCAGGCCGCCGAGAAAGAGGCTGCTGCCGAGTAACAAGATTTGGATTTAAGGAATCATGAAAAAGCGCTGGGCGGTTGCTCAGCGCTTTTCTTTATGATAGCTTTGGCTCTTTGATTTCCTGACCTCTGCAGAAGCGGTGCAGTATTTGTCGGTCGTCGCCCACATAGACGAAACGCTCCAAACGGTGCTGTAGCGAGTACTCGTCCGGGTACAACACACTGTCGTCAATCACCAATGCGTCGAATTCATAGCCCGGCTCGAAGCTGCCCACCTTACCGAAGAATGAACCAGCCGACTTGGTGGCTAGCCAGAAGGCTTCCGACAAGGTCAGGAATGCCTTGCTATGGTCTTGCTGGTACTGCATCTTGCTCACCTGGATGGCATAGACCAGCATGCGGAACATGTTCAGGTCGTGGCCACCGCTGATGTCACTGCCCAGTCCGATGTGCAAGCCCTCGTCGAGGAAGGTGCGGATGGGAGCCATACCAGATGCGATGTTGAAGTTGGAAGTAGGACAATGTGCAACCATCACGCCATTGCGCTTCATCAGTTCCAGCTCCTGGCCGTGCGTCCACACACAATGCGCCATAATAGTTGGTGTCTGTCCGAAGAGTCCATAGCGGTTGTAAGCATCACCGTAGCTCTCGCTCTCAGGCTCCAGCTCCTGCACCCAGGCTATCTCGGAGGTGTTCTCAGAGAGGTGCGACTGCACGGGCAGCTGATACTTCTCGGCCAGTTCGCCACAGGCTTTCAGCAACTCAGGAGTGCAAGAAGGTACGAAACGCGGAGTGATGATGGGACGGACGAGAGGGGGGAGTGAAGAGTGAAGAGTGAAAAGTGAAGAATTTGCTTCCGCAATTAAGGACTCTTGCCCTTCAACGTAAGCCTCGACATCCTCGCTGAGGTTGTCGGGGCAGTTGCGGTTCATCGCCACCTTTCCCACCAAGGCACCCATACCTGCATCCTGATACAATTGCATCAGTTTGCGCGTGCTGGCAGTATGGACGGTGCCGAAGACAACACTGCGCATGGTGCCGAAAAGCCACTGGGTGTGCAGGAAACGGCGATACATACGCTCTGCATACGAGACATCAGCATATTTTGCCTCTTCAGGGAAGGTGTAGTTCTGCAACCACGGCAGCAGTTCCAAATCCATAGCAACGCCCTGGTTATGCACCTGCGGAGCATGAACGTGCATATCGTTCATGGCTGGAATGAGCAGACGATTGCCGAAGTCCACGACTTCAGCGTCAGCAGCATCCAAATCTGACAGATTAGAAGCCACGCCCTTCACGATGCCATCCTCGACAGCAATGTATCCATTCTCGTAAACCTCGAAACGATCCTTTTCCTTCGTGAAAAGAATATGTGCTTTATAGACTTTTTTCATAGTGCTTAGTTGATTTTGTCAGTTAACACTGCAAAGGTAATAAAAAAAAGCAATAAAAGAACAAAAGAATAAAAAAAATTTTCGTATCTTTGCACACAGAATCTATAAAAACACTAATCTATTCACTATGGAACATAACGTCATTATTGATCTTTGTGGCTGGATAGCTACCTTCGGCCTCATCTTAGGTTATCTGCCTCAGGCTGTTCAAACCATCCGTACCCGTAACACCGACGGCATCTCGCTTCCCGGCTTCATTTCTATGGCCATTGGCTGTGCAGCCTTTGTGGTGCAAGGAGCATTGATAGGCAACTGGTATCTGTTTACCACCAACCTCATCACCTGCACCTGTAGTGTCATCATCTTTGCCATTAAGATGAAGAACGACTACGGAAAGAAAAAATAATCAGCTTATTGTTTTAAGGACTTGCTCAACCACCTGCGGGAAATACTCCATTTCCAGCTGGTGTTCTTTTGCTGCAATGTCGTCAGCGGTGTCGTCGGGCGACAAGGCGCAACTGTACTGCGCAATAATCTCACCGCTGTCGCATACGGGAGTAACGTAATGCACCGTCATACCTGTCTCAGTCTCGCCGGCAGCCTTCACGGCCTCGTGGACATGATGTCCCCACATACCTTTGCCGCCATACTTCGGCAGGAGCGCCGGATGCAGGTTGACGATACGCCGCGGATAAGCGTCAATGAGGAAATCGGGAATGAGCGGCAGGAAGCCTGCCAGCACAATGAAGTCAATGCCGTACTGACGCATCAGCGCCATCATGGTCGCCTCGTCGTTCAGTTGTGCCTTGGGCATCACGGCAGTAGGCACTCCTAAGCGTTCTGCACGCACCAAGCCATAGGCATCGGCCTTGTTGCTGACGACCAGTGCACAATGTACACGCTCGCTGTTGGCGAAATACTTGATGAGGTTCTCACAGTTGGTGCCGCTTCCCGACACAAAGATGGCGATATTCATTTTATTTACAATTTGACAATTTACTATTTACAATTGATTGAACTATTTCTCAATTTCTCATTCTCTCAATTTCTCAAGAAGAATCTCTACGAGGCGGGGTACGCCATAGTTATCGATCTCCTCCTCCTTGATCCAGAAATAATCTGGCGGCAACTCAGGCCGTTCCTCGGTTTCCCACAGCCAGAAGTCAGCATAGAGGATGCGGTGGGTGAGCACGTGCTTGACGTTCTTTGCAAGCAATTGACAATTGACAATTGAAAAATGAAAATTATTTTGTGCTGCCCAATTGTCCATTGTCCACTGTTCATGATCAATACATAAGGGTTCGTACAGTCCCTGCCAGATGTCGCCAGCAGGACGACGGCGGATGGCCATATAGCCATTGCACCTGATATATATATAAGAAAGGTGACGCTCCTTAACTTGGAGTGTACGCTGCTTGACAGGAAGTTCCGCGACGCGGCCCTCGCGGAACGCCACACAGGTCTCCTGCAGCGGACATTGCTGACACTGCGGCGACTGCGGGGTGCAGAGCGTCGCACCGAAGTCCATCAAGCCTTGGTTGTAGAGACCCGCCCCCTGCCCCTCCCTGTTAAGGGCGGGGAGTAATAACTCCTGGGCCAGAAGAGCGAACTCCTTCTTGCCCTCGGTGGTGTTGATGGGCGTCGAGATGCCGAAGTGGCGCGACAAGACCCGATAGACATTGCCGTCTACCACTGCGGCAGGGAGGCCGAAGGCGAAGCTGCCGATGGCTGCTGCGGTATAGTCACCGACACCCTTGAGCGCGCGAAGACCGTCTATCGTCGTGGGGAAACCGCCCAGTGCCACTACCTGCTTGGCAGCGGCGTGCAGGTTGCGGGCGCGACTGTAATAGCCCAAACCCTGCCACTCGCGCAGCACCTCGTCCTCTGAGGCACCGGCCAAGTCGTTCACCGTCGGCCAGCGTCGCATGAAGCGTTCCCAGTAGGGTCGTCCCTGTTCAATGCGCGTCTGCTGCAGGATAACCTCCGACAACCAGATGGCATAGGGGTCGCGCGACTGTCGCCAGGGCAGCTCGCGTCCGTTCTCACGGAACCATTGGATGATGGTCGAAGGGAAAGACATATTATTTATTCCAATATTTCGTTATTCCGATATTACGTTATGACGGCATTACGGCATTTCGATGTTTCGAGGCCTTTACTCGCACAGCACTTTGCACACGCGGTCCTGGAAGTCGCGACCGGGCTTGCTGTTCAGAACGCCTTGGTTGATGATGCTGAACGCCAAAACGTGACCATCGGCCGTCGTACAGTAGCCCGCCAACGACGAGATGCCTGTCACCGTGCCTGTCTTGGCATGCACATTGCCCTGGGCAGCCGTGCCGCGCATGCGCTTCTCCAACGTACCGTCCACGCCGGCGATGGGCAGCGAGGGATAGAGATGTTCAAAGATGCGTTCGTTCTGCCAGGCATAGCGCAGCAGCATGGTTTCCAGCTCGGCACTGACATAATTATATAGGGAGAGGCCGGAGCCGTCGGCAATGCGGTAGTCCTTATCGTCCAGTCCTATCCGGCGTATCAGTCGCTTCACGGCCGTACAGGCATCAGCGGCACGTGCCGTACGATGTTCCGACACAGCCTTGGCCACCTGGTAGAACAGCGCCTCGGCATAGAAATTATCGCTCTTCTTCATCATGCGCTGCAGCAGTTGGTCGATGCTATGCGTCCGGACAGACAGCAATGCCGCCGTCTCGGGACAGCGTCCCCACCCTACGCCACAGTCCAGCATCCGCACACCGTCGCGCCGCAGCTCCGCCATCAGCTGGTCGGTGAAGTTGTCCTTGCGTCCCACCGAGAGCGCCATCAGTTGCGGGTTCTTGTCGTCCCAGCACCAGCCCTCGCCATATTCCAGGCCATCCTTCATGGAACGGTCAGCATAGATGTTGCCATCGAAGGTATTCACGCCCAAGTCTCGGATGCTCTGCGCAAAGGCCCTGATATCCAGAGATTCCACCATCGGGTCGAAGCCTCCGACGCAGTAGATGTCGCCGTGCAGCGTGCCGTCCTCCAGCATTCCCGTATAGTACAGGCGGGTAGACAGCTGGTAGTCGCCGCCCAGGTGGTCGAGCGCCGTAATAGCCGTCACCACCTTCATGGTCGATGCCGGACGCATGGTCTGGCGACTATTGTATTCGTAGCGTACCGAGTCGGCCGTGAGGTCATAGACCATCAAGCCCACCTGTGAGGTCTGGAACATCGGGTGCTGCAAGAGCGAATCCAGGCGAATTGCCAGACTGTCCTGTGCCAACGACACGACAGAAAGGCAGGAAAACAGCAGTATAAACAAATATTTCTTCATTTCGCATGCAAAATTACAAAAAAAATGAAGAATGAAGAAAGAAGAATGAAGATTTATTCGTACCTTTGCAGCAACATATACTACAAAACCATGGTTTACAAGTACGATTTCCTGATTATCGGAGCTGGCGTAGCTGGAATGAGCTATGCCCTGAAAGTTGCCCGCGCCAAGAAGGGCAAGATTTGCATCATCTGTAAGACATCGCTCGACGAGGCTAACACCTCTTTTGCACAGGGCGGCGTGGCATCGGTTACTAACCTGAAGGTCGACACCTTCGACAAGCATATTGCCGACACGCTGATTGCCGGCGACTACATCTCCGACCGGCAGGCCGTCGAGCAGGTGGTGCACATGGCTCCCGAACAGATTCAGGAGCTCGTCCAGTGGGGCGTCAACTTCGACAAGAAGGACGACGGGCAGTTCGACCTGCACCGCGAGGGCGGCCATTCCGAGTTCCGCATCCTGCACCATGCCGACGACACCGGTGCCGAGATACAGCGCGGACTGATGGAGGCCGTCAAGGCTTGCCCCGACATTGAAATCAAGGAAAACCACTTCGCCGTGGAGATTATCACCCAACACCACCTCGGCGTCCGCGTCACCCGACGCTCGCCCAACATCCACTGCTACGGCGCCTACGTGCTGAATCCCGATGAACACGTCGACACCTATCTGGCCAAGTGCACCGTGATGTGTACCGGCGGCTGCGGAGCGGTCTATATGACCACCTCGAACCCCGTCATTGCTACGGGCGACGGTATTGCCATGGTCTATCGTGCCAAGGGAACCGTGGCCGACATGGAGTTCGTTCAGTTCCACCCCACCGTGCTGCACAACCCTAACGAGACGCACCCCGCCTACCTCATTACCGAGGCCATGCGCGGCTACGGCGGCATCCTGAAGCTGCCCAACGGCAAGACCTTCATGGAGAAATACGACGAGCGCCTCAGCCTGGCACCGCGCGACATCGTGGCCCGCGCCATCGACAAGGAGATGAAGATACACGGTCTGGACCACGTCTGTCTGGACGTCACTCACAAAGATCCTGCCGAGACGAAGAAGCACTTCCCCAACATCTACCAGAAGTGCCTCAGCATCGGCATCGACATCACCACCGACTACATCCCCGTACGTCCTGCAGCCCACTACATGTGCGGCGGCATCAAGGTCGACCTGAACGGTCAGTCGAGCATCAAGGGCCTCTATGCCCTGGGCGAATGCTCGTGCACCGGACTGCACGGCGGCAACCGTCTGGCCTCGAACTCGCTCATCGAGGCCGTCGTCTATGCCGAGACTGCCGCGCGCCACTCGCTGGAACATGTCGACCTGTACGACTGGAACGAGCAGGTGCCGGAGTGGAACGACGAGGGCACGATGACCAACGAGGAGAAAGTGCTCATCACCCAGAGCGTCAAGGAGGTCAACCAGATTATGTCCAACTACGTGGGCATTGTCCGCAGCGACCTGCGCCTGCACCGCGCCTGGGACCGTCTGGACATGCTCTACGAGGAGACCGAGCGCCTGTTCAAGCGTGTCAAGGCCTCGCGCGACATCTGCGAGCTGCGCAACATGATCAACGTCGGCTACCTCATCACCCGCTGGGCCCTGGAGCGCAAGGAGTGCCGCGGCCTGCACTTCACCACAGACTATCCCCAACATGCATATGACAAGAAATAAGGAAGGTAGAAGGAGGTAAAAACGTACATTTAGAGCGTTTTTCCACCCTATACGATAGAAAGCACCCCGTCTTTTTGGGGTGCTTTCTTTATTTTTGCACCCGAAAATACGACTGACATACTGATACGAACGAAACAATAATAACTTATAAAACAACAAACAACTATGAAAGAGAATCTATTCACGAAGGTCTTGTTCCTGCTGCTATGCTTATTGGGAGGAACAAATCTGATGTTTTCCGCCACCACAGTAG
This sequence comes from uncultured Prevotellaceae bacterium, assembly GCA_900320045.1. Classification (GTDB taxonomy): domain Bacteria; phylum Bacteroidota; class Bacteroidia; order Bacteroidales; family Bacteroidaceae; genus Prevotella. Next base: position 35,994 of record ONQT01000011.1, on the reverse strand, counting down.
ACATCCCTACTGCCAGCGGAAGCTTCATGGACTGGCGCAATGCCGATCTGACAAATGCCAACGCCGAGAATGGCGGAGCCAATGTGGGCTCAACAGGAGGGAGCACCGTTATCACGTTCTCCATCAACAACACTGTTGAGCAGGCATACGTATTAACTTTTGCCACCGGCAACAAGAACAACAGTGCAAAGGTACACGTACAGCTGACGGCCAGTGACGAGACCGTAGTCATTAACAACTGGACGGTGACCAGCGAGAAGACGGGCGCGTGGACACCAACGACTCCACACAACTATTACATCAGCAACTTGCCCATAGGCACTTATACCTTGCGCTTCACCACCTCCGAAGTGGTGGACTATGCCGGCAACTGGGGCAAGCTGGCATTTTATTCCACCAACGACTATAACAACGCTCCTGGCACCATCGGCATAGCCAGCGGCACCTATAACGGTCCGAAGTTGGAGAACGGAAACACCAACGTGGGCTACGTGTCGAACGGCGGCAAGGCCACCTATAGCTTCATCTGCAACGAGGCTGGCGTCTACAAGATGACCATCCCGATGACAAAATACGGTGAGGGTACCATCACCACAACTGTTACAGACGACCTGACAGCCACGGACGAGGCCAAAGGCACTTGGACGATGACCAATCCCTCGAGCTATGCCGACACCGACATTCCCGTGGAGGGTGAGCTGACCACAGGATTGAAGACGCTGACCATGCAGTTTGCCACTCCTGCCAGCTTCCTCTGCAACTACAAGGACATCACAATGACCCGCATTGCCGACCACTATTCGAAGGTGGGCGGTGTGACCATTGCCGGACAAACCATCACCGAAGGCGCCAGCTCCGACTGGTATTGTCAGTTGCCCGTCAGCTATGCCGCTACGACTACGTTCGGTGTCGATGCACTCTACGGAACGGTGGCTGTCAGCGCCAAGGACGGAAGTGACAATGACGTTACCGTCACCGACAATGGCAACGGCACCTACACCCTAACGACTCCTGGCTTAGGCCAGACTACCACCGTCACGATGGTGCTGACGCCCAACAGCGGCACCGTCTCCAACAAGACAACCTATACTTTCAAGATTTTCCGCATCGGTGACATTTCACTGACAGCCGTTACTGTTAACGGTGTAGCCATCGACGTATTGGGCGACATCAACAACAACCCCTACTCTGCCTCCTTCGATGCCTGCTATACCACAGCGCCAGTGGTTGCCGCCACACAGATTGACGAGGCTGCTGCCACAGTAGACGCTCCCAGCATCAGCGGTTCGACCTATACCTACACCATTCACGGTTCGATAGCGGGAGGAAGCATCACCCGCGACTACACGCTTATATTAAATAATGTACACGCATATACCCCTGCCGTTGGTGACGAGAGCATCAATATCAAGGCCAACGAGGGTACCATTGAGAGCAACACCTGGAGCAACGGCGTCTATACGCTGGCTACCACCAGCCTCGACAGCTACAACCAGTTCTTCAAGATGAACGGCGACAGCTATACCCTCAGCGTGCCCAGCGACGTTGTGGTGAAGCAGGTGATCATGAAGGACTGCTCGAACAACTACGCCAGCAACGATGCCCGTCTGACGGCAGTTGCCAGCACCGGTGCCACGGCCTATATTCCCGTAGACAACAAATACTACCATAGCAGCGAGGGTGCCCAGCACGACATCATCGTCAACCTGGAGGGTCACACCGCCGGCACAGACATCGTACTGACACAACAGAAGAAGGGCCAGCCCATGGCTTGGATTCAGCTGACCGTCGAGAAGCAGAACCCCGGTACTGCTCCCGTAAAGACTGCTGAAAACGTCACCGTAGTGAACAACCACGCTGTCGTGGCTGTTACCTTCGACCGAGAGATTGCCAACGACGTCACGGCAACCATCAATGGCGGCAGCGTGACTGCCGAGGGCGGTGCCGCTACCCTCTACTTCCCCGTATGGAACCTCAGCTATAGCACCAACTACACGCTGAGCATTGCTGCCGGTGCCGTGCAGGACGCCTATGGCAACACGAACAGCGCAGCCATCGATATTGCCGTCAACACGGCTGCCAAGGCAGTGGTAGCGAAGAAGGCCTACGACTATGTGGTGGCTACTGCCGACGAGCTGAAAGCCGCCATCAGTGCCATCGACGCTACCAACAAGAACAGCGCTGCCGAGCGCAAGGTCATCTTCCTGAAGAACGGCACCTACGACCTGGGCTCTACCGGTACGAGCACCGTGCAGTGGGTCAATGCCCACAACATCTCGTTCATCGGCGAGTCGAAGGACGGCGTCATCATCTGCGGCACCAGTAGCGACATCAGCAATCCCGTGCTGAACATCCGCTACGGCAGCGGACAGTATATGCAGGACCTCACCGTACGCAACCTGACCGACTTCGACAAGTCTGACCGCGTCGGTGTCAGCGTAGCTGTCTATGGCGGCAACAAGGCCATCTTCCGTAATGTGGCCATGCAGGCCCAGCAGGACACGCAGGTGACCGGCGAGCGTTCGTATGCCGTTGACTGCGACTTCTACGGCGCCGTTGACTTCATCTGCGGTGGCGGTGACCACTTCTACGACCAGTGCCGGTTCGTCATCACCAATTCCGGCTACATCACCGCTCCGTCGACCAACGCCGGCAACAAGTGGGGCTACGTAATGCAGCACTGCACCATCGACCAATATGTGGGCAGCTACACTTATGAGGCCGAGGGCCACTTCTCGCTGGGCCGTCCCTGGCAGAACGAGCCGCGCAACTACTGGCTGAACACCACGATGAACGTGAAGCCTGCTGATAACGGCTGGGGCGGCATGGGCAACCTGCCCACGCACTTCTACGAGTATAACTCACTGGATGCCAACGGCAATGCCATCGACCTCTCTGTACGTCAGAACTCGCCCACCTCGACCAATCACTACACCCCCGTGCTCACTGCCGAGGAGGCTGCGAAGTTCACCGTCGAGAACGTGCTGGGCGGCACCGACTCGTGGCTGCCTACCGAGGAATGCGTCGTGCTGGAGGCTCCCGTAGTCAGCTTCGACGGCAGCACACTCTCGTGGACTGGCATCGACGACGCCCGCTGCTATGTTGTCTTCAAGAACGGCCAGTACCTGACCAATCAGACCGCCACGACCCTCGACATCAGCGAGGAAGGTGTCTATAGCGTGCGCGCCGCCAACGAGAAGGGCGGAATGGGCAACATGTCGACGACCGTTGCCGTCAAGCGCACCATCGCTGCCGGCAAGTGGAGCACTATCGTCGTGCCCTTCGACATGAGCGCCAGCCAGATTACCACCGCCTTTGGCAGCGGCACTAAGGTTGCCCAACTGACGGGCTTCGAAAACGGCGAGCTGCAGTTCACGACTGCCAGCAGCATCAACGCCAACGAGCCATGCCTCATCAAGGTTGCTTCCGACTTCACGTCAGCCACCATCAGTGGTGTGAACATCGTGGAGGGCACTCCCGAGAAGACCAACATCGAGGGCGTGGACTTCATCGGCAGCTACGCCGCCACGATTGACATCCCAGCCAGCGACGCCACCAACAGCTACTACTTCCTCAGCAACAGCCAGCTGTACAAGACCGCTACCAGCGGCACTGCCAACACGCTGAAGGCCCTGCGCGCCTATTTCAAGGTGGCCACGACCGGCGAGGGCCGCGCGCTGACCTTCACCGTCGACGGCGACGTGACAGCAATCAGAAACCTCACCCCAGCCCTCTCCCAGGGAGAGGGAGCTTGGTACGACCTGCAGGGACGCCGCATCAGCCAGCCTCAGAAGGGCCTGTACATCGTGAATGGCAAGAAGGTCGTGATAAAATAACCCAATTGCCCCATAAATTGTAAATTGTAAATTGTAAATTGTCAAATTGTAAATGAAAAAGACATATATCCATCCTCAGATTGAGGTCACGCATATTGCCTGTACCACGCTGCTGTGTGGTTCCATCACAAGTTTCACGGGTCTGGACGAAGATTTCAACATCGTCGGCGAGAGCGACGGTGGTCTGGAGGCCGAGAGCCACGCCTTCGAGTTCGACGACTTCGGTGCCGACGACTTCGACTTCAGCGAGTAGCGACAGGACCAGTGCGTTAACACACGATCTTTTCACATGAACAGCAGCAGCATTCTTTCCGACTACTACGACGAGCACCGCGAGGAGCTGGTGGTTTTTGCCACCAAGCTCCTGCAGGGTGACCGCATGACGGCTGAGGACGCCGTACAGAACACCTTTCTCCGTCTCTTGACCGGTTGCCGACTGACGACCGTCGTCACCCTGCCCGCCCTGGTGTACACCACGCTGCGCAACCAGGTGAACGACGTGTGGCGCCACCGTCAGGCCGTCAGACGCCTGGAATCACAATACCAGTTGTATGCCGACGACTGCTCCAACGACTCTTTCCGACGTTTTTCAGCCCGTCAGATGGTGGAACTGTTGGAGCGTCGCATCGGGTGCATGCCTGTCCAGACGGCCCGCGTCATGCGCCTCAGCGTGCTGGAGCAGCGTCCCGTGTCGGAGATTGCCGAGCTGTTGGACATGAAGTACAAGACAGCAGAGTTCTATCTGGGTACCGGCCGCAAGCAGTTGCGCTCCTACGTCAGCCATCTGGCCGCCGGATAGCAGCCTTTGCCGTCAGAAATTATCGAATAACTAATCAAACAATATCAAGACGATGAAAACAAACAAACTTTTCAAAACAGCCCTGCTGCTCCTCCTCGCAGTGGCAGGCACAAACACTGCCTGGGCAGATGAAGTCGCTGTAACAGTTAATAATGATTCTGAACTGAAAACAGCGTACGAAACAGCCTACAACTCCGAGGTAGCGGGTACAACAGTTATCACCATGAACGCAGGAACCTATACCTGCGAAGGCATGTCGTACAAGCAGCTACAGATGCCTAAGGTACGTAGCGTTACGCTGCAAGCAGCCGAAGGTGCCAAAGTGACATTGACGACCAAGGTCGTTAGCGATGGTGGAGGAACACCTACAGGCAGTCTTACGTTCAAAGGCATATTCCTTATATCGTCTGACGACACATTTATCAATATCACTAGCTGTGGCAACGTCGACCATATCTCGTTTATTGATTGTGACATTACGGCTATTGAGTCTACTCACAGATTCCTAATCAAAAACGGTAATGCTAGCTATACCCTCAATACCATCTCGTTCAATGGCTGTATTATCCACGACATGGGAAATGGATATTATTTGATAGATCCTACCCATAAAGTACAAAATGTTTCATTCACGAATTCTACTATCTACAATTATAATGGAGACCAACTGTTCCATCCTGAAACCGCAAGCGATGACATCTTTACGTTTGTATTCAACAACAACACCGTCTACAAATGCGGTTCCAATAGTCGAACAGGTATGTTGTACGTAGATAATAAATATAACAACGCGTCAAATACCTTCACGTTTAAAGATAATATCTTCTGGGACAAATACGGAACAGGGGAAGCTTATGTTTTCTACTCTAAAACAGGTGCAGGTACTGTAATACAAAAAAACAATGCACTTCATACATATACCGCAGAATGGAATACTGGCAGTTATACCAAAGACTATGCAAATCTTGACTACACTGGCGAAATACCTTTCTACGATGCAGAGAATCACAATTTTGGAATCCATCCATCTCATGCTTTAGCTACAGCTTCAACCACTGGAGGAGTTGTTGGAGACCCGCGCTGGCTGATTGTTAGCATGAATGAAGAGAACACATATACTCCTACCGAAAAAAAACATGCTGTTGTGGAACTCACCCGCAGTATTCCGGAGGCTAAGTGGGCCACGCTCTGTCTGCCGTTCAGTATGGACAACGCAACGCTGAAGGCTACCTATGGCGATGATGTGAAGATTGCTAACTTTACGGCATACAACAGCAGCACCAAGGCGCTGACATTTACTCAGATGTTGGATGGTACTGATGCCATCACCGCCAACACGCCCTGCCTCATCAAGGTCACGACTGCTGTCAGTACAGCCAAGAACATCAATGGTGTGACTATTGTTGAGGGCACACCGGAGGTAACCTTCTCACCTGCCGTATTCAGAGGCGTCTACAGCTCTACCGAGATGGCCCCTGGCGATTACTTCGTATCGGGTGGCAACTTGTACAAGGCATCAAGTTCTACGAAGAACATCAAGCCTTTCCGCGCCTACTTCACGGGTGTTCCCAATGAGGCCCGCATGGCTGTCGACGACGGATTCGGCGACGTGACTTACATTGACATGCCTCACGTTAACGGAAGTGCCGCTGACGGCAAGTGCTACAACCTGCAGGGACAGCGTGTCGAGCAGCCCACAAAGGGTCTCTATATCGTGAATGGCAAGAAGGTGTTTGTCCCCTAAGTTAGGGGACGACAGGGGTCTGAACAGGCGCAGGCTCCTCGATGAAAAAATATAATGGGTCTGATAAACGCTTGTTCAGACCCCCAACCCCCTAACTTATGGGGCATAAAAAACGAAAAAACAATGAAAAAGAATTATATTGCACCCGCACAGGAAGTTATTAAGGTTGTCTGTTCATCATTTCTTGCTGCTTCAGCCCGTATAGACGGCATTGACGGAATGGGATACGGCGGCGAAGACAATGGTACATACGAGCCCGATTAAACGAACTCTCTTGATCTATTTTATACTAAACAAATCTATCCTTCTAATAGGTTTTCATTAAGGATGCTGCCAGGCGCTCAGTAATGAACGTCTGGCGGTTTTCCACCTTTTTTGACTAAAAGTGCACCAACATATCAAAGATTATGTGTAACTTTGCAGTCGAAAACAAAATCACTACAACAATGAAAAGACACCTGTTTACTACACTCTGCACCCTGGTGCTGCTCTTTAGTGCCATAGCTCTGACGGCACAGACCATTCCTGCCTTCCCCGGCGCCGAGGGCTTCGGCATGTATGCTACCGGCGGACGCGGCGGCACCGTTTACCACGTGACGTCGCTGGCCGACAACGGTGGCAACGGCACGCTGCGCAAGGCCGTGGAGAGCAACGCCGCACTCATCGTCGTCTTCGACGTCAGCGGCACCATCCACCTGACGCGCGCACTGGCCATCAAGGGCAACAAGACGCTCCTGGGACAGACGGCGCCCGGCGACGGCATCTGCCTGGCCGACTATCCCGTAACGATGATTGGTGACAACATCATCGTGCGCTACATGCGCTTCCGACTGGGCAACAAGTATGTGGCCAACCACGAGGGCGACGGACTGGGCTCCATGGACCATCACAACATCATCATAGACCACTGCTCCGTATCGTGGAGCATCGACGAGTGCCTGTCGGTGTACGGCGGCAAGAACATCACCGTGCAGTGGTGCATCGCCAGCCAGAGCCTGAAGAACGCCGGACACTCGAAGGGTGCGCACGGCTACGGTGGCAACTGGGGCGGCAGCGGAGCGTCGTACCACCACAACCTGGTGGCCCACAACGAGAGCCGCACGCCGCGACTGGGTCCGCGCCCCGGCACCCAGACCGACGAGCGCATGGACATGCGCAACAACGTCATCTACAACTGGGGCGGCGAGGGCTGCTACGGCGGTGAGGGCATGAATGTCAACATGGTCAACAACTACTACAAGCCCGGCCCCTGCACCATGAAGTCGTCGGCCAAGGTACAGAAGCGCATTGCCAAGATCGGTATCCGCACCACGGCCTATACCAAGCACGGCACTGCTGATGCCAACCAGTGGGACGTCATGTGGCACAAGTGGGGCACGTTCTACGTCGACGGCAACTACAACGCCACCCATAGCGACGTGACGGCCGACAACTGGACGACGGGCATCTACAACCAGATAGACAACAGCCAGTGCGACAACACCTTCAACGACGAGGTGAAGCAGCAGATGCATCTCGACAAGCCCGTCAGCTACTACGCCGTCACCACCCACTCTGCCAAGACCGCCTACCAGCGCGTGCTGGACTATGCCGGCTGCTCGCTGCACCGTGACCAGCTGGACGGCATCATCGTCAGCGACACCCGCGAGGGCAAGGCAACCAGCACCGGCAGCAGCAACAACCCGGGCATCATCAACACGCAGGACGACGTCAAGACCGTCATCACCGGCAGCGACAGCCCGTGGCCCACGCTCGCCCAGAGCGGCAGCCCGCTGGCCGTTGACAACGAAGGGGCAATTGCCGCCAACGGCTATGCCAACATCGAGAACGCCGCCAACGACCTCGTGGCAGCCATCACCGAGGCGCAGAACGCCGGCGGCACCGTACTCAGCGGACAGGACATCTTCGTCAACACCGATCCTACGGAATACGTGCTGGCACCCTCGACGCATACCGACGGATGGAACTTCAACGGCGACTTCAGCATCAGCGTTTCCGGCAAGAATTACTCCACGGGCAGCAGCTATGGCGTCAGCGGCATCAAATATTCCGCCGGCACACAGTACACCATCAGCATCCCCACTGGAATCGAAGTCAGCCAGATAGACTTCACAGGCGCTTCCAACTACGACGACGCCGAGAAGGACACCTATCTGGCCGAGTGCAACGGCACACAGTTCGCACCTACACAGTATGTCTTCGACGACAAGACGGGGGGCAGCAACAAAACTTGCAGCATCAGTTTCGAGCAGCCTCTCCAGGGCAGTCTGACCTTTACCCCAGGAGGTCTGCAGGCCATATGGGTCATCACCCTGTATGGCAAAACGGCGACAGGAATAGGCCTCACCCCAGCCACCTCTCCAAAGGGCAAGGGGAGTGGATACTTTACGCTCGACGGACGCAGATTGCAGGACAGGCCGGCAGCCAAGGGCTTGTATATCGTGAATGGTAAAAAGGTTATCATATAAGACTATGAAACAGATACAGGCAACCCTGATTCTCGTGCTGGCGGCGTGGCTGATGCTACAGCCCGCCAATAGTCTGGCACAACAGCAGAAGACTCCCGCCTTCCCCGGCGCCGAGGGCTTCGGCATGTACACCACCGGCGGACGCGGAGGCAGCGTTTACCACGTCACCACGCTCGACGACAACGGCGACGACAAGGAGCCTATTGAGGGCTCGCTGCGATGGGCCGTCAAGAAAAAAGGCCCCCGCACCATCGTCTTCGACCTCAGCGGCACCATCTTCCTGAAGAAGGAGCTGAAGGTGAACAGCGGCGACCTGACCATTGCCGGACAGACGGCTCCCGGCGACGGCATCTGCGTGGCCGACTACCCCTTCGTCATCTCGGCAGACAACATCATCATCCGCTTCATGCGCTTCCGACTGGGCAACCGCCAGGTGGCCAACCACGAGGGCGACGGACTGGGAGCCAGCGACCATAACAACATCATCGTCGACCACTGCTCCATCTCGTGGAGCATCGACGAGTGCTGTTCCGTCTACGGAGGCAAGGACATCACCGTACAGTGGTGCATCGTCAGCCAGAGCCTGCGCAACAGCGGACACCAGAAAGGCGCACACGGATACGGCGGCAACTGGGGCGGCAGCGGAGCGTCGTACCACCACAACCTGCTGGCACACCACGACTCACGCTGCCCGCGACTGGGTCCGCGACAGACCACTCAGGAGGACGAGCGCGTGGACATTCGCAACAACGTGTTCTACAACTGGGCCGGCAACGGATGCTACGGCGGCGAGGGCCAGAACGTCAACATCGTCAACAACTACTACAAGCCCGGTCCTGCCACCGCCAAGCGCAAGGAGAAAATCGAGCAGCGCATCGCCCAGATTGGCGTACGCACCAGCAGCTACACCAAGCACGACACCGACAAGCCCAACAAGTGGGATGTCATGTGGCACCGCTGGGGACACTACTATATCAACGGCAACGTGAACGACAAATACCCGGAGGTCACCAAGGACAACTGGACGCTGGGCGTCTACGAACAGGTGGATGCCGCCAAGACCGACGGCACGTGGACCAAGGAGACGCGCGACACCATCCGCCTGCAGCAGCCCATCGCCGTGCCGCCTACCACAACCCACAACGCCAACACAGCCTTCCTGCGCGTGCTGGACTATGCCGGCTGCTCGCTGCACCGCGACCAAATTGACGAGACCATGGTCATGGACACCCGCTACGGACTCACCAGTCACACGGGAACACTGCTCGACGCCAAGGGACGGCCCAACAATCCCGGCATCATCGACTCGCAGGACGACAACCGTCCCAGCGGCAAGGCCGGAAAAGACTGGCAGCCGTGGCCCGTCCTGGCCAGCAAGCCTGCACCAGCAGACAGCGACGGCGACGGTGTTCCCGACGACTGGGAGCGCGAAGTGGGCATGAATCCCAACGACGCCAGCGACGGCAATACCGTTCACGAGACAGGCTATACCTACCTGGAAATCTACCTCAGCACACTGGTTGCTCCCATCATGCAGGGAGGCAACGCCGGAGGACTGCTCGAATAACAAAAATGACAAAATATTTGTTTGTTTCATCTATTTTCCTTATTTTTGCACCCACAAACGGGATTCTCAAATAAGGGAAACAGATGAAACGGACATTACTACTAATACTTATTTACATACTGACCGCTGCCCCTCTGAGTGCCCAACCGGCATGCAGCGTACGCCATTTTACCATTCGCGACGGACTGGCCGCCAACGCCATCGTTGCCGTAGAGCAAGACCACAAGGGACTCATCTGGATAGCCACATGGAACGGACTGTGCTGCTACGACGGCAACAGGTTCTCAACATTCCGCGGCGAACCGTGGGGACGCCCCAATGCCCTGACGACCTACCGCCTGTCGGCCATCAAGGCTGACGGGCAGGACAACATCTGGATACGCACCTACGACCACGAACTGTATCTCTATGACACCCACCGCTGCGAGTTCATCAACATCGGACGCCTGGTGGAACAGAAATACGGGCAGGCCGTCAAGCCCCGCAACATCTATACCCTACCCTCCGGACACGTCTGGATAACCGACGAACAACGAGAGATGAACCTGCGTATCGACGAACGCCATCCTACCGACGTCGACCGCATGGAGGTGTGGGGCAAGAAGGGCAAGAGCATCTATGGCAACTATATCCAGAAGATAGAAACCGACCCGCAGGGACGGGAATGGATGGTGACCGACCTCGGCATGATGCGCTACGGAAGCAAGGAGGTGCGCAAAGGCGTCTTCACCAACTATCCCAACGGCGACAACTGGCTTCAGAATTCAGAAGCCGAAGCCTACGTCCGCCAGCACCATATCGACAAGTATATGACCGACCAGCAGGGCAATCTCTGGTACTGGTCGTCGGAGGGATTGTCGCTGGTCAACTTCCGACACTACCGCATGCAACTGTTGCCCCTGGAGCCCTCGCAGCAGACTCGTGCCGTGCTGTGCCGGCGCGACGGCACCACATGGGCAGGAACGAAAAACGGCTACATCGCCATCTACGACAGCAGCCGCCGACTGACGGGCTGGCTCAATCCACAAGGCAAGCCGTCCGGCTCACAGGTGCCGTTCACACAGAGCATCTACTGCATGAAGGAGGACTCGAAGAGCAACGTATGGATTGGAACGAAAGGACAGGGCCTCTACGTTGTCTGGGCTGACGGGAAGGGTGTCAGCCACTACATGCCCGACCAGCAGAAGCCCTATTCGCTGAGCCATGCGAACATCTATGATATTGACGAAGACGAGCAAGGCAACATCTGGATTGGCACCTACGACGGCGGACTGAATCTTGTCAGGAGACAGCAGCCAGGAGGCAGCAGCCAAGAGCTGCAATTCGTCCATAGCGGCAACGAGCTGAAGCAGTATCCGCAACAGGAGTTCAACCGCATCCGGCGTGTCGCCCACGACAAGCACGGCACTATTCTGCTGTCATGCACCAACGGACTGGTAACCTTCAGCAACCAGCATAGCAACCATCCACAGGACATCAAGTTCTTCACCACCAACCACGAACAGTGCGACACGACATCGTTGCGGACCAACGACGTGCTGCAGACGCTGGTCTGTCAGGACGGCAGCATCTTTGTCATCACGTTAGGCGGTGGCATCCAGCAACTGAAAAGCACCCGTCTGTTGCAGGACAACCTGCGGCTACAGACGGCAACCGCCATGAACCGTGGCGCCGGAAGCGCGCTATCGCTGCAGGAAGACCGACAGGGCAATATATGGGTTGTGCGCGAGACGGAAGTGAACATGTACAACCGCAAGACAAACCGCCTGTTGCCCTTCGGACCTACCAGCATGGATGTGCCTGCAGAACTGACGGAGGCACTCCCCGCCCTCAGCAAGGACAACCATCTGTGGGCAGGAGCCTTGGGAGGCGTGCTGTCCTTCAACGTCCAGGAGACCCAGAAGAGCGACTACCAGCCCAACATTGTCTTTACCAGTCTGCGCTATCAGGGCGAGGAGCAGGAGTACCCCATCCTGAACCGCCAGACGCTGACGATAGAGAAGGACCAGCGCAACCTGACCATCTACTTTGCGGCACTGGACTATGACGACAACTACCTGATGCGCTATGCCTACCGCATGGATAACAGCGAGCAATGGAACTATATTGGTCAGCAGCCTGCCATTTCCTTCAGCGAGCTGCAACCCGGCCAGCACCGCCTCATCGTCAAGAGCACCAACAGCGACGGCGTCTGGACGGACAACGAGACCATGCTCATCATTGATGTCGTTCCCACCTTCTGGGAACGCGGCTGGGTACGCTTCGTCGCTATTCTGATGATTATAGGACTGGCCACCTGGCTCACCATCACCTATCTCGGCCACCGGCGCCGTGCCCGGGAGCGTGAACAGCGACTGGAAAGTATCATGCGCCAGTACCGCGACTTACAGGAAAAAGTACAGGAGGGTCTCACTGCCACTCCCGACGTCACCGCTGCCCCAGCCCCCCAAGGCGAGGGGAAGGAATACCACCTGTCGGAGCCAAAGATTGTGGACGAGGACGAGGTGATGATGAATCGCCTGATGGCATTTATTGAAGAGCACATCAGCGACGAGGAACTGAAGATTGACGATATGGCAGAGACCGTCGGGCTGGGCCGCACCGTGTTCTATGAGAAGATCAGGCATCTGGTCGGCGTGTCGCCCAGCGACTTCCTGCGTCAGGTTCGCATGCAGCGTGCCCAGCAGCTCATTGCCCGCAGCAAGATGACGGTGTCGGAAATTGCCTACTCTATCGGATTCACCGACCCGAAGTACTTTACCAAGTGCTTCAAGAAAGTGACGGGAATGACCCCGTCTGAGTACAGAGAGAAAGAGTCCACAGCCGTTTGACCGTGGACTCTCTCCCTTTTTACTACTTAAAAACTAACTAAACATTTGAAACTTACTAACTAACATTACTCATTCAAAACTTACTTCTTGATGTACTTGACACCGTTCAGTACATAGACGCCCTTCGGCAGACTGTCATAGCAGCTGGCAGAACCGACATAGGCGCCCAGGACGGTGTAGATATGGTCCGTATTCCTCAACTGGTTACCCATGACGGCAGGAATCTCGTCGATGTGGGTGGAGATATAGGTTTCGCCTACTGTACCTGCCTGTGTGCTGACGGCCTGACGATACTTGATGTCGGCATCGTCACTGGAGGTGGCTATCTGCAACTCGGCATTGCTCTCCGTACGGAAGGTATGGGTACTCTCGTCGTAGTAAGAGAAGCTGTCGTGAGCCACGGGGATTGTGACCTGTACCGACTGGTTGGCGGGAACGGTGACGCGCTTGAAGCCTACCAGCTTCTTGATGGGACGGCCAACGGTAGAGCCGGGGAAGGCTGCATAGACCTGGATGACCTCGTCGCCATCGCGGCTGCCGGTATTGGAGACGGTCAGCGTTACGTCCTTCGTCTCGTCCATATTAAAGATACCGGGAATATTGAAGTCGCTGTAGCCGAAGGTGGTATAGCTCAAGCCGTAACCGAAGGGGTACATGGGCTTGGCAGCCTGCTTGCCCTGGTTCTTCGTACCCTTGCCGTAATACATATAGGTATAGCCCCATTCGTCGATATTGTACTCCATCATACCCTTGCGCTTGAATGACGACTGACTCTCTTGGGGCAGTTCGTTGATGCTGTTATACCATGTAGAGGTCAGCTTGCCGCCCGGGTTGATGTCGCCATAGATGGCATCGCAGATGGCCTGTCCCTGGGCCTGGCCGCCGTACCATGCCTCCAGAATAGCCGGGACGTTCTCCTTGGCCCACGTAATGTCAAGTGACGAACCGCTCTCCAGTACCAGTACGACGTTAGGATTGACTTCCTTGACAGCCTTCAGCACCTCCTCCTGATTGCCGGGCAGGGTCAGCTGCCAGCGGTCGTGGCCCTCGGTACCTGTGGCATGATCGTCGGGCTTCGAGAAGTCGGTTCCGCCCAGGAACACGACGACGTCGGCTTTCTCAGCGACAGCCTTGGCACGGGCAATCATCTTGTCGGTGGCCTTCTCGTTGACGGAGGGCGAGGTGACGCACATAAAGAGCGGACCGGTAGTCTCGATAGCGGGAATCAGCTCTTCGTCGGGATTGAAGAAATGGAAGTACTGGTAGTTGCCTACGTAGCTCTGTGTGCCACCGAACTTCACATAGAGGTCGTGCGTGCCCTTCAGCGTAGTCTGCAAGGCTGCATCCAGATTCTGGGCAATCTTCACCCACTTGGTCCAGCCGCCTGTGTCCTGGTTGTTAACGGTAAGGAACGGTGCATTGTCCTTGTTGTCCAGGATGAAGCTAACGGTACCCACACCTGTGTTCTTCGCACCGCAAGACATCTCGAACTTGGTGCAGCCCATCTCGCCGAAATAGACATCCTTATAGAGGAAGATGTCGCCAGGAGCGGTGTTCTCCAAGTTGCCCGCACCCTTGTCATTACTGGCAGCGCCGCGCTTGGAAGCCACGGCTTCCGTGAAGGGCACAGCGCCGAAGTTGCTAGCCACCAGTGAGGTGGGAAGCGTGAAATTGAGCTTCTTGGCAAAGGCCTGATAAGGTGTGGTGGTATAAGTCGGTGTACCGCTATAGTCACCCAGCATGATGGCATCGGCATAGGGTCCAATCAGCGCCACCTTCTTATCCGTGCCGATGGGCAGCAGGTTGCCCTCGTTCTTCATCAGCACCATCGACTTCTGTGCAGCCTTCAGGGCAAGAGCCTGATTGGCTTCGCTCTCCAAGGTGTTGGTTACAGGGTACACATAGTCGTCAAACTCTCCCAAGGCGAAACGCGTTTCAAGCACTCGGATGACGGCCTGGTCAATGTCTTCCTCCGTCAGGTTGACATACTTCTGACCATTAGGGGCTGCTGTCTCCTTAGCCTGAAAGTCAGGAGTGACGGCATTGACACCGGCACGCTGGATGACCGACGAACGGCTCATGAACTCGCAGTTCGTGTCCAGACCGGCCTTGATGGCCAGCGACACAGAACGGGCTTCCATCATCTGCTCCTCCTCGGTAGCGTTGGCATACGGAGCATGAATCACGTCAAAGGCGGTACCGTCGTTAACCTGTCCGGCGGTATAGGGACCGAAATAGAGGTGCTTGGTGGCACGGTGAATGCAGGCCACGCCGGCACAGTCACTGGTGACATAGCCCGAGAAGCCCCACTCCTTACGCAGAATATCGGTCAGCAGCATCCTGTTGCCGGCACAGGGCAGACCGCCGTGGGCTGCGTCATAGCCCTTGTTGTTGGCGTCCTTCTCATTGATATCCGTCGACAGGGCATTATAGGCTGCCATGATACTCTTGACGTCAGCCTGCTCCACACACATCTTGAAGGCAGGCAAGTAGTATTCGCGCATGTTCTTCTCCGTTACGAACGAAGTCGTCGACTGGCGGCCCTGCTCATAGTTGTTGGCAGCGAAGTGCTTGGCGGTAGCTACTAATTTATAATAAGGTGTCTCAGGAGTAATCTCGCCCTGGAAACCCTTCACAAACTGAACACCTAAAGTACCAGCCAGGAAAGGGTCCTCACCGTAGTTCTCCTCGTCGCGGCCCCAGCGCGGGTCACGCGCCATATTGATGGTAGGACTCCAGTAGTTCAGGCCCTTGCCCTTGTTCACATGATACCAGCGGGCCTCGTCAGAAGTAGCGTTGGCACAGTCGAACACCAGCTGAGGGTCCCATGTAGCCGACATACCCTTGGACTCCGGGAAACTGGTGGCAGCACCTGAACGGGCTACGCCGTGCAGGGCCTCGTTCCAGTACTGGTAGGCTGGAAGGATCACCTCGCCGTCGCGCTTGATAGGCTCGCTGACGTTATTGCCCAACTGGTCAACTTTCTCACGCAGGGTAAGTTCTTTGACGAGCAACACAGCACGCTCATGGAAACTCTTGCTCTTGTCGAGCCAGGGATACTTGTCCAGGTCGTAGGGAATAGCCTGAACGGAAAGTGACGCTACGAGCATCAGCATCATCACGGTAATTACATATCTTTTCATCATTACATGCTTTTAGTTACGTTTCTGCTGCAAAAGTAATAAATAACAGAGGCCCGATGGGGGTAAAATCTACCGCAAAGGGAGTAAACGGCAGAATTTACCACTCAAAAGCTGCCTACAAGGCCTCCCACACATTCGAGGTCAAATTTCTATGCATACAAAAGGGCGGTTCCGTTTGAGTTTAATGGTGGTTTACTTGTTTTTTTCGTTTTAAATGCTTAACTTTGCGGGCAAATTATATTATAATTTTACAACGCAATGAAACCATTAAAATTGAAACAGCACAAATGTATGCGCTCAGTGCTAACGCTGAGTCTCGTAATACTTGCTTCGTTCAATGTGTGGGCAGCTGACATTACGCAGAATTCCGCTGTGGTCATCAACAGCACTAACAAGAATCAGTACAACAACAAGAGTGTTACAGGTACTGTGCCTGCAAACAGTTACGCAGGAAATAGTGGGACCTTTACCAGCGCAGGAGCCATCGTGGTTGACGGAATTGAACTGAACCTGACCATCGACGGCTTTGACGCCAACTATTCTGAGGCGCTTTCACCCCGCTCGGGTATCGCATTGGCTAATGGCGCCACGCTGCACTTGACCGTTCATGGAACAAATACCCTGAAGGCTGGCTTCGGTGGTGCGGGCATCTCTGTACCTTACGGTTGTACTCTGGAGATAACCGCTGCCAGTACAGGTACGCTAAATGCTAATGGTGGAAAAAATTATGGTGGTGGTGCCGGTATCGGCTCACTGGGTAATCACCAGAACACTCAGACACAGGCTTTCATGCTCGTTCCTCATGGTTTGGGAACTATTATTATTAACGGCGGCACTATCAATGCTCAAGGTGGAACGTGGTATTATTATTACACCAAAGCTGGTGGCGCCGCAGGTATCGGCAGCAGTGAATGTAGCGGTGAAATATGCAAGGATCCTCCCTATGGAAACAACACCTATGTCAATAACATCACGGGCAGCATCACCATCAATGGCGGTACAGTCAACGCTACTGGCGGCTATGCAGCTGCTGGCATCGGTGGTGGCAATATGGGAACTCTGAAAACCATCACTATCAATGGTGGAAATGTGACGGCTAATAGCAGTTATGGTGCTGCTATCGGCCTTGGATACAATGGATCGACAGATGGTACACTGACCTGTCCGGATATCGAGTTTACTGGTGGTACCACCACGGCAAACGGCGACATCGGCTATAGTAAGGAACTCTTTAGCGGTCAAAACAAAGGTGGAAAGGTGACGATAGCTGCTGGTGCTAACGTGACATGCAGCGGTTCCATCAAGCCATTCGATGCTGCAAGCATTCCTGAAAACTGCTATATTGACGCTAATGGGCAAAGGCAGACAGCACAGAATCCGACATCTGTTCTCAACATGGAAACCTGGAACGAAGGTTGGTGGGTAGCAGACCAATACGCAGAGTTCAACAACCGTGTGGTTGTCAATGGCACTGTCAACCTGATTATTAACGACGGTGTGACGATAAACGCCAAAAAGGGTATTCAGGTACATCGCGGCAATACGCTGAACATCTATACCCAGCAGAGCGGTACGGGCATTATCAAGGCTAACGGCGATATCGGCAACTCAGGTATCGGTGGAGGTTACGTCAAAGGAAGATCAGGCACCTTCGAGGACAAGAGTTGCGGTACCATCAATATCTATGGCGGCACGATAGAAGCCAAGGGTGGTGACTCTGGTGCCGGTATCGGTAGCGGCTATGTCAAGTCCGAGACTACCGATGGTGGAACCATCAATATTTATGGTGGAACCATAACTGCTTGGGGTAACGATGGCAGTGCCGGTATCGGTTCGGGGGAAATCTCCGATGCCGGAAAATTCACGAATCCCCAGACGATACACATCTATGGCGGTAACGTTACGGCGTATAACGGTGGGCGTGGCAGTGCAGGCATAGGTAAGGGCAGAAACGGCAAGAACGGCGAAATCACCTTGAGCTGGAGCAAAACCTCCGATGCCATTTATGCCAACGGCTACGGCGGCAACGTGACCTTGGAGAATGTCTTTGTGCTGGAGAATACCGAAACGGTAGCCAAACTATCTAACATCAGCGGCAAGAAACTGGTTACACCTGTTGCCATCTCTTTTGCTGCAGGTGGCGGCTGGGGACATATGAATGATGTCACGACGGCCTACGGGCGCAACTACCCCCTACCCGAATGCACCTTTACGCCTCCTACCGACAAGGAGTTCTTACATTGGAATGTTGACGAAAGTGCCTACAATGTGGGCGACGAAATCGTTGTCACGGAGAACACCATTGTCACGGCTATGTGGAAAGAAGTACCCCGCACTGTTCAGTTTAATCTGAATGGACACGGTGAGGCCGTGGACAGTCAAGTAATTCCATATGACGAGACAGCCGCTGAACCCACTGCACCAACGGCCGCTGGCTACACCTTTGGCGGCTGGTTTAAGGAACAGACATGTATCACTCGCTGGAATTTTGCCACAGAACGCATCACCAGTCATACCACACTGTATGCAAAGTGGACACAGAACGCCTATGCCATTGTCTATAACCTCGATGGTGGTATAGAGACCACCAGCAACCCTCTGTCCTATACGATTGAGGATGCTGACATCATCCTGGCTGCTCCTGTAAAGACGGGCTACTACTTTACCGGTTGGACGTATGAAGGACAGAACGAGCCCGCAATGAGTGTCACTATTCCTCATGGCTCTACGGGCAACAGGAGCTATACTGCCAACTGGCATATTGCCCAGTTCACCATCTCTTTCAACACTGGCGATGCCGAACCCACCGTTGAGTCCATCACCCAGGACTACGACACGGAGGTTACTGCCCCATCAGTGAATCTGAAGAAGGCTAAGCATATCTTCTATGGTTGGGACAATTTCCCCAGCAGAATGCCTGCAGAAGATACCGTGACAGAGCCTATCTGGATTTGCTTATCTCCTGTCGAGGCCAGAGAAGCCACATGTACTGAAGATGGTATGATTGCCTGCTACTATGCAAACCGCCGCTACTATCGTGAGGAGGCGGACGGAATTACCTATACCGTGCTGACTCCTAACGAGTATAAGACTCCTGCAACGGGACACGAATGGGGCAATCCTGAGTGGACGTGGGACAACAACAACTATAATGGCATGTTGATGGCTAGACTGAAGTTGGAATGTAGCAGATGCCATTATACCGATATGTCCGTCATCTCTTCGTTTGATACCAAGGTGACTACAGAACCGACTGTCACTACCGACGGCGTACTGACTTATACCGCCAAGGCCAATGTAGGCGGCACCGAGTATAGCGATACCCATGAAGAAGCTATACCCAGAACAGGCGTAGCTGCCAAGATAGGCAATACAGAATATCCTTATCTGGAGACGGCACTTGAGGCAGCACAGGACAACGATGTTGTGACGCTCTGTCAGGATGTCTACGATCCCGCTGAGACTTATGGCACTCCTAATGCTATCCATCATTCCATCATCCTTGACATGAATGGTCATAGTGTTCATCTGGCGGGTATCTGTGTGGATAATAATCTGACCATAAAGAATGGTACGTTTACAGGTCGCATTAACAACTATGCTACGGGAAACGACTATACTCTGACATTGGACAATGCGACACTGAACTGTGAGGGATTCTATAATAGCGAGTATGATATATGGCAGACTTGCCTGGAATGGTTGGCAAGGAATATCGCCGTTACCAATGGTAGCGTGATGTACATCTCAGGTAGTACTTACCTTGGTGGTGGTGCAGAAGATGGATTTCATCTGACTATCGACGGTAACTCAAGTGTAGTACTGTCAAATGCAACGCTAAGCGGATACAATAAGAACAGGGTGAGAAGCGAGTTCACCAAATACCTTCCAGCAGGCTATACGCTCAACAATAAGGGCAAGGTAGAATACGAGAATAGCGAGTATTGCGGCTTCGTTACACTCCAGCTTAATTCCACCGACATCATGGCAAAGCAAGCTAACGGTGTCTACTGGGCTACATATTATAATGGTGCCACAGGCTACAGGATTGATGCCAACGAGAACGCATGTGCCTATACCGCTACTGTCAGCAACACCACCATCACGCTGCATAAACTTGGCAAGGTGATTCCAGCAGGTACTGCCGTTATCCTGGTGGGTGACGACAACCGCATCACGATGAGCATCAGCAACGACGATGCAGAACACGTTGTTGCCAACGATCTGCAAGGTGTGGATGTCAGCACGCAGACCTCATCACTGGGCACTGGCACGTTCTATGTGCTGGGCAACAAGAATTCGAAATTCGGATTCCATGAGTACACAGGCAATAGCATGCCAGCCCGCAAGGCGTATCTGATGCTTTCAGTCGCTGCTGCTCACGAACTGAACATCGTTTTCGGGGACGAAGCCACGGGCATCGGCGCTGTAAAAGGTCTGTCTGATGACAGTGGTGAACTGTACAACCTCGCCGGACAGCGTGTAAACCAGTCCGCAAAGGGAATATACATCAAGAATGGACGTAAGGTGGTAATTAAATAAGTAAAAAACGATGAAGAAAGAATATATTTCCCCGATACTGCAAGTAGTAAAGATACAGCAGGCCCAGATGCTCTGTGCCAGTCCAGAGAGCCTTGAAGACGAAATCATGGATGTCTTTCCGGACGATGAGGATGATATCCAGGATGTAGAAGAAATCTGGTAGAACGTGAATGAGACACCCTATCCATTATATCTATCGCGTGAGGGAGAGCTTCATGGAGAGGCCGAAGTCGTGGGTGGTGGTGGGATAGCTGTTGCTGGAGAGCAGCGGGGTGTTGGTCTGGCGCTCGTAGTAAGCTGAAAGGGTGAGCAGGCGCGACAGGGTGTAGTCGGCCATGAACGACATCTTGAAGGCCGAGTTGCCGCTGCTGGCTGAGGAGGTGCGGGTGGCAATGTCGCGGGTGATGGCTGCCTGGTCGCGCAACGAGATGTCGAGACGCAGGTTCAGGTCGTGGTTGACGCCCGACCGTCTGTTATTGGACGAACTGCTGGAGGCATTGTTCTGGTCGTTCTGGTTGTTCTTCTTGCTGCTGCCGCGCTGTGCCTTCTTGATCTTACGCGTCGTGCCGCTGCCAAAGAGTCGGAAGTCGCTAATCTTATAACCCATGCCAATCACGATGTCGTTCGAGCGGCTTTCGTTGATTTGCACGCTGGTCATGGAGAGGTTGACGACGCGGGTGCGACGGTATTCGGCCTTCAGTGTCAGGTTACTGGGGAAGGTCACGTCGGCACCAATCAGCGGGGCGTAGCTCTCGTTGATGCTCACCATAGGCACGTTCCATCCCAGCAGTGACGTGGTCTCGCTGCTGCTGGTGTAGCTGCCGACGGAGAACACGCTCTTGTAGGCGTGGTTGATGTTGACGCTCTTGAAGTGTTCGTTGAACCACTTCAGCTTCTGCAGTCCGGAATAGCGGATGGTCCAGTTGGGCAACATCTTGGTGAGCGTGGGCAGGAGGTCCAGGCTACCGCGACCGCTGGAGGTGTAGGAGTCGAGGAAGGCGGGAATCATGACTGCCGCACTGTACTGTCCGACCTCCGTGCCGTAGTGGGCAGAGGCCATCTGCTGGAAGCGCGGCAGGGCATCGCAGAACTTTTCGAAGACCCGCGAGGGATAGCCGTTGTTGGCGTCGCCCATGCGCTCCAGCGACGACGAGATGCTGATGGTGGTCATGTTCATGTTACCACTCTCGGTGGAAGGCATTCCGGGGAGCACGAAGCGGATGCTCCTGGACTTGCTGTAGGTACGCGAGGCGTTGAGGTCAATCTTCAGGTCGCGGATGGGTTCCAGCGTGGCGCGCAGCTGCAGGTCGACGGTGCGGTTGGTGGTGGCCGGCGTGGCCGTACTGTCGCCATAGAGCCAGCCGTTCTCCTTGGCCTTCTGCAGGAACGAGTCGTCGGTCAGACCGAAGGCGAAGCCCAGACCCGGCGCCATCACGCCACCCGTGCGCTGTCCGAAGGCGTCGCCGATGGTGGGCAGGAAGTTCGAGATGGACATGGCGTACTGGTCGCGATAGCTGATGCCGATGGTGCGCACCATCATGAGCAGGCGTGCCGCACTCTGGGCGGGTTTGTACCACCACTCGTTCTCGAGGGGCTGCTTGGCGGTAACCGTCAGCTTGACGTCGACAGTGTCCTTACCGATAATCTTGATCTGGTTCAGGTCTACCACCTTATATTTAATAGGATAGAGCTTGCCGTCCTTGGTACGGGCGGTAACGATGAGCCGCTTGGTCTTCTTGCCGTGGTTGACGACGAAGGAGGTATCGGGCAGCAGCGACATTTCCTTCTGGAAACTGTTCTTGTTCTTGGGCAGCTTGGCATCCTCCTTGGACTGCTTGCCGTCCTTGCCGACGGGGGAAGCGTCTTTCCCAGCGGCAGAACCGCTGGGCACATTCTTGCCGTCCTTACCCTTGAGGGTCTTTTTCTTGGGCTGCGGCTTGGGGATGGCTTTCTTGAAGCGCTCGTTGACCTTCTTGAGGAACGGCCAGTGGTTGTAGAGCAGCTCCATGTTCAGCGTGCTGTTGATGTTCACCTGCCGGTTGTTACTGATGACGTTACCAGCCGTCGTGCCGTCCTCCAGCTCCGTACCACGGCGCCAGTTGTAGGTGGCGGTATAGTTGGCATCGGCGTTCAACCAGTCGAAGATGGGCAACTTGTTGAGCGGCAGCTGATAGGATGCGTTGAAGTTCTGGCGGTAGTCCATCGGACGGCCGAAGTGCTTGATGCTCTGCCATACGGAGTCCTTCCAGGCCTCATAGCGGTCAGGATAGAGGTCTTTGTTGATGGGCAGTCCGTTGCCATAGGGCTCTTCAATCTCGGCCTGCGTGCCCGACTGGAAGTTCATGTGCAGGTTCTTGGTGAGGTCCCAGCGTAAGGAGAAGTCACGGTTCCACAGGAACGTCGAGCTCCACGTAGCAGGGGGCTTCATGCCACCGAGGTCCTCGAGGTCGCGCTCCTGCTGTTCCTGATAGACACGACGAATCTCGGTGTTGAAGGAAATGTTCTGCGGCAGCCAGTTCAGTCCGAACGACTTCGGCAGCGCCATCCACTTCGACTTGCTCTTCGACTTCTTGAAGGGTTCCCACGGCTTGTAGACCGGCGTATAGCTATAGTTCAGCGCACCGCGCCACTCGTCCTCCTTCTCGTAGACGGTCGTGTTGCCCGAGGTGTAGCGATGGGAATGGCTGTAGGAGAATGAGAAGTTGGCAGGGTCGTAGGGCATGGGGTGGCGCTTGTTGGTCTTGATGCCGAAGCGCACGTTCGAGAGCGAGAAGTTGGTGTTGGTAGTCTTGGTGACGGCAATGCTCTCGATGGAGTCACGCTCCTGCTTGGTGGGGGCATTGTCCAGCGCTTCCTTCAGCTCAAGGTCGGTATCCAGCGGATTGTACTTCGGCGTAGTGACTTCCTTGGTGACGGAGTAGTAGAGCGGTGCCGTGACCTTCATCTTGTCGGGGAAGAACTTGCCCAGCTCCACATTGGTGGTGATGGAGTAGGTCTTGAAGTCGTCGGTGGAGCGCTGCATGACGCCCTGCTCCAGTCCGCCGAAGCCCTGCGACTTGATTTTACCCGTGACGTTCACCGTGCCCACGTCGGACAACTGCAGGTTGAGTGCTCCCGACGCTGCCCAGCCGCCATTGTTGATGGCATCCTGCAGGCGCAGCTCGTTCACCCACACCTCGCCGGACTTGACACCTCCGACGAGGTTGCGCACACCAATCATCATCGTCTTGACCTCGCCCAGCGAAGGATTACCCTTAATGCTGACGCGGTTGTTGGGATTGTTGGGGTCGTAGTCCGAATACTCCACGGCATGGGACGACTTGCCTCCGGCATAGGCCTTGTTGCGGGCTTTCTTGATGTTGGTGAAGATGCTCAGGTCGACATCCAGCATGTTGGCGGCAGGCCACACGGCACGGCAGTCGTTCACATTATATTTATTATAGTCGCTGCGGTCGGGCGTGAGCTTCAGGGGGATGAGGTACTCGTAGTAGTTGTTGGTATAGTCGCTACCCATACGGATGAACACAGCCATCTGGTCGTCCTCCAGGGCCGTCACGTCGTCGTTCAGGTGGTTGGCATGGACGAACATCTGGATGTGCTTGTACTGGCGCAGGTCGAGGGTAGTGTTGCGGTAAACGGCCTTCGACTCGCCCTTCGACAGGTTCTTGGCAATCATGCACAGAGACTGCTCGTTGGCCTCGGTCAACTGTGGCTGCGAGGGGTCGGTGACACGGGTAATGCCCGGGGGCAGGACGTAGTTGACGGGCCTTCTGTTGCTGTTCTCCTCAATGTTCACGGCACTGACTTCGAAGACACCGCTGTTGCTGCCGGTGCTGAGCGGCTGGTTGTAGACGCGCCACTCGCCACGGACCAGGTCAAGAGAACCGAAGCGGAGCACGATGGGCTTCTCGAACTGCGTCAGGAACATTCGCATGAAGCGGACGCTGGTGAAGTCGGTGATGGTACCTTGCTTGCGGTCGGGCTGCGACAGGGGAATGCGGAACTGATACCACTTCACCGTCTCGCGGGCTCCGTTGCGCAAGGTGACGGAAGCATGACGGATATCGGTGATGTGGTTGCGGCCCAGCACCATGTCCTCGGGACGGATGCTTACCTTATATTCATAGTAGCGCTCATACTCGTTGAGCGTGTAGTCCTGGTTGATATCCTCCACGTCGGGGAAGGTCTTGTAGCTGGTATCGTAGCCCTCGGTCTGCTGGTCGTTGTCGGGCGAGTTGCCCTGCGGCATGTTGATGCGCTTGTAACGCTCCAGAATGCTGGCACGACGGTCGTCCAGGTCGCCGCCACGGAAGTAGTGGTAGTTATCGTTGGCAGGGTCGGCGTTCCATGCCTGGCGCACGCTGTCCTCTACGGTCACGCTGTTGAGGAAGTTGCTGTAGGCGGCATAGGTACGCTCCTCGTCGTCCGTCAGACCGTTGAGTCCGACGTCCTGCTTGGCACGGGCACCGCTGGTGGTGGCGAAGGCATAGGTCTGCGTGGCCTGGACGGGAATCTTACCCCACTGGGTCTCCACGAAGCGCCCTGTACCGTCGACGGGCATGCCGCTCTCGTAGAACTTCTTACCGTCACGCAGGATATCCTCGCTGATTTCACCCAGGTCAATGCAGAGGTCGCCGCCATACAGGGGAGCGTCGGGCGTCATGGAAGAATAGATGAAGGGGTCGAGCAGCCAGAACTCGATGTACTCGACGTTGGCCTGCTCGAAGTCGTTGGTGTCCAGCTTGCGCATCATGCCGCCCCAGCGATCCTTCGGGTTGTTCAGCTGTCCCTTGCTCGTAATATTGGTACTCAGGTTGTACGGGCCACGCTCGGTGGGATAGTATGCCAGGTCGAGGATGGGCAGCGTATTGGTAGCACCGCTATAGGTAGACTGGTCGCGGTTGGGGTACAGCTCGTTGACATACACCGCACGGACATAGTGGTTGGACAGCTGCTGAAGGTCGCTCTTGATATGGCTGGGCGTCAGACTGCTGGAGCGATAGGTGAAGAGCGGGTCGATGGTGTACCACGCCAGCAGGGCGCGGTTCTGGCTACTGGTGACGCCCGTCTTGTCGGAAGACTCGCCAAAGTTCGACGGCGTACTACTGATGACCCACGACTTGGGCTCGATGACGCTGATACCGTTCTTGGCGTTCTCGAAGTCGTCAATGTAGGAGGCATCGTCCTGTGTGCCGCTGGCGGTGCCTGCGATGAGGTGTGCAAACTCGCCCGTGAACGTGATGGTCGAAGGTGCGGTACAGTGCAGCAGGGGCAGCTTGTTGAGCATGTTGGTGAGCCACTGCGACTCGGTCTTCCAGTTGATGTGCAGACCCCACAGGGTGTTCTTCAGCGGCTCGGAGCCCATGGTAACCTTGGAGGTGAGTGCCTGCTCGGAGAGATGCTGCAGCGTACCGCCAATCTGGAAGTCCTTGGAGAAGTCGTACTGCCAGTTGATACCGAACATTCGCTTGCGCTGCATGCCGTAGTCGTTGTTCGACTCCAACGACACGCTGACGTTGGTACCGGCATCGATGATGCTTTGGTTGAGGATGGTCACCTCACCGGCAGAGTAGTCGACGGTATAGTCGCTGCCTTCCGACAGCAGCACGCCGCCGGCCGTCACGCGTACGGAACCTTGCGGCACATTGTAAGCACCCAGCGAGATGACGTTGGCTGAAGTACCCTTGTACTGACCTACCAGACGGAAGCGGTTCTTGTCCGTCATCTGGCGGGCAGCGGTCTTGGTGGTGTCATACAGCTCGTGGAAGGCATACTTCTGGGCCTTGTCGTAAGGTACGCCGTTTGCCAGCAGGAAATCCTCCAGCGTGCTACCGAAGGGCTCGACGGTGGGGAAGAATACGCGACCCTGCGATACGGTATAGCCCTGGACGTAGTCAAAGAAGCCGTTGGGGTGTGCCTTGTCGTTATTGTCCAAGCGGTCGCAGCCCAAGCCGCGCAGCAGGGTGATGTTCTTGACCTCGGGAATGTAGTTGAAGTAAACGCCGGAAGAGTCGCTCTGGTACTTGATGTCCAGACGGAACTTGGCCTTCTCGACATTCGAAGCCAGATAGTAGACGTTCTTCATCATCAGTCGCCAGTTGACCTGCTGGGGATTGTTGCTGGTATTCTTCAGGGCCTTGACGTAGAGGGCTTCGTTGGTATTGGTATGCTCGGAGGCAAACTCACCGACCTTGTAGGTTCGTCCGCCATAGGTATATTCGAAGGCGACGGCCAGCACCTGGTCGGTCTGCAGAGTGGTCTTCAGCGAGATATAACCCAAGGCCTTGTTCAAGGTATATTCCGACGAGGTCAGCAGGCGGGCTGAAGCCAGCTTCTCGTAGTCGGAGCCGCCGACATATTTGCCCGTCAGCACGCTGCTGGTCTGGTCGATGTCACGGGCAGCGGCATAGGTGGTGGTAATCTCTCCATACTGACTGTTGGCAGAGTTCTGCGGCAAGTCAGACTTCACACCACCACCCCACTTCGGCGATGTACTCTCGGCCATATCGGCAAAGGCGACGATGTTACGCGAATTGGACGTCGTTCCCGTCTTGTTGGTCAGCCACACCTCCATGCGGGTAATCTCGATACCCGAGGTAATGACGGGCAGACGACTCATCACCTCGTCGTAGTGCTCGCGGAAATACTGTGCCAGGAAGAAGTGGCGGTTCTCCTCGTAGTTGGCCACGTTCAACTCGAAGGGCGTGGTCTGCATGCTACCTTTCGACGAGACGCTCTTCGACGTAGAGTTCTTCTGCGACAGGACGGTCTGCAGCTTCAGTTTGCCGAACTGCAGGTCGGTGCGCACACCGAAGAGGCTGGAGGCACCTTGTATCAGCGAGTTGTTGGAGGGGAAGGTGACGTTACCTGCCTCTACCAGCTTGACGATTTCGTCCTCCTTACCCTCGTAGCGCAACTTGAGGTTCTTGGTATCGAAGTCGAAGGTAGCATCGGTGTTGTAGTTCAGCGACATATTGACCTTGTCACCCACCTTACCCGTCACATTGATATTGATCTTCTCGTCGAAGTCGATGGCCTTGGTTCGGCGGTTACGTTCGGGTAGCGAGGGGTTGTCAATGTTCTTGATGTTGGCGCCCAGCTTAATCTCGGCGGTTCCCTGTGTCTTGATGCGCACACCACCGGGACCGAAAATCTTCTCAGCGGGACCGATATTGAACTTCATATCGGCAAAGTCGAACTTCTCCTTGCCCTTGGCGGCGACATTCTCGGCATCCTTCTTGCGGAAGAACTGCTCGCGCTCACGGCGTTCGCTCCACGACTTATACTCGTCGGGCGTCATCACCACGGGGGTGTTCAGGTACGAGTCGCCAATCTTCGAACCGATGACATAGGTATTTGTCGAGTCGTCGTATTCCACCTGCTGCTTGATATTCTCGGGGAAGCGCAGGTCGAGGACGGAAGAGTCGAGGTCGGCCACAAGTACCGGTGCGGTTTTCTGGATTTTCCAGCGCGGATGCAGCAGGGAGTCGGGTATTTCCTCGTCCTCAGCCATCACAGGCTGAGCAGCAGCCGCAGGTTTCTTCTGCGTCTTGACATCCTGCGGGGGCATGGCCAGTGCCGTCATGCTCAGCAGGACTACTGCTATATAGGAAAACCTCTTTCTTCTCACTTAATCTGTTTCAGTGCCAGTTTCACCACCTGCTCGACGGGCAGGTCGGGCTGCTTCTGCAGAATGGCCACGACAGCCTTCTGCGTAGGAGCAGGAGCAAAGCCCAACATCGTCAGAGCGGCCACAGCCTCGTCGCGCACGGCATTGTTGACAGGTGCCTGAACACTGCCACC
Source organism: uncultured Prevotellaceae bacterium (assembly GCA_900320045.1). Lineage (GTDB taxonomy): Bacteria > Bacteroidota > Bacteroidia > Bacteroidales > Bacteroidaceae > Prevotella. The sequence goes on along the minus strand of ONQT01000011.1, from coordinate 7,261 downwards.
GGCAGGTATCTCGTCCTGGATGCCCAAGGCCACAATCTTGTCCCTCAGGTCGACGATGATGCGCTGGGCCGTCATCTTGCCGATGCCCTTGATGCCCTTGATGAGTCGCTCGTCACCACGCGAAATGGCGTTGCACAGCTCGCTGACACTCATCGACGACAGCATCATGCGAGCGGTATTGGCACCCACGCCACTGACGGTGATGAGCAGTTCGAACATCTCGCGCTCCTTCTTTGACACAAAGCCGAAGAGCACGTGAGCATCCTCGCGAATGGCCTCATAGACGTAGAGCTTGGCAACGGGCTTGTCGCTGTTGGCCGTTGGTTTCAGGCCTTGCAGGACGCTGTACGACGTCAGCGAAATGTTCAGGGCATAGCCCACTCCGGCAGCCTCTACCACTGCTACGGCAGGTGTCAGCTCGGCCAGTTCTCCTTTGATGTATTCTATCATAATTGCTGCTTTTTATTATGTGTACACGTTCTTTATTAACGGAGCCAGCGTCCCTTTTATTGCATCCACCCCGTTTTTTAGCACTTCCCCACCCTGCCGTTTGGCAAATAAATGAGCCAAACTCTTGCATATTTCATTTAAAATCTGTACCTTTGCCCGCATTAAATAACACGACTGTGCTACAACAAATAAAACTACAAATGAAAAGAACGAATCTCTTATTGGCCGTGCTGACAGTATGCATGGCCGCCGCAACTGCGAACGCCCAGAAGTACGTGGGCGGCGACATTTCCATGCTCACCAAGTACGAAGAGGCTGGTGTCGTGTACAAGAACAAGAGTGGCAACACCGTACAAGCATTGACATTCTTCAAGGAACAGGGGCTCAACGCTATGCGCGTCCGCTTGTTTGTCGACCCTTCCAGAGATGCCGACAAGGCTGTCTGCCAAGACCTTGCGTATGTCAAGGCATTAGGCAAGCGCATCAAGGACTGCGGAATGAAACTGATGCTCGATTTCCACTACAGCGACACATGGGCTGACCCCGCCAAGCAGTGGACACCCGACGCATGGAAGGACCTCAACGACGAACAGCTGTGCAACAAGATTTACGAATACACCAAGAACTGCCTTAGCCAAATGAAAGAGGCTGGAGCCACACCTGACTTCATTCAGACTGGCAACGAGATTAGCTATGGCATGCTGTGGGGCATAGAAGGTTCAACAGCCAACCGCTGCTATACCAGCTCGCCCAATGCCAACTGGACGCGCTTCATCAACCTGCTCAAGAAAGCCGGTGAGGCATGTCGTGAAGAGTGCCCTGATGCAAAGATTATCATTCATAGCGAGCGTACGCCAAAGCCTAACGTGCTGACAGACTTCTTCGACCGCATGAAGAACGCAGCACTCGACTACGACATCATTGGACTAAGCTACTATCCTGCCCATCACGGCAATCTGGCAACATTAGAGACCGCATTGACTACCTTGGAAAACAAAAACTATGGCAAGGACATCATGGTGGTAGAGACTGGCTACTGTTACGCATGGCCGTTGGCTGACAGCAACAACGATGGCAAGGAAGACGGCTTCGACTACACAGCTACCTATCCTTATACGGAGGAAGGGCAGCGTCAGTACACAGCAGCTCTGATAGCCAAGCTAAACAGCCATAGCAGCGTCAAGGGTCTCTTCTGGTGGTGGCCCGAGGACAATGGTAACAAGAGCGTAACAGCCAAATGGTGGAATGCGGCGCTCTACAACCACAGCACTGGCAAACCCTATGCCGCCCTCTACGAGCTGAAGAACTTCGTCAACGACCCGGCGGGTATCGAGCAAATATCCAACACCCGTCACCTATCGCCTAACACCACGTGCTACAACCTTCTGGGCCAGCGGTTGCAGGAGGGCAAGGGACTGTGTGTGGCTAACGGAAAGAAATTCATCGTCAAGTAAGAAGCTATGCTCAGACAACTATTCATCATTGGCGCACTGGCTGCAACGACAGTCGCTGGTGCGCAGCCTCGTCAGGAGATAACGCTGACTGACGACTGGCAGTTCTCGCGCGACAAGCAACAGTGGCAAACGGTCAGCGTGCCGCACGACTGGGCCATCGGCGGACCCTTCGACAAGAAGTGGGACCTGCAAAGCGTGGCCATCGTACAGAACGGCGAGACGACGCCCACGGAGAAGAGCGGACGCTCGGGGGCGCTGCCCTGGATTGGCGAAGGTCACTACCGCCGCACCGTCACCATCCCTGCCGGAACGGAACATGCCGAGCTGCTGTTCGACGGTGCTATGGCGGAACCTACCGTATGGCTCAACGGCCACAAGGCAGGCTACTGGGCCTACGGCTATAACACCTTCCGCGTGGACTTAACACCGTATATGAAGGCGGGCGACAACCTGTTGGAGGTGGATCTGAAGAACGTCGAGGAGAGCTCGCGCTGGTATCCTGGCGCAGGCATCTATCGTCCCGTCACGCTCATCCTCACACCAGAGAGTACACGCATTGACGACTGGGGACTTACTACCACGACAATACTGAATTGGAAAATTGTGAAGGGTGAGAATCTCAGCAGATTTGCTGTTGAGGTGCCTATCATCAATCCTACAGGCAAGGGAAAACCTATCGTTGGGATGACACTCGTTGATCCTGACGGCAAGCAGACAACAGTCAGTGCAATACCGTTAACAGGTAACAAGGCCATCGGTGTCTTTATGGCTCGTCAGTTTAAACTGTGGACGCCTGAGACGCCTTATTTATATAAGTTGCATGTGACCCTCTATGACGGCAAGCCCAACAAGGACCGTAAGATATACGATGATTTCGGCAAGGTCATAGACCAGAAGACGTTTACGGTAGGTATTCGAACCGTCCGTGTGTCGAAAGAGAAAGGCTTTGAACTGAATGGTGTGACACGCAAGATTAAGGGCGTCTGTCTGCACCACGACCTCGGTCCCTTGGGTGCTGCCGTTAACAAGGCCGCACTCATCCGCCAGATCAAGACGCTGAAGGAGATGGGCTGCGACGCCATACGCACCAGTCACAACATGCCCAGTCAGATGCAGATGGACCTGTGCGACTCGCTGGGCATGATGGTCATGGCCGAGTCGTTCGACATGTGGGTACACCCCAAGTGCAAGAACGGCTATGCACGTTTCTTCGAGGAGTGGGCTGAGAAGGATATTACCAACCTCGTGAAGGCTAACCGCAACCACCCCAGCATCGTGATGTGGTCTATCGGTAACGAGATTCCTGAACAGTGGAGCGAGGAAGGTCGTTTGTGGGCTATCCGTCTGCAGGCACTTTGCAATACACTGGACCCCACACGTCCTGTCACACAGGGTTTGGACAATCCCGATGGTGCCATCAATGGTGGTGTGGCTCAGGCGATGAACGTGCCTGGCTTCAACTACCGCGTACACAAATATGCCGACAACCTGAAGCGTCTGCCACAGGGTTTCCTGCTGGGCAGCGAGACGGCGTCGACGGTATCGTCGCGCGGCGTGTACCACTTCCCCGTAGAACCCAACGACAACTCCAAGAACGCCTCGTGGCACAAGGACTACGACCCCAAGGCCATCCAGCAGCGCGACGGACAGTGCAGCAGCTACGACCTGGAATACTGTCCGTGGTCGAACCTGCCCGACGACGACTGGGCACAACAGGAAGACATCAAGCAGGTCATCGGCGAATTTGTATGGACGGGCTACGACTATCTGGGCGAGCCGTCGCCCTATGACGAATACTGGCCCTCGCGCAGCAGCTACTTCGGCATCTGCGACCTCGCCGGACTGCCCAAGGACCGCTACTGGCTGTACCGCTCGCATTGGAACAAGCAGCAGCACACCATCCACCTGCTGCCGCACTGGACGTGGGGCAAGGAGCGCCGTGGCCAGGTGACGCCGGTCTACTGCTATACCGACTACCCCACTGCCGAGCTCTTCGTCAACGGCAAGAGCCAGGGCAAGAGGACGAAGGATGTCACATCGCGACTGGACCGCTACCGCCTGCGCTGGAATGAGGTTCGCTACGAGCCCGGCGAGTTGCGCGTCGTCGTCTACGACAAGGATGGTCGTCAGGCTGGCGAGCAAACCCTGCGCACCGCCGGCAAACCCGCCCGTCTGCAGCTCGACGCCTGGACACAGCAGTCCGAAGGCTCCCCCCTCACCGCTCAGTCCTCACCGCTTTTAAAGGCTGATGGTAACGACCTGGCCTTTGTCACCGTGTCGCTCGTCGACAAACAGGGTACGCTCATTCCCGATGCCGCCGACCAGCTGACATTCGAGGTTACGGGGGCAGGACGCTTCCAGGCCGCCTGCAATGGCGATGCCACGTCGCTGGAGTCCTTCACCCAGCCCACTATGAAACTCTTCAATGGCCAGCTGGTGGTCATACTTCGCAGCGCTAAGCGGACAGGCAACATCACGCTGCGAGTCACCGACCGCCAGCGTGGCCTTTCGCAGCACATCACCCTCAAAGTGCAATAAGCACATCACGCTACAAAGTGCAATAAGCGCACATCCTTCAGGGTGCTATCACACAAAAGAGTGGACTGACGTTTGGTCAGCCCACTCTTCTTATTTCGCGCTTCGCCTGAGCGAATTACTTGACGACTATCTTTTTGCCATTTAGAATATAAATGCCCTTAGCCGTTGGGATACCCTGCACCTTGCGACCATCGAGCGTATAGTATCCACTCCCCTCGCCCCTTGGAGAGGGGTCGGGGGTGAGGCTCTCAATCCCCGTCGTCTTGCTCACCACTTCCTTGAAGCCGTCGCTGCAATAGTAGCCGCAGTTAGTGAACTTCAAGTTGTCAGTCTGGTGACCGCTGGCGCTGAAGATGATATTGTCGGGAGCCGTCGTCTTGGTAGATGTCCACTTGAAGACCCTGTTGCCATTGTCGGCCGTGCCCAGCAGTTTGGCAGAGACACCAGGCCACTCTTTACCCAAATAGTCCTTACCGTCACCGCCGTTCATCCACGCCCAGGTATAGGTCAGGGTACCCCATGATGCCGGTGCCTCGAAGAAGGCGCAAATCTCGCCGGGAGTAACCGTGCAGAACGAGGGCACACCGGCATATTCGCCGTCCTTGCCGCTCTGGTCCTTAATCTCCGGATAGGTAATCGATGAGGGGTCGATGCCCTGCACATAATAGACGTAATGATAGCCGCTGATGGCCTTCTTCCAATCGCCCTCGGGGGTATAGGTAGCGGCGTTCTTGCCCACCACGCACAGCAGCTTCTTGCCGTCGCTGCCCTCCACCTCTACGGCGTAGTAGTTCTGGTTGGCAGCCTTCTTCGTCGGCGCACTCATGCTATGAATGCCCACGGCCTTGCGGACAGCCACCATGTTGGCAATCTCCTGCTTGTAGGCCAGCCAGTGCTTCTGGAACACACAGGGCGTTCCCGGCATAGCCAGCATATAGGCGTTGGCAGCCAGCGTATCCTTCTTCAGCGGGTCCTGCGGTGCCGATGCCGAGCGGTACTCTGTGTCGTGGTTCTCGACGAAGGTCACGGCATAGCGGCGGTAGCTGCCACTGCGGTATTTGTCACTCACCAGCGGCCAGTTGTTGTCGTTCTGCTGGTCCAGCAAGTTCCAGTTCTGTCCGTTGGCAGCGTTGCGCACTACATAGCGGAACTGGAAGTCGAAGGCAGCACTCGTCTTGCCCGTGGCGTCAATCCAGCTTCGGATGGTGTTCGTGCCGTCCCAGCACTCGCCCACGGAGAATGCCGGCCGTGCGTCCTCATTATACATCTTGGTGTACGAGCCCGAATAGCCCTTCACCATGTCGTAGCGGAAACCCGTATAGCCGAAGTACTCCAGCAGCATTTTCAGGTAAGCCTTCACGCTGCGCTGCACGTTCTCGCTCTTATGGTCCAGGTCGCGCATACCGTCCCAGCCCTCGCCGGTATCGTTGTTGGCCGACAGCGAGTAGCCGTTAGTCGTAGCCCATGTCTTCGTCTTGCCACCATCATCGTTGGCACAGATGTCCGTCGACTCGAGCTTATACTTCTCGCCCTTGTACGTCTCCTGGGGGAAGTCCACCCAGTTCGACACGTTTCTGCGGTGGTTGATGACCACGTCGGCTATCGTGCCGATGCCCTTCTCCTTGAAGGTCGAGATGAGCGACTTCAGCTGCGACTCCGTACCGAACGAGCTGTTGTAGTGGCCATTGCCTGGAAACCAGTACAGGTCATCGTAGCCCATGGACTTTCCGCCACAGTTGCCACTCTGCGGAATCCATACCAGGTTGAAGGTCGTTGCCAGGTCGTCCGCCTGACTCTCCAGCTTAGTCCATTGTGCATCGGCATAGCCGTCCCAATAGAATCCCTGCAGCATGACGCCCGGATAGTTCTCGGGCCATTCCTGTGCCATCATGCCGGTAGTCATCAGCAGCCCCAGCACAAAAGTGAGTAATCTTTTCATCATTGTGTTTTTGGTTTTTGAGTTTTTTTCTGCTGCAAAGATACAAATAAAAATGATAGGCTAATCCGCAAGGGTGCGAAATAACCTATCAAGTTCATGCAACCGATTGCACATCAACTCTGTGTCCTATGCCGTCTTCCTAATTTTTCATCTTTAATTTTTAATCTTTCATCTAAAGAGAAAGAGCCCATCGAGGGCTCTTCTCTTTTCGCCTTAGTTTTCGTCAGTTCCACCGGGAGTAGGAGTGATGCCGCCGGTATTGCCGCCCTGGTTCTGGTCGCCGGAATCCGTGTTGTCCGTAGTTCCGCCTCCCGTAGTTCCGTTACCCGTAGTTCCGTCGTTCTCGGGGTCTTCCACATCGTTGGTGTCGGCGCTGGTGACGCGCTTCACGATGTTGCCGTCCTTGTCGTAGCAGGTGATGGCAATCTTGGTAGCCTGCAGCTCGTCCTTCACCTCCTTGGACGGAGTAAAGATGACGCGACGGGCAGAGATGAGCGAGGTCTTGACGTCCTCGATGTTCTGAACCGACTTCGAGCGGACTGAGAAGCGCATAGAGCCGAGTCCGGGCAGGGGCACGTTGTGACCTTCGGTTGCCCAGGTGCGGATCACCTCGCCTGCTGCGTCCCAGGCGGCCTTGATGACGCCGGTGCTGATGCCGCTGCGCTTGGCAGCCTCCTCAATCACCTTGCTGGCGTCGAGCGTGTTGTACAGGTGTGCCGAGAGCACGAATGCCAGCTTCTCCACGTTCTTTTCGAACGATACGTTCTGTTGCTTTGCTTTGATTTGAATCATAACAGTTTACTTTTTAATTGTTAAACAATCGCGTTCATTTTTTTGTCTCGTTTTTGCTGCCTCCGGAGTCTGCACGTGCGGGTCCCGG
>ONQT01000014.1 GCA_900320045.1 uncultured Prevotellaceae bacterium | reverse complement strand
AGTGGCATATACTATAATTATTCGTTCAACTATTTTTGTCGTGTCTTAGGGTGACGACTTCTTATCTCATAGACATAAACAAAATAGTATTCCTCTAATCGTGTCTTTACGTTATCGCCTGAAGAGTAGCCCATGCCTTTCAGAATCTCATAAGCTTTTATTGCTTCCTCATTGTTAGCACAGTTAACCCAATAAAAATCGCCAAGGTCTATTTTGTGGAACTCCGACTGTTGGTCTATGTCATCCGTGAGGCCACAAAACCAATCTCTACGTGTAGTCCCACTGCCTAACCATTGGAATATTTCATCCATTTGATCTGCCGCTTCCTGAGCATAGGCAGGTTTCTGATTCTCGTAAAGATCGTCTATATCAAAATTCAGACACATAGCGTATTCTATTGTGTACTTGGTAGTATTAAAGTCCAAACAACTCTGTCATCAACTGCTTGGGAGTCTTTGCATCGCTACGCTGGATGTCATGTACCATCGCAAGAGATGCCTTTTTCAGTTCATCGATGGCCTCGATGACCTCTGGGCAGTCCAGCGGGCTAAAAGTAACGAGCTTCACATAGTCGAAGTTATACAACCGTACTGACAAAAACCACTCTTTAGGCTGGTGCTCCCAACCGATGGTGGTGAGATAGGGCTTTGTACAGTCCTGGTTATCATCGTGCATGCCATAGACGGCTGCAACGTGAGGGTATTTCTTGCGGAAAGGCTTCGACAGCATGACATAACCTGCGCCGGGATATGGCTCTGCTGCCGCCTTTTGCGCGAAATCGAAGATGTTACCCCAATAGCAGGTGGCTTGTGTGTAGCCATTTTGCTCCAGGAAGTTGAAATAGACGATGAAGAAAAGGCCGTCCTCCAATGGTAGCGTAACCTCAAAGACACGAGGACGCACCAGTCGGGTAGCACAGTAGGATTCCTTCATAGGGGGATATTTGGCAGGATGCTTGGTGAAGGCAGGAAGGAACTTGACGGGGCCGTCCTCACGTTCTGCACGCTGGGCTTCCTCCATCGCATCCATGCGGTCTCTCGTAATCCTGTCTATGACATCCTTGAATTCCTTGCTTTGCAGCACCTGTTCCAACTCAGCACGCTCTGCTGGGGTGATGCTGTCTTTATCGTCACTCTTTCCTTCAATGGCATCGCTTCCGTCAATGGCATCGAGCAGGGTCTGCATGTGGTCTATGACATCATGAACACTCTTGATGGTATTTTTGATGCGCTCTATATCGTTCTGACGCTTGCCAAAGCCTTGCGGCGTAGCAGCTATCAGAGTAGTAAGCTTGTCGGTATATTCCTCCAGGCAATCATCGTAATCGGCGAGAGCCCTTCCGAAACTATCGCGTTCCTTTCTCGAAAACTCTTTTGGGTGCTTCCTCTTCGTCCAGTCATCGATATGGGCAACGAGTTCGCGACACTTGTAGCTTATCTCAAAGATAACGGCATCAAGCGGTGTCTTCTGCGTCTTGTCGGTGCTGTAGTCCACGGGATGCGCCATCACTTCGTCGATATGGGGTGCAAAGAGATCATGGAGTTCGTCAATGACATAGAAATCAGTTGTGTCCTTCTGCTTGTCTTCACGACTGACCACAAGGTTCATCTTCTGCAACTGGTTATAGAGCTGTGTACCCTTCACAGAAAAATGCCCTCCCCTTCCTTGCTTCAGGATATTGCTCATTATCTGCAACTCCTCCGGCCTCAGGCAACGGAGCACATCGGCAGAATTACCCTTGACATACTCATCGTATGCCTTCACGATGCCAGCCTTATTGGGCTTGCCCGTGAAGCGCATCCCCATCATCCCGAACCCTTCCCTCAGGTTCTGGATGGTGTCTATGCCAAGTACCTCGGCAAATGAAATACCAAGATAAGGGGTATCACTGTTGACGGTAATCATCTGCTAAAAGTATCTTTAGGTGTCAGTCTCGCCTTAAATAGCGAAACCGTCATATTTTTGGGAAATCTGATATTTAAAATGTCAGCGCAAAGGTCTCTCATTTCACTTTTTCGTGCAATACGTCAGAATTGGCTGTTTACGTCTTGACCTAAGCTTACCCCCTTGCTACTCCCTTCCTACCCCCTTGCTACCCCCTTGCTACAAAATCGGGGATTCGTTGACTTTTCTGAGGGTGGAGTTAATGGTTTTCCTTCCAGTCATTCCATGTGTAAGCAGCCAATTCTGACGTTAAGCCCTAAAAGGTGGCCCTTTCAGGTAAAACACATTAAAATGGACTAAATTTTTACTGTTTATTCTTTAGCTTCAGTTGAGCAGTAAGATCATTTATCTTAGCGAGCATTTCATCGATCTTCTTGGAATCGGATTCATGCATGGACTTCAGCATATCAAGCGTGTCCTGCAGATTCTTGATGAAGGCATCTTTGTCAGCTATAGCCCTATCGCATTCCTCCTTCTGCTGAAGCAAGAATTCAATATATCTGTTTTTCTCCGAATCGTCCATCGTAAGGTATGCTTTTTGAGGCGTCTCAGGACAATTCGCCCGAGACTCCAAGACAGAGGGGACAGGTACAGCCGCTACGCTGATGTCAGATGTGTATAAGATGTATGATGTTTGATGGATGATGTTATTTCTTCGAATCGTCTTTCCTAACCCGCTTGACAGTGTGTTTAATCTTACCTATGAAGAAGTTGATCTCCAGCGATGACTCAGTCTCCTGCGTCTGAAGATCGGGCATCACAATGTCGGATAGCACCTCACCGAAATGCTGCATCTTGGTCTTCTGCACTTCCTTGTCCGTCTCTTGATGGAGCTCTAGAAGTTCCCTTTTTAATTCCCGAACCTTGACAAAAGTCTCTATTATGGCGAAAGTCATGTCACGAGCCTGCTCTCCTTTTAAAATAGTAGCCAGCATATACAGGCCACGCTCGGTGAAAACTTTGGTTGGATTGCGGTTCATTGCTGAAACATTTGTGGTCGAAATTTTCGACCGCAATTCAAGTACCTCGCTCTTGTTCAGCACAAACATATAACTAGCAGGAAACTTATCTGGGTTGTTTTTGACGGCCTCGTTGATACGCTTGGTCTCTACTCCATACAACTCTGCAACGTCTGCATCGGCAATCACTTCTAAATTACGGATGACTGCTATTTTGTCTTTTACCTTTTGGATGTTAATTGCCAAAACTGTATCATTCTTCTTCACCAAATTTCCCATATCGTATATCGTATATTGTATATTTCGCCATTTAGGACCTATCGATTGCAAAATTAAGCATTTTATTCGATATCTGCAAGGATTATGCCGTTTTTCTGCAATGGGAAACCTATTGAAAGGTTTTCACTCTCGCTTTAGCCATACTCTAGCCAGCAATCACTCTGCTTCTAGGCTGCTTTTAGCCATACTCTAAGCATACTCATGGAGTATGGGTAAAGGCTGGCTACAGCAGTGCTGGGGAGCGGGGGATTTATAAAGGAATCGTGGATGTTGTTTTTAGAATTTCATGTTTTGTGCATGGCGAGCATCTACTACTGTGATGGTGTCGCCATCTATCGTGTAGGCGAAGTACCACCTGTCGGTATTAGCCATATGATAGCCTGCCCATTGGGAGATTGTTGGCTTGCGACGGAGGAGTCCATTCTCAATGCGAAAGATTGAATTCAAAGCTTCAGATACGTTACGTTTGTAGTCGGCTTTATCATAGGTATGGCGATACTTCTTGGCTACATTACCATAAAAGGTATAAATCTTTCTCGCTGCACGAGGCTTGATAATGTATTTCATATCAGTCTTGTGCGTAGATGTAATCTATCTCCTTTTCTATGGCGCTATATAATTCGTCAGGACTCATATCGCGCTCTGGTAAAGGGTGCATCGTACTGTAGTCTCGCAGACAAGCGACTTCCTCTTCATCCAGTCCGGCCTCACGTGCAATGTTCTCCCAACTGATACTGAAGTCGCGGGCTGTAGAGCGCCATGCCACATCATGAGACTTCTCCTTTATCTCGTCGTATGAGAGTCCTGCATACTTGTTTATCGCATCCTGTAGTGCTTCTTGTTCATTGGACGAAAGCTCATTGAGGTCAGCATTCTGCAGCGGATTAACATACATCCAGTTTTCCACCCGGAAGTACTGGCTAAGCCCCTCTGTGTCGGGCATATAGGAGTCGCCACGAACAATCTTCATCATATCATACAGTCGTGAAGGTACGGGACCAGCCTCCATGGCGATATAGGTGTCGCCCGTAATAGGACGTCCCCAATCGACGAGATGCTGGCGATCGGCAAAATAGATTATCTTGAAGATCTTGTGGAAGTCCTTCCGCTGCACGTGATTTGCCACGTAAAGCAACGCGTTGAGCGTCTTCACTTTGTCAAACTGTACATCCATATATCGTTGTTTTTTTTGTACCGTTTATTATCAGTCGGTTTTTGTATGCCTACGGCGTCGCCAGTGCCCACACTGTCGTAATCTTAAAGGGAATTTTGAGTTCGTTTGCCATAGTTGTTATGGGCTTAACGGGTGCAAAGGTAGGAAGAAATTTTGATATGGCCAAATTTTTGCACACAGAAATTTTAAGGGCACACAGATCTCACGGATCTCACAGAAAATAATACAAGAACAACATGAATAATATACGTCGCACAGAAAGCGCAGAAATATTTTAATAAGCGCACAGATCTCACAGATCACACAGAAAATAATACAAGAGCAATGAGGATATTAAGGTCCCGCAGAAAACGCAGAAAGCACGGAAATTATTTTCTCGCACAGTTTTTTTCTCGCGCAGAGCCGCAGAGGACACTGAGGAAGCGCAGAGGACATTGGGCTGCGCATGAAATAGGGAGTATACAGAGGTATAAATAGAGGACAAGACTCTGATTACTCTGCGGCTCTGCGCGAGAATAATAAAGTGCAGCTCTGTGCGGCAATAAAAATCTGTGGGATCTGTGGGATCTGTGCGACAATAAAACATCTGGGGGAAGGTTACTGTTCACCGATGCGGGTGTAGGTGAAGCCGAGGGATTCGAGCTCCTGGCGGTCGTAGATGTTACGGCCGTCGACGACAACATGGCCGGTCATGACCTTCTTGATGACATTCCACGAGGGGAGGCGGAACTGGCGCCACTCGGTCATGAGGGCGAAGACGTCGGCACCATCAGCGGCATCGTACATATTTTTACAATAGGTGACGCTGTCGCCTATACGACGCTTGCACTCGTCCATGGCGATGGGGTCGAAGACGCGCACGGTGGCACCATCCTTCAGGAGGCGGTCGATGACTACCAGGGCGGGAGCTTCGCGCATATCGTCGGTCTCGGGCTTGAAGGCGAGTCCGAGGATGGCAATGGTCTTGCCCTTCACGCTACCCATGGCCTTGATGATTTTATCGTAGACGATGTGCTTCTGTTTCTCGTTGACACGCTCGACGGCCTCGATGACTTCCATGTGGTAGCCGTTGTCCAGACCGGTATGTAGCAGTGCCTTGACATCCTTGGGGAAGCAGCTGCCGCCATAGCCACAGCCGGCATAGAGGAACTTGCTGCCAATGCGGGCGTCGGTACCGATGCCCTTGCGGACGCTATCGACGTTAGCCCCTACCCGCTCGCAGAGGTTGGCGATGTCGTTCATGAACGAGATACGGGTGGCAAGCATGGCATTGGCGGCATACTTGGTCATCTCAGCAGAGGGGATGTCCATGAAGATGACACGGAAGTTGTTGATGAGGAACGGCTTATAGAGGCGGGTCATCACCTCACGGGCCTTCTCGCTCTCGGTGCCCACGACAACACGGTCGGGGGACATGAAGTCCTTGATGGCGGCACCCTCCTTGAGGAATTCGGGGTTGCTGGCGACATCGAAGGGGACGCTGACACCACGCTTGTCGAGTTCCTCCTGGATGGCGGCCTTGACCTTCTTGGCGGTGCCTACAGGAACGGTAGACTTGGTGACGAGGATGGTGTATTTGTTGATGTTCTGTCCGAACTGTCGGGCGACAGCCAGCACGTACTTCAGGTCGGCAGAGCCGTCTTCGTCAGGCGGTGTACCCACCGCAGAGAACACCACCTCGACATCGTCGAGCACCTCGGTGAGGTCGGTGGTGAACTGCAGACGGCCGTACTCCACATTGCGCTTGACAAGCTCCTCGAGTCCAGGCTCATAGATAGGCATGATGCCATCCTTCAGCTTCTGAATCTTCTGTGCATCGACATCGACACAGGTCACATGTGCTCCCATCTCTGCGAAGCACGTTCCACTCACCAGGCCCACATAGCCCGTTCCTACGATTGCTATATTCATAGTTGTTATTCCTTATTCTTTTGTTGATCCTGTTTCCCTGCCGGCATGAGATTCTCCGGACTAATCTCCAGATAGGCACATCCCAGCGTGTCAAGGCGTACCCCGACATAGGTGCTGTTGTCACCCGGCACACGGACGATACGACCGGTATAGTCGTTGTTGCCGAGGTTCATGACGATGACCTCCTCGCCCAGAGTGAATCCGGAGGTGATGAACTGCACAGCCTGTTCAGACTGTCCCAGCATCCTCTTGAGGCGCCTTATCTGTTCGTCAGAAACCGTGGCGAAGGTACGCTGCTCCGAGCTGCGGTTGATGAGGAAGGCCTTGACGAAGGGCAGTGTCACCACCGTTCTCCGCTCTTGTTCCGTGAGGTGCAGGAAGACATACTGTGTGATGACGACACGCTCGATCTTCTTGCGTTTCTTGCGGTTGCCATTCTTGTAGATACGAATCTCCTGCTGCGAAGCCACGAAGGCGTCATAGCCCAGCTCTATCAGTCGCTCACGACTGGCTTTCTCGGTGTTGGGAGCAACACGAGCCACGAGCCACTGACGAGCGTCTATCTTTTCCTCTGCTTCTTCGGATTTCATAGTACCTTTCACTTCTTCACCAGCTTATTTTGCGGTGCAAAGGTAAGAATTTCTCATGAAATGAAGAAAAAAAGTGGGAAAAAAGTTTTTTGTATGCATAAAAATGATTACCTTTGCACCCGATTTCAGTTTTCCAGGGGCGTAGCCCAGTTGGTTTAGAGCGCTTCAGTCACATTGAAGAGGTCCCCGGTTCGAGCCCGGGCGTCCCTACGGAAAATTATCTCACACAGAAATTATTTTGTCGCACAGATCTCACAGATCTCACAGATAATTCTTATTTCCCGCAGAAATCGCAGAAATCGCAGAAATATTTTAATAGCGCACAGATCTCACAGATCTCACAGATTTAAAGCCCCTTGATAAGGGGCGGCTATTAGGCATGGATGCTTATAGGTTTATGATGGGATTCGTCTATATTTGACCGAAGAACTCTGAAAGTTCACTTTCAAGATTCTTCCGACAAATACAAACCTTTATTCCCTTAGGGAATCAAGCAGTATTCTCGAATACTGTCCCATCATAAAGATCTGTGAGATCTGTGAGATCTGTGTGACAATAAAAAATATGTGTGACCTGAGGGATCTGTGCGACAATAAAAAAATCTGTGTGACCTGAGGGATCTGTGCGACAATAAAAAAATCTGTATTCTGTGTGAGATTGAATTCACTTATTTGAACAAGGAGTACTCTTTGACTTCCCAGGCTAAGACGCTGGCGCCGAGGATGTTGCGATCGTGGTCGTCCAGATTGGAGCAGACGAGCTTCACCCTATCCCTGATGTTGCGGAACACATGCGTCTCGAAGGCCACACTGGTGGGGTTGAGCAGCCAGCGTCCTGCACGAGCGGCAAAGCCCGTAAACACAAAGGCCTCGGGGTTGATGATCGAGGCGTAGTTTGCCAGTCCGAGACCGAGTATTTCACCTGTCCGCTGCATAACCTCGATAGCCATCTTGTCGCCCTTTGCACAGCATGCCAGCACGTCATCGGCCGTTACCTTCTCCAGGTCGCGCAGCAACGACGGATCGCTACTCTCTTCCATCATCTCGCGGGCAGTGGTTGCCACACCTTTCTCGGAGCAATAGGCCTCCAGACAGCCCCTGTTGCCACAGCCGCACTGACGACCATTGGGCACCATGCAGGTATGTCCCACTTCACCGGCAAAGCCCTCTGTACCCAGATGGACGCGCCCCTGGCTATAGAAACAGCTTCCCACGCCACTGCCTACCGACAGGACGGCGAAGTCGTGCAAGCCATGGGCAGCCCCGAAGACATATTCGCCCAGGGCAGTGACATAGGCATTGTTAGCCAGTGCCACAGCCAATCCCAAGCGGTCGCGCAACATGGCAGCCAAGGGCACAACGCCTTTCCACGGCATGTTGGGAGAGTTGACGATGCTACCGGTAGGGAAGTTGCCACTGGGTGCGCTGATGCCCACAGAGCGTACGCTCTCGTAGCCACCATTGGCCTCGACGAGCGTCAGGATATGCTCACACAATTTCGACACAAAATCACCGATATTCGGGTAGTCTGTAGTCGGAAAAGAGTCCTTGACGATAATATTTCCACGAACATCGACAATGGCACTTGTCGTCTTGTGCAACTTGATGTCAACACCAACCACGCGGGTCTTCATGTCCTCTATAATCATAGCAGTGATCGTTTTTAGTAGTGATAATACGTGGCAAAAGTACGAATAAATCTCTATTCCGCCAAATTTTCGTCTGCTTATTTTACAAATATTTAAATAATTCTTCACTTTTCATCGGTAATTCAAAAATAATTTGTACTTTTGCACGCGTAATTATGAAAAAATAGAATAAGAACAAGATATGAACGTTTTAGAACTCAGTGAACAAGAGATTGGCAGACGTGAGAGTCTGCAGGAGTTGCGCAAGATGGGTATTAATCCCTATCCTGCCGCAGAATATCCCGTCAATGCGTGGAGCACAGACATTGTAGAGAACTTCGAGGACCTGCCCGTCATCGGGAAAGATGAAGAAGGCAACGACGTGCGCGAAACCGCCACACCGGAGAACAGTCGCATGGTCAGCATTGCAGGCCGCATCATGAGCAAGAGCATCATGGGCAAGGCCGCCTTCGCCAAGCTTCAGGACTCGAAGGGTCGCATCCAGGTGTATGTGCAGCGCGATGCCATCTGTCCCGGAGAGAACAAAGACCTGTACAACATCGTCTTCAAGAAGTTGCTGGACTTGGGTGACTTCATCGGTGTGAAGGGTTTTGTGTTCCGTACCAAGACGGGCGAAATCAGTGTTCACGTGATGGAGATGACCATCCTCAGCAAGAGTCTGAAGCCGCTGCCTGTGGTGAAGACCGATGCTGACGGCAAGGTATATGACGCCTTCGACGACCCCGAGTTGCGCTATCGTCAGCGCTATGTGGACCTCATCGTAAATGCCGGTGTGAAGGACACCTTCCTGAAGCGTGCCACCATCATCCGCACCCTGCGTCGCATTCTGGACGATGCCGGCTATACGGAGGTCGACACGCCTATTCTGCAGAATATTGCCGGTGGTGCCTCGGCACGTCCGTTTATCACCCACTTCAATGCCCTCAATCAAGATATGTACATGCGTATCGCCACGGAGCTCTACCTGAAGCGCCTCATCGTTGGCGGTTTCGAAGGCGTCTATGAGATGGGCAAGAACTTCCGCAACGAGGGTATGGACAAGACCCACAATCCCGAGTTCACCTGTATGGAGCTGTATGTGAGCTACAAGGACCTGCTGTGGGGTATGACCTTCACCGAGAAGATGCTCGAGGAGATCTGTACAGCCGTCAACGGCAAGCCCGAGGTGGAGATTGACGGCAACGTCATCTCGTTCCGTGCCCCCTTCCGTCGTCTGCCTATCCTCGATGCCATCAAGGAGAAGACCGGTTTCGACTGCGACGGCAAGAGCGAGGAGGAGATCCGTGCCTTCTGTCTGTCGAAGGGTATGGAGGTCGACGAGACCATGGGTAAGGGCAAGCTGATTGACGAGCTCTTCGGTGAGTTCTGCGAGGGCAGCTTCATCCAGCCTACCTTTATCACCGACTATCCCGTGGAGATGTCGCCACTCACCAAGATGCACCGTTCGAAGCCCGGACTTACCGAGCGTTTCGAGCTGATGGTGAACGGTAAGGAGCTGGCTAACGCCTATTCAGAGCTGAACGACCCCATTGACCAGGAGGAGCGTTTCGTGGAGCAGATGAAGCTGGCAGACAAGGGTGACGACGAGGCAATGATCATCGACCAGGACTTCCTGCGTGCATTACAATATGGTATGCCTCCCACGTTTGGTATCGGTATCGGTATCGACCGTCTGGTGATGCTGCTCACGGGTAAGTTTGCCATTGGCGAGGTGATGCTATTCCCGCAGATGAAGCCTGAGAAGAAGATTCCTCAGAGCACCCCTGCTGAATGGGCAGAGATTGGTGTCGCTGAGGAGTGGGTTCCCGTACTCCGCAAGGCCGGTTTCAACCTCGTGCAGAACATTGCGACAGAGAAGCCGCAGGGTCTGCAGCAGAAGATTGGCGACATCGTGAAGAAGTACAAGCTCGACATGCAGAAGCCTTCAGTCGATGAAGTGGCGAAGTGGATTGAGATGGCGCAGTAAAATCAATTGTAAATTGTAAATTGTCAAATAGTAAATCAAGTGTACGACTGCGGTAGAATAGCGATTATCGGTGGCGGAAGCTGGGCGACAGCCATTGCCAAGATTGTGGTGGGTAGAACGCATCACATCGGGTGGTATATGCGCCGGGACGACCGCATAGAGGACTTTCGGAGGATGGGGCATAACCCTGCCTATCTGACGAGCGTCCACTTCAATATTGACGAGATATTCTTCTCCAGTGACCTGAACAAGATCGTCGAGCAGTACGACACGCTGGTGTTCGTCACGCCCTCACCGTACCTGAAGAGTCACCTGAAGAAGTTGAAGACGCGTATACGCGACAAGTTCGTCATTACGGCCATCAAAGGTATTGTGCCGGACGAGAACCTGGTGTGTTCGGAGTATTTCCACCAAGTGTACGACATCCCGTATGAAAATCTGGCGTGCATCGGTGGTCCGTCGCATGCAGAAGAAGTGGCTTTGGAGCGTCTGAGCTACCTGACCATCGGCTGTAGCGACCGCGAGAAGGCACAGTCGTTTGCCGACATCATAGCCAGCGAGTATATCAAGACCAAGACATCGACGGACGTCATCGGTATCGAGTACTCCAGCGTACTGAAGAACGTCTATGCCATTGCTGCCGGTATCTGTAACGGTCTGAAGTTCGGTGACAACTTCCAGGCTGTGCTGATGGCCAATGCCGTGCAGGAGATGTCGCGTTTCCTGCAGGTGGTACACCCCATTGAGCGTAACATCGTGGACAGCTGTTATTTGGGCGACCTGCTGGTGACGGGCTATTCGAACTTCTCGCGCAACCGCACCTTCGGAACGATGATTGGCAAGGGATACAGTGTGAAGACGGCACAGATAGAGATGGAGATGATTGCCGAGGGCTACTTCGGTACGAAGTGTATGAAGGAGATCAACCGCCACTGTCATGTCAACATGCCCATCCTCGATGCTGTCTATAACATCTTGTACGAGCGAATCAGTCCGCAGATTGAAATCAAGCTGCTCACGGACAGTTTCAGATAAAAAGAGAAAAAGTTTATAATAAAATTTTATAGCACAATGAAAAAGATGATACTGATGACCCTGATGCTGGTAAGCACCCTGGGTATGATGGCTCAAAAGCCTGCACAGATCAAGTTTGACGAGACTACTCACAACTTCGGAACCTTCTCAGAGAAGAGTCCCGTGGTGACACACACCTTTACCTTCACCAACATCGGTGAGCAGCCTCTGGTTGTCAACCGTGCCATTGCCGCCTGCGGCTGCACCGTTCCTGAGTACACCACGGCTCCTGTTCAGCCTGGCGAGAAGGGTGCCATCAAGGTAACCTATAACGGCACAGGTCTTTTCCCCGGACACTTCAAGAAGTCGATCACCGTACAGACCAATGGTGCTGTCGAGATGACGCGCATCTATATTGAAGGGGAAATGAAAGAAGAAAAATGAAAAATTAAAAATGAAAGATGAAAGATTAAGATGGATAGATGGTTACATTTCATCATTCTCCCATTTTAATCTTTCATTTTTAATCCTTAATATTTAATCTTCTACCAAGAATAGCTCAGGCCGATGGAGCTCCATTCCTGTAGCTGGAAGTAGCCCATTTTGTCGTCCCAGTCGTTGGCGTCGTCGAAACGCGGATAGATGAAGAGGTTGGCGGAGATATACTTCGTCACCTTCAGTTCGAACTGGTTCTCCCACTCCATCTTGCCCTGGTGGTAGGTGGTGATGGCGAAGAGGCGCGTCTTCCACGTCAGCTGGTCCAGCAACTGCCACTTGAGTTCGCCCGTAAACTGCGAGGCGAAGTCTTCCATGGTATGGTGGTCGCCACGAATACCATTCGATGCTGCCAAGTCCAGACGATCCACATAGCGGAAGTTGACGGAAAACGGCAGGAAGTTCAGCGTACCGGTCAGTTTCTTGTTAAACGCCTCCACCTTATATTCCATACCGATACCGATGTTGACATCGAGCGGTGAGGTAAAGTCCGAATAGACCTTCCTGTCGTTGGTCTTCAGACCGCGTGCAAACTGCGTGTAGGCCAGCAGCTGCAGGGTGTAGTACCAATGCTTATGCGCCTGAATGCCCAGTTTGCTGGTCAGACGCAACAGGTCGTTGTTGGTCTTGAACTTATTCACCGTATCAGAGGGCGAGTGCATGAGACCCAGCTTCATCTCCAGTTTGTTGTCGAAGGTAATCTTGTCGCGATCGTTATAGTTCAGTTCCAGCACGGCAGCAGCCTGAGCGGAGTAGTTGCTCTCACCACCCTTGTGCCAGTTGTCGGACACGTAGTTCTGCAGGAACTGCAGATAGCCATCGCCCTTGAACTTCCAGAAGTGCGGTTTCTGCACCATGAGTTTCACGGGCACCACCTCCGGCTCGTCAGGTTGCATCGTGACGATATCCGTCAGATTCACCTGCTGGGTCAGTTCCTTGTTGACATCCTCACGAATGCTTCCCGCCTTACGCAGGTTGCTCTCATCGTTCTTCACCAGGTCAGGACGACGCATATAGACATTCATCAACGCCTCGTCAATGGCATCCGCCACCTCGTCGTCCGACTTCGGGTTGAGTGACAGTGTCTTGTAGGCACCGGAATGATAGAACGTGGTGGGTGCAAACAGACGATAGTAGCGTCCGTCAGTCGACTCCTGGCGCAAGAAGCTGTTAACCTGCTGGACCGAGTCCAGTTGCTGGCGCAGCGTGTTCAGCGAGTCGATGTAGTTACGAACGATCTGTGCCGTGTCAGGCACAGTCGTCTCCTCCACTCTCTTTGCCCTGCGCTGAGCCTGAGCTCCCGCACAGAGTAGCATGAGTGCAACGAATAATAAAAGATATCTTTTTCTCATATTGGGTACAAAAGTACGAATTACCAATTGAAAAACAAAATAAATCACCGATTATTTTGTTTTTCGCCCGAATCTTTGTAATTTTGCACCTTAATTGTATAAGGTATATAATATATTAAGGTATCAATATGAATAAAGACACTATTACAGGCTTCGTCCTCATTGCCTTGGTGCTGGTGGTATTCACCTGGTTCAACCAGCCCAGTGCCGAGCAGCAAGAAGCCCAACGCAAGCAGGACAGCATCAGTGCCGTCCAGAAGGAAATAGCACAGAAGGCCCAGCAGTTGGCTGAAGAGCAGAAGGCCAAGCCCGTGGTCGACAGTTCCGCTGTCGACACCACAGCCCTGTTCTACCAGTCCCTGAAGGGCACCTCCGAGCAGGTCGTGCTGAAGAATGACAAGCTGGAGCTGACGCTCGACACCAAGGGCGGCACCCTCACGAAGGCCGTCATCAAGAACTTCAAGAGCATTGACAGTACAGACCACGTGACGCTGTTTGACAAGGACGACCACCAGATGAACTTCCTGTTGGCCGGTAAGCAGGAGAATATCGTCACCCAGAATCTCTACTTCACCCCCTCTGAGCAGACAGACACTACCGTTACCATGACAGCCGCAGCACACAATGGCGGCAGTGTGGTGCTGAAATACCGCTTAGGACGCGACTATCTGTTGTCAATGTCGCTGCAGGTCAACGGACTGGCAGGATTCTTTGCCCCCTCGTACAAGGAGGTGGAGATTGAGTGGAACGACCACTGCCGTCAGCAGGAGAAGGGTTTTTCGTTTGAGAGCCGCTATACCGGTCTGTTCTATAAGGAAGCCCACGACGGTGGCACGGACAACCTGCCTGAGACCAGTGACAAGACCGAGACCATTGAAGAGCCTCTGGACTGGGTAGCCTTCCGCAACCAGTTCTTCTCAGCAGCACTGATTTCGAAGGACAACTTTGCCGCCAATGCCACGCTGAGCAGTGTCCAGGACCAGAAGGGCTCCGGCTATCTGAAGCGCTTTGAAGCCCGTCTGAAGACCGCCTTCGACCCCACAGGCCAGCAAGCCTCGGAGTTTGAGATGTATATCGGTCCCAACAACTTCCGCCTCATTCAGGCTGTCGAGCAGCAGAGCCAGTTTGGCAAGGACCTCGACCTGGAGCAGTTGGTGAACTTGGGCTGGTGGCTGTTGCGCTGGATCAACCGCTGGTTTACGCTGTATGTCTTCGACTGGCTGACAGGACTGGGTCTGAACATGGGTATCGTGCTGATTCTCATCACCCTGTTGCTGAAGGGTATCACCTTCCCGATGGTGAAGAAGAGCTACATGTCCAGTGCCAAGATGCGTGTGCTGAAGCCTAAGTTCGAGGAGGCCACGAAGCAGTATGACAAGCCCGAGGACCAGATGAAGAAGCAGCAGGAGATGATGTCGCTGTACTCGAAGTACGGAGTATCACCGCTCTCAGGTTGTCTGCCCATGCTCATCCAGATGCCTATCTGGCTGGCGATGTTCTTCTTCGTACCGAATGCCATCCAGTTGCGTGGCGAGAGCTTCCTGTGGATGGACGACCTGTCGACCTACGACCCCATCCTGGAATGGGGCACGAACATCTGGGGTATTGGCGACCACTTGTCGCTGACGTGTATCCTGTTCTGTGCTGCCCAGCTCATCTACACCTGGTTCTCTATGCAGCAGCAGAAAGACCAGATGGTGGGTCAGCAGGCTGAGCAGATGAAAATGATGCAGTGGATGATGTACATCATGCCGTTGATGTTCTTCTTTATCTTCAACGACTACAGCTCTGGTCTGAACTTCTACTACTTCGTCTCGCTGTTCATGTCGGCCGCCATCATGTGGACGCTGCGCAAGACGACGGACGATGCCAAGCTGTTAGCCATTCTGGAGGCCAACTACCAGGCCAACAAGAACAACCCCAAGAAGCAGTCAGGCTTCGCTGCCCGCCTCGAGGCTATGCAGAAACAGGCAGACGCAATGAGAAATGAAAGATTAAAAATTAAAAATTAAAAATTAAGATGGGGGGATTAGTAAATGGAAGAACGTTATAATAAGATTTTGGATATCAGCTTTTCATTCGGAGTTCGAATTGTTAAACTTTTCCAATACCTTATTGATAATCATATCAATTCCACTATTCCCACCCAAGTATTAAGAAGTGGTACCAGTATTGGCGCAAATGTAAATGAAAGCATCTATGCACAAAGTAAAAAGGATTTCATTTCCAAGATGCATATTGCTCTAAAAGAGGCCAATGAGACAAAATACTGGCTTAGGATCCTACATGCTTCTGGATACATTAAAGATAAAGAATTTGAATCAATGATGGAAGATAATAATAATATTATAGGTACATTAGTGAATATCATCAAGAGCGCAAAATCTTAAATATGATCATCTATGCATCTTAATTTTTCATCTTTCATCTTTAATTTTTAATTTATTATGAAGATTGGTTTTGATAACGAGAAGTATCTGAAGATACAGTCGGAGCATATCCGGGAGCGCATTGCGCAGTTTGACGGGAAGCTGTACCTGGAGTTAGGCGGAAAGCTGTTTGACGACCACCACGCCAGTCGCGTACTGCCAGGCTTCAAGCCCGACTCCAAGCTGCGGATGTTCGGTCAACTGCGTGACCAGTTGGAGATTGTCATTGTGGTGAGTGCCGAGGACATTGAGAAGAACAAGGTCCGTTCCGACTTAGGCATCACCTACGACGAGGATGTGTTGCGACTGCGTGACGAGTTCCAGAGTCGCGACTTCATGGTGAGCAGCGTCGTCATCACCCACTATAACGGACAGCATGCCGCGGATCAGTTCCGTCATCGTCTGGAGCGACTGGGCATCAAGTCGTACGTACATTATCTGATAGACGGCTATCCCCATAACGTCGAGCTGATAGCCAGCGACGAGGGTTTCGGCAAGAACGACTATGTAGAGACCACCCGCGAGCTGGTCATCGTCACGGCTCCCGGTCCTGGCAGCGGCAAGATGGCCGTATGCCTCAGTCAGCTGTACAACGAGAACAAGCGTGGCATTCGTGCCGGTTATGCCAAGTTCGAGACATTCCCCGTGTGGAGTCTGCCGCTGAAGCACCCTGTGAACATTGCCTACGAGGCCGCCACTGCCGACTTGAACGACGTCAACATGATTGACCCGTTCCACCTGGAGGCTTACGACAAGATTGCCGTCAACTACAACCGCGACATCGAGATATTCCCCGTGCTCAACGCCCTGTTCGAGGGCATCTATGGCGGCAGTCCCTACAAGTCGCCCACGGACATGGGTGTCAACATGGTGGGCTTCTGCATCTCCGACGACGAGGTGTGCTGCAATGCCAGTCGCGAGGAGATTATCCGCCGTTACTACGATGCCACCAACAAGTTGGCTGACGGTGCAGACAATGAGAACGAGGTGAACAAGATTCTGATGCTGTTCAACCAGGCCAAGATTACCACGGCCTATCGTCGGGTGACAGTGGCAGCCGCTGCCAAGCAGGAGCTGAGCGGACATACCGCTGCTGCCATTGAGTTGGAAGACGGCACCATCATCACCTCCAAGAGCAGTCCCCTGCTCGGTTGTTCAGCAGCCCTGTTGCTCAACGCCACCAAGCATCTGGCAGGCATTGACCACGATGTGAAGCTCATTCCGCAGTCGATGATAGAACCTATCCAAAAGACCAAGATAGAGTATTTAGGCGGCAAGAATCCCCGTCTGCATACCGATGAGGTGCTGGTAGCCCTCAGTGTGCTGTCGCAGCACGACGAGCGTTCCGGGCAATGGGACACGGCCTTGGCAGAGATGTGTCGCCAGGCCCTGGCACAGTTGCCTAAGCTGCGTGGCTGTCAGGTGCATAGCACGGTCATGCTCTCGGAGGTGGATCGCAAGATTTTCAAGAAGTTAGGCTGTGGCCTGACATGCGATCCGGTGAGGAAGAAGTGATTATTTACCTCAGTTTGAGACATAGCATCGTGAGGTCGTCGTTAGGTTCGGCACCTGCACGATGCTTTTCTATTTCGGTGCTCAGCAGTGCTATCGTCTGACGGGCACTTTCGAAAGGCTGTGCCGTCAGCACCTGCAACAGTCGGTCGTCGCCAAACTGCTGCTGTTGGCAGTCCTCGGCTTCATTCAGACCATCGGTATAGACCAACAGCGGCTGTCCCTTGATGCTATCGATGGTCTCACCGACAAACTCCAGACCAGGCCATAGTCCGATTGGTGCATTGGGTTCCACGTGGAGAAACTCCACGCCCTCGGAGACGTTGGCAGAGGCTATCACTGGCGGATTATGGCCGCAGTTGCAGAAGTCCAGACGTCCCGTGGTGAGGTCGAGCAGACCGATGAACATCGTGACGAACATGCCGTTCTCATTGTTTTCCGTCAACTCGTCGTTGATGCGCGTAGCAATCTTGTCGGGCTGGTAGCTGCGCTTGGCAAAGGCACGGAACAGTCGCATGGTCTGTGCCATGAACAACGATGCCGGTACCCCCTTTCCCGAGACGTCGCCCACACAGAAGTACAGGCGGTTGTCCTGCAGCAGACAATCGTACAGGTCACCTCCCACCTCACGGGCAGGAACCATCTGCGCATAGATGTCAAGGCCCTCATATTGCGGAAAGTCGCTGGGCACCATAGACATCTGGATGTCACGGGCAATGCGCAGTTCGCTCTCGATACGTTCCTTCTGTGCCGACACGGCTGCCAAGCGCTTGGCAGCCTGACGACGCTTGATGGTATAGATGACGAAGAACACTACCACCAGGACGAAAGCCACCAGCACGGCGATGAGCCTCTGGTGCGACAAGTCAGCCTGCTGCTCGGCAATCTGCTGGTCCTTCTCCTGTGTCTTGTAGATGACTGCCAACTCAGCAGCATTGTCCTTCAGACTCTGTTCCCTGACAGTATCTAACAATGTGATGAGCTGTCGGGCCGTCTTGACGGCGGCAGCATGATGTCCCAACCGCTCCTGCACATCATACTTACGTCCCAAGACAGTAATGAGGTAGTCGATGTTGCCCTGTGACTCGTTCCTGATGAAAAAACTGTCCGTACGCTCTACGGCCGCCTCCAGTTCCTGCCAGCGTCCTGTCGTCTCCAGATAGGACGAGGCCACCTTGCTGCCTATCTCCGTCTTCGACATGTCGGTCTGCAGGAACTTCTGGTAGTGGACATGGGCCTCGTGCAACTGTTTACAGCTGGCATAGTACTTTGCCAACGCTATTTCCTTCTGCGCCAGGCAGTCGTCCCTCACATAGGTCGGAATATCCGTACAGGCCACGGTCTTGTCGAAGATAGCCAGCATCCGTGCCACCCACTTCTTGGCAATCGCCAGACTGTCTATGGACACGTTATCATTGACAGCATCGGTAGCCATAAGGAACTCCGGATAGATCCACGAGAACCTTTTCTTGCCTACCAGCACGTCTTCATACATTTGGTAAGCACGCTCATAACTCTCGTTGCCCTCGCGATGGTAGTTCAGACGGAACTGGCTGCTGGCAATACTGCTCATGAAGTCGGCAGCATAGGCCCGCATCAGCTGTATCGTGTCACCCTTGGCCTGTTCCAACGCCTCCGTGGCATATTTCAGCGCCTTCTCGGTGTTATCGACATTCTGCACACTGTTGATGAGCAGGTTATAGGCAAAGAAATAGAGGTTCGTGTCCTGCTTCAGCTTTTCGTCCTTCAAGGCCTTCAGGGCATAGACCTCCGACACACGCGGCAGGTACAGTTCGGAATACACCTGTGCCCTGCGGCAGTTGGCCAAGGCCTCGGAATAGACACCGGCAGCCTCCAGACTGTCCACATAATCCAATGCCCTGTCGGGGTCGCCTCCCATCATGTCATACAGCACACTTGTCAAGCTGTCGGCAGTATCCTTGAGGACTTTCTGCCGAGTCTCCTTGCCCTTGCAGCCTGCTATCAGCAGGATGACGGCAATCAGCAAGAGATAAGCAACACGTTTCATGCGTTTGTGCTAAATTCTGTGCAAAGATACTATTTTTTTTTGTCTTTCATCTTTAATCTTTAAATTTTATTGTACCTTTGTGCCAAAATGCCAAAAACAATGAAAAGATTATTAACCTTCGCTGCACTGGCGCTGATGGTGCTGGGCAGCATGCAAGCACAAACAACCGACGTGATTGGAAAACAGAACATCAAGCTCAAGAGTCGCATGATGACGCCCGAAGCCCTGTGGGCCATGGGACGCATCGGTGCCACTGCCGCCTCACCCGACGGAAAGAAGATTGTCTATCAAGTAGGCTACTACTCTGTCAAGCAGAACAAGAGCCACCAGGTGCTCTATGTGATGAATGCTGACGGCAACGGCCAG
The DNA here is from genome assembly GCA_900320045.1 of uncultured Prevotellaceae bacterium. Taxonomy (GTDB): domain Bacteria; phylum Bacteroidota; class Bacteroidia; order Bacteroidales; family Bacteroidaceae; genus Prevotella. Next base: position 56,975 of record ONQT01000014.1, on the reverse strand, counting down.
CAGTTGCTGACCACCAGTGCCAAGAGCGACACCGACCCTGCGTGGCTGGACAACAACACCATCGCCTTCCTGTCGGGTGGCGAGATATGGAGCATGAAGGCTGACGGAACAGACCGTCGCCAGCTGTCGAAGACGGACGGCCAGGCAGAGGGCTTTCTGTTCTCGCCAGACCACAAGCATGTCATCATCCTGAAGTCCATCCCCTTCCACGAGGTCATTCAGGAGAACCCCTCCGACCTGCCCAAGGCTACCGGACGTCGTGTGACCGATCTCATGTATCGCCACTGGGACCACTATGTGGAGAGCATCCAGCACCCCTTCCTGTACACGGTGACCGATGGTTTCGCCATCGGTTCTGATGCCATCGACATCCTCAACGGCGAGCCTTACGAGTGTCCCATGGAACCCTTCGGAGGCATCGAGCAGCTGGCATGGAGCCCCGACTCGAAGAGCATTGCCTACACCTGTCGCAAGAAGACGGGACTGGAGTATAGCATCAGCACAGACTCAGACATCTATTTATATAATATAGGTACGCGCGAAACCGTCAACCTCTGCAAGCCTGCCGACTATGTAGCCCCGAAGGTCAATCCTACCATCACCCTGGCAACGCAGGCTGTCAATGCTCCCGAGAACCTGAAGAACAACGTGGGTTACGACCAGAACCCGCAGTTCTCGCCTGACGGCAAGTATATCGCCTGGCTTTCGATGGAGCGCGACGGCTATGAGGCCGACCTCAACCGCCTGTTCATCTATTCCTTCAAGGACGGCACGAAGCGTTACATCGACTGGAAGAGCGATGTCGAAGCCTTCTGCTGGGCACCCCAGGAAGACAAACAAGCCATTCTCTACTTCCTCAGCGTATGGCATGGTTGCTGTAACATGTATAGCTGCAATTGGAAAGGCGAGGTCAAGCAACTCACCGAGACGTGGGACGACTGGACATCGCTGCAGTTAGCCAACGACGGCAAGCGCATCCTGGCTACGCGCCAGAGCCTCAGCGCTCCCACGGATATCTACCTGGTGACCCCGCAGCCCAAAGCCAAGGACAAAAAGCAAAAGGGCACTGCAGCCAGCGGTTCTGCCGCTGACATCCAGCAGCTTACCCACGAGAACGACCATATCCTCTCTCAGCTGACCTTCGGCAAGATGCAGCAGCGCTGGGTGAAGACCACAGACGGCAAGGAGATGCTCGTCTGGGTCATGCTACCTGCCAACTACGAGGAGGGTAAGAAGTACCCCACCCTGCTCTTCTGCGAAGGCGGTCCCCAGAGTCCTGTCAGTCAGTTCTGGAGCTATCGCTGGAACTTCCAGATGATGGCTGCCAACGGTTATGTCGTCATCGCTCCCAACCGCCATGGCCTGCCGGGATTCGGTCAGGAGTGGAAGGAGGAAATCTCCGGCGACTGGACGGGCCAGTGCATGCAGGACTACCTCACAGCCATTGACGATGCCGCACAGAACCTGCCGTTCGTCGACAAGGATCGCCTGGGTGCTGTCGGTGCCTCCTTCGGTGGGTTCAGCGTCTATTTCCTCGCCGGCATCCACGAGAAGCGCTTCAAGGCGTTCATCGCTCACGACGGCGCCTTCAACCTCGCCGCCATGTACTTGGAGACCGAGGAGAACTGGTTCAGCAACTGGGAGTACGACGAGGCCTACTGGCATCGTCCTCAGATGCCCCGTGCCAAGAAGACGTATCACGACTCTCCGCACAAGATGGTGGAAAAGTGGGACACCCCCATTCTCTGCATCCACGGCGAGAAAGACTACCGCATCAACTATACCCAGGGTATGCAGGCCTTCAACGCTGCCCGCATGAAGGGCATTCCCGCTGAGTTCCTGGTATTCCCCGACGAGAACCACTGGGTGCTGAAGCCCCAGAACGGCATTCTCTGGCAGCGCACGTTCTTCAACTGGTTAGACCGATGGCTGAAAGAGAAAAATTAAAGATTAAAGATTAAAAATTAAAGATTAAGATTTAAAAATTAAAAGATGTAAAGAGAATACTCAGGGCTGGGAGTCCTGAGTATTCTTTTTATTTCCACTTGGTGCAGAAGATACGTGGCGAAACGACGAGCATCAGCCAGCCCCAGCGCAATTTCTGTGAATCGCTGGAACGCTCCAGTCGCCGCATCGTCTCCGTACCGCTCATATACGAGTATCCTGCCATGACCGACACGTCAGGCATAATCTGATAGGATGCTGAGAAGTCAATCATGTGTCCCAACGTCATATTGAGTTCCGGTAATTTAGTAGCCGTAGCCATGTAATGGTAGGACAAATCAAACTTAAGGCCTTTCAGCGGTTTCACGATAGTACCGGCATAGAGGTTCTGCAAACCTGGCGAGAAGGTGGCATAGTAGGTGCTGACATAGAAGAAGTCCATCATGCCGTAGAAATTCCTCGTAGAGCCGTAAAGAGAGGTAAACGCGGTGATTTCCGTATGACGGATAGCCGTTAAGGGTTTCTTGCTACCGATATGTCCTTGCTCAGGCACGACGAACTCCCTGTCACCGCTGATATAGTCAAAGCCTCCATAAGCCGTAAACATGTTACTGATGTCGTACAACGACTTGATGTTACCCATCCATGCCTTCAGCGGCAGTTCAGCGCCTGATGAGTATTCCAGGCTCGCCTTACCCGATTGCCGGTAGTATGACAATTCCAGCGAGAAACGCTTGGGCGTGAAATGAATATAACCGCCATACAGCTGTTGGGTGGTCGTATGATGTTCGGTTTCAGTACCGTTCTCCATACCTATATTCAGGAACAACAGCGATGCTCCTAAGGGAAAGTTGGGCACGTCATAATGATACCAGGCGCCCAGCATGGACTTATAAGGCACGGCACCATTCCAATAGTAGGTACCTCCATCCTGATTCTTCTTGTTCTGATTGTATGCGGCAAAGGCATGGGCTTTATGACCATGTCCCTCATAGCCCACCTTCAACACATCGTGTGACAGACCAGCCATGGCCCAGTCGTTACTACCCAAGATACGCTCATCGTCATAGCACAATTCCTGACGGCCAATCTTCATGAACAGTCCGTTCCTGGCTGCCAGTTGCGCCCAGGCCTCGTAAATATCGAAGTTACTGCCGTCACCCTCCATGCCCCATAGACCAGTATGCTGCATGCTCACCTTCATGGAGAGGGCATCGCGTTTAAAACCTACGGTCAGACGGGCGCGATCTATCACGAAGTTAGCCTTGTCAGCATCCTGCACGTCCTTTCCTGCAATAAGTCCTCCCCTGCGTATCTCACCGCGTGTCATGAGTTGGGCATCCACCGTCAGTTCGTTCTCGGGCACAGAGTCGTTCTGTGCCCATACCGGCGCAGCTGCCAGGAGTGTTGCTATCAGCAAATAGTGTCTCATAGTCTATGTGTTATTAGTTACGGTTGCAAATATACGAAATTATTTTAATACGTAAACGATTACGTCCATCTTTTTGTTTTTTTGCCTTAACTTTCGTTCGTTTTTGGGAAAAAATGCGTATCTTTGCACACTAATACTTATCAAGACAATAATACATTTATATATTTACTAACAATTAAAACTACAGATTATGAAGAAAACACTTTTACGTTTGTCGGTACTGAGTGTGCTCTGCATGCTGTTCGGAGGAGTGTCCATGGCTAAAACGGCCATCATTTCTTCCACCTATATGGTCGGACAGCCCACAGGAACGCATTCAAGCACCACAGCCAACAACGTTTGGTTTGGCGATGGGAAGAACCTTAATGCCGGTTTTATGGTCGAAATTAGTAGTAACAGAGGTAAGTCTCTTTCCAAACAGAGTAAAATCACCATCAATGGCACTGAGTACGATGCTTTCAAGAACTCCAATGGCGCACCGAACACCATCACCCTGCCTACCGGCTATACGGCCTACTCTGTAGACTTCTACGTTACAGCAAATGGCTCTGGCGATGCTTTGCTGAGCGAGGTAGCCGGAGTAGCCTGCGAAGACGCCGTAACCTCCCACCAGAATGGTGCAAAGCCCACCATCATTTCAAAGATACTGGCTACGCCTGCCAGTTCCTTCACTTTCACCTTCAAGACCACACAGGTTTTCTTCGTTGCCGTAGTTCATTATCTTGAGGCAACAGACAAGCCTGAATTCGTTACCAATCTCCCCGAAGAGATCTCCGTCCGACAGGGGGTTGCCACCACACTGACAGCAGTGGCTATTGGTGCCAACAGCTATCAGTGGTACAAAGCAAGTAGCACAACTGCAAATCCTGCTACCGATTCTGCTATCGAAGGTGCTACGTCTTCCTCTTTCGAATACACGTCAACGACAGCAGAAACAGAGTATATTTATTGCGCCGCAACCAACACCAATGGTACGGAAACGTCTAGTGTATGCACTTTGACAAAGCGTTCGTTTACTGATTTCAAGATTGAATTCCGTAACAACCCCTACACCGTCTTACTCCCCACTACAGGAGAGCTACCTGCTGGAGTAACCGTTAATCCTGGTACCTACAATGGCGGCCAGCATGGTGTGCAGGCTCCTGTTATCACGGTTCCAGTTGACGGTCCCGTGAAGTTCACGATTGGTGCATGCCAGTATAGCACTACCGACATCACGATTTCGGATACCAATGGCGGCAGCACCACCTTTAGCAACAAAGCCCCCTGTGGAGAGCAAGCTCCCAATTACAATCAATATGTGGTCTACACCTATAATGTAGAGAAGGCAACAACGCTGACTTTCACTTTTGGTTCTAGCAGCTATCTGCCTTACTTCTTTGCAGAGGCTTGTGACTTTATTCCCTCGTGTGAGATAACTTACTACGATGTTGACGGGTCTAAGGTGCTGGCTACAGAAACTGTTACAGGTAATACTCCTCTTGTTTTCAATGCTGAGGCCACAGCTGCCGTTACCGTAGCTGAGGGCAAGAAGTTCCGCGGCTGGTTCGATGACAAGACGCTTGACGCCCTCAAGGTTGCTGAAGGCACAGTCATCACCCAAGACATCAAACTTTATGCCAAGGCTACCGAGATAGAGACCGTTGAGGTTGGCAAGATGTTCAAGTACGACCTGACCAAGAATTACTTCTATGAGGAAGACCACGAAGCATTCATCAACAACGGTGGCTCATTCCACGATGGTCAGCATGGCTGGTCATGGGGCAACGGAAAGTCATTCTCCATCCCCGTAGCAGGCAACGCTCAGATTGTACTTGGTCTCTGTGCGTATAGTTCTGAGAATCCCATTGTCATCACTGCCGAAAACAGTACCGAGGTGGAAGACATCCCAAGCGCAAAGGCTGCTTCTGATGGTGCTACTACTACCATTAACTACTCTGGTGAGGCCACAACTTTGACATTCACCTTCGGCGGCACGACCTACATTCACGATGTCAAGGTCTTCAACGTTGAAAGCCTGCCCACCAAGGACGCAGAGTCTGGCTACTACATCATTGGAGCTGGTGACGGTGCTGGTCTGATGCTGGCCCTGAACAGCGCATCTGCCGAGGATGGCGCAAAGATATTCCTTCCCAACGGTACTTATGACTGGGGCGAGGCAGTGCAGACCACCATCAGCGGTAGCAATGTGTCGATTATCGGTCAGTCGGCCGAGGGTGTCATCATCAAGACTGCTCCCGACAAGAGCTTAGAGGGTCTGAACAGCGCAGCTTTGCTGGCTAACACCGGTAGCAATTTCTACATGCAAGACCTCACCCTGAAGAACGAGCTCGACTACTATGGTGCAGGATCCGCCGGCCGTGCAAACGCATTCTGGGACAAGGGCAGCAAGACTATCTGCAAGAACGTCCGCCTGCTCTCCTATCAGGACACTTATCTGTCGGCTACCGATAAGCAGTTCTACTTCGAGGGTGGCGAGATTCACGGCACCGTCGACTACATCTGCGGTGGTAGCGACGTCTACTTCCAGGGCGTGAAACTGGTCAACGAGGTACGCGCCTTCGACAAGGATGGTAATCCCACTAGCGAGTGCACCATCACCGCCCATCAGCCCAAGACGGCCGAGAAGTTCGGTTATGTATTCAACGAGTGCACCGTCGAGACCCTCGGCAGCTCGTATAACTTCGGTCGTGCATGGGGCGGTGCCAGCGGTGCTACCGCTCGTCCGATGGCTACCTATCTGAACACCACGCTCACCCAGCCTGACAAGCTGAATTCCACTCGCTTCATACTCACCGGTATGAACAACCAGGCAGGTGTCTTCCACGAATACAACTCAAAGGACGCCAACGGTGATGTCGTTTCACCAGCATCTCTGGAAGAGACGTTCACCGACAAGACTGGTACCGACAAGCTGACATACAACATCATTCTGTCTGCTACAGAAGCTGAAAACTATTCAGTTGAGAAGGTGTTCACCGACTGGCAGCCTGCTACCATAGCCGCTCAGCTGGAGGCTCCCGCTGCAACCTATGCTAACGGCAACGTCACATGGACACCGGCTAACAACGGTGCTACGGCTTACCTGATTGAGAAGAACGGTGCGTTCGCCGGTATCACTGCCGGTAGCAGCTTTGCCATCACGATTGATGCCGAGAAGGACAACCTCACCATCCGTGCAGCCAACGGCCGCGGTGGTTTCGGTGAGGCCAAGCAGGTTGAAGGCACAGCCAGCGGCATCCATGCCGTCAAGGCTGCCATCGAGCGTGGCGAGAAGGTCATCTTCAACCTTGCCGGCCAGCGCGTTGACGCTGCTTACAAGGGACTTGTGATCAGGGATGGCGTAAAGATTATGCAGAAGTAATCATCGCACACAGATCGCACAGATCACACAGATTTTAGACAACAGAGGCGGAGCCGCAAGGTTTCGCCTCTGATTTATTCCCAGGTTAGGGAAAAAGTTTTTCCTAGTTAGGGAGCCATATTTTCTTGCGCTGGCGGCGACAAACCAGTACCGAATCATTGCACCTTCTCCCGTGAGGAAAAGTCCCTGCAATGCAAAAAACGTAAACGTTTACGAAAAAAAACGTAGTTTTCCTTTTGTTTTCTTAATATTTCTTTATACCTTTGCACGGAAAATATTTACTACAACAATATTGTTTAACATTTAAAACTACTAATTTATGTCTGAAAAAATGAGAAGTATGCGAAGTGCACTTGTGCTTGCTCTCCTATTATTCGTAGGCAGCATTAGTGCACAGACCGTTAAGGTCAACGTGAAAGACTCTCAGGGCGAGCCGGTCATCGGCGCCAGCGTAGTGGAACAAGACACTAAGAACGGCGGTGTGACTGACTTCGACGGAAATTTCACCATCAAGTTAACGGCCAACAAGCCTATCGTCATCTCCTACATCGGTATGAAGACGCAGACTGTGAACGCCGCTGGCAAGTCAAGCATCAACGTCACCCTGTCTGACGACAACACGCAGCTGGAAGAAGTTGTAGCCATCGGTTACGGTACGATGAAGCGTAAGGACGTGACGGGTTCCGTATCATCGGTTACCGGTGACGCTCTATCACAGGTTCCTGTTGCCAACGTTTCCGAGGCACTGCAGGGTAAGCTGGCCGGTGTGAACATTACCGCTCAGGACGGTCGTCCTGGTGCAGAGATGGCTATCCGCGTTCGTGGTGGTGGTTCTATCACGCAGTCTAACGACCCTCTGTTCATTGTTGACGGTATTGCTGTCAGCACCATCGACGACATCCCCGCCGACCAGATTGAGTCTATCGACGTGCTGAAGGATGCCTCTTCAACGGCTATCTACGGTGCCCGTGGTGCTAACGGTGTTATCCTGGTAACGACCAAGAGCGCCAAGGAAGGCAAGCCCCAGATCAAGTACAACATGTACTATCAGGTCAAGGCTAAGCCCAAATTGCTGGACACTCAGAATGCCTATACCTATGTTCGTCGTTCTTGGGAATACATGACCGCTGCAGGCTATGGCGACAACATCGCCCGCTACTACGGTCTGGGAGCTGCCAACGGCAACCACCTGAACGACTATAACAACGTTTCTGCCCACAACTACATGGAGGATGTATTCCGCAGCGGTCACAGTTGGAACCACGACCTCTCCATCAGCGGTGGTACAGACAAGACCAAGTACTTCGCTTCTGTCGGTTTCGTTGACGACGACGGCACTACCAAGAATTCCGGCTACAGCCGCTGGAACATCAACCTGAAGCTGCAGCAGAAGATTACCCATAACCTGAAGTTGGACGTTGACGCTCGCTACACAGAGAGCAAGCTGCGCAACAACAAGTTCTTCCAGAGCAACACGGCAACCATGAACAACACGCTGGTTTATCCGTGGATGTTCAACCCCATCGACAATCCTCTGGGCAATGGAGCTCGTACCGAGTTTGGCGAGGGTAACCTCTTTGCAGAGCCTCAGTACAATCCCGTTGCCGTTATCGACGACAACGACTACACCAAGAAGCAACAGCGCGTTCGCTTGAACACCGCCCTGACCTGGGAGATTATCAAGAACCTGACCGCCAGAACCGAGCTGAGCCTGTCGCGCAACTGGTCGAAGGCTGAGGCCTGGCAGGGTCCGAACACCGGCCGCGACCTCGTCGCTACCGCTAAACTGACTCAGGGCGACGGATACAACACTTCGTGGACCACAACACTGAACTACGACTTCGCCGACCTCATCAAGGACGACAACCACTCCGTAACGCTGTTGGTTGGTAACGAAGTCCTGGGTAGCCGCTCCAACTCTTCTGAGATCTTCGGTTACCAGTATCCTAACACCTGGAGCAAGGAAATGGCCTTCGGTCAGATTCAGATGTCACAGGACCGCAACCAGAGCTACTTCAAGAACAGCATCGGTGTGTCTTCTCACACCATCTCTTGGTTCGCCCGTGCCAACTACAACCTCTTGGGCCGCTACCTCTTCACCTTCACCATGCGTGCCGACGGTTCTTCCAAGTTTGCCGAGGGCAACCGCTGGGGTTACTTCCCCGCTGGTGCTATTGCATGGCGTATCTCTGACGAGCCCTTCCTGCAGAATGCCAGCAGCTGGCTCGACAACCTGAAGCTGCGTCTCTCTATGGGTGTCTCCGGTAACGACGGAATCTCTGCCAGCGCATTCATCGACGAATGGGTCAGCGAGCAGGGCAGCGACGGCTATTTCAGCTACAAGCCCGGCAAGCTGAAGGGTAACCCCGACCTGACTTGGGAGAAGACTATTTCTCGTAACATCGGTCTGGACTACGGCTTCCTCGGTGGCAAGTTCAACGGTTCTATCGACTTCTACTGGAACACCACGAAGGACTGTCTGATGCGTATTCCTATCAACTCCATCGCTGGTTACTCTTACCAGTTCCAGAACGCCGCCAAGACCTCTAACAAGGGTATTGAGCTCGCTCTGAACTACAACATCCTGCGCAAGAAGGATGTAGACCTGAGCGTTGGTATCACCTACAACTACAACGTCAACAAGGTTGAGAGCGTTCCCGCCGATGCCAACATGGACGGTGTGATGCGTTTTGCTTCATCTGCCATGAATCCTGCTAAACCTTATATTATTAAGGAAGGCGAGCCCGTTGGTCTGATTACAGGTTACAAGGCTGCCGGTTTCTATGGTGTCGACGACTTCACCATCTCTCAGGATGCCGCTGGTAACAACGTCTGGACGCTGAAGCCCGGTGTTGCCGACAACAAGCTGACAACCTATGCAGGCGCCAACAACTACACTCGTCCCGACGGCCAAAATGCCTTCCCCGGCATGCCTAAGTATGTGGACAACAACAACGACGGCGTCGTAGACAAGGGCGATGTTGACATCATCGGCCGCATGGCTCCCAAGCACACTGGTGGTTTCCACATCAACGCTCGCTACAAGGACTTCGACTTCGCCGCCAACTTCGCTTATCAGCTCGACGGTAAGGTCTTCAACGCCAACGCTGCCCGTTCGGTACACAGCGGTAACAACACCAAGTGGTCGGCTATGAACCGTCTGGACACCAAGTTCGACAACAGCTGGAGCATGTACAACATCGACGGCAACGGCAACCTCTACGTCATCACCGACCCCAACGAGCTGCGTGCTCGCAACGCCGGTGCTGAGTACGGTCTGCTAAGCTACATTGCAAACGACGATGCTCCTATCGTCAGCGACGACTACATCGAGAGCGCCGCTTACCTCCGCCTGCAGTCTCTGACCATCGGCTACACGCTGCCGAAGCTGCTAATCAACAAAATTGGCCTCAGCAATGCTCGTGTCTACTTCACCGCTGGTAACCTCTTCTGCATTAAGGGTTATGACGGACTCGATCCTGACGTGAACACCAACGGTTCAATGGACCCCAACTACTCGGGATTCCCCACACCAGGTTTCGACTACAACTCTTATCCACGCAGCCGTACCTTCACCTTCGGTCTTAACGTAGCATTCTAAAAACAAACCCAAAAATGATTAACAATATGAGAAATAAGATATTAGGAGTCGCCCTTTGCACAGCAGGCATGCTCGCCGTAAGCTCCTGTGGCGACTATCTTGAAACAAGTTCTCCCTCCACCGTTACGGCGGAACTGGCCGTATCGTCCATCGACGGTTGCCAGACAACACTGGAAGGAGCTTATACGAATTTCCACCAAGTCCTGCGCGACCAGATCTTCGGCAACAACCTCTTCTATGCTACCGATGCTGCCGGTTCTGATATCGAGCGCCACGGTGGTGAGCAGAACACCGGTCGTCTGCAAATCGAGACCTTCTACAATGGTGGTGATCCCTCTATCATCTCTACCTTCAACGTGCTGCAGGGCCTCAACAACTCTGACGACGCAACAGCCTACGCTAAGCTCTACGGTATCATCCCCACGATGAACATCCTCACCGATGGTATCACCGATGCCATGCTGGCTGATCCGAAGGACGGCAAGGCTTATGGCGAGATTTACGGACAGGCTGTCTGCATGAAGGCTACCTGCTACCGTGAGCTCATCAAGTGGTACGGCGACGTATTCTCCGTATTCACGCTGCATGACAACCCCACCGCCTTCACCTCTCGTCTGGACATCTACGACAAGGTGATTGCCGAGCTGCAGAAGGCTAAGGATCTCTGCCCCGAGCTGACTGCTACCAACAAGAACAAGTTCACTAAGCAGTATGCTTATGCGCTGTTGGGCCGTATCGCTTTGGAGGCCGCCAGCTACCAGACCTATCGTCTGGACGTGACTCCCGCCTCTCGCTTGGAGCGTCATCCCGATTACACCGACGCTCATGGTGCTGCCTACGCTCGTCCTACGAATTACAAGAGCTACTACGACATCGCTTACGATGCCTTCAAATGGGTAGCCGAGAACCCCGCAGGAGCTACTTTTGACGCTAACGACTACACGACATTCTTCACCGACCTGCACCAGCCCGACGGCTCGTTCGCCGGAGAGTCCATCTTCGAGGATGAGAACGTGCAGGGTTCCAGCACCACTGGTAACTGCGAGCGCCCCTATGCTATCGGCCGTCCCGCTACCAGCTCTAACAAGTTCGGTGTTTGTAAGTCTTATGGTCAGTGCCGCATCAACCCCGCCTTCTACTATGGCGTGTTCGACCCGAAGGACATTCGTCGTGATGTTGCCTGCGTGGTCACCGGTTCTTATCTGAAGGCCGGTACCAAAGGTATCCGCGACGACCTGGCTGCTGCCGGATATGACGGAAAGGGCTGCTGCTACGAGGTTATTCTGGGCTTCAACATGAAGACTGCTGCCGACGGCGCAGGTATTGCCTGCGGTAAGTTCGATGAGAACCGTCAGGTAGAGCCCTACATCACCAAGCAGCGTATGTCTGGTATCAACGCTCCCTATATGCGTATCTCTGAGGTTTACCTCGGCCTGGCAGAGGCTGCTCTGATGAAGACCTCTCCCGACCAGTCTACCGCCAACGCTTACTACAACAAGACCCACCAGCGTGCTGGTCTGGGCACCAAGAACGGTGTAACGCTGGAGGATGTGGTCGACGAGCGTGGCTTCGAGTTCGCTGCTGAGGGCGACCGCCGCTGGACGCTGATCCGTACTGGTTTCATCGGCAAGAAGGTTCAGGCCATCAGAGACCTTACCAAGAAGATGATCGACGGCCTGAAGGCTGACGGCAAGTACACCTTCGAGAATGGCAACACCATTGGTAACTATATTTATTATAAAGGTGTTGATCCCTCTGCTCTGGGTATGAAGAGCCGTGTTACTCCTGCAACTCCTGAGAACATGCGCGTTGCCGGTTTCGAGCCTGCCAACGATACTGAGGCTGCTCAGTTCCCCGGCTGGCGTGGACAGCACGACTGGGACTATTACAAGAATCCTTCTAAGGCTGAATTCAAGAATAGTAACATCGCCATCAAGGGTCTGTTCACCAACATCACCACCACTCCTGACGGTTACTATCAGAAGCCTTGGGGTAAGGCTATTGTTGACCAGGAGGAAACAAACGGTTTCTACTACAAGGACCTGTTCAAGGGTTGGGACTGCAAGAGCGCTCCTATCTACCTCGTTCCCCTGTCAGAGAACGCTCTGATTGGTGGCTTCAAGAACGGTTACGACTTCACATCGTTCAAGTAAGCAGCTACAATACATCCATCAAGAAGTGGGGCCTCGCGCTCCACTTCTTTTTTCGTGCCTCTGCAAAGGCGTTTAGCAGGCATACATCACTATCACGCAAACATTTACGTAAGAATTTGCAAAGAAATGTGCGAAAAGTTTGGCCGTTTCACGGAAATTGCCTAATTTTGCATCGAAATTTGAATTATTCTATTCACTAACAAATAATATCTTTAAACTTAAACAACAAAGCGTATGAAAAAGATTTTTACTCTTATCGCAGTAGCCGCTATGGCTTTGAGTGCTAACGCACAGCAGTATCAGCTCACAGTAGGTGAAGCACCTGCTGCCGGCACTAAAATCACCTCAGTTGCTAACATCACCATGACTTTTGGTGCTCAAGGAGACGCAGCTTTCAAAGAAGTAAAGTCAAACGGTGATGATTTGAAGGCGGTCACTGGTTATAATGCAAAAACCGACGGTAATGGCGGTAATCCCACAGATGGTTCTAAATCATATGCTAGAGGCGGTGGTGCTCCTACCGTAGGTACATTCTATGTCTTTGAGCCCACACAAGATGGCAATCTTCAGGTTTTCATCGTATGTAACAGTGGTAAAGTATTCTCTATTCTGGAAGATGGTGTAAATATTGCAACAAGTCTTTCAGCTATCAACCTTAAAGCATACGATGAGAATGGTAGTACTGTTGATGCAACTTTTGACGAAGCTAACCGTACAGATACTAAGGACACTCAGGGTCTTGCATTTGACAACAAGGTTTATGGAACAGTAACCTTTCCTGTAAAAGCCGGCAAGAAGTATCACGTATCCTGCTCTGGTTCTAAGCTGGGCTTCGGTGGCTTCACATTCCCCGCTACTGCTACTGGCATCGAGTCTGTTAAGGCTTCTGTAAAGGCTACTAACGGCGCTACCTATAACGTAGCTGGTCAGATGGTTGACGCTGCAGCTAAGGGTCTGGTCATCAAGGATGGCAAGAAGATTATCAACAAGTAATCATCGCGCACAGATCTCACAGATCGCACAGATCTGACTGAAAACTAACAGAGGCGGAGCCACACGGCTTCGCCTCTTTATTTGAGCCACAAAAGCACAGAATCCTTGCAGTATTGACGCATGTTTTTAGAAATTTTTAATAATAATACGTCTAAGGCTTGGTATTCTTAATTATTCTTCGTATCTTTGCAACCAAATATATATATTTTTAAATCATTTAATAATTAAAACTACTAATTTATGTCTGTTAAAAAGAGTATGCGAAGTGCGCTCGTGCTGGCATTCCTATTGTTTGTAGGTAGCATTAGCGCACAGACCGTCAAGGTCAACGTGAAAGACTCTCAGGGCGAGCCCATCATCGGCGCCAGTGTAGTGGAAAAAGACACTAAGAACGGCGGCGTGACGGACTTCGACGGAAATTTCACTATCAAGTTAACGGCCAACAAGCCCGTTGTCGTCTCTTACATTGGTATGAAGACTAAGACTATCGACGCCAAGGGCAAATCGGAGCTGAGCGTTGTTCTGGAAGACGACAACACACAGTTGGAAGAAGTTGTTGCCATCGGTTACGGTACAGTCCGCAAGAAGGACTTGACAGGTGCCGTATCGCAGGTCAACAGCAAGCAAATCGAGAACATTCCTGTTAGCAACGTTTCTGAGGCACTCACCGGTAAGATGGCTGGTGTGAACATTACGACGACTGAGGGTTCGCCCGACGCCGACGTGAAGATTCGTGTGCGTGGTGGCGGTTCGCTGTCTCAGGACAACTCACCGCTGTACATCGTCGACGGCTTTGAGGTATCGTCTATCAGCGACATCGCTCCCTCGGAAATCGAGACTATCGACGTGCTGAAGGATGCTTCGTCAACAGCTATCTACGGTGCCCGCGGTGCTAACGGTGTCGTCATCGTGACCACCAAGAGCGGTAAGGAGGGCGACGTCCAGGTGAACCTGAACGCCAGCATCGGATGGAAGAGCATCACCAAGGAGCTGGAGGTGCTGAACCCCTACGAGTACGCCCGCTATCAGTATGAGTTGAACAGCAACGGCAACTCACCCATGAAGCTCAACACTCAGGCTAATAACTATGGTGTCTGGGGTGACCTCGACATCTGGAGAAGCGTCGAGGGTGCTGACTTCCAGGACGAGACCTTCGGTCGTACCGGCGTACAGCGCCAGTACAATGCCAGCGTCAGCGGCGGTTCGAAGGACTTCAAGTACAGCGTCAGCTATGCCCACAACGATGAGAACTCCATCATGGAGCGTTCGGGTTACAGAAAGGACAACATCAACGCCAAGATCAACACCAAGCTGAGCAAGTGGCTGACCTTCGACTTCCAGGCTCGTCTGGCCAACCAGCGCATCGACGGTCTGAACGGTGGTACCGATACCAACGAGTCGAACGCCTCGAACTCTATCGTTTACAACTCTTTGATTTACCAGCCCATCCAGGAGCTCACCGCTATGGACGAGGACGAAGAGAGCAGCAGTGCCACCCGTCGTTCTCCGTCAGAGCGTCTGCGCAACACCTACAAGATGCAGAAGCGTTTCCGTCAGGACTACAACGCCTCTCTGACTTGGAAGCCGTTCAAAGGCTGGACCATGAAGACGCAGTTCTCTTACAACTGGCGCTTCAACAACACCGATCAGGTCTGGGCCACCCGTGCCGTATCGAACTCAAGCTACGGTTACAACGGTGCCCCGCAGGCATACTTCCTGGAGCAGCAGTACAAGGGCTTCACCAACTCGAACACAGTAACCTACGACAACAAGAAGCTTTTCGGAGGTCGTGACGCCATCAACGTCATGGTGGGTCAGGAGTGGAAGTCTACCAAGCAGACCGACCGCTCTCAGGTGCTGGTATCCTACCCCACCTCATTCACCACAGACCAGGTGCTGGCCAACGTTGCCGCCGGTACCCCGTATCAGAACTCATCGTTCATCCACGAGGACGACAACATGCTGTCATTCTTCGGACGTATCAACTACACCATGATGGACAAGTACCTGCTGACCTTCACACTGCGTGAGGACGGTAGCTCGAAGTTCGGCAAGGGCAACCGCTGGGGTCTGTTCCCCTCACTGGCCCTGGCTTGGCGTATGTCTGACGAGAAGTTCCTGAGCGGTGTCAACTGGCTGGACAACCTGAAGTTGCGTCTCTCTATCGGTACTGCCGGTAACAACCGCATTCCTTCCGG
The DNA here is from genome assembly GCA_900320045.1 of uncultured Prevotellaceae bacterium. GTDB lineage: Bacteria > Bacteroidota > Bacteroidia > Bacteroidales > Bacteroidaceae > Prevotella. The sequence goes on along the minus strand of ONQT01000014.1, from coordinate 41,290 downwards.
TTCACTCTTCACCACCTACAAGATGGCTGACGCTACCGGTAAGCACCCCGGTTTCAATGAGAAATCGGCCGAGATGTTCGAGCACGCTACCCTGTTGTACAACCCCGACCTGAAGTGGGAGACCACCACAACCCGTAACATCGGTATCGACTACGGTTTCTTCAGAGGTCGCCTGAACGGTAGCATCGACTTCTACTGGAACACTACGAAAGACCTGCTGATGAAGGCAACCGTCCCCAGCAGCACCGGTTACACACAGCAGTACCAGAACTTCGGTAAGACCTCTAACCGTGGTATCGAGTTCACGCTGAACTATGCCGCTATCGACAAGAAGAACTTCAAGTTGAACGCTAACTTCAACATCTCTTATAATAAGAATAAGATCGACGAACTGCCCGGTGGCGCTACCTACCAGACCTCTAGCTGGGGTGGTAGCCGTGTCAACAAGTACACCGGTGACTTCTACCTGGAAGAGGGCGGTCGTCTCGGCGAGGTCTATGGCTACAAGAGCGCCGGCTTCTACACAGTAGCACGCTACGACGCACAGGGCAACTATCTGGGCGGCGACCTCGTACTGAACAACCGCAACCAGTGGGAGCTGGCTCCCGAGGCTGCCCGCAACAACTCAAGCTCACTCTTCGGCGGTCTCTATCCCGGTACTGCCAAGGTGGAGTGCGATGCTGACGGCAACCCCATCTATCAGCGTCTGGGTAACACCATCCCCACCACCACTGGTGGCTTCGGTATCGACGGACAGTGGAAGACCAAGTATGGTGTCTTCGACTACACCGTCTTCTTCAACTACTCACTGGGCAACAAGATTGTCAACGCTACCAAGCTCGGTGCATCGTTCTTCGCCGGTTCTCAGAAGAACTACAACGTGATGAACGACTACAACCTGGACAATCGCTACACTTGGGTTGACCCGAATACCGGTCTGAACCTGGGTCGTCCGTCAGCAGAGACTGTTGCCGAATACGGTGGCGCACAAGGTCTGATGGATCGCTTGAATGCCATGAACACCAACGCTTCTGTCTGGAACCCCGCAGCTAACTCTACCATGGTTGTCGTCAGCGACGCCTTGGAGAACGCCAACTTCCTGCGCCTGCAGAACGTTACCATCGGCTACTCACTGCCGAAGGCCTGGATCAAGAAGTTCTATGCCAACAACGTCCGCATCTACTTCACCGGTTACAACCTGCTGTGCTTCACCAAGTACAAGGGCTACGACCCCGAAGTGGATACCTCGTCCAAGAACAATCCTATGACACCAGGTGTCGACTATGCAGCCTATCCCAAGAGCCGCAGTTATGTAATGGGTATCAATCTGACATTCTAACAACTAAAAGAGAGACAATTGAATATGAAAAAGATATATAGTATTGTTGCATTTGCAATGGCGGCTCTTTGTCTGACGAGCTGCTCCGACTTCCTGGATCAGAAATCGGAGTCTGAGCAGTCTACCGAGACAACTTACGAGAGCCCATATTATACCGGTCTTGTCGTCAACAAGATTTACGGTCTGATGTCTCGCGACTACACCTACTCTCAGGTGATTCCCATCATCTGGGGTGCCAACACCGACACCGAGCTCATCGACGGTCTTGGCACTGCCGTAGAGACAGCCAGCGAGCGTGGTGTGATGAACTACCGTATGAGTGAGACCTTCTGGGCACGTATCGGTGACTGGTGGAAGGACTACTACGACATCATTGAGTACTGTAACCTCGTCATCAGCGGCGTGCGTAACAGCGAGCTGTACAAGAGCGGTTCTGCCTCTGACAAGAAAGCCATGGGCCAGTACCTGGGCGAAGCCCTGACACTGCGCGCCATGATGTATCTCGACATTATCCGCATGTGGGGTAACGTTCCCATGAAGTTCGAGCCCACCCAGCCCGACCTCAGCAACGCCTACCTCGGCAAGACCGACCGCGACGTGATTATGGATCAGCTGATGACCCAGCTGGAGGAGGCTATCGAGCTGCTGCCTTGGGCTGACGCCGCTACCAACTACACTACCGAGCGCGTCACCAAGGGCTATGCCAAGGCGCTCTATGCTCAGGTTGCTCTGACACGTGCAGGCTATGCCATCCGCGAGGATCAGGAGTCGAAGACCAAGCTGGCTGAAGGCTACGAGAAGGCTCCCTACTCTGACGATGTCTTCATGACGCTGCGTCCCAGTCAGTCTGTAAGAGAAGGTCTCTACAAGAAGGCTGCCGTACAGTTGGCTGACATCATCAACAGCGGCCGTCACGCCCTGAATCCTTCTTATAAGGATGAGTGGTACCAGTTGAACCAGCTGGTATTGGACAAGGCCTATCGTGAGAACATCTTCGAGGTTCCCAACCTGCACAACGTCACCGGTGAGCTGGGCTACACCGTCGGTAAGCGTATGAACGGTATCACGACTGACTGGGGATATGGCAACAGCTCTGGTAAGCTGAAGACCACCGCTACCCTCTGGTATTCATACGATCCCGCTGATACCCGCCGCGACATCACCTGCGCTGTGACGCAGTACCAGCAGGACGGCGAGAACACCGCTGAAAAGTTCATCGGCAACGCACCCTTCGGTATCTACATCGGCAAGTGGCGTCCGGAATGGATGTCTGAAGCATGGCTCTCTCAGAACAAGGCTGCTTCGGCCAAGCATATGACCGGTATTAATACTGTCCGTATGCGCTATGCTCAGGTTCTGCTGTACTATGCTGAGTGTCTGAACGAGATCGTTGGTCCCGATGCTACCCTCGCCAACGCAGGTACATCGATGACCGCCCGTCAGGCCCTGGCAGATGTTCACACGCGTGCCTTCGAAGACAAGAGTGCCGCACAGACCTACGTAGACAATCTTGCTTCTGACAAGGACGGTTTCAGAGAGGCCATCATGCAGGAGAACGCCTGGGAGCTCACCGGTGAGGGATTCCGCAAGTTCGACCTCATCCGCTGGGGCGTGCTAGCACAGAAGATTGCCAACATGAAGAAGGAGTACAACGAAAAGTGCACAACCTGGGACCAGTACGTTCACTACAAGGCTTCTTCGACCAATCCCAACTATGTTGATATGTCTACGTGCGTCTACGACAACAACAAGACGATGGATGGCTATCAGGATGCCACCTGGTTCGGCTTTGCTGACGACACCAAGAAGGAAGGCAACACCCAGTGGTCAACCAACCTGCCCCGCATTTCCGAGGGTCTCGTAGGAACAACCATCGACGGAACAATCGGCACTCCTGTCAACATCGCTAAGCAGGCCGTCAAGAACCGTTACATTCTGCCTTTCACCACCAAGATGATTGCAGATGCCAATGGTGCTCTGGTAAACTCTTACGGATATTAATTAAGGTATAAGTTAAGAACAATTTAGAATAAGAGTTCAAAATGAAAAATATAAAGTCAATCATTTTAGCTTCCATGCTGGTCGGTGCAGGTGTAATGACATCCTGCACGGACAAGATGGACAACTGGGGCACAGACTCTTCGTATGACCGCACGTTCGCCATCACGTCGCTCGACATCACACCCGATGCAACGACGGCCCTCGTAGAGTATAAAGGTGCCGGTGCCAGTTCATTTCAGATTCAGTACAGCACAGACCTCGATGCGCTCAGAAGCTCCGAAGAGCCTGGCGCACAGAACACAACGATGGTAGAGACAACGTCCAAAACATCGTTTACACTCACGAATCTGATTACAGAGACCGACTACTATCTGCGAATCCGTGCCATTGCCTCCGGCAAGAAACCCTCACGCTGGATGTACTACCGCAAGGATGAGACCAAGAACTACTTCACCACACTGGGCGAGCAGATTATGAATGCCGTAACCAGTGCCGACATCACCGAGAGCAGCATTCGCGCCTCTTGGACACCTGGTGCCGAAGTTACTCACCTGTTGGTTCATGAGTCGGGTGACGAAGCAAATGCCAACGACAAGAAGATTATCCTCGATGATGCTTCAAAGGCTGCCGGTGAATGCCTGGTGACTGACCTGAAGGCTTCTACCTCGTACGAAATTACCCTGTGGAACGACCAGTCAAAGCGCGGTAAGATAACTGCAGCTACTTCTGCTCCTATGCCTGCTGCCGACTACAAGCGAGTCCTGACTGCTGAGGAAACCCTGATTAGTGGAGATATCCTCAACGCCATTGCCGAGCAAGCTGCCAACGATGGCAAGACCGCCTATGGTGTAACGCTGGGTATACCTGCCGGTGCAACGGTCGACCTGCACTCTACAGGCTCTGAGGGCAATGCCAACCTGAAGATACCCGAGGGAATGTCTATCACCTTCTTCGGTATGGCTGGCGGCGATGCTCCTACCATCAAGTTCCAGAAGAACATTGACATGGAAGGTACGCACGGATACATTGCCTTTGAGAATGTGGTCGTAGTAAACGACGGTGCTGGTTACTTTATCAACCAGAGCAAAGCTTGTAATGTAGGCGAGTTCCGTGTCAAGGATTCTGAGATCTCAGGCTTTGCTACCGCATTCTTCCGTCTGCAAGGCACTGACGTGAAGGTAGTGAGCAATCTGGTTCTCGACAACAGCATCTTCCACGATATGTGCTCCGGCTACTCGTTCATCCACGTAAAGAATACCAATATGGAGAGCATCACGGTGTCTAACACCACGTTCTACAACTGTATTGGTAACAACAACTACTGGGTAGACTTCGGCGCAAACACCTACGGTTGCTCGGCTGCATTCGAGTTTGAGAAGTGCCTGTTCACGAAGACTCCTGATGAAGTCACCAAGCACAACCGTGCTTCTAACACCATCGTCTTCAACAACTGCTGGAAGACCACCGACTTCTTCAAGGCCTTCGACTGCAACGCTTACGAAAGCTCTTCAGACGACATCTTCACCGATCCTACTAAGGGCGACTTCACCCTGAAGATTGGTGATAAGGTTGGTGACCCGCGCTGGTACAAACAGTAAGTAAGATTATAGTCATCATGAGGGCAGGCTTCTCAGAAGGGGCCTGCCCTTTTCACTCAAAACTAAACATGCAACCTATGAAAAAGATATTCCATTTATTTCTCCTGCTGGCCGCAGCTACCGGTGGAGCCTATATGCTGGCTTCGTGCGGAGGCGACGGCGACGGTGGTTCAGGTGACAGTGGCGGAGGCGGAACAACGCCCACTGGATTTATTCCAGCCCATGTACCCAACCGCAGCCTAGCATTTCCTGGAGCTGACGGCGGCGCCAAGAACATCAACGGCGGTGCCGGTGGATCAGTCTACGTGGTAACGTCACTCGGCGACGACAACGTGGAGGGAACCCTTCGTTACGGACTGACCAAGGTGTCAGGAAAACGTACGATTATCTTTGCCGTCAGCGGCATCATCGAGCTGAAAGACAAACTGAGCATCACCAACGGCGATGTCACCGTAGCAGGCCAGACAGCTCCCGGCGACGGCATCTGCCTGAAGAACTACAGCGTAAGCATCGATGCAAGCAACGTCATTCTGCGCTACCTCCGCTTCCGCATGGGCGACGAGAAGAATGCAGAAGACGATGCTCTGACAGCTTCTCACAAAGACAATGGCATGAAAGAAGATATCTTGATAGACCACTGCTCCGTCTCTTGGTCTACCGACGAATGTGCCTCGTTCTATGGTAATAAAAACTTCACTCTGCAGTACTGCATCATCTCGGAGTCGTTGCGCAATTCCGTTCACGGAAAAGGACGACACGGCTATGGCGGCATCTGGGGTGGCGTGAATGCCTCGTTCCACCATAACCTGCTGGCACACCACGACTCACGTAATCCGCGCTTCGACCACGACTACGTCAGCACCTGCAAAGGCCCTATTCACTATATCAATAACGTTGTCTACAACTGGGGCGGCAACTCCACTTATGGCGGTGAGTCTACTCAGAACAGCACGGCCAGACAGATCAACATGGTGAACAACTATTATAAGAGCGGTCCGGCCACCAGTAACAAGGGCAGACTGATGCAGCTGACCACGACCTGTTCTAACTGTAATTCTCAGGAACCGCATACGGCAACACCTGGCCAATTCTATATCAACGGCAACTACATCAACGGCTACGCAGACAGAACAAGCGACAACTGGAAGGCTGTGGACAATGCAGTCGCTGCCAGCAAGCTCAACGCCTACGCCGGCACTCCGCACGACTGGGTGGAAACCGCTGCGGATGCTTTCAAATCTGTATTGGCCTATGCCGGTGCTTCCCATAAACGCGACGAAATCGATGCCCGTGTGGTGAAAGAAACGAATGAAGGCAACTACACTTATACTGGTTCAAATGGTTCGACAGGCGGTCTTATTGACAGCCAGCAAGATGTTGGCGGTTGGCCTACATACAACAGTATGCATGCACCAGCAGATACCGACAAGGACGGTATGCCCGACGAATGGGAGCAGAAAATCCTGAAGGAGAACGGCTGGGAGAGCTATGGCATCGCGAAGTTCAGGCCTAACGGCTACAACCTCTCTGCCAAGTACACCAACTTGGAGGTTTACATGAACGAACTGGTGGCAAGCACCTTCCCCGCAGGTGCCGGAGCCAACAAGACGCGATAAATAACTAACTTCCTGCTTTATGACTATGGAAAAAACAAGGTTTAGCTTCATATTTACCTTCATACTATTGTTTGTAGGAGGTAATACTCTACCTTTGTTTGCGCAGATCAGCGAAACATTTGTAGGCGAGAACAGCAATGGCCTCACTTTTGTGGACGCACAACTGCCCGTATCCAAGGAAGTCCCCATCAAACTCAATAAATATCTCGCCAAACAACTGTTTGATACCAAGGACTCGACTGTTAGCGAGGCTTACGATGGATATAAAAAGGAGTTTAAGAGGACGCTGCTACCTAAAAAAAGTACAATAGATAAGGCGGGTAAACAAGTTCACTTCTTCAAACTGACGTGGATGTCATTCGAAGAAGGACGCCAAGCCAGCGTGTTGGTAGAAATCTTGAAAAACGATTCGAAAGGCAGGAGGACACTGAAGAGGAAGAAAATGGTGCTATGGGACTTAAAGCACAACAGAAGACTAAAAGCAGAAGACGTACTAAAACTGACAACTATCAGTGAATTCACACAAGCATACGGCGGTACGGACTATCGGCCCTATATCAAGTCAGAAGGGCTGGTACATCTTCGCTTTACAAAAGACAACAAGAGTCTGGATGCAGAATTTAATCCAAAGACACACCCGGAGCATTTCCAAACATCCTTTCTACAACTGATGGGTTATCCTATCCCCGAGGCAGTAAAGACTCAGGAGATGGCAAGCGATGACACAGACAACAAGGTGAACGAAATAGCGGACGTCTTGCCACAGTTCAAGGGCGGTCCCCGTGAGATGAATCTCTATCTGTCGACGAATCTTCGCTATCCAGTAGAGGCTATGAAAGCTGGTAAGGAAGGTAAAGTCTACGTCAGTTTTGTGGTTAACAAACAAGGAAACCTGCAAGATGTCAGGATTGCCAAAGGTGTATCACCGGAATTAGATGCGGAGGCCTTGCGTATAGTGAGCAACATGCCGCCATGGACTCCTGGCATTATTGCAGGTAAGCCTGTACTGACACGAATGACACTGCCCATCAAGTTTTCCATTAATGGCGAGAAAAAGGAAGAGCCAAAGAATGAACTGGCAAAAGAAGTTCCTGCTGAGAAGCCCAAGGAGACACCCGACCTGCCAGAGCCCGTCAAGCAAGACAAGACCTTCGTGGTTATCATTGCCAATGAGCACTATCAGGAGGAACAGCCTGTAGAGTACGCATTAAACGACGGTGAGCAGTTCCATAAATGCTGTATTGAGGTGTTAGGTATTCCCAAGGAGAATGTCCACTTGCGCAAAGATGCTACTCTCAACCATATACGGCACGAGCTGCAATGGTTGAAGGACGTGGCTGCCGCCTATCAGGGTGAGGCACACATCATCGTTTACTATGCCGGCCATGGCGTCCCCAACGAAGCAACCCATAGCAGTTACTTACTGCCTGTCGACGGTATGGCCTCTTCTATCATTACCGGCTATAGTCTCGATACGTTCTATGAGCAGCTGGCACAACTGAACGCTCAGGATGTGCTCATTTTCCTTGATGCATGTTTCAGCGGCGCTAATCGTGGTAAGGGCATGCTTACTTCATCACGAGGTGTGGCCATGAAGCCTAAGTCGAACATCCCTAACGGAAAGCTCATTGTCTTCTCTGCCACCCAGGGCGACGAGACGGCCTTTCCCTTCAGAGAGAAAGAGCACGGACTCTTCACCTATTACTTAATAGACAAGATCAACAATACCCAAGGGACACTGTCGTTGGGTGATTTGCAAAAGTATGTCAGCACGGAAGTACTGCGCAAGTCTGTGGTTATCAATCGCAAGCGACAGACGCCCTGCATCAACACCTCCTCAGGTATTGGCGCGACTTGGCAGGACATCAGGTTAAAATGAGTCTTTCCTACAGCGAAGCTATCAGCCAGCCGAGGTAGGCCAGATAGAGCAACACCAACAGGCCACCCTCCCATCGCTCGACGGTATAGCGGGTTCTGGAGAAGAGCCATACCATCACAACGGACAGCAGCATCACAGACATGTCGACGATGGTAATATCGTCAATGTCAAGCGGGGTGATGGTTGCCGTCAGTCCCAAGATGAGCAGGATGTTAAAGACATTGGAACCGATGACGTTACCAATGGCGAGAGCCGACTGTCCCTTGCGGGCGGCAACGACACTGGTGGCCAACTCGGGCAACGACGTGCCTCCGGCTACGATGGTCAAACCCACCACGCCTTCACTGACGCCTAAAGTATAAGCTACACGGGAAGCCGCATCGACAAAGAGATTACTGCCAACGACCAGCATAGTCAAACCCAGCAAGACGAAAACGATGCTCAGCCACAGTTTCTGCTGCTTGACGGTCTGGGGAGCAGGTTCTTCCTCTATCTGCCCAGCCTGTTGCTGTTTGGTCTGACTTTGTCGGGCCTGTGTCAAGGTGTAGGCCATAAAGCCTGCAAAGGCTATCAGCAGGAGGACACCCTCGATATGATCCATATAGTCATCAAGTGCCAGAAACATGAGTATGACGGATGCTCCGACAGAAAAGGGAATATCCTTCTTCACCGTACTCTTGCTGATGGTCATCGGAGCGACCAGCGCAGCACAGCCCACAATGAGCATGCAGTTCATGGTGTTCGAACCCACGACGTTACCAACCGCCAAGTCGGCAGTGCCCTTCAATGCGGACACCAAACTGACGAACAACTCGGGAGCTGACGTACCGGCAGCAACAATGGTCAAACCGATGACGATTTCGGGTACATTCATGCGACGGGCCAGTGCCGAAGCACCATCCGTCAGCCTGTCAGCACCGTAGAGCACCATCGCCACACCAATTACTATCAATACTATGTCTAACAACATCGGTTTACACTTTTAATGGGATATTATTTAGATAATTCGACCTTAGTCGTCGTCATCGTCGAAATCGAAGTCGTCGAAGAAGTCGCCTTCGAGTGAAGGTCCTACGAATTCGTCGAGTGCACGGCGGTCTTTCTTCGTGGGGCGACCTGTACCGCGCTGGCGATTGATGAAGCCGCTGATACGGTTCATCTCCAACAGCTCGTATTGGTCGGCAGAAGTCACATTCGCGTACACTTCGGGGATGAGCTTCGCCCCCACGCGCTGTTCGATGGTCTTCAGTATCTTAAAGGAATAAGTCACGGGCGGCTTGCGAACACTCACCACCTCGCCGACTTTCACCATGCGTGACGGCTTGACGTTCACACCTTGAATGGTGACACGACCGTTCTTGATGGCATCGGCAGCAATGCTGCGTGTCTTGAAAATGCGGGCAGCCCACAGCCACTTGTCTATTCTTGCCTCATTCATCCTTCGGTAGGGTTAACGGGTTTTACAGGCTGCTTGGGTTCCTTGGGTCCCTTTCCCAATTTGTTGTACTGATTCATGGTAATATCAATACCTGCCAGGACAAAGCTCTTGATGATGTCGACACCAAGGTCGATGGCTGGCTGCAGTTTCTCCTGTTCCTCCGTCGAGAAGCGACCGAGCACATAGTCAATCTGCTTGCCCACGGGATAGTCGTTACCGATACCCATACGCAGACGGGCATACTGTTGTCCGATGAGCTGCTGGATGTGTCCAAGACCGTTATGCCCACCATTGGAGCCGTTGGCCTTCAAGCGGAACTGGCCGAGGGGAATGGCTACGTCGTCACTGATAACCAGCAACCGCGAAGTGTCGATATTCTCCTGGTTGAGCCAATAGCGCACCGCATTGCCGCTGAGATTCATGAAGGTCGAAGGCTTGAGCAGGAAGACCTTGCGGCCCTTCAGCGACGTCTCCCCAATGAAACCATAGCGGCGGTCGGCAAAAGAAATATTGGACGCCTTCGCGAAAGCGTCCAATACCATAAAGCCTGCATTGTGGCGGGTGCCGGCATATTCATCGCCAGGGTTTCCCAAACCTACAATTAAGTATTTGTCCAAAGCTTTTAACTATTAAGTCTTAACTCTAAACTATTCACTCCCTTCGCCCTTAGGAGAGGGGTCGGGGGTGAGGCTTCACCTTTACTCTGCGGCAGCAGCCTCAGCAGCAGCCGAACGAGAAGCACGGGTAGCCTTGACGGAGCAAACGATAACCTCCTTCGGAGTGGCAATCTCCAGACCGTCGAAGCTCAGCTGACCAACCTTGATGGCCTTACCCAGCTGCAGCTCGGTAACGTCGACGTCCAGCTTCTCAGGAATCTGCTTGTAAGGAGCGGTAACGTTGATCTTACGGATAGAGAGGTTCAGACGACCACCATCGCGAACACCCTGAGCGTGACCAGTCAGGTTAACGGGGATACCAACGGTGATAGCCTTCTTCTCGTTGATCTCGAAGAAGTCAGCGTGCAGCAGAGCATCGCTTGTGGGATGGAACTGAAGCTCCTTGATGATAGCTTTGTGCTCCTTGCCGTCGATGTTCAGGTTGACAACATATACATGAGGAGTATAAACAGCCTTGCGCAGCTCAGCCATGCTGGCCGTAAAGGCAAATGCCTCGGGCAGACCGTTCTTGTCCTTTGACTCACCATACAGGTTGCAGGGTACCAAACCCTCCTTGCGAAGCAGCTTTGAGGCCTTCTTGCCAATGTCGGTGCGCTTCTGACCGGTTACGTTAATCTCTTTCATAATTAATAATGTGTTACTCTAAAATTAAGTTTGTAATGCTTAATCCACCATCACACGATGCGAAGGTTTAGCTCGGCATCCCGAAGGGAAAAGCCAAAAGCGGCTGCAAAGGTACAAAAAAAACTTCGTACACACAAGAAAAAACATCAAAATAATAGGTGCGGCAGCAATTTTTTCACTTTTCACTCTTCACTTTTCACTTTATTTCGTACCTTTGCAACCGATAAGAGTATCAAATAGCTATTTGAAGTAATATGATCAACAGAGAACTCATCAGGATTAAGGTCGTCCAGTTAACCTACGCGTACTATCAAAACGGGAGCAAGAACATTGAATCGGCAGAGAAAGAGCTGATTTTCAGTCTCTCCAAGGCCTACGATTTGTATAACTACCTGCTGGCCCTCATTGTGGGCATTACACAGGAGTCACGCCGTCACTTGGAGGTGGCACAGTCACGAGCCAAGCGAGAGGGAACAGCTATGCCGTCACAACGCTTTGCCTACAACCGCTTTGCCTTGCAGCTGGAGGAGAACCACATGCTGAACGACTTTATGGAAAGCCAGAAGAAGTCGTGGAGCGATGAGCCGGAATTCCTGAAAAACATATTCACCCAAATTTCGGAGAGCCAGATCTACAAGGACTACATGGCATCTCCTGAGGACAGCTATGCTGCCGACCGTGAGCTGTGGCGCAAGCTGTACCGCACACTCATTGAGAACAATGCCGAGTTGGATGCCCTGCTGGAGGAGCAGAGTCTGTACTGGAACGACGACAAGGAGATTGTCGACACCTTCGTGCTGAAGACCATCAAGCGCTTCGACGAGAAGAACAAGGCCTCGCAGAAGCTGCTGCCGGAATACGACTCAGAGGAGGACAAGGACTATGCCCGCAAGCTGTTCCGCGCCACCATTATGAATGCCGACGAGTATCAGCACTACATGAGCGAAGCCTCGCGCAACTGGGACTTCTCGCGACTGGCCTACATGGACATCGTCATCATGCAGATTGCCATCGCTGAGATGATGACGTTCCCAAGCATTCCCGTCAACGTCACTATCAATGAGTATGTGGAGCTGGCCAAGCTCTACTCCACCCCACGCAGTGCCGGTTACATCAACGGCATGCTCGACGCCATTGCTCGCCACCTGATAGAAACAGGTCACCTGCTGAAGCACATGGAAGAGAAGAGGTGAGAAAGAACGAGACCTCGACATATCGAAATATCGAAATTGAAAAATAAATTGTAAATTGTCAAATTGTAAATAACCATGACACAGATTATTCTCGCTGCACAGGCAGCACAAGAGCCCAGCGGACTGGGCATGATTTTCGGTAACCCGCTGGTGATGATCATCCTGATGTTCGTCATCCTTTACTTCTTTTTTATTCGTCCGCAGAACAAGCGCCGCAAGGAGATTCAGAACTTCCAGAACTCGCTGGCCGAGGGCACACAGGTATTCACCAGCGGCGGCATCTACGGAACCGTGAAGAAGATTGACCTGGCATCGGGCATCGTTGAAGTGAAGATTGCCGACGGCGTCGTCGTCAAGGTCGACAAGAGCTGCGTCTACAAGGACAACAGCAGCACACCCACCCAGAGCTAACGACTCCCACAGCGCATCAGCACGGTGACTATCAAGAGTATATACGAATCGGTCAGGAACTTCTTGTTCAGCAACATGAACAAGCAGTTCCTGGTTTTTCTCTTTTTCCTGTTCCTCTCGGGCATCTTCTGGCTGATGATGACTCTCAACGAAAGTTATGAGCAGGAAATCAGGGTTCCCGTTCGTGTCACCGGCGTTCCTCGAAATGTCGTGCTTACCTCTGCCGCCATTGACACCGTGCGAGTTACCGTCAGAGACAAGGGCTGGGTGATTATGGGCTATCTCTATAGCACCAAAGGGAAACCTATCTCCGTATCCTTCAAGACCTACCACCGTGGCAATGGCTATGGTGTCGTAGGGGCATCAGACCTGAAGCGCATCGTAGAACTGGGCTTAGAAGCCTCGACGAAGGTTGTTTCCATCAAACCCGAGAAGCTGGAGTTCTTCTATAACAATGGACAGCGCAAACGTGTCCCCGTCCGTTGGACAGGACGTGTTATTCCTGACCAGCTGTACTTCATTTCGCAGGTTGTATATTCGCCGGACAGCGTTGACATCTACTCCTCACCGGAGAAGTTGGACAGCATCCGCGCCATCTATACTGAGCCGCTGAACTACGTCAACTTCCGCGACACACTCAGCATTAACTGTAACCTGTCGCATCCTACCGATGTCAAGGTGGAGCCCGAACAAATTCAGTTGAGTTTTATCACTGACGTATTGACGGAGGAGACGATGAACAACGTCCCCATCCTGTGCCTCAATCTGCCGGAAGGCAAAGTGCTGCGCACCTTCCCTGCCAAGGTCAAGGTACACTTCGTGGCCGGTGTCAGCCAGATTCGCAGCCTTCGCCCCGAGGACTTCGTCGTGGTGGCAGACTATCGGGAGATTACCGAGAATCACCAGGAGAAGTGTTCGATTTATCTGCGCCATGTGCCCCATGGTGTCAGCCGTGCTACGCTCGACATCCGCCAGGTCGACTACCTCATAGAAGACGAATGAAGACAGGTCAGACTAAGGGGAAAGCCCTGAAGATGGGTATCGCCGGAGGCATCGGTTCCGGCAAAAGTTACGTCTGTAAGCTGTTAGCTCAGCGTGGCATCGAGGTCTATGACTGTGATGCAGCCGCCAAACGACTCATCCGTACCTCACCGGATATTCGGCAACAACTGACGGAGCTCATCGGACCGGAGACCTACCAAGAGGACAGAAGTCTGAACAAAGCCGTCGTAGCGCGCTTCCTGCTGGAGAGCGAAACCAACGCCAAGGCCATCGACGCCATTGTGCATCCCGCAGTCTTCCGCGACTTCGAGGAGAGCGGCAGCCTATGGATGGAAAGTGCCATCATGTTCGAGTCCGGCGCTTATCGATACGTCGACCGCGTGGTGGTAGTCACGGCTCCCGAGGAGGTTCGCATCCAGCGAGTGATGCAGCGTGACGGTATCAGCCGTGAGAAAGTGTTGGAATGGCTACAGCGCCAGTGGCCGCAAGATGAGGTCAGACGTCGCGCCGACTACGAAATCGTCAACGACGGCCAAGCCGACCTCCCCTCGCAAATTGAGAGACTTTTAGTCTCCCTCGACGTCTCGAAATAACGATATAACGAAATAACGACAATAAAAAGAAAACAATGAAACAGACTATTTTAGCTATCTCGGGTAAGCCGGGACTCTACAAATTAGTATCACGTGCAACGAACAGCCTCATCGTCGAGGCATTGGATGACACCCACAAGCGTATGCCTGCCTTCGGCACAGACCGTATCACGTCACTGGCCGACATCGCCATGTTTACGGAGACTGACGACGTTCCCCTGATGAACGTGCTGGCTGCCATGCGCGACCTGGAGAAGGGCAAGCCCTGCAGTATCAACTTCAAGAAGGCTACTCCTGATGAGTTGCATACATACTTCTCGAAGGTACTCCCCAAGTGGGATCAGGACCGTGTGCAGAACAGCCACATCAAGAAACTCATCCAGTGGTACGACATCCTTATCAAGGCCGGCATCACTGATTTCGAGGAAGAGATGGCTCCTACAGAGGGAGACAACATCGACGACAGAAAGGAAGTGAAAGAGGAGCAAGAAGTGAAGGAGGAGAAAAAAGCGAAGAAAGCTGCTAAGAAGTAAACATAAAAGGCTGCCGGTTGGCAGCCTTTTATATTATTCCTTAATGATGGGTTTCTCTGGATTGATGAAGGCAAAGAACAGCGCACTGATGAGCAGCATGACCGCTATCACGTACAGTGGCATGTTGTAATCGCCCGACCGCTGTACCAGTTCGCCAAACAGGATACCACAGCAGAAGCCACCAATATTTCCTGCGGTATTCATCGCTCCGCTCAGCGTTCCTGCCTGCTTCTTGCCCAGGTCAATACACAAGGCCCAAGCCGACGGCAGCATAAGGTCGAAGATGCCGAAGCACAACGACAGGAACACGAAAACGGCCATCTTACCGGGAATGAAGGCTGCGAGAAACATACAGACGGCTGAAACGGCCAGCGAGCTGGAACCTAACGCCTTGCGACCCACCTTGATGCCATAACGGCGGGTGAGCTTATCCGTCAAGTGACCACCGGCAATATTTCCTATCATGCTCATGATAAACGGCACGGCAACAGCGTACGTCAACTCCGACTTGTCGAAGCCACGACCTAACTCCATGAATGTGGGGAACCAGGAGAAGAAGAACCACGAGCCGAAGGCGTAGAAGAAGTACATGCCACAAAGCAGCCAGAACTGAGGAGAAGAGACCCATCCCCAGCCCCTCCCTGTATGGAGGGGTGCAGATGGTTTCAGCACCGATTCTTCTTTCTCAGAGCAACAACTCCCCTCACTCGCAGGGAGGGGCTGGGGGTTGGGTCTATAATACCAATACCACACGACGGCCCAGACAATACCGAGTGCTCCTAAGAGATAGAATGCCGATCGCCAGCCCACCCACATCATAACGGGAATGACGACAAACGGTGTCAGGGCGCCACCCATACGACTGGCTGCCCAGACATAGCCTTGCGCCTTGCCGACCTCGTTTTTCTCGAACCAGCGACTGATAACACCCGTCGAGCACGGTGACGAGCCAGCCTCACCAATGCCGAACATGAAACGGATGACAAGCAACGTGGCCAAGGTTCCTGCCATTCCGGTAAAAGCCGTAAACAGCGACCACCACAGTACGATAAATGCCAATATCTTACGATGTCCGAAAGCATCGCCGAGAGCACCCATCGGTATCTGCATGATGCCATAGGAAAGGATGAAAGCACTCTGTACGTATCCCCACTCCGAGGGCGTCAGTCCCAGGTCGTGCATGATACTGCTTCCCGCCACACTGATGTTGATGCGGTCCAGAAAGGTTACCATGCCCAAGATAACGAGCAGGGTCAGGATGATATTCTTGCGTTTCACCTAATTGTCAATTAGCATTTGTCAATTCCCAAAAACTTGCGCAGGCCCTTGACGCCCAAGACGGGACTGGAGAGCACAGGCTTGCCCGTCAGCTCCGAGAGCCGCTGTTCCATACGTGCCATCGAACCCTGAGCCAGCACGAACATATCCACCTTGTCGGCAATACGCTTTGCAGCTTCGGCAATGAGGCGGTCGTGTGTCTCGCCATCGCCACTCTGTCCGGCAGCAAAGGCTCCGTCAGCCAATCCCTCGACCAGCGTCACGTTGCGTCCGGCTTTCTTCGCTTCGTTCTGCAGCAGGCGGCAGGTAGGATCCAGCGTGGTGGGTAATGTCGAGATAACACCGATGCGGTCATAGTTCTGCACAGCCTGAGCAGCCATGGGCTGGTCGATACGAAACACAGGGATGCGAGCATACTGGTTACCATAGTCAGCGACATCACCTACTGACGAGCATGTGTTAAACACCACGTCAGCTCCTGCATCGGCAGCTGCGTTATAATACGACAACAGCCGGCGGCGCACGGCAGGCGTCACTTCATTGTTGGCGATAACCTCCTTGATGAGCGACGAGTCGGCAATATGGTTAACATTCACTTCAGGCAGCAGTTCCTGGAAAATCTTGGTCAGCGGCTCCACCAGAGCCATGGCCGTGTGTACACAAATTACGTTAATCATTGTTTTAGTTCTTATACCTTATTTATATATATAACGAACGACCTACTCCCCTGCCCCCACAACCACCGATTGTTTTCATTTTTTTAATAGTCCTCACCCTCAAACTGGAATTTCACCATTTTTGGGTATTGCAGGATAGCGAGGAAGTCTGTACCTTTGCAACTGAAATCATTTTTAACCACATCAAATCAGTATTTCAGACAATGAACAAGACTATCGTTATCTATGGTTCCTCGACGGGAACGTGCGAAAGCATCGCAGAAAAGATTGCACAGAAGTTGGGTTGTGAGGCCCTCAATGTACAAGAGCTAACGGCTGACGTCATTAGCGAGAACCAGAACCTCATTCTGGGAACCTCGACATGGGGCGCCGGTGAGTTGCAAGACGACTGGTACGACGGAGTAAGCACACTGAAGTCGGCCAATCTGAATGGTAAGACCATTGCTCTGTTTGGCTGCGGCGATGCTGAGTCATACGGAGATACTTTCGTGGGCGGAATGGGCGAGTTGTACGATGCCGTAAAAGACAGTGGCGCACGCATCGTAGGAAGCGTAGACACCAGTGACTATACCTTCGACGACTCAACGGCCGTTGTTGGCGGCAAGTTCGTCGGTCTGCCTCTGGACGACGTCAACGAGGACAATAAGACCGACAGCCGTATCGACGCCTGGGTAGCACAGATATCACCAAACCTCTAATAAACACTAAGACCATGACCACCGAACGAATGCCGATTGACATGAAGGTACTGATGAACCACATCTATGAATACAAGAAAGGTGTGCGCCAAATGGTGCTCTTCACCATGAACAAGCGTTATGAACAGTTTGCCACCGAGCGTCTGAAGCACCAGGACATCCCCTATGTGCTACAACCTGCTGGGTGCAACACAGTCAATCTGTATTTCGGTCGGCGCGAGTGTCTGGAGGCTATCCGGCTGATTGTCACTCGTCCATTGAACGAGCTGACTCCCGAGGAGGACTTTATCCTCGGAGCCATGCTCGGTTACGACATCTGCGCCCAGTGCGAACGCTACTGCAAGCGCAAGGGAAATCCCTGCGACGGCAACGGCCAGTGCCGTCATTGTCAACAGGCACAATAGCCCACCAGTACCCTAAATCAAAAGCCGAAAAGAAATATTTCGGCTTTTTTCTTGTGTATTCGCTCACTTATTCGTATCTTTGCAAAGAATTTACACTGACTATATACGGACAAACGCTAACAATCAAAATATGAACATCATTGAGAGATTTCTGAACTATACCAAGTTCGACACACAGTCGAGCGAGGAGAGCGAGAGTGTGCCCAGTACTCCGAAACAGCTGGTGTTTGCAGAATACCTGAAGAAGGAACTGGAGCATGAGGGACTGGAAGACGTAGAAATGGACGAAAAAGGATACATCTACGCCACGCTGAAGTCGAACATCAAAGAGGAAGTGCCCGTCATCGGGTTCATCTCGCACTACGACACAAGTCCCGACTGCTCGGGAGCGGACATCAAACCGCGCATCGTCGAGAACTACGACGGAGGAGATATCGTATTAAGAGGTGAAAGAGAGGCGAGCGGTGAGAGAATGGTGCTGTCGCCGGAGAAGTTTCCCGAACTGCTGTTGCACAAGGGCGAAGACCTTATTGTAACAGACGGAACAACACTGTTAGGAGCAGACGACAAGGCCGGCATTGCTGAAATCGTGCAGGCGATGGTGTACCTGAGAGAGCACAAGGAAATCAAACACGGCAAGATTCGCATCGCCTTCAATCCCGATGAGGAGATTGGCATGGGTGCCCACCACTTCGACGTAGAGAAATTCGGTTGCCAGTGGGCCTACACGATGGATGGCGGCGACGTGGGCGAGTTGGAGTTCGAGAACTTCAACGCCGCAGGAGCTAAAATCAACATCAAGGGTATCAGTGTACATCCGGGCTATGCCAAGGGCAAGATGGTAAACGCCAATGCACTGGCTGCCGAATTTGCCGCCATGCTGCCTCTGGATGAGACACCTGAACGGACGGAGGGTTATCAGGGCTTCTATCACCTGACAGGCATGACGTCGAATGTGGAACAGGCCAAACTTTCCTACATCATCCGCGACCACGACCGCGACCGCTTCGAAGACCGTAAGCGTTTTATCGCCAAGTGTGCCGAGCAGATGAACGAGAAGTACGGTGAGGGTACTGTAACTGCCGTCATCAACGACCAGTACTATAATATGAAGGAGAAGATCGACCCGCAGATGCACGTTATCGACCTGGTGTTGAAAGCCATGCAGGAGTGTGGCGTAGCTCCCAAGGTAAAGCCTATCCGCGGCGGAACGGACGGTGCTCAGCTCAGTTTCAAGGGTCTGCCCTGCCCCAACATCTTCGCTGGCGGCATCAATTTCCACGGTCCCTACGAGTTCGTACCCATCCAGTCGATGGAGAAAGCCATGCAGGTCGTCGTCAAGATCTGTGAACTGACAGCCGGTTACAACGACTAATCGTCCTTATATCCCTTCCGAATGGCAGAGCTACCGACAATGATTCAAGACCTGGCGCTGATTCTTATCGTGGCAGGCATTGTGACACTGGTCTTCAAACAACTGAAACAACCCCTGGTGTTAGGCTACATCGTAGCGGGATTCCTAGTGTCACCGCACATGCCCTATACTGCTAGCGTCGTCGACACGGAGAACGTCCAGCTATGGGCTGACATCGGTGTGATGTTCCTGTTGTTCTCATTAGGTCTTGACTTCTCATTCAAGAAAATCCTGAAGATGGGAGCTTCGCCTATCATATCGACCATCACCATCATCTTCTCAATGGCTATGCTAGGTATGATAGCCGGTCACGCCTTCGGTTGGTCGAAGATGGACTGCATCTTCCTGAGCGGTATGCTGGCCATGAGTTCTACGACAATTATCTATAAGGCCTTCGACGACCTGGGGTTGCGCCAGCAGCAGTTTGCAGGGTTGGTCATGTCGGTACTCATCCTGGAGGATATTCTTGCCATTGTCATGATGGTGATGCTGAGTGCCATTGCCAGCGGCAACAACCCCGATGGCGGACAGATGTTAGGAGCTATCGTCAAGATAGGCTTCTTCCTGGTGCTCTGGTTGGTGGTGGGTATCTTTGCCATTCCGCTGTTTCTGCGCTCGGTGCGAAGGCTCATCAACAACGAGGTGCTGCTCATCGTATCGTTAGGAATGTGCTGCGCTATGGCAGTATTCTCCACGAAGGTCGGTTTCTCCAGTGCCTTCGGAGCTTTCATCATGGGTAGCATCCTGGCTGAGACGATAGAAGCCGAGAAGATTGAGCATTTGGTAGAGCCGGTAAAGAACCTCTTCGGTGCTATCTTCTTTGTGTCCGTAGGCATGCTCGTCGACCCTCAGATTCTGATGGCTTACGCCGTTCCTATCGTTGCCTTGGTATTGACCATCCTCGTGGGACAGGCCGTATTTGGTTCTTTCTCCTTCATGCTGGGCGGCGAGAGTCTGAAGTCGGCCATGCGCTGCGGTTTCTCTATGGCACAGATTGGTGAGTTCTCGTTCATCATCGCCTCACTGGGCCTGTCATTAGGCGTCATTAGCGACTTTCTCTACCCCGTCGTCGTGGCGGTCAGTGTCATCACCACGTTCCTCACGCCCTATATGATTCGTCTTGCGACACCTGCCTATAGCGCTTTGGAGCACCGTCTGCCGTCCAGACTCATCACAGCGCTGAACCACTTCAGCATGAGCCACCCCAACTCGCAAAAGAGCAGCCAGTGGAGGCGACTATTGACACAGATGACCATCAACACGCTCATCTATAGCATTCTGGCAGCGGCCACCATCGCCCTCATGTTTACCTTCTTCCTGCCCTTCATGCGCGGTCTGCTGCCTGGCTGGGAGCTGCACTGGTATGCCAACGCCATCACGGGTGTACTGACAGTACTTTTCATCTCACCCTTCCTGCGAGCTATGGTCATGAAGAAGAACCGCTCGGAAGAATGGAAAGCGCTGTGGGAAGAGAGCAACCGCAACCACATGCCACTGCTGTTTACCGTTTTGGTAAGAGTAGTCATTGCCGTCTGCTTCATCTTCTACATCTGCAACTACCTGAGCCACTTCACCAACGCCATTATGATTACCATCGGCGTTGTGGCCGTTGCAGTGATGGTTTTTTCGCGGAGCGTCAAGCGTCGCAGCATCCTGCTGGAGCGTCTGTTTATCAACAACCTGCGCAGTCGCGACATCGAGGCCCAGGTGCACGGCAAGAAGCGTCCTCTGTACGAAGGAAAACTGCTGGACCGCGATATTCACATCGCCGACTTTACCGTGCCTTCCAACTCCATGTGGATGGGTAGCACGCTGAAGGAGCTGAACTTAGGCAAGCGCTATGGCGTCCATATCAGCAGTATCCTGCGTGGCGGTTTCCGCATGAATATCCCCAATGGCGACTACCTCATCTTCCCGGGCGACCACCTGCAGGTTATCGGTAGCGATGAGCAACTGTCGCGCTTCCGTCACGACCTGGAGAGCGACCTCATCTCCGAGGACCTGGAATTGGAGAATCGTGAGATGAAACTGCACCAGCTCATCATCGGCCCCAACAGTCCGTTTGTCGGCAAAACCATGCAGGAGAGCGGCATCCGCAGTATCTACAGCTGTATGGTCGTCGGACTGGAGGAAGGTAAGGAGAACCTGTCGCCCGTAGCTCCGACCCGCCGTTTCCAGGAGGGCGACATCATCTGGGTGGTGGGAGAAGAAGAATCGTTGAAGGCGCTCTTTAGTTTCAGCAAATAACGGCTGAAACGGAGGCGAAAATCACCCAACATCCATCAATACCACTTAACGCTGTTCGTATAGCTGCTGCGCTTGTCCCACTTCAGGGCATCGGTGAGCGTAGCGGCATTACAACGGAAGGAGAAGTTATAACTCGTATAGGGTGTCAGCACCACTTGGCACGACATGTTAAAGCAGTGCAGGTCGCGCGACAGCGAGGCCGTCGTCATAGAAACCTTCTTGGATTCGAAGTCGTAACCTGAGCTGAATGCGATGTTCCATCCGTCAGAAATACGGATGTTGCCACTGAAGTTCAGGTTCTGCGTCACCTTATAAGGATAGCGCATGCGGTCGTAGTCGAACGAGCCACCGGTATTCTCACGGATATTGATACCATAGCCGATGGTCAACGACCAAGGAATGGAGAACAGCATGTAACCGTCTTCGTCTGTCTCGGCCATACCGGCATTCTCACGCTTGGCACCGTGCTTGCCAGCCTCCATATCGGTATCGATATTGGTATTGCCGCCCGTGTCAAACTGTTCCTTGGGCTTGTCTTCCGTCTTTTCCACTTTCTCGCCACGCAGCCACTTGAAGAAGTTGGCCACCTTCTTGTTGTTCAGCGTGTACGACAGGTTCTGCGAAGTACCCTGGAAACGACCGAAGCGACCTCGACTATACTCTGTGTGGTTGCCTACATACGGATTGCCGTTCTCGTCCAGGTCGTAGGCGTAGGTGGCAAAGACTGCATTCATATTAAAGGTATAGCTCTTCGACAGTTTCAGACGCAGTCGCATGGAGAGGTCACTCCACGG
This sequence comes from uncultured Prevotellaceae bacterium, assembly GCA_900320045.1. GTDB lineage: Bacteria > Bacteroidota > Bacteroidia > Bacteroidales > Bacteroidaceae > Prevotella. The sequence continues at coordinate 18,874 of ONQT01000014.1, read as the reverse complement.
CTTCTCCTGAGCGGCAAAATTATAGCTCATGTTAGCACCCAACTCGTCAATGATGCTGATTTTCTTAACTCCCGTGGAGTCGGCATCGCTCTTTACCTTCATCTCGATATTGTTGGAAATATCCACCGATACCGAACCCGTCTTGCCACCAGGCACGCCATACATCTGTCCGGAGAAGGGCGAATACTCTACCAGCGATACGTTGCCGTTGGCATCGGTCTTCTGGTAAGTATCATAGTATCCATAACGGCGGGCAGTGAAGTCGGGGGAATAGTTGAACGAGACGGTGGGCTTGAAGACGTGGCGCACAGCCTGAATCTTCTCACCGAAGAGTTTGCGGTTGGGGATATAGAAGCCATACAGTGCCGTCGAAGCAGACATCGACATACTCCAGTTGTAGACGTTATAGAAACCCTGCAGGGTATCCACTACTTCCTTCTGGTTCTCCGTGTCCCATGAGCGCATACGCTTTTGGGTGTACATACGGTCGACGAAGGTAAACGACGGCGTCAGATTCAGATAATTGAACAGTGTAAAGCTGGCACTGACGGGGATTGTATGCTGAATACCGTTCTGCCAGTCCTTGCTCAGGCTGGAGTGCAGCACCTTATCCTCCTTGGCATTGATGGAGTTCCTCATGGCACCGGTATAGCTCACCGATATCTTCTCGTACCACCTCTCACTACCTGCCATCTTCTTACGACGGAAGGGATAGAAACGGCTGACGGTAACGCTCAGGTTAGGCAGCGTCAGTGCAAGTGTTGAGTCACGCATGTTCTGGCTAACGTCAACGCCTGACGTAATGCTCATGCCCAGACTGGAGAAACGGGTATTATAAGTCACCGAACTGGTACGCGTTGATTGCGTCAGTGCCTGAGGATTATACATCGACGACAGGTTGTTGGGTTCATAGCTCGTAGTGGCAAAGTTCACACTGGCCGACAGCGTGCTGAAGGGATTGGCCTTAGCATCCTGATGGTGTGTCCACTGCAACTTGTAGCTCGTCGTCTTCGAATAATCGGGCATATTCTTTTCGCCTGACACCGAATTCTGGTAGCTGAACAAGAAGTTGCCTCCATACTTATAGCGCTTGTTATAGGCCGAGGCGGCATTGATGGCCCATGAGCCCTTCGTATAGATTTCGCCCGTCAGCTTCAAGTCCATCTTGTCATTGATGGCAAAATACCAACCGCCGTCACGCAGATAAAAGCCTCGGCTCTGCTCATCACCATAGGTAGGCATGATGAGTCCGCTGGAATAGCTCTTGGTAAAGGGGAAGAAGCCATAGGGGATGGCCAGTGGCAAGGGAACGTCGGCCACCACCAGATAGGTAGGACCAAAGACGACATTCTTGCCTGGGCGCACTTTGGCACGCGACATGGCGAAATAGAAGTCGGGATGCGGCTCGTCACACGTTGTATAACGGCCGTGCTGCAGGAACAATTCGCCCTCACTGTTACGCTTGGCCAGCTGGGCAGTCATGAAACCGTCTTCCTGCTGGGTATAGACATCGCTGATAAGACCTTTCTTGGTTTTGAAGTTAAAGGCGATGGTGTCGTTCTCGTAGGTATCGTCACCCATCTTGAATATAGGTGTGCCGAACTTCTGACCCGTCGAGTCCTTCGAACCCGTAGCATGCACCAGACTGGAGTCCAGCGTCATATAAATCTGGTCGCTCGTCAGGTCCATGTCCTGATAGGTGACGTGCGACTTGCCAAACAGATGAGCAACACCCGACTCTGCCTCGTAGGTCAACGAGTCCTCAGCAGAGTATGTCACCGGAGCGTCGATGCCATTCTTGCGGTTACGATTGATGGAATCCAGCGCCAACGAGTCGTCAACCGCCTTATTGTGTATCCAAATAGCCTTATGCAGTGAATCCATGCCGATGGTGTCACTAATCACCGAGTCAAGCGCCAGAGACCTGCCGAGGGAATCGACAGGCACCGTATCAGTGAGAGCCTTGCGGTTGACGGTATCAGCAGGAACAGTATCTGCCGCCAACGAATCAACGCCTCCCTGCTGTTCAGGAAAGCGTAACGAAGGAATCCCCGCCATCATAAACACCATGACGAAGGACAGCAGAAATATGAGCGTTTTTCTTCTCACGGCTGCAAAGGTAGTGCTTTTAATTGAGAATTAACAATTGATAATTGATAATTTGCTACCGCCTTGCTATTTTTTAACGTTTAAACTCACGCTTTCAGCGTTTGGTCCCCTCTCTATTCGAACCTTTCTGCCCAAGAGAGGAATTTCTTGACACCCTCTTGACCGAATTTCTCCAGGCTCTGCGCCGTCTCCAGGACGGTGCGCACGCGGTCGGGACTGGACTTGGAATAGTACTTGTCTGCATAGCAGACGATTTCCTCCTCCAGCGTCTCGGGCACAAAGTCCTCGTGAGGCAGCGGCAACTGCTGGCGCTCTATCTGCTGGCGGGTCAGTCCCGTTCCAGTATGGCGCTCCGCCACCCTTGCATGGCGTGGGAACCCTTCCTTGCGCAGGATATCCGCACCAATGGTGCCGTGCTTGATGTAGGGTTCTGAACCATGACAATGAATGCTGGGAGCATTACACTGGTAGATACCGATATCATGCAGCATGGCGGCCTCCTCCAGGAACTGGATGTCAACAGGCAGTTCCTTATGCTTCCTTGCTATCGCCAGACAGCGGTCGGCCACCTGGCGCGAGTGCTTTAACAAAACCCTGCGGAGTTCATCGTCCGCAGGGTAATACTTATCGATAATAGCTTGATAGTCCACGACCTCAAATTCTCAATTCTCAATTTTCAATTCTCAATTCTCAGCTCTCTCAATCCATCCAAGATTATCGCCTCGGCGCACCTTGGCACCTTGCTTGGCAGCAACCTCTACGAGTTTGCCGCCGAGGGCTGCTGGAATGGGAACTATCTCGCCCCACGGAGCCTGAATGTAGCAGAAGGTGTCGCCCTCCTTGTACTGCTGTCCGATGAACGGTTCCAAGCAAGGCTCGCAAGCGCCCTCACCAGAGAACTCGTAATAGACCTGTCCGGCTACGGGAGCCGTCAGGGCATCGGCCTTGGCGTGCTTGAAGGCGGCGATGTCGGCGGGAGAGCCGCCAACTGCGAGTTTGGCGTCCTTGGCCTTCTGGATGTCGGCGAGCAACTGCTTCTTGGCCTGGCCACTCTTGAAGGGACGGTACTGCTCGGGGTGCATAGCCAGCTCGAAGAGCTCCTCGTTGTCCTGACCATAGTCCCAACCGTTCTCATCCATCTCCTTCTTGAAGCCTTCGAGGGCGTTGGGAATGAGTGTATGCGGGTCGGCAGTGGTAAACTCGCGGCCCTGCTTCTTGGCCAGTTCGATGAATTCAGGATCGATGGCGCCAGGCACCTTGCCGCTCTTGCCGAGGATCATGCCCCAGATAGCATCGTCCATCATGACATAGCGGCCCTTGCCTTGCTCGATGGTCAGCAGGTTCATCAGCGCAATGTTCTTGGTATACTGTGAGAACGGTGTCACCAATGGGGGATAACCCACCTTCGGCCACACATACTCCACCTCATTGAAGAGTTTCACCAGCATGTCGTCCATCGACAGTGTAGGCTCGCCCTTTTTCTCGCGCAACTTGTTGATCATGCCTTGAATCGGTCCCAGGTCAGCCATCATCGAGCCCATCATACCTCCGGGCAGTCCACTGCCCAGCAGCAGACTCGACATGTGCTTGTTGGCAGGATTAATGAAGCATCCCAGCCAGTCGTCGATGAATTCCTGTGTGAGGCTGCGAGCCTGCATATAGGCATTCATATTGATATCGGCCACCTCGAAGCCTTCGTTCTTCAGCATCGACTGCACGCTGATGATGTCCGGATGTACCTTACCCCAGCTGAGCGGCTCAATGGCGGTGTCAATGATGTCGGCACCATTGTTGCAGACCTCCAGGATAGAAGCCATCGACAGGCCTGGTCCGGAGTGTCCGTGATATTGGATGATGACATCGGGGTGCTTGGTCTTGATAGCCTTTGTCAGCGCACCTAACAGGGCAGGCTGACCGATACCGGCCATATCCTTCAGACAGATTTCCTCGGCACCGGCTGCTATCACCTCGTCGGCAATGGCACTATAGTATTCCACCGTATGCACGGGACTGGTGGTAATACACAGGGTAGCCTGAGGAATCATGCCTGCCTCCTTGGCCCACTTGATGCTGGGAATGATGTTTCGCGTATCGTTCAGACCACAGAAGATGCGAGGAATGTCCACACCCTGGGCTTTCTTCACCTTATACATTAACTGTCGCACATCATCGGGTACGGGGTACATGCGCAGAGCGTTCAGACCACGGTCCAGCATGTGCGTCTGGATGCCTGCCTCGTTGAACGGTTTACAGAAGGCACGCACGGCCAGGTTGGGGTTTTCGCCAGCCATCAGGTTTACCTGCTCGAAGGCACCGCCGTTGGTCTCCACACGGCTAAAACATCCCATATCGATAATCACCGGAGCAATGCGCTCCAACTGGTCCTTACGGGGTTGAAACTTGCCCGACGACTGCCACATATCGCGGTAGACAAGGCTAAACTTAATCTTCTTTTTCATACAATCATTGATAAGGTTCGTTTTAAAACTTTCTGCAAAGGTACAAAATAATTGATAATTGACAATTGATAATTGAAATTTATTTCATATCTTTGCAGAAAATTTCAAAATCGCAATGAAAAAAGCACTCTTCCTCCTCATCATAGCAGCTGTGCTGACAGGGGCCTGCGGACAGCACAGGCAACCTGCCGAGACAGAACACGAACACAGCGTGGGAGCACTGACGGTAGACAAGAACCACCCTGGCGACTCGTCTCTGTACGGACTGGCATGCGACGGCTGCACAGACTCGGTACTGGTATTCTTAGACTACCAGAGCGGCACCCTGGACACCTTCGACATCATCGAGGCCAACCACGAGCACCGCATCTATGGGCGTCCGCACATTGGCGACGAGATGGCCGTCATCCTGAATCCCGAAGACCATGAGGAAGCACTCATGGTCATCAATATGGAGAATCTGCGTAGCATGTGGTGCTATATGGTCACTCCCACCCTGCGCCAACTGGACCAGATGCCCAAGCGCATGCGGCGCCGTATGATGGAACGCGTGCCCGACTCCGTCAAACGACTGATGATGGCGCCACGGGAATACTCGCTGCGACTGAAGCGCGACAACACGGTGATGGCGCGCGGCGGACAGTTCCGCCAGACGACGACGGACGACATGTCGCCCGTGGAGTATCCACCCATCAAGCGCTATACCGACTGGCACTTATACAATGGCCGCATCGTCCTGAAGGCCGATACTATCAGCGGTTTCAGCAAGGAGGGCGACAAGCCTTCCATCGACACGGCCGACATTGAGATGCTGACGATGGACACCCTGATTCTGCGCTTCAACGACCATACGCAGCACTACTATCGCAAGACGGAAACGGAAACAGAAAATTAACAACCGAATAACAACATAAATTTAAGTACAATGAAGAAACTAATGATGATTGCCGTCGCCATGATGGCTGCAATGAATGCCAGCGCCCAGATTGAAGAGGGCGAGTGGTACGTGACTCCGAAAGCAGGTTTCAGCGTTGCCGACCTGACAGGCAAGCTGTATGACCCCTCCAAAGCCGAGGGAACTTACGACGCCACATTGCGTCCGCTGTTTGGCTTTACGGCTGGTGTAGACTTCATGTATGCCTGCAACGACAACTTAGGAGTATCATTCGGTCTCAACTACGCCCGTCAAGGTGCCAAGACCGAGGACGATTTGTTCCGTGTGTCTATGGACTACATCAACGTACCCCTGACACTGAACTACTATCCCTTCGCCAAGGTCGGACTGGCCCTGAAGGCTGGTATCCAGGTGGGCTTCTTGATGCACAAGAAAAAGAAATCTAACGGTATCGAATACAATAGTGAATTTGAGCGCACAGGCAGAACCGTTATTTACACTCGCACCGGACGTCCGTTTGTCTATAATAGGTACGTGGAGGCTGAGTGGTCGAGGAACTTCAACAAGGTCGACTGCTCCATTCCTCTGGCTATCAGCTATGAGCTATTCAATTTCCAGTTAGAGGCTCGTTACAACCTCGGTCTGGTAAAGGTCATGAAGGACGACGACGAGGCCAGCAAGAACCGCGTTTGGCAGTTCACGCTGGGTTACAAGTTTGACCTGGGCGAGTAATCTCGTTTCATCATGAACCATGCGCACAGGGGCTTTCCCTCTGTGCGCATTTAACTGCTTTAGTGTTCTCTCCGCTTTTTTATGTTTTTATTCAAATTCTTCAGAATTCATTCTTATTCCTACATTTTTTGTTGTACCTTTGCAGGCGTTTTTGCGAGCATACAATATTGTAATATAAAGATTTTATGAATTTTGCTTTGTTAATCACCGTTATAGTGACGGCCTTGACATTGGTGGTAGCGGCTTACACGATAGCCAAGCTGATAGGACCAAGGTCATACGCGAAGGTGAAAGGTGAACCGTATGAGAGTGGAATACCCACGCGAGGCAGTTCGTGGCTGCCCGTGTCGGTGGGGTTCTATCTCTTTGCCATCTTGTTTCTCATGTTTGATATAGAGACCGTGTTTCTGTATCCATGGGCAGTAGTAGTGAAGGAGTTCGGCACAATGGCTTTGCTGAGCATCGGTTTCTTCATGGTAGTATTGGTGTTAGGCCTGGCATATGCTTGGCGGAAAGGAGACTTAGAGTGGAAGTAAAGAGACCTCACATCAAGAGTATTCCCTACGAGGAGTGGAATGACAACGACTCTCTGGAGAGAATTGTTGACGAACTCCATGAGGGTGGCGTCAACGTGGTGACAGGTTCTTTGGACCAACTCATCAACTGGGGACGCAGCAATTCGCTTTGGTCGCTGACATTTGCCACCTCGTGCTGTGGTATCGAGTTCATGGCCTGTGGTTGTGCCCGTTACGATTTTGCCCGTTTCGGTTTCGAGGTGACGCGTAACTCACCACGTCAGGCTGACCTGATTATGTGTGCTGGTACCATCACCCACAAGATGGCACCGGCACTGAAGCGTCTGTATGACGAGATGGCTGAACCCAAGTACGTCATTGCCGTGGGTGGCTGTGCCATCAGTGGCGGTCCTTTTAAATCAAGCTACCATGTAGTAAAAGGTATCGAGGAAATCGTGCCCGTCGATGTGTTCATTCCTGGCTGTCCTCCGCGTCCTGAGGCCATCATGTATGGCATGATGCAGTTGCAGCGCAAGGTGAAGATTGAGAAATTCTTTGGTGGTGCCAACCACAAGCAGACCAAGGAAGAGGCTGAGCTGGGCGTGTCAAACGAAGAGCTGACGTTCCGCAATAAGCTGGGCGACCATCGTCGTGAGACTATTGTCGTGACTGACGTACCCAAGGATTTTACCGAAGAGCTAAAGGCTAACAGCCAGCAGCCAACAGCTAATAAAGAGGAGCAGAAAGCATGAAATTAGACTTCTTAGAATTTGAGTTTGACAAGTTCCAGCAGGGGATGCAGGAACTGAAGGATAAGAACCACTACGACTATCTGGTCACTATCGTAGGCGAGGACTTCCCTGACGAGGGATTGGACGGAAAGGGCGGACTGGGCTGCGTCTATATTCTGGAGAATACGGAGAACCACAAGCGTTGTGCCGTCAAGATGATGGCAAGAACGCAGGTCAGCGACAACGGCATGCAGGGCAGTGGCGTCAGCGATATGGAGGGGCAGCAGTTGGCCTATCTGCCTACTGTCAGCAACATATGGCGCGTAGCCGACCTGCTTGAGCGTGAGGTTTACGACTTCTATGGCATCGTGTTCCTGGGTCATCCCGACATGCGACGTCTGTTCCTGCGCAACGACTTCAAGGGCTATCCCTTCCGCAAGGACTGGCAGTTCACCGACAAATACACGCTGGAGGACGACCGTGAGCCCGATTACGGCTTGGAATACTATCTTGACAAGGATGGTTATCTGCAGTCGAAGCAAAACCCGCTCTTCGGTGCCGATGACTACGTCATCAACATCGGTCCTCAGCATCCCGCCACACATGGCGTGCTGCGCCTGCAGACTGTGCTGGACGGCGAGACTGTGAAACGCGTCTATCCACATTTGGGCTATATCCATCGTGCCATCGAGAAGATGTGGGAGAGTATGACCTATCCACAGACGCTGGCACTGACCGACCGATTGAACTACCTGGGTGCCATGCAGCACCGTCATGCTTTGGTGGGTGTGATTGAGGAGGCTATGGAGGTTGAACTGACCGACCGCATCAAGTACATCCGTACCATTATGGATGAGCTTCAGCGTCTCGACTCTCACTTGCTGTACACCTCATGTGTAGCTCAGGACTTGGGCGCTCTTACCGGCATGCTCTATGGCATGCGTGACCGTGAACACGTGCTGAACGTCATGGAGGAGACTACTGGTGGCCGACTGATTCAGAACTACTACCGTATAGGCGGTCTTCAGGCCGACATCGATCCTAACTTCGTGAAGAACGTGAAGGATTTGGTGAAGTATCTGCGTCCCACCATTCAGGAGTATATGGATGTATTTGGCGACAATGTCATCACCCACAACCGTCTGGAGAAGTGTGGCACAATGTCACTGGAGGACTGCATCAACTATGCTGTCACAGGTCCTGCCGGACGTGCTTCGGGATGGAAGAACGACGTGCGCAAGAACCACCCGTATGACATGTACGATAAGGTGGAATGGGAGCAGTGCACGCTGAGTGGCTGTGACTCTATGGACCGCTACCTTGTTCATATCAATGAGATGTACCAGAGCCTGAACATCATCGAACAACTCATTGACAATATTCCTGAGGGTGACTTCTATGTGAAGCAGAAGCCTATCATCAAGTGTCCGGAGGGACAGTGGTACTATTCTGTAGAAGGCGTGGCTGGTGAGTTTGGCGTTTATCTCGACTCTCGTGGCGACAAGAGTCCCTATCGCATGAAGATGCGCCCGATGGGACTCTCGCTGGTTGGCGCTTTCGACCCGATGCTGCGTGGTCAGAAGATAGCCGACCTGATAGCCACCTGTGCAGCTATTGACGTTGTAATTCCTGATATTGACAGATAATTATGTTTGATTTTAGTATATTTACACAATGGTTTGACCAACTGCTTAGGACCACAATAGGTTGCCCTGACTGGTTGGCAATAGTGATTGAGTGTGTACTGGTGGGTGCTGGAATCTTGGTAGGATATGCGCTGATAGCCATCGTACTGATATTCATGGAGCGTAAGGTGTGTGCCTATTTCCAGTGCCGTCTGGGGCCGATGCGTGTAGGCTACTGGGGCGTGTTGCAGGTCTTTGCCGACGTGCTGAAGATGCTCATCAAGGAGATTTTCTTCGTTGACCGTGCCGACAAGCTGCTCTATGCCATAGCTCCCATGCTGGTCATTATCGGTTCAGTGGGTGCCTTCTCGTTCCTGCCATGGAACAACGGTGCTACGGTGCTTGACTTCAACGTAGGTGTGTTCCTGCTCACCGCTATTTCTTCTATCGGTGTTGTAGGCATCTTCCTGGCCGGTTGGGGCTCCAACAACAAATATTCTGTGGTTTCCGCCATGCGTGGTGCCGTGCAGATGATTTCCTATGAAATGTCGCTCTGCCTCTGTCTGATTACCGCTGTCATCCTGACTGGTACCATGCAGATGAGCGGTATTGTTGAGGCACAGACAGGTCCTTGGAAGTGGCTCATCTTTCAGGGGCATATCCCTGCCATCATCGCCTTCTTCGTGTTCCTCATTGCCGGTAATGCCGAGGCCAACCGTGGCCCGTTCGACATGGCTGAGGCTGAGAGTGAGCTGACGGCAGGTCACCATACGGAGTATTCAGGCATGGGCTTCGGCTTCTTCTATCTTGCTGAGTTCCTCAACCTGTTCATCATTGCCGGTATTGCCGCTACGGTATTCCTCGGCGGCTGGGCTCCCGTCAATATTGGCATCGAGGCTTTCGACAGCTTGATGAACTACATACCGGGCATTGTCTGGTTTATGGGTAAGACCTTCTTCCTGATTTGGATCCTGATGTGGGTCAAGTGGACGTTCCCCCGTCTGCGTATCGACCAGATTCTGAAGCTGGAGTGGAAATACCTGATGCCATTGGCACTCATCAATCTGGTTATTATGACCGTAGTGGTGGCTCTTGGCCTATATATTAAGTAATGTATTGCAATGGAAGATAATAAAACATATTTTGGAGAAATCAAGCATGGCTTGAAGACTCTGGCCATTGGTATGAAGACGACCTGGAAGGAATACTTCAAGGATTTCTTCACCAATAAGTCAACAGAGCAGTACCCCGAGAATCGCAAGACCACCCTGCACGTGGCTCAGCGCCATCGCGGCCGTCTGGTCTTCAAGCGTAATGAGGATGGTTCGTACAAGTGTACGGCTTGCACGCTATGTGAGAAGTCTTGCCCTAACGGAACCATCAAAATCCTGAGCCACATGGCTGAGGACCCCGAGACAGGAAAGAAGAAGAAGGTGCTCGACGACTATCAGTACGACCTGGGTGACTGCATGTTCTGCCAGCTCTGTACCAACGCCTGCAACTTCGATGCCATAGAGTTTACAAACGATTTCGAGAACGCCGTGTTCGACCGCTCTCGTCTGGTGCTCCATCTTGACAAGGAGATTTACCAGGGCGGTTCGCTGCCTAACCTGCAGAATGGTGGCGCAGCGTGGGAAGTCGGTAAGTTTAATACTAAAACGAAGTAACGCGTTATGGGTAATACTATCATGTTTGTCATTCTTGCCGTGGTTATCCTCGCATCAGCCTTGCTGTGCGTTACCACAACGAGAATCATGCGGGCCGCAACATTCCTGTTGTTCGTGCTCTTCGGTGTGGCAGGCATCTATTTCCTGCTCGATTACACATTCCTGGGCGCTGCTCAGATCTCAGTATATGCTGGAGGTGTTACTATGATCTATGTCTTCGCCATCCAGCTGGTCAGCAAGCGCACCCTGCAGGGTCTGGAGGAACGTGTCAAGTCCAGCAAGATGATTGCTGGTGGCCTGGCAGCCCTTGCCGGCCTGGTGGTGGTCAGCCTGATTCTGTTGAAGACAGGTTTCTATACCATTGCTCCCGCCAATGTGGAGGTTCCTATGAAAGAGATTGGTACGGCCCTCGTCGGTGCCGGCAAGTATCAGTATGTGCTCGCCTTTGAGTTCATTTCGCTGTTCCTGCTGGCCTGCATCATCGGTGGTCTGGTTGTTGCACGTAAAGAAAAGAAGGAGGAGTAAGTCATGATTCCAGTAGAATGTTATTTCGCGCTAAGCGCCCTGTTGTTTTTCATCGGCGTATATGGCTTTGTGACGCGTCGCAACCTCATTGCCATGCTCATCTCTGTCGAGCTGGTGCTCAACGCCGTCGACATCAATTTCGCCGCCATCAACCGTCTGCTCTATCCCAACGGCATGGAGGGTATGTTCATGACCCTCTTCGTCATTGGCGTGGCAGCTGCAGAGTCGGCTGTGGCTATTGCTATCATCATCAATGTCTACCGCAACTTCCGCAGCGATAGCGTTGACAGTATTAAGAATTTGAAATGGTAAATGGTTATGGATACAATTTATAGTTATTCATTTCTGATTCTTCTGCTACCTGCGCTGTCCTTTGTGATTCTTGCGCTGGCTGGCATGAAGATGTCGCATAAGACGGCTGGTCTTATCGGCACCACGTCACTGGGACTGGTCACCGTGCTCTCTTACCTGACGGCTTTTAGCTATTTCGGTGCTGACCGTCTGGCTGATGGCACGTACGCCACCATCGTTCCCTATAACTTCACCTGGCTGCCCTTGGGCAATCTGCATTTCGACATGGGTATCCTTCTCGATCCCATCTCGGTGATGATGCTCATTGTCATCTCGACGGTTTCCCTGATGGTACATATCTACTCGTTCGGCTATATGCATGGCGAGAAGGGCTTCCAGCGCTACTATGCCTTCCTGAGCCTCTTCACCATGTCCATGCTCGGACTTGTTGTTGCCACCAACATCTTCCAGATGTACACTTTCTGGGAGTTGGTAGGTGTATCATCATACCTTTTGATTGGATTCTACTATCCGCTGAAGCCCGCTATAGCCGCCTCTAAGAAGGCATTTATTGTGACGCGTTTCGCCGATATGTTCTTCCTCATTGGTATCCTCTTGTTTGGCTACTATACCGATTCCTTCAGCTTCTCCTTTGCTGGCAACATTGTGATGGGCGATGGCGCTACCCCGTTCATTACCGGCAATGCTGCCAAGGCTATGGCTGCTGGTGCTTTCATCCTGCCTACCGCTCTGGTGCTGATGTTCATTGGTGGTGCTGGTAAGTCGGCCATGTTCCCACTGCACATCTGGCTGCCCGATGCCATGGAGGGTCCTACGCCGGTTTCCGCACTCATCCACGCTGCTACGATGGTGGTAGCCGGTGTGTTCCAGATTGCCCGTATGTTCCCCTTGTGGGTGGAATATGCTCAGCCTCAGATGTCTATCGTCGTCTGGGTGGGTGTGTTCACCGCTTTCTATGCTGCTGCGGTGGCTTGTGCCCAGAGCGACATCAAGCGTGTGCTGGCCTTCTCAACCATATCGCAGATTGCCTTCATGATGGTGGCACTGGGCGTTTCGCTGCCAGGCCATCATGGCGTGCTCGACAATCATGCACAGCTCGGTTTCATGGCTGGTATGTTCCACCTGTTCACCCACGCTATGTTCAAGGCATGTCTGTTCCTCGGTGCCGGTTGCATCATCCACGCTGTCCACTCTAACGAGATGGCACTGATGGGTGGACTGCGCAAGTATATGCCTGTCACGCATATCACCTTCCTGATTTCGTGTCTGGCGATTGCCGGTATTCCCTTCTTCTCAGGCTTCAGCTCGAAGGATGAGATTATCACCGCCTGCTTTGCCTACAGCCCTGTGGTTGGCTGGATTATGACAGGTGTTGCCGCTATGACCGCCTTCTACATGTTCCGCCTGTACTACGGCATCTTCTGGGGTACGGAGAACAAGGAAGCCCATGAGCACCACACGCCCCACGAGGCTCCTGCTACGATGACTGTTCCTCTTATCGTGCTCTGTGTCATCACAATGGTTGTAGGTATCTATTCCACTATTGCCGGTTTTGCAGGCTGGGGTGGTTCTTTCGGCCAGTTTGTCAGCGCCGAGGGTACCAACTACACTATCCACTTCAACACGAAGATAGCTGCTACCTCTACGATTATTGCCATTCTGAGCATCTGTCTGGCAACCTATATCTATAAGGGTGAGAGCCAGCCCATTGCCGACCGCCTGTACAAGACGTTCCCCAAGTTGCACCGTGCAGCCTATAAGCGTTTCTATCAGGACGAGATTTGGCAGTATGTCACACATCGCATCATCTTCCGTTGCGTCTCTACGCCCATAGCTTGGTTCGACCGTCACGTTGTTGACGGCACGTTCAACTTCATGGCCTGGGGTGCTAACGAGGCAGGTGAGTCGTTGCGTCCCTGGCAGAGTGGCGATGTCCGCCAGTATGCCGTATGGTTCCTGACCGGTACCGTGGCATTAACGTTAATCCTGCTTGCGATATAAATCGTAAATTGTAAATAGTCAAATTGTAAATTACATTTATGAGTATATTAACATTATTCGTAGTAATCCCCGCCCTGATGCTCGTCGGTCTTTGGCTGGCCAAGAGCCTCAATCAGGTGCGTGGTGTAATGGTGGTCGGCGCAAGCTGTCTGTTGGCTCTTTCCATCTGGCTGACCATCTATTTCGTTCAGCAGCGTGCAGCAGGTAATACCGACGTCATGCTGTTGACGGCCTCAACGCCTTGGTTCAAGCCGCTAAACATCGCCTATTCTGTTGGTGTCGATGGCATCTCTGTCGTCATGCTGCTCCTCTCGAGCATCATCGTGTTCACGGGGACCTTTGCCTCTTGGCAGCTGAAACCCATGACCAAAGAGTATTTCCTCTGGTTCACCCTGCTCTCTACGGGTGTCTATGGCTTCTTCATCTGCACCGATATGTTCACCATGTTTATGTTCTACGAGGTAGCACTCATCCCCATGTACCTGCTGATTGGTGTCTGGGGGTCGGGTAACAAGGAATATGCTGCCATGAAGCTGACGCTGATGCTGATGGGAGGCTCTGCTCTCTTGATTCTTGGCATCCTGGGCATCTACTATTTCAGTGGCGCCACCACAATGAATGTCAACGAGATTGCCGCTATGCATAACATTCCTGTTGACATCCAGAAGGTGTTCTTCCCCTTCATCTTCATCGGCTTTGGCGTATTAGGTGCCTTGTTTCCCTTCCACACATGGTCACCCGACGGTCATGCCTCAGCGCCTACCGCCGTGTCCATGCTTCACGCCGGCGTGCTGATGAAGCTGGGAGGCTACGGCTGCTTCCGTGTAGCCATGTACCTGTTGCCCGACGCTGCTAATGAAATGGCATGGATATTCCTTATCCTCACCACCATTTCGGTGGTCTATGGTGCCTTCTCTGCCTGTGTGCAGACCGACTTGAAGTATATCAATGCCTACTCGTCGGTGAGCCACTGCGGTCTGGTGCTCTTCGCCCTGCTGATGATGACCAAGACCTCCTGCACCGGTGCCATCCTGCAGATGCTCTCTCACGGCCTGATGACGGCCCTCTTCTTTGCCCTCATCGGTATGATTTACGGTCGTACCCACACCCGTGACATCCGCAACCTTGACGGCTTGATGAAGATCATGCCATTCCTGTCTGTCGGCTATGTCATTGCCGGTCTTGCCAACCTCGGACTGCCCGGCTTCTCGGGTTTCATTGCTGAGATGACCATCTTTGTAGGCTCCTTTGAGAATGTTGACACCTTCCATCGTGTCGCCACCATCATAGCCTGTACGTCGATTGTAGTCACGGCAGTCTATATCCTGCGTGTTGTCGGCAAGATTCTCTATGGTGAGGTCAAGAATCCACACTATCTGGAGCTTACCGATGCTACTTGGGACGAGCGCGTTGCCGTCATCTGTCTGATAGCCTGTGTGGCGGGTCTCGGACTGTTCCCCCTGTGGGCAAGCAACGTCATCTCTGATGCCGTAGGACCTATTCTCGCAAACATCATCTAATAAAAAGGAAGATTATAAGATATGAATTACGGACAATTTCTAAATATGGTGCCTGAGGCCTTTCTGGTTCTCGAATTGATAATAGTTTTCTTCGCCGACTTTTGTCTTGCGAAAAGCGAGCGTAAGCTTGAGGTGGTCGGCAGAATGACTATGGCGCTGCTGCTCTGCCAGACCATTATGCTGACCACCGTAGGGCCTGTTGAGGCTTTCGGTGGCATGTATGTAGCAACCATGGCTGCTCAGACCATGAAAATCATCTTGACTTTCGGCACACTCATTGTGGTCATCATGGCTCAGCCCTGGCTGGAGTGTGAGGCTGCTAAGTATGCCGGCGAGTTCTATCTGCTGGTGCTCTCCACCTTGTTGGGTATGTATATCATGGTCAGCAGCGGCTCGTTCCTGCTGTTCTTCCTCGGACTGGAGACCGCCTCAGTGCCTATGGCATGCCTCGTGGCTTTCGACAAGTGGAAGAAGAATAGTGCCGAGGCTGCTGCCAAGTACATTCTGGTGGCTACCTTCTCCAGCGGTATCATGCTCTATGGCATCTCGTTCGTCTATGCCACCACTGGCACTCTCTATTTCAACGATGTGGCAGATGCCATCTATGGCGCAACTTCATCCTGCGAGGGCTTCACGCCCCTGGCCATCATGGGGCTGGTGTTCTTTTTCAGCGGACTGGGCTTCAAGCTGTCACTGTTTCCTTTCCACTTCTGGACAGCCGACACCTACGAGGGGGCTCCTACGCCTATCGCCGCTTACCTGTCAGTCTGCTCCAAGGGGGCTGCCGCCTTCGCCGCCATGTTTATCCTGGTGAAGGCTTTCGCTCCGTTGGCAGCATACTGGGAATACATGCTCTATATACTCATCGTATTGAGCATCACCATTGCCAATCTCTTCGCCATCCGTCAGAGCGAGCTTAAGCGCTTCATGGCCTTCAGCTCCATCTCGCAGGCCGGCTACATCATGCTGGCAGTCATTGGTGGTTCGCAGACGGGCATGGCTTCGCTGATGTACTACATCCTCGTGTATGTCGTTGCCAACATGGCCGTCTTCACCGTCATCTCCGCAGTAGAGAATAATGGTCAATGTTCAATGGTCAATGGTCAATCGCTCACGAAGATGAGCGCCTACGACGGTCTTTACCAGACTAACCCCAAACTTGCGTTCCTCATGACGCTTGCCCTGTTCTCGCTGGCAGGTATTCCGCCCTTTGCTGGTATGTTTTCCAAGTTCTTCGTCTTCATGGCCGCTGCCGAGCAGGGGTCGTCCTGGGCCTATCTGGTCGTATTTATCGCCTTGGTCAACACGGTGGTGAGCTTGTACTACTACCTGCTCATCGTCAAGGCTATGTACATCAAGCAGAGCGACATGCCGTTACCCCACTTCCAGACCGCTCCCAGCACCAAGGTTGCGCTTGCCGTCTGTACGCTGGGCATAGCCCTCTTTGGCGTCTGCTCCTGCATCTATGACTGGCTGTACAGCGTCGCCGCTTTCTAAGTCGCACTGTCATGTAATAACCTCCCCTCGCTTCGGGACAAGCGGGGGGAGGTTTCCTTAACCAAACATTCGGACTATACGAATTATTCCTCTTTAAAGTCTTCGGTGGCGTAAAGCGTTACATTGTCCTTGAATATGGGCTTAACATACCCATCGTTCTTTTTATAGACATAGGTCTTACCATCCATCTTAAACTTGACAATCAAGTCGTTAGTACACTTGAAGGCACCCAGTTTAATCTCCTGACCGGCGGGATAGCTGTTCTGGAATCTGTACTTGGAGATCAATTCCTTGCCATCCTTGTTATAGACCATGATGTTGGAGATAAATTTCGTGGCGTCATTCTTCAGGATCAGGTTGCCTGCTCTATAATTAGCGATTGTCGGCAAGGTGAAGATATGATCCCACTTGGCATTCCATTTGAACTCCTTGAGGGTGACATATCCGAACCAGAATCTCTGGAAGCCATAGTCGGCAGACGCTTCCATTTTCAGGCGTCTTGGCGTCGGCTGTGAATCATCGCGTACGTTGGGAATGTACCAAACCCACGAGCCTCTGATTGTAGTTGTCGACCTGAAGGCTCTTGAATCACCTTCTTTAAATGAAGATTCCTCAGAATATTTAAATTCCGGCAGGTTGTTATAGATAAGTGCCCATGCTGCTGAATTACCAGTCGTCTGGTTTTCGATGTCGACATCCTTGACATCCCATTTCTTAGTATCGGTCCAGCTCCAGCTGGGATTGACGCTAGCTTTGATACCCCATGAACCTTCACTGGTTAATTTTTCAACTGTAGGATCTTGACCGGCTTCTCCTGGTTTACTTTCTGAACTGCTGCCACCATCATAGCCGCCAGAGATGCCGCATCCTATAGTAAAGTTTTTCGACTCTTGATGATTAACATTCTTGATGACGGTGCTGGGTATTGGGAAACCTTCTGCTGTGAACATCGCATTAGCTACTTCTTTATCGTCATTGGCGTTGATCAGTGTGCTGGAAGCCCTGAATTTGGTGGCGTATGCACCGCACCACCGAATCTTAACTGGGGCACCACCTGTCCAGTACGAACCTTTACCTTTGTACATGGTTTCATTGTTGATACTGGCCGTCATGTCCATGAAGTAATAGTCGCCAGCACCGTTTTCTCCTTCATACACATGGAGAGGATAGACATCGCAACACAAATTAACAACCGCCTTCCCTTGGTGGTTGTATGACTTTCGGAAATAGGTCTGGTTGATCTCAATAACACCTGCCTTACCAATATGTACCATGCCCTCAGCACGCTTGATCTGTGCACTCAGTTTATCTTCTTTTTCACCTGCTCTGGTCATGGCACGGGCCTGGGCTATTTTATCATCATATTTGGCCTGCTCTGAAGTCAGATCCTGCAAGAACATTCCATAATAAAAATAGAGCAGACTGTGATCATCATCAGGAGCATAGACGATGGGTTCATTGGGATCACCCGCTCCTGGGTCAGTTGGGTCAGTTGGGTCAGTATTATCAGACTCGGCGGTGAACTGTTCTTTGAACTTCTCCGGATCGGGTATGATGTAGGAGCCATTGTTGAAACTGCTGATGGCAAACAGCAGGCTTCTGTCGATGTCGTCGTCGTTGCAATAGTATCCCAGTTCAGGATATTTCTCATAGAGGGCGTCAATTTCAGCCTTCTTGGGATGGGAAAAGCCGATGGTTACACCATCCTGGTAGAGTTCCACCAGCCTGTCGCCAGGCAGGTCACTGACCTTGTCGAGAATCACCAGATAGGTGTTGTCATTAATCGCCATTTGCGGCTCCTCAGCCGTCAGATCTGACAAAGTCTCCTTGAGTTCTGCGTATGCACCAGATGATAAATAAAATCCACCTGGCAAATCAAAATCCCATTCGAATTCAAACAAGTTTACATCCTCTGGATTAATCTCCGAGGGCTTCGGGTCAACCGGATTGTCAGCATTCTCGCTACAGGAAGCCAACCCCCCTCCGCAGCAAATCAGGACAGCTGCGAACATCCAATTAAATAATTTTCTCATATCAGTCATGATTTGGTTAGTTAGTTAGTTAAATACTTGGGGACAAAGATACGAAAAAAGTCTCTAACTTCCAAACAATTTTGGCAAAAAGTTCAGGCCTGCCATCCAGCAGACCCAAACTCATCATCGAAGAAAATCCAATTTTTAATTTAGAACGGCCCGTGGCCCATGCAGCTCGTGGTGGTGATAGCGGTCAGTGCTGCCGACAGTGCTGCGATGACTACACGCACAATGACCTCCCACACATTCTTCT